>NZ_FNAZ01000008.1:106569-305641 GCF_900102125.1 Paenibacillus sp. cl6col
GACTCACATGCTCCGAGCTTATCGCTCCTTGGCTCACATGCTCCGAGCTTATTGCCCCGTGGCTCACGTGCTCCGAGCTTATTGCCCCGTGGCTCACATGCTCCGCAGTGATCGCTCCTTGGCTCACGTGCTCCGATGTTATTGCCCCGTGGCTCACGTGCTCCGCAGTTATCGCTCCTTGGCTCACATGCTCCGCGCTTATTGCCCTGTGGCTTACGTGCTCCGAGCTTATTGCCCCGTGGCTCACGTGCTCCGAGCTTATTGCTCCTTGGCTCACATGCTCCGCTGTTATTGCTCCTTGGCTCACGTGCTCCGAGCTTATTGCTCCTTGGCTCATGTGCTGAGCTTGGATACACTCCGGCTGCACATGAATCGATTCTACGCTCTCCGGGGCAAGATGATGCCCATGCACAGCATTCGCTACGAGATGCGTCTCATCAATCGAGCCGCTGGCCATATGCTGGCTGTTTATTTCTCCTGCCGCCAGATGAGATCCATGGATAGCTGCTACTGATATATGTTTTGCATGGATAGCATTGGGCCCTATATGGTCTTTCATTACAGCAAATGGTTCAAGTTGAGACGATCCAATGATTATGGGCTCTGCTGGTGGGGGATTGACGAGATTATTCAACATCGTAAACAATTCATCATCGAGATGTTCAATACGAACTGCCCCAGATGCCAAGTGTTCGTCCGCAACAGCCTGTGGCTGAATATGTGTCCCTTCCACTGACCCTGGAGCCAGCTTGGAGGCCGTTACCGACTGTTCTGCAAGCTGATAGGTGTCAATCGCCTGCGCTTCTACATGCTTGCCTGATACCAATCCGGGAGCAAGATGCTCCGCCTCAACAGCTTCATAGGCAATTGCTTCCGAGCTTACTGCACCTTTTGTCAAATGGATGGATTCTACACTGCCCGCTGCTAATTTCTCAGAAGTAACACTCTTATTCGCAAGCTTGCTGGATGTAACCGACATATCACTTAACTTGTCGCTGGATACACTCTCTGGGGACAACTTGAGGGATGTAACCACAT
This sequence comes from Paenibacillus sp. cl6col, assembly GCF_900102125.1. NCBI lineage: Bacteria > Bacillati > Bacillota > Bacilli > Caryophanales > Paenibacillaceae > Paenibacillus > Paenibacillus sp. cl6col. Next base: position 107,608 of record NZ_FNAZ01000008.1, read on the forward strand.
GATCAGCCAAGTGATGGGAGTATATGGAGGATGAACCTATGTGTCTGTCTCGTACAGCATGCGGAGCAATCTTCTCACTCGTTACCGCTTCTTGCTTCAGCATAGCCGCATCAATCGATTGAGCTCGGATATGTTCTTCGCTAATTGCTCCTGGTGAAATATGTTCATCCTTGATGGAGTACAGCTCTATTTCCTTGGCCCCTACTGCACCCGCACTGATGTGACGGGAAGTTACGCTATCGTCAGCCAATATCTCAGCCGTCACACTTTGATTCGTCAGCTTTTGACGAGTAACCGCCTCATCAGCGAGCTGCAAAGAGGTAACGCTGTGTACACCCAACTTGCTTGTTGTCACTGCCTCATCTACGAGATGCGCTGTGTTAACAGCATTCGCGACTAAATGTCTCCCTTCTACTGCGCCTGAAGTAATCGTACGCTTATCAATTGCCCCGTCCTGCACATGCCGATTTGCAATGCTATCTTGCTCAATATGCTCCCCGCCGATCGCCTCTTCCTGAATATGAAGACCGACTATGGCAAGTGGTGCGATCTGCTGCGTGTTTATTGCATGCTTGACAACATGACGAGACTGAATCATGGCATCTGCAATTTTTTGCGAAGTAATACTCTGATCGGCGATTTTGGTGGAAGTGACAGCTTGATCTATCAACTTTGCTGTTGCGACTGATTGATCCGCTAATTTATCTGTCGTTACAGCCTGCTCGTGCAAATGCCAGCTATGAATTTCTCCTTCGCGCACATGCTTCTGATGGACCGCTTCCTTCTGCAAATGGGCAGATTGAACTGTTTCTGCTGCAAGATGGATCGAATGAATTGATTGAGGCTGAAGATGATAGCTGCTAATCATATTCGGGGTAAGATGGGAGCCTTCAATTTGGTTGGAACCAATATGTCGACTCTCAACAGCACGTTCAGCGATGATACGACTCACAATAATTTCATCAGCTAAATGGTCGCTAACAATGCTAGAGGGGGCTATTTTATCGCTCGTTACAGCATGATTCCGCAGCTTCGAATTCGTGACTACATCATCACTAAGCTTGGATGTGTCCACAGCGCCATTGGCCAAGTTTTCCGTATGGATCGCACCGCTGCGTATCTTTTCAGAGGTTATGGATTGGTCTTGAATCAATTCATTCGAGATGATTAGTTCGCTCAAATGCTTCGTATGAATAGAGCCTTCCGCTAATTTATCAGAATCGATCGTCTTATCAGCCAGCTTCTCGGAGGTTATACTGCCGTCCTTAATTTTGCCTCCTGTAATAGAACGATCTCGAATTTTACTGCCTGAAATCGCATTGCGAATGAGGTGCTCACCCATAATCGAATCAGGAGCGATCTTCCCGCCAGTGATTGCTTCATCTGCAATTTTAATCGATGTGACAGAATGATCCTTTAGCGCATCAGAATCAATGCTCTCACGTTTAATCTTGGATCCGCTTATCGAATACGCAGCCAGTTTCTCATTGGTAACAGCCTCATCCACGATATCATCGGTATATACAATCGCTTTTGGCCGGAAAATGCTTCTCTTCTCGAAAAGCCGTTTTTCCTTCTCTGCCTGCACAGCTATTACTGCATCAACGTCTACCTTCTGCTCCGTTTGCTCAACTGGATTGTTTTCAAGCACATGGAGTGTGTCCATAGAGGAAGCATCAACTGAGGAAGCTTCAACCTCTACATCTTGGGACACCGTTCCTCTAATAGGCTTTGATGGATTTTTAGTCTTCTTCTTTTCTGTGCGGGTTGCTTTCGAAAGCTTGCTATCTGCTTGCTTCGATGAAGGTGCGTTTACGCCAGTGAGTGTGGAAGCTTCGACTTCCGAAACTTGAGTGGACTGCGCCTTCTGCTCGCTATGCTCAATGTCTGGGGATATAGTGAATGGAGGTACAGGCGTTGGTATGTTCTCTTCTCTACTTACATGGGCATCCAAAGATGGTGTCTTCGACTTCGAAGAACCTTCACCTGCTGTGGGCTGCTTCATGGCAACATTGCCTCTCTTTGCCTGCTGAAGAGCCAGCTTTGCTTGTTTCATCAGATGGTTCATTTCTTCCTGTGCTGTCGCAAACGCATTGATGTTAGCTTTCTTGGACTGTGCAACACTATCGGGCTTAGATTTCGATAATTGATCCAAATGGGGCTCAGATTTCGATAATTGATCCGAACTAGGCTTAGATTTCGATAATCGATCCAACATTTTCAGTTCCGACCTATTCGGATTATCTACATAATAGGAAGGCCTCTTTCCTTTCGGGGACAAGCTCCCTTTTTTCTTTTTCACGCTGCACTCTCTCCTTTCCGATGGGCTTCTACCTACACCTAATCCATCATATGCACCCAGTGCTCTCCCCGACACTCGCCTATACGTATGAATCTATTGCTCTGCAGGAGCGCCTATTTCGTTAGCCCACCGCTCGGCTGTTTTGTCCCATGTAAAATGATTCTGTACATGTTCCACAGCCGCTTCCCCCATTCTCTTTCTTCGTTCATCATCATCCAATAACCGGTTTAGTTCATTCGCAAGCCGTATGCTTAGCCGAAACGGCCGCACGAGCACGCCTGTAATCCCGTCTGCAACAACCTCTTGAATGCCTCCGACACGTGTTGCAAGTACAGGGACTCCAGAAGCCATCGCTTCCACATTGACTAAACCGAATGCCTCCTTCTCGACCGAAGGCATGACTACAACATCCGCTAGCAAATACCAATCCGGTATTTGTTCATGGGATACATAAGGGACGAATCTAACGTGCTTCGGATACACTCTGCCCAAACGCTCAAGCTTACGCACATAGACGGTTCTCCGTGCAGATCCATAAAACGCGCTGCCGACGATGACAAATAGCGCCTTAGGCTGCCTCGCAATGACACGCGGAATGGCCTTCAATAAATGATGAACTCCCTTTAAGGGAATAAGACGCCCGACATATAGAATGATTTTGCGATCCGCCCAACCTAGCATGTCCTTGCCTGCTTCAGAACGCTGCATTCCTTCTTCCGTCCATTTAGAGCGGAATCGCTCTTGGTCAACTCCTAATGTATTCACTACGATTCGCGAAGCACAACTTGGACAGACTGCTGCAACTTTGCGATATAAATAGCGGCTGTTGACGAAAATCCGATCTGCCGCTCGAAGTGATGACCTTAATAATTTCAGGGGAATATGCTTACGGCTCATGAAGGTGACGGAGTGAAGATTCAATATGATTTGGGCATTGGGAAAGGAACGCTTGATAGGGAGAACAAATCGGGGACGGTTCTCAATTTGAATCGTATCAGGCATGAACTGAGCCATGCTGCGAATAACCCCCTGCACGTACATCCGTGCATGGCTCGCTCGAATTCGAACACAAGGAACACCCCGAACCGTGTCTATCTCTTCCTGGCCGCTCCACAGTCTTGCATAAATTCGTGCATCTATTCGCTGAGCAGCCTTGCTTACCACATGCTCCACGACTCGCTCAACGGAACTGCTCGATCCAGAAGGAATCGGGAATGTTCCTGGCGTAATGACAGCCACCTTCTGAAGATGCATTTCGTTCCTCCTCATCTGCTTAGCCAAGCATCAAATTTAGTCATTATGCCTTCATCCACTCGTCCATACCGCCAATACTGGACATACATACGATGCATTATCGCCAATGGCTATTTGTATATCGCATTTTTGCCCCTAAGGAGGTATGACCATGTCCGATAATCGAATCGGCATTTTGTTCAATGCTCCCTTGCTGCGTGGACTCATCCGTGGCAAGACGAAGCACGAAGCTATCCTGTTCTATGAAGAAGCTGCGCGTCAGAACGGAATCATCCCTTGCTTCTTCCGAATTGAAGATGTAAATACCCGTCGAATGGAAGTAGCCGCATATGTAAAAGGGCCGACTGGTTATGTTCGCCGACGCATGCCTATTCCACGAGTCATTCATAACCGAGCGATTTATTTGCGTCCCACTTCACGCGCGCGTATCCGCTCTCTGGTTCAAGCGAATATTATCTTATTCAACGAGGTCAATCGATACGGCAAAATGAGCATTCACAACGTACTCAAGGCAGATCATATGATCGCCCCACATTTGCCAGACACAACCCTCGCAACTCGTTCTTCTATCGCCAGACTCATGGAACGCTATGACGCGATTGTACTGAAGCCTAATAACAGCAGCATAGGACGAGGGCTCACCAAAATTGAGCGAACAAGCAAAGGGTGGAGAACGACCTACATGCTGCGAACGTCAACAGGGGGCCGTAAGTGGAGAACCGTCGAGATGCCTGAGGGGAAATTGCCCGCATCCGTGAGGTCCCAAATGCTGAAGAAGGCCTTTTTGGTTCAACAGCTCTTGCCGCTCGTTTGCTATAAGGGTAGACCCTTCGATCTGCGTGTATCCGTACAACGAGACGGAACCGGAGAATGGAAAATCACAGGAATCGTGGGCAAGGTTGCACCATCGCATACATTCGTCACGAACGTAGCTCAAGGCGGAACAGTCTATCCATTTGAACTGCTGGCAGCTTCTGCACTGCCTTATATTCCGCTTGATATCCTTCGCGAACGAATCAGCCGCTTCTCCTTAGATGTCGCTTCACGGCTATCACACACCCTGCCCCATCTTGCAGATTTAGGACTAGATATCGGGATCTCTCCTGATGGAATTCCTTTATTTATCGAATGCAATGGACGAGATCAACGTTACAGTTTTCGTGAGGCTAATTTACTTGAATGTTGGAGAGCAACCTATGTGAATCCCATTGCCTATGGCGCATCTCTGCTTCGTCAAGCAAGTCAATAACCCTCTTTATTCTTAGCGTTGTGTAGGATCATATTGAAAATGATGGCGTTCTGTGTCAAGATAGTCCACAGGAAACATGCTTCTTATTCTGTTTCTTGAGGTTGAAAAATACAGGACGCCCTTAATTCAGGTGTCTTATAAACCAGGTGATTAATTAACAATGAAAAAAAGATTTTTACGGCTACTAACTGAATTATCCTCACGCAAGTGGGTATCTCGCATCGCAGGCCGCTTCGCCAACTCCGGATTAAGCCGCCGATTTATTCCAACCTTTGCGAAGACGTACAATATCCGTGTTGAGGAAGCTGAGAAGCCTATGGATCAATACGGGACTTTGAATGAATTCTTCACTCGCAAGCTTAAGCCAGATATGCGTCCTATTTCTGCTGCAGAAGACCAGCTTGCTAGCCCTGTAGATGCAGTGATTACAGGTATGGGGCCAATTCAGGAAGGCAGTATATTTAATGTGAAGGGGCAGGATTATACTCTCGATGAGATGCTGAACCACTCTCCTCATCGACAAAAATATAGTCATGGCTATTGCTTCGTGCTGTATTTAAGTCCTTCCGATTATCATCGTATTCACGCCCCCGTTACGGGGACCACTGTGGAGAGCGAACATGTGCCTGGGCGTGTCTATCCAGTAAATGATTTTGGTCTGCATCATATGCCGCGTGTACTTAGCCGCAACGAACGACTTATCACGTACATACGACATGGACAAGGTGAAGTAGCGGTTGTGAAAGTTGGGGCACTCAATGTGAGCAGCATCCGTTATTCGGATGATAAAGTGAAGTCCAGCTATGAGAAGGGGCAGGATCTTGCCTATTTTGAATTCGGATCAACCGTTGTGCTGCTGACAGAAACGAATACATTCGAGCCCCTGGAGGGATTAGCGCTCGGCGCCAAGGTTAGAATGGGAGATTGCTTGGGGACGTTCCATGCGAAGACTGAACGCGTACAGAAGACACAGAGCTAACCCTACTTGCGTTCCATAGCATCTTACTGAAAAGGGGCTTTTCCATAGGCCATGAACCATGGCAATTGGAAAAGCCCCTTTTTCTGTGCTCATTTTCTCAGGCACCGACTACTAAAGAAAAGCGCTATAACTTTCTTTAAGTAGTTAACACTGCTCTTTTTAAAATGCTCTTTTTCTGAAATTCCACAATATAACCGTCCAGCTCTTGACTAAGACGAACGACAGTAGCATCTGTCAGATTCCGGCCATCCGTTACAGCACTGATCATGTTTAATCGTGTCTGCTCCAATTGTCTCAGCAAGGCCTCATCCGTTTCCGTTAATCTAGTGAACATGGATATCCCCTTTTTGAAATAATCGATAGCTTCTTTCTGTCTATTTATTCCGCTCATAACTTTCCCTTTGTTAATGTAATAGTTTGCAAGTTCATTGATTTTCATAGGATTGGAGAAGTCTTCTTCCAGATAGTCTGATTCACCTTGGAGCAAATGTTGTGCTGCATCTATATCTCGTTGTTGAAGATAGATATGAAGTAGTGAGTTTACAATATTTAATTTGTAAGTCGATGACTCCATACACAGCTGCAAATGGTAGATAGCTGATTCCGTTTCTCCCCGTTGTTCATGAAACTTGGCCTGCATTAAAGTTACATGATCCTTCAGGAACGGGAAGCGTGTCAATCGAATACGATTGAGGTACTTCTCTGCCAATTCAAATTGAGATTTATAATAGTAAGAAGAACTAATCAGTAAAATGGAGTAAGCTTTATAGGTACTCTCTGTCTTATCACAGGTCAGCAGTAGTTTACCGAATTCAATACTGTCATTATACTTGCGCAGTGTATAAGCGTGAACACTTAACTTGTAATATAGAATAACACGATCTTCGCAGGTCAGATCTTCAGCATAGGCAAGTACCTGCTTCCCCGAATGATAGGTTTCCTCCATTTTACTGAAATCATCCCGTTCCACTAAATACCGATAGAACAATCCTTTTGCAACATATGTCTGCCAGCCTTGCCTTTGGGCATATATGATTGCATCATCCATTAATTCTAGCCGAGACTCTAAGTTGCCTGATCCTTGCTGTACGATGCTTAATATCTTCCCAAAACGCACTTTAGAATTCTCGTCCTGAGAGGCCATTAGATGAACCATTACTTCTCTAGCCAGTGAGATATCGTCTTCAGACAACACGAGTTGTTGCAGCAGACAGAACCATATCTCCGATTGAATCTTTGTAGCGGCAAGAGCACTTACGACTTCATGAGCAGGTATATGTAAAATAGAGAAAATGGGTTGTAGGATAGCATAATCTCGTGGAGCTCCGCCATATTCCAGGAACGAAATTCTCTTTTTAGTTACGCCAGTCCTGTTCGCAAGTTCCTGCTGGGATATATTCCATTCATGTCGATATGAGCGAATCAATTCCCCCAAGGTCTCATTTCTCGGTTTTACAACCCCCATGCATGTATCCTCCATTACACTTTCTTGATGAATCGTGAGTGAATCTCCATCTGGAAACAAAAGAGATCAATTGTGCTTCTTTTTCATTAATCTCTTAATAGATAATTCTTAAATATCCCTTTTTTCTGTATTTCAACGATATAGGTATCAAGCTCTTGACTGAGCTGCACAACAGAGACGTCTGTTAAATTCCGTCCCGTTTTGGCTGCATTCATCATCTTCAACCGTGTGCGCTCCATCTTTCGTAATAAAACTTCATCAGCTTCGGTTAATTCAACAAACATGCTTACACTTTGGATATAGCAATCAATGGCTTCACTGTTTTTCCCCCATCGATGAAGCCATTTTCCTTTAAGTTTGTAGTAATATGCGTGTCCTGATATTGAATTTGGATTTAAGTAGTTTACATTGAGGTATACATGTTCTTGCTGGAGTAGTTGCCTTGCAGAAGTACTATCATTTTTTGTTAGATACAAATCAAGAAGTGAGTTCACAATGCTTATTTTATAAGAAGACACTGTAAAACATTTCTGCAATTGGCTAATTGCCAATTCGATGTGTCCTCTTTTTTCATGGAGTTTGGTTGTTAAAAAATCGACATTTTCTTGAACAAAGGAGAAAGGAAACTGACTGAATACTTTCAAATATTTTTCTGCCTGATCATATTCCTCAAGTCGAAAATAGGATGAACAAATAAGCAAGGTGGAGTACGCTTTGTAGGTGCTCTCCGAGCTATCTTCAGCAATTCCTAGCTTAGCTAACTCAATACTTTCATAGAAGCGGTCTATGTGGAAGGCATGTACGCCTAACTTGTAATAGAAAACCACTCGATCATCACGAGGGAGAAACTCCACGTAGTGAAGCACAGCCTGTCCAGACTGGAAAGTTTCCTCCATCCTACTGAAATCGTCCCGCTCCACTAAATAGCGATAATACAATCCTCTCGTTACAATAGACTGCATATCTCTTGTTTTGACATAAGAGATGATATAATCCAGTAACTCAAGCCGCAACTCAATGTTATCTGCCACTTGCTGAACCGCATGATATAGCTTGTATATCAAATCTTCATTTCCCGTATCATGACAAGCCAACAAATGAAAAAGAATATCTACGAGTATTTGCCTATCTTTACTTGGTAAATATGCTACCAACAGGGCTAGCCATAATTCAGAACTAACCTCTTCTGTCGGCAAAGCCGCCACTATTTCTTCCACCGGAATATGCAGTACTGTAATGACTGACTGCAGCACTGCATAATCTAGTGGTGTTTCTCCTTTTTCGATTGCGATAACACTTTCATAATCTACACCTGCTTCTTTTGCGAAACCTTGTTGTGTCATACTCTCCCGATTCCGGTAACATTGGATTAGTTCCCCTAGTTTCACGTGTGCTAAATCGGAACCCATGCATGTTTCCTCCGCTTACAGGATAGTTATTAGCCATCAGATGAATCACTAGCTATCCAGCAATATCAATCTCCATGATCGCCTTTTTAAGCAGTCTTTTCTTTTGAATTTCAACTAGATATTCATCGAGTTGCTGACTAAGCTCAATAACTTCAGCGTCAGTAAATGTTTTACCACCATCAAACGCTTCCTGCAGTTGCTCGCGGGCTTTTTCGATTTCGTCTAGCAACATTTCATCCGACAAGCTGGTTTCATTAGTAGGGATGTCAAAGTAAAACCGCATCGTGTTAGCCTCCCGATAATGATTCTCTTTTTATAAATCATGATTGCTTCTATTATCCGACAATTATGTATCATTGTCATTATATAACATTCTGCTTATTTCACTACAATTCTATGAAATAAGATATATTCGACTCTGTTCAACATTTGTTGCAATGCGTTATAGACAACAAAAAGGACGCTAAAGATTAGCGTCCTAGAAACAGCATCTTTTTTAACTACCAGGGAAGGCTTGAATCCTCACCGCTACCAAACATTACGATTTTATCAATTTGATTGACATTATTACCACTTGAATTAACAGTTCTTACATAGCTTGAGTCTGCATAACCACTTACTAGTGATGGCATTAACAAAAAAGAAACCGCTAATAATGAAACACAAATTTTAGTTGCCTTTTTTTTCACAAAGTTCCCCTCCTTATTTTTTCAAATCTTCAAACAGCTTTTCCATTTTGTTGTTTATCATTCCATCATCATCTTTTACATTCTTCATATGACGGAAGATAAGCTCTAAACATTCATAGATTTTTTTTGTCTCATTCAACCTAAAGAACAATTTTGCACTCATAATAAAGTGCTCAACAGCCTCATTCTCCTTACTAGAATCTATAAGGTACTTTCCTTTGTTCAAAAAATAATGAGCACGACCTGAAATAAAAATAGGGTTGTCTTCACTCTGAATAAGGTATTCTTGTTCATTCTGAATGAGTTTTGCTGCTGAATTTATATCTTTGTTTACCCTGTATAATCTAAGTAACGAATTAACAACATTTAATTTATACGAAGGAATATCTAAGCATTGCTGAAATTGAGAAACTGCCAATTCAATGTTTCCTTTTTTTTCATTCAGTTTTGCTGTCCAGTAATCTACATTTTCTTGCACAAAAGGGAAACTAAATAAACTAAATGTTTTCATATATTTCTCTGCCATATCATATTGCTCTAGTTCAAAATACGACGAACAAATTGCTAAAGTAGAGTATGCGCTAAAGCTGCTTTCAACATCTTCTTGAATAACTGCATTTTTGCATAACTCTATGCATTCGTTGTAAAGCCCCAAATTATATGCATGAACGCCAAGCTTGTAATATAAAGTGGCTTTCTCCTCACGAGATAGAAATTCGACATAATGGAGTACATAGTGACCAGTTTGGTAAGTTGCCTCCATCTTCGAAAAATCGTCCCGCTCAATTAAATACTTATGTAAAGTTCCTCTCGCAACGAAGCGTTGAATTCCATGACTTCGTGCATAGGTAATAACGATGTTCAGTAATGAGAGCTTCAGCTCATTATTGTTCGATATTTCCTGAACTATTTGAAAAAGCTTGCCTAGCAGAACTTCGCTCTCTTCATTGCGGGATGCTAATAGATAGGAAGCGATCTCAGCTGACAAGGAGTAATCCCCACTCGATGTTGAATTATGCAATAATCCGAACCAAGTGTCTGAACGATGGTCAGTCAAGGACAAAGCATCAATCACTTCGCGCAAGGGCACGTTCAGAACGGAAATAATGGGTTGTATGGTCGCGTAATCAGGCCGTTTAATGTCCCCATTCTCAATCTTGGAGATGCTGCCTCGGTTAATTCTTGTCAACTCCGCCAGCTTCGCCTGCGTCATTGACCGTTCATACCGATAACGTTGAATTAATTCTCCTAATGTCGAATAAACAGCACTGATGGAACCCACTCCATCACCTCCTTATTATGGAATTAATTGTCTTAATTCTATCATTATATATATCTCTTGTAAATCCCTCACATTCCAACAAAATGAATATTTATTCGACTCATACTTTCTACTATTAAAGGTAAACTAGTGAACACCTTTTGTCGATAACCTCGTGCTGAATTTATCGTTCCTTAACAATTCTAATCATTATGTAAGCAGTAAGGATGTCGTTTTTTTAGAGCAAAACCATATCTAACAAAAAAGCTGCCGGGACAATAGTGCCCAGAGCAGCTTGTATGATCCTTTTATCGAATTTCGGACGGGCTCCGTCCTGTATATTGCTTAAACTGGCGGCTGAAGAAGAAAATATCCCTGTATCCTAATGCATCCGCCACTTCCGTCACATTCATTCCAGCATGATGCAGCAGATGCTCCGCTCGTTCAATTCGGGAACGAATAATATACGTCTGCACAGACATCCCGATCAGTTCCTTGAACTTCACTGAGAAATAACGCGGGGACAACTGCGCTCGCTTCGCCAAATGCTGAATACGATGATTGGCACCCGGATTTTGCCTGATATAATTCGCAATTTCATGGATGGATTCCGCAAGCTGATGACTCGTCTTCCGCTCATCCGGCTCTTCCTTGTCTGCGCGCAGCAGATGAATCATCAACTGCTTCAGCACAAGCTGAGCTTCAATCTCTGCACCATACGTATCCCGCAAAAACAAGCGCACATATCTGGCAAGCAAATGTTCGAAGTCAACCGTTTCGTGCAGTTCTCGATAGGACATGGGAATGTCCGACAATGATGCATCCACATCAAAATGAATATAAGTTAATGTCAGCGGCTTTTGCGGATTATGTGTTGCGGATGTGTGATCCCCCGGACGGAATAAGAAGCAGCTGCCTTTGCGAATCTCATAGACTTCGCCATTCAGCGTCAGCTCCCCCTCCCCATTCCATACATAGAACAGGTCATAGTTCGGCATTGGCTTCTCTCGCTTCTGCCATTTCCAGTTCGGTTCACATGTAATCTTCGCGCAAGCCGGCTTCAGAATGTACTGCGTCGGCGATGCTTGTAACACGGTAGTGCCCCCTTCTTTCTCTCTAACATGGTCTCTTCTCCATCATAATTAAGTCAATTTCATGTAGGATTGCTCGAAAAATTTGCACTATTTCACTATAGTACCATCACTTTTGCAAAATTTGAACCTCATTCTTTACTCATCAAATATTAGGCGTATCGTATTTGCATGCCGCTTATAGGTAATGATAACCAATTCATCGTGACGAATGAAGAGCCATAATGCTATAATGAAGAAAGTATTTCAAGGGCGTATTCCATGCATGCATGGAATGGGCCCTCTTACAATGATGGTGGAAGGATGGACGCCATGAATCAACTGGCTCAACAATTGAACGAAACAATTCAACAGCACAATCCCAACATTTATGCCATGCTCTCCCGGCTCGCGCAGCAAATCTACTTCCCGAAGGAAGGCATACTGAGCCAATCAGCAGAAGCCAAAAGCAAGGCCAAGGCATTCAATGCCACAATTGGCATCGCTACGGAAGGCAATACCCCAATGCACCTCAGCGTCATTCAGGATACGTTGTCTGCCTATGACCCTGCTGATATCTATCCCTATGCACCGCCAGCAGGCAAGCCTGAACTGCGCAAAGCATGGAAAGAAAAAATGCTTACGGAGAACCCATCGCTTAGCAATGTAACAATCAGCAATCCGATTGTGACGAATGCATTGACGCATGGACTCAGCATCGTTGCGGATCTGTTCGCGGATGAGGGCGATGTTGTGGTGCTTCCAGAGAAGAACTGGGAGAACTACGAGCTCACGTTCGGCATTCGCCGCAATGCAGAGATGGTCTACTATCCGTTATATAATGACAATTGGAAATTCAATAGTGCAGGACTTCGCGATGCCTTGCTTGCCAATAAGGACAAGGGTAAGGCAATCGTTGTCTTGAACTTCCCGAATAACCCAACTGGCTATACACCTGGAAGAGAAGAAGGCGAGCAGATCGCTGCGGCCTTGCTTGAAGCAGCAGAAGCAGGCATGCGTCTCGTCGTGGTAACAGATGATGCTTACTTCGGTCTCTTCTTCGAAGACTCCATGCATGAATCCTTATTTGGCAAATTGGCTTCCATTCATCCTAACATCCTGCCAATTAAGGTCGATGGAGCTACGAAGGAAGAGTATGTATGGGGATTCCGCGTAGGTTTCATCACGTACGCAGCTGAGTCCGAAGCACTGCTCGCTGCCTTGGAGCAGAAGACAATCGGAATCATTCGGGCTACCATATCCAGTGGCCCACATCCTTCGCAGACGTTCGTGCTCCATGCGCTGAACTCTCCAGAGTACGGAGCGCAGAAGCAAGCCAAGTTCAATCTGATGAAGGCGCGTGCGAACAAAGTGAAGGAGCTGCTTGACAGCGGCAAGTACGGAGATGTGCTAAGCTACTATCCATTCAACTCCGGATATTTCATGTGCTTGAAGCTTCAAAATGTACATGCCGAAACCTTGCGCACACACTTGCTCGAGCAGTATGGTGTCGGCACAATTGCTCTTGGCGATACCGATCTGCGTGTTGCGTTCTCCTGTATTGAGGAGAACCAATTAGAGCAATTATTTGATACGATCTATCAAGGGATTCTTGATCTGACGAAATAGCACCCTGTGCTTGTTCGTGCAATTCAGCAGCCCTATTATCGTGCAACGAACAATTGTCGCCTAAGGAGTAGAACACTGCTCCTTAGGCGGCTCTTTTTATTTTAGATTCGTTCTCTGTGCTATCTTGAATCGTTCCTCCAACATTATGCAGCTATACGATATCCCCCTCCCCTAACACAAGTTTGTATGTTACAATTTCCCAATATTAATAATTCTTATTGAAAAGGGGGATATCCTTGCGTTTTATCGAATCACCGCCATTCGCGACCGCAGGTATGACCACGGCTGAACTGCTCTTCTGCGGGAGAGCCGATATTCAGGACGATGCTACATTATCTGAACGCTGGCTGCTGATTTCCCAAGATGAAATCTTCATATGCACCTCTTCCGGAAAATTAGAAAAACGCATTCTTGTAAGCGTTGTCAACAGATGCCGAACGAATGATGCGATAGGCAGCTCGCAGCTCATCGCAGATACTGAGCACGGTTCGATCGTACTCGTTCGATACACATCGATGGAAACTGTGAAGTTCGCGTTCGCTTGCCGACTGATCCAAGCAATCATTCAGGGAGATGAGCTGCCGCTTCCATCCGTGGATGACATGCCGCGGCGGTGCTCCAAATGTGGGGCACGACTCGTTAACCAGAACGAAAGCTGCCTACGCTGCACCGATAAGGGCAAGGCATTCAGGAGAGTGCTGGACTATGCGAAGCCTTTTAAGAAATGGATGTCGGTTGCCTCATTGCTCGTCATCGCCACAACGTTAATTGAACTTATCCCTCCTTACCTCACGAAAATTATCGTCGATGATGTCCTGCAGACGACACATCCCGCCGCATCCCTGCTCGCACTCGTACTGATGCTTGGTCTTGTTCAGCTCACACTTTCTGTCATGACGACCGTTCGCGGCTATATCAGCGTACATACCGGCAGTAAGCTTATGCATAATATCCGTGAGGATGTATATGGTTCTCTGATGAAGCTGTCGCTCGGATTTTTTGATCGCCGCCAAACTTCACAGTTCATTGGGCGAGTCAACCATGATGCCGACGCACTCAGTCAATTTTTGAACGATGGCGTCGTATGGGTTACCAGCCAGATTCTGCTCATCATCTCCATTTTCACCATGATGGCTTCACTCAATTGGCAGCTTACTTTGCTAGCACTCGTCCCAGCTCCCATCGTCATCTTCTTCTCTTTTGTCATCTGGCCATTCATTCATCAGCGCTGGTACATCCACTGGAGAGCGCTTAATCGCATCAACACGATTGTAGGCGATACACTCCAAGGCATTCGCGTCGTAAAAGCATTCGGACAAGAGAGCACAGAAAGAAGTCGTTACCATGAGGCGAATGATGTGTTAATGAAGCAGTCCATTCGTGTAGACGGAATTTGGGCGGGTGTATTCCCCTTGTTCTCCCTTGTGACACAATCTGGTTTGCTGCTCGTCTGGTTCGTTGGGGGTCAATCCGTACTTGGTCAACATATGACACTTGGAACACTTATGGCGTTCATTGGTTACTTGGGTATGTTCTTTGGCCCACTGAAATGGTTCAGTCAAGCCGTAAACTGGACCAGCCGGGCGTTTGCTGCCGCAGGCCGCATATTTGAAATTATCGATATGAAGCCAGAGGTACCGGATCGAGATCAAGCAATTCGGCTCCCCTCTGTACTCGGAGCCGTACAATTCGAGAATATTAGCTATGGTTACGAGAAGTATCGTCCCGTATTGAAGGAGCTTACGCTTGCTGTACAGCCTGGAGAAATGATCGGTATCGTTGGTCATTCAGGAGCAGGGAAGTCCACGCTCATTCATCTGCTCTGCCGTTTCTATGATCCTGACAGCGGCCTCATTCGCATCGACGGGATCGATATTAGAGACATGAAGCAGGAGAGCTTGCGTCAGCATATTGGAGTCGTTCTTCAGGAAACCTTTCTATTCGATGGTTCTGTAGCCCAGAACATTGCTTATGCGAAGCCTGACGCATCTCCGGAGGAGATTATGCGTGCCGCCAAGATAGCGAATGCACATGACTTCATCATCCGAATGCCCGATGGTTATGATACTCGGGTCGGCGAACGCGGAGCACGATTATCTGGCGGTGAGAAGCAGCGGATTGCCATTGCACGCGCAATTCTCCATGATCCGGCAATCCTGATTCTCGACGAAGCTACCGCTTCTGTCGATACCGCCACAGAACGCCAGATTCAAGAAGCGATGATGAGACTCATTCGTGGGCGCACGACCTTTGCTATTGCTCATCGGCTGTCTACGCTCCGCCACGCCACTCGTATTATTGTCCTGGATCAAGGCAGGCTCGTGGAAGTCGGTTCCCACGATCAGCTTCTCTCGCAGAATGGAGTATACGCGAAGCTTGTGCAGGCTCAACAGGAAATGTCTGAAATGAAAGGGGAGTATCTCTTTGCCTGATGTACATGTCCAAGAACCGCTCCACCAAGCCGAGCAGGAAGAACATATCCGCAACCAGTCAGCGAACAACACTAACGATCATGATCAGTCCGCCACTTCCATAAGCGCATTTGCGGAAGATATCCGCTATTTTTCTCCCGCCGTATCCTTTCGCCACAGTGAAGGAGGCCTGCTGGAGCTTAGGGATGGAGATACGGTAACAACGGAAGTATCAATTTATCGGGCATTTCCATTCTCTCACGCCTTATGCTACTTATCTGTACGAGATCGTGATGGCAAGGAAATTGGCATTGTACGCGACTTGCAGCAGCTGGATTCCAGCAGTCAAGACGCTATTCAGCTTGAGCTGAAGCGTCGGTATTTCATTCCTAGAGTGGAGAGTATCGTGAGCATACATGAGAAGAACAAGGTGTGGAAATGGGAGGTTATCACTGATAGAGGAACAATGAGGCTCGAGCTGGAAACTTTGCATGAGCACGTCCAGCCTTCACCAGAAGGGGGAATGATTCTGCTCGACAGCTTCGGACGACGCTGTATCGTGCCTCCGATCTCTGAACTAGACACAGGAAGCAAGCGATGTCTGAACCGGTTGTTCTAAATTGTTCTAAATTCAAATAAAGCCAGTGCCGGCAGCTTCCACACCGTCACTGGCTTTTCCACCGTTCGAGCTATATTATGAACGATCATCTAGAAATGATCGTTTTCATTCGTCGGCTCCCCTCCCCGACTCATCCAAACGAAATCAACTTCTTCCCAGTCCATATCGATTTCCGGTAAGACGAACTGCCCGCCCAATCCACCAAGCCTTCCAGATTGTGACATATTCTCCCAAGCGCTAACCGCATGCTCTATTCGGATCCCGACAATCGGGTAACTACGTGTGGCGTGAACACCAAGAATTTGCTCGGCAGCCAGACGGACGCAGCCGACATGCTGCTTCCAGCTCCCCGCTTCATACGGCAGCAGCACCGTTAATTGAATATCATACCCTTGATTCGCCAAGCGCTGCTCAGCCCGGAACAAGGCTTCTGCCTGCATATCGATCCATTCCACAACTGCGCTCGACAGCATGCATTTGTCCCCGTTTCCGGAATGAAGCCACTGCTTCCATTGCTTAAGCTTCAACCACTGCTGATGCAGACGGTGCCGTTCCACTGATAGATCGGAATCGGCCGCAAAGCGCTGAACTACTCCCATTCGCAATTCCAAATCGGCTATACTCGGCAACAGCTGCATAATTGGGGCATCGAGCAAACGCACATATCCATGTATAGCAGCATGTCGATGAAGGACAGCCAACATATGTTCATATTCGGCCGTCATCAGCGGAAGCAGCTTCTGAAGCGCTGAATCACGTTCTCCCGCCGTTCCAGCAAGCAGCATCTCACGAATGAGACGAACACGTTCCGACTTCATTAATAAGCTATGACTTGGCGCCAGCAGCAACTTGTGATACCCTGCTTCTGCAGCAGCCTGCACTTCTGCAGAACTGCCGCACTGCGCAACATGCAGGCCATTTGATTGAGGCGAATAAGGGACGAAGTTCTTGTATTCCGTCTCCCGCCATAATGTGCCCACATGATGAATATGCTGCTGATGCAATTCGATAATCCGTATGCCAGCCGTACTGTTGGAATGGCCATGACGCTGGACAACCGTCTTATCCCACTGCTCCGCCTGATTCGAACTAAGCTTCAATGTACAGTACCTCTCTCTCCATCACTGCTGTTTGCTCTCTACAATCGCGCTTATTGCACTCCACATAGTACACCATGACTTTTTCCGTATCTTGCTCGGCAATTATCCGATCGCACCTCTTGCATATGATTGCCCCAAGCAATAGCTGACGACGTTCTTGCTCCATCGGACATTCACCTCTCCCTTCATCTGCATGACGGGCATCCCCTGCCGAATTCAATTGGCTGCATATTTGATGATGATAGCGGATTCAGCCATCCCATTACCATAACTATGACGTCACAATGTATCGTATTCTTGTCGCTGCTTGTACGACTAGACACGAAATAAAGAATTAGTGCATATGCATGAACTGCTTATGAAACATACTGACAGAAAAAAAGACAAGGAAGCAGATAAAGCATCTCACCCTTGTCCCGTATAGACAATTGCAGTTATTTAATTCGTTCATACGCTTCGAAATGTTATTCTAGGAACCCTTTATGTGTAATCTTTATGCTTCCTATTCGATTAATCTTCATCATCCTTGCGCGGCTTCGAACGTTTCCATCTAGTCAACAAGACGATAGCCACACCCGATCCGATCACGGCTAGCTTGAATGAGACCGATAATGGCCCGACTGCAATTGGCAGCAGCAGAGCGAAGGCTGCCAGCGTATGCGCAACGGTACTGGCATATAATGCCGCTTCATGACGTGCATGCACGGGAAGTGGGTAAACTTCCTGCCACACATCATGTCGATGGAAGGCAAACACAGCCCCCATCTGTGTGCCTGCAACGAATACAACTGCTGCATACAGCAGGAGACTCCACTCTGTAGCATTTGTCCAATATAAAAGCACAGCGCCAATGATGACCAGCCTCAATAAGATGCCCAGCAGCTCACTTCGCACCAACGTCTTCATCAGTAAATAACGATAGGCAAAAGGCTTCCGCAATGCAAATCGATTGCCTATGAAATTGAGCCACGGTCTCGCATATCGACGTTCGTCTGTTGCTGGCAGATCCACGAATCCACTCAAAAACAAATAAACTCGTCCCTCATGTGCTTTCTCCGCTTCGAAATGCGCCTCCCATGGAAAACGCAGCGTTCTCCCTGTAACCAACCAGCCTATGTACACCAACCCACTCACACCGATGACAAGAAGCGCAGCAGGCATATTGAGCCACAGCCAACAAGCCGTTGCTCCCCAAGCCCATAGATAACGCACGTAGCGGGCAGCAATTCGACGGCGATTGTCACTATAGTGGCGCTCCTTCCAAGCGCCAAATGCAGCAACCGCCTTGAGCATCAACAATAGGATCAAAGTAAAGATGAAGTTCTTCGGGTTATCCTCTGCACGGCTGTATAACGGCCACAATACACACCACACAGCAATAAGGAGTACTGTTCGCGGCCATAGGCTATAGCGTACGCTTCTCTTCATATAGCCGGACATTCGATGCTCAATGCGCAGCAGAAAGGCAAGATCGGCCGGCCGCAGCAGCGTGCGATAGGTCGTATAGGCAACTGCGGGCGCTACCAGCAGCAGGGCAACCTCCTTAATCGGAAAAGTAGGTGGAATGTGCTCGATAAAGGAAGCATATAACGCCGTCCCTGCCACGAGCACGAATAACATGAGTGCCCCGAGTCCGCTCTGTATGACGTAGCGCATATAAGGCATGACCTTGCCCCAGAATTCACGCTTGCGGCTTGCCCATAGCTCCTCAGGATGTAGGAGCACCTCTGTCAGACTATTGACGGTGGATGCCTCCTTCATTCGGCTCTGTGTCATCGCTGCACACCATCCACAGAACCAGTGATGCACTCATCGCTAACCCACGCATAGAACAGCTCCTCCAGCCGCTCTTCCGCCCGCTTGCCTGACTGGGCCTCGTATTGATCGTGCATTCCATGCACCGTGCCCGCTCCGAGAACTTTACCATGATGCAGAAGCACGAACGAATCACAGTAATGCTCAATCGTCGACAAAATGTGAGAGCTCACCAGCAATGATGCGCCCTCTGCCTGCACTTGCTTCATATATTGGAGCAGTGATCGAATACCGAGCGGATCAAGTCCAAGGAAAGGCTCATCAATAATATATAAAGGCGGCCGAACAGCAAACGCGCACATGAGCATCGTCTTCTGCCGCATCCCCTTCGATAAATGCTGTGCAGCTTTATCCAGGTGTGCGGTCATATGGAACATTTCCGCAAGCTCCCGCACCCTCTTCTCAAATACTCCTTGTTCGACGCCATATGCAGTAGCCGTCCATACCAGATGCTCGCGCACCGTCAGCGCATCATATAGAATTGGCGACTCCGGTACATACGCAATAGCAGCACGATACGCTTCCGCATCCTCCGCCAGCGTCTTCCCATGTATGGAAACGCTTCCTGCTTGCGGCTCAAGCAGTCCTAATATATGCTTCATCGTCGTACTCTTCCCTGCGCCGTTCAATCCAATGAGGCCAACCATTTCGCCTGCATTCACTTGCAAGGAGATATCATGCAGCACAGGTCTGCCTGTACTGTAACCGCCAGTTAGTCTATCAATCTTCAATAAAGGCTTCATGCCTCTTCACCTCACTGTTCTCATTATATCGAACAACCTGACAGGAAGCGAATGGATATCCTCTAATCACGGCCTTACATTTCTGTAACAATAAGAGCGTTCTGTATGAACAATAAAAAGCCGTCTTTTCAGACGGCTTGTTCACACAAGAATCTTATTAATTTCATCAACCCGACTTTCCGTTTTCAGTAGAACTTGATTCTTTGCCCTTCTCTTTAGCCTTGCGCGCTTTTTCGTCTTCATGCGCTTTCGTTAACGCTGCCTGCCCCTTGGCTTCCAGTTCTCCAACAGCCTCATCCACGGATTTCTTTTTCTCAATTACGGCTTCGAGGGCTTGCTGAACCATACCATCATAGGTGCTATAAAAAGCGCTAGGAACATGTTTGTTCCACCAGCCATAGGCCGAGGAGGATTTTGGCTTCAGCATATAGAGCGGATCCGAGCTCTTACCTGCAATATCCTTCTTATACTTCATTCGTGTCGGCAAGCTTCCCATCATGGAACGCGAGGCTGCCTTGGCCATTTCATTGCCGTTGACAAACTTGACGAACTCCCACGCTGCGCGCTTATTCGCTGAGTCCGCAGACACTGTATAGATTTCAGATAAATTCACATAAGCAGATTCGTCTGGAGACGAAGGGTCGATCGGACCTGTGACGAAGTTCCAGGCAAACTTCTTCGCCTTCTTGTCGTAGGTCGGACGATTATCAATCTCTTGCGCGAGCCAAGTACCACTCATCATCATTGCTGCCTTCCCTTGAACGAACAAGTTATTATTCATAAATTGTGCTTCTTCGCCCTTAGGTGGCATATATACAGCCTTGCTTCGCAGCGCATCCGTTGCCAGTGTAAAGGCCTGTTTCCAGCCATCAGCGTTAATCAGCAGCTTTTCACCCTTCGCATCAAATTGCTTCAAAGATGACGAGCTAACAATATCTTGAAACAGATTGCTCATGTTCCCATACTCCTGATAATACCCATAGACCTGATCCTCACCTGAACCAATACCGCTGAATCGTCTGGCCAAATCCAAGACGTCCTTCCAGCTCATCTTGTTGTTCGGCAATTCAATATGATGCTCCTTGAATAAGTCTTCATTGTAATACAAGACTCGCGTATAAAAGGAAGGAGCGAGGCCATACAACTTGCCGCCCCCCTTGCTTTTAATACGCTCGATAAGGCCTGGCATAAAATCTTCTAAATCGAACTTTTCTTGTGCAATGATATCATCTAGGCCGTACAGCTTCCCGTCTTCGGCAAAGGTCTCAAATATATCCTCGCTCAGAAGCATAACATCTGGCTTATGTTTCTCTACCATTTTCTTCAGTGCTTCTTGATAGTCGTCGCTCGAATAGAGATCTTCCATACCAACGACTTCAAATTCGATATCCGGGAATTTAATATTGAAGTAGTTTCCATACTGCCTATAGAATGATTCCTCACTATAATAAAGAACTTTAATCTTTCCCTTTCCTTCCTCTAGCGGCTCAAGCACCGGCTTGTCCCCAAGACAACCGCTTACGAGCAACATGGCTGCAAGCAGTAAAGCACTCAACTTCCAGAATTTCCATCTCACCAACACACGACCTCCCACCCTCTATTTTCCAACAGATATAGTATAACAGCATCCCTTCAAACGATCAGTACCTATTCTCGCCACAAGAAGGAATGGAGAATAGGTACTGTAACGTCATATATCTATATCATTCGGACAGGTTAGCCACCTGATTTAGTGGATCCAGTGGATTCTGTAGAGCCTGTAGACTCTGTTTTCGTCGAAGACGAATCTCCTTTTTTCTCTTTCGCTAGACGCGCCTTCTCTGCCTCTTTCGCCTTTATCAATTCGGCTTGCCCCTTTGTTTCCAATTCAGCTACCGCTTCGTCTAACGACTTCTTGTTGTCGACGATATCCTGCAACGCTTTCCGCAGCAATTGGTTATAAGGCTCGTAAAATTCCATTGGAATATTTTTGTTGTAGCGCTCAGCGGTAGACTTCGGTTTCAGCAAGTAGAACGGTTCCGTGCTTCTGCCGTCGATTTCCTTGAAATATTGATTGCGGGTCGGAATTTGTCCACTTAGCGCTCGGGAAGAAGCCTTCGCCATTTCTGTACCATTGACGAACTTAACGAATTCCCACGCCGCTCGCTTATTTGGAGAATCTGCGGATATCGCGTAAATTTCAGATAAAAACACATTGCCAGACTCATCAGGTGTTGCTGGATCTACCGGTGCCGTGACGATATCCCAATCGATTTGCTTCGCTTCCTTGTCATAACGATGTCGATCCTTAATTTGACGCGCAAACCACGTGCTCTCAATCATCATTGCCGCCTTGCCTCTCATGAACATATCATTACCGAACCGCATCATTTGTCCATTCTCACCATTATCTCGTGGTGGGACATAGACGGCCTTCGACCGTATCGCATCGGTAGCAAGGGTGATGGCCTTCTTCCAACCGTCCGAATTAATAAGCAGCTTCTCGCCCTTCTGGTCTACCAATTTCAAGCCAGAGGTAGAGACAATGTTGTCCATCACACGATCAACATCTCCATAGTCTTGGTACAATCCAAAGATTTGATTGTCTCCTGAACCGATACCCGTAAAGCGCTTCGACAGATCGATGACCTCCTGCCAGCTCATCTTATTGCGCGGGGGCTCGATATTGTGCTCCTTGAACAAAGCGCGGTTGAAGTACAATACATTCGTATAGAAAGATGGAGCAAGTCCATACAACGTACCGTTCCCTTTCGCACGAATCATATCAATAAGACCTGGCATATAGCCTTCCAAATCAAATTTCTCCTGTGCAATGATCTCCTCTATGTTGTACAGCTTCCCGTCCTTCGCATAGGTTTCATACATGGTGTCATTCAAGAACAAGACGTCAGGCTTATGCTTATCAAGAAACTTTTTCATTTCTGCTTCATAATCAAACGGCTCATTATCCTTCCGATTTGCGTACATATCTTCTGAATTTACAACCTCGAATTCAATATCCGGAAATTTCACATTAAAATAGTTGCCATACTGTTGATAGAATGATTCCTCGTTATAGTAGAGAACCTTAATTTTGCCTTTTCCCTCATCAAGCTGCTCCAACACGGGCTTCTCTCCGAGACACCCGCTTAACATAGAAGTAATCGTTAGTAGAAATATGACGAGCTTCCATTTCGTCTTCACACACAACTCTCCTTCCTATTTTTCCAAATATCAACAATAAGTATATAGATCATTTTTCCATCATTCAACAATAGAATTGATTTTATGTGAAAGAAATCAATTTTCCCCGCTACTTCCATCCGATCTATAAGTGAATAAAAAAATCCACCATAGAAGGTTCTATGATGGATCTGTGATGGATCTTGATTCAGATTCTATTATTTTTTATCTTTTGATTTGGCCTTTTGCTCTTCATTCGCTTTATTAAGCATTTGCTGCCCCTTCGTTTCCAATTCAGCTACAGCTTCATCCACCGTCTTCTTATTATCGACTACCGCTTGTAGCGACGTATTTACCAATGGCATGAAGCCCTCATGGAATTTCTCTGGAATTTTACTATTCCAAAAGCCTGATGAAGATGCACCCAATTTAGGTTTCAATAGGTAAAATGGCTCTGTGCTGCGGCCATCAATCTCCTTGAAATAGTCCTTACGTGTTGGAATACGGCCAGTCATGGAACGTGCAGAAGCCTTCGCCATTTCAGGCCCATTTATGAACTTGACGAATTCCCAGGCCGCACGCTTATTTGGGGAATCAGCTGCAACCCCATAAATATCAGATAAGCCCACATTACTTGATTCGTCAGGACTCGAAGGATCGATTGGTGCTGTTACGATGTCCCAATTGATTTCTTTTACCTTCTTATCATAACGAGGGCGATCCCTGAGTTGCTGTGCAAACCAAGTCCCCTCCGTTACCATCGCCGCCTTACCCTGGAAGAACGGATCATCCGACATACTTCTTTGCTCGGAAGATGGAATGCCAATCGATTTGTCGCGCACGGCATCTGTTGCCATCTTAATTGCCTTCTTCCATCCATCCGAATTAATAAGCAGCTTCTCGCCCTTCGTATCGAATAGATTCAATGCAGAGGATGAGACGATTTGATTCACGGCAGATCGTATGTCTCCATAGGGTTGATAATATCCATAGACTTGATTGTCTCCCGAACCGATAGAAGTAAATCGCTTGGACAAGTCGATAATCTCCTGCCAGCTCATCTTGTTGCTCGGCGGCTCTACATTATGCTCCTTAAATAGATCTCGATTATAGTACAGTACATTCGTATAGAAGGACGGCGCCAATCCATATAGAGTACCGTTCCCCTTGGAGCGGATCATATCAATTAGGCCTGGCATGTAGCCTTCCAAATCAAATTTTTCTTGGCTAATAATTTGATCAAGACCATACAGCTTTCCACTTTGCGCATACTTTTCGAACAGCTTATCGTTTAAGAGAAGCACATCCGGCTTATTTTTTTCTATGAACTTTTCCATTTCTTCATCATAATCAAATGGTTCGCCATCCTGATTGTTGGCATACAGTTCTTGATAGCTAACGACTTCAAATTCGATATCCGGGTATTTGATATTGAAATAATTTCCATACTCACTATAGAAAGATTCCTCGTTATAACTAACGACCTTAATCTTACCTTTCCCTTCTTCCAGCTGCTCTAGCACCGGTTTTTCCCCGAGACAGCCACTCATTAAAGCTACTACCGTAAGCAGCAGCACCCCTATTTTCCACTTTGACGCCAACTCATTCTCCCCTTCCTATTTTTCGCACAAAGAGTCATAATATATGCTCATTTGTACATACCCCTATCTAATTAGACGATATTACCAGCCATTTGGTTTCTTGGATTCAAGAATTGTTCCATGTTTTCTCCATCTTTTTTGTGCTCGTCATAGATTCACCCTAAGTCGAAGATACAAGTGAAGACTCGTATATGTTGTATCTTGAATTTTCTAATGGCAAACACTAGACGTTCATTCGTAGATGAATAATTAGCCTTTTCTTGATTCAACCTAATTTGAATCGCATTGTTCCAAGGTTGCAAAGTGCTCGTTTACAAGATGTGATTCGTCTCGATTTTCTTTCTCAATATTGCAGCGAGGCGCAAAAATATACTATCTTATAGTCAACAACTTGGTTCATTTACTTAAACCATTAAACGAATGATTGGAGATATTTCACTGAAATGAGTAAGCAGGAGCAAGTAAATCTTATCAAAGAAGATTTCATAAATTGTCAAAAAGTATTAGTCGCAATTGGCGATGAAACACGTCAAGCTATCTTGCTAGTTCTCATGGAGACAGATTGTCAAACTGGATTGCGTGTAGGGGAAATCACGGAACAAACGCATCTTTCTCGACCTGCGGTATCCCATCATCTTAAAATTTTGCGGGATGCCGGTATTATTGAAATGCGCAAAGAAGCTACAAAAAACTTTTATTATATTAATTTACGTACAAAGATAGGTTTATTAAAAACGCTTGTGCTGGATATTGAAGAGCTAATGCATGACTTTTATTGAAACTATGGAATAAGTATAAATATAGAGTTATATGGAGGAATTAGGATATGAGAGCAATGGTTATCGATAAATATGGAAAAACCCCTATGCGAATGGCAGAAGTGCCCATGCCCGAAATAAATGAATATGAGGTACTCGCAGAAATTCATGCAGCTAGCATTAATCCAATTGATTTTAAAATACGCGATGGAAAAGTGAAGCTGCTGCTCACCTATAAAATGCCCCTCATCCTAGGTAATGATTTTTCTGGTGTCGTAGTAAAGGTTGGAGCAAAAGTAACCCGTTTTAACGTTAGCGATGAAATATATGCCCGTCCACGGAAAAATAATATTGGTACTTTTGCAGAATATATTTCCGTTCATGAGGACGACATTGCCTTAAAACCTAAAAATTTGAGCTTTGAGGAAGCAGCTTCGATCCCACTAGTAGGGTTAACTTCATACCAAGCCTTACATGACATCATGCAATTACAAAAAGGGCAAAAGATATTGATTCAAGCTGGTGCTGGAGGTGTCGGAACTTTTGCGATTCAATTGGCAAAAGCAATGGGCGCCACTGTTGCAACGACTGCCAGTGAAAAAGGTGCGAACTTAGTAAAATCGCTTGGTGCAGATGAAATGATTAATTACAAGACAGAAAACTTTGAAGATGTATTGAAAGATGTTGATGCCGTATTGGATACACTTGGGGGCAAAACACTTGAGAAATCATTCGGCATCTTAAAAAGCGGGGGTAAAATTGTTTCGGTATCAGGAATGCCAAATGCTCGTTTTGCTAAAGAATACGGTTCAGGATTTTGGAGAACCTTGTTGTTTTCAGCTGCAAGCAAAAAACTGACTGCACTTGAGAAAAAGCATCATGTAGAATATAGCTTTTTGTTTATGAAGCCAAGTGGAGATCAATTGCGTATTATTGCAAACTTAATTGAATCTGGAAAAATCAAGCCAATTATTGATAGCGTTTTTCCTTTTGAAGATGCGCAAAAAGCAATGGAATATTCAGAATCAGGAAGAGCCAAAGGCAAAATAATTGTAAAAATTAGATAGTGATTACGCAAAAAAAACAGCCGCAGATCCATTATCTGCGGCGGTTCCTCGTTCGAGTTCATACCATTGCTATTATTACTGGCGCTTCTTCTCTTTCAGCCATTTAGGTGCGCCTTTATCCTTGTCCTTGCCAGAACGCTTGTCCTTTGACGGCGGGCGATACCCAGCCGACGGCTTGCTCGGCTGATGATTGGCAGCTGGCTTCGTCTTCGGACGACGTGATGCATCATTCGGCTCGAAGATGCGACCATTGTAGAATTCGCGCTCATGGATAACGATTCCGAGCTCACGTTCGAATTTACGCATAATGAACTGCTCACGATGAGAGATCAGGTTGACGGACACACCTTGACGTCCCATGCGACCTGTTCGCCCTGCACGATGAACATAATGTTCCGCATTCAATGCAGGCTGAGCACTGAAGATATACGGCAGATCCGGTATATCTAATCCACGTGCAGCTACATCAGTAGCTAACAGCAATTGGAACTGTCCCTCACGGAAGCGTCGAAGGACATTCACCCGCTCCTGCTTCGGCGCATCTCCATATAACGAAGCAACTGACAAGTTCGCATAGCCCAGCTTCTGCTCCCATTCAGCAATCTCAGATGAGTCATTGATGAATACGATTGCCTGCTTCGGATTCCAATGACGAACGAGACGGCGCAGCATATCAATCTTATCGCGCTCCTCGCATACAAATACAAGATGCTCAATCGTATCCGCTATCCGCTTCTCAGGTTCAATGCCAATGTTAACTGGATCTTGCATCCATCGTTCTGCAAGAGCCTTCACCTCAGCAGGCAGGGTAGCGGAGAAGAATAGGAGCTGACGATCACGCAGCGCGCTGCGCATAATCGAATCAGTATCGCTCGCACCGCCCTTCTGCAGTACATGATCGACCTCGTCCACGACGATGGTGCGCACCTCGTGCATCTTCAGCTTGCGCATCTCAATCAATTCATGAATCCGGCCCGGAGTACCAATGACAAGCTGCGGGTGAAGCTTCAGCTTCTCTACCTGGCGCTTCAATGCCGCACCGCCTATCAGCGACGCAATTTGAATACTGCTGCCCTCACTGTAATATTCCGCTTCCCGAACAATTTGCATCGCAAGTTCTTGGGTAGGCGCTATAATCACGGCCTGTGTTGATCGTGCATCTTGCTGAATCCGGGTTAGGACAGGAAGCAAATACGCAATCGTCTTGCCCGTACCCGTCTGTGATTGTGCAAGGACGTCGCGTCCTTCCAATGCAGCAGGAATTGCCGCAGCCTGCACGGGTGATGGCTCCGTAATATGTCTGGCCTCCAGCCGAAGCTTCAGCTCTTCTCGTATTGCAAATGTGTCAAATGTTGTACTCAACTTGTATCGTTCCTCTCTATGGAAGGCGCTGATTCATGATAAATGAACATACCTTCCCATTGTTCGCTGTACCCATTATATCGAAAAGAAGTCTTCACTCCAACTTTCCAAATGATTGCTCGTTATGATAGCCTAAACATGCACATCCAAAAAAGTAAGGAGGTATCTGCAAATGACCGACAACCTATCCGCTTCATTCGATGCGCTTCTGGAGAAATATGCCGATCTGCTTACCGGACACACTGATGCTGCAACGGTAGAAAAAGTGAAAATGTGGGCGCTCTATAATCATATGCACAAAACAATGCCCAACTTAACCCGTCATTGGAATAATGCCAATCCAGAGAGCAAGGCAGCCGTTCGTGCACTGTTCGAGGAAATTAAGCAAATGAATGAGGCTCACCGTGCCAATGAAGGCGACGAGCAGTAAGACGAGTAGTATTTGAAGCATGCCAATCGTGCTCAGCACACAAAAAGTCCGCCTTCTCCTGATCCCAATCGAACAGGAGTGGGCGGACTTCGCCATGCCAACCATCGGAATCGCCAATGGTTGCCTATCCTAACAACATCCACATGTTTATTTCTTATTCAACATTTTAGCTGCAATTCGGTTCGATATTCTCGGAAACAACCCATACAGCCGCCCTCCGAGCGCACCAATCCACGGCAGATCCACTTCCTGCTTGCGGGTCTCCATCACCCGAACAATATGCCGCGCGACCTTCTCTGGCTCCATCATGAACCAACGAATATTATTTACATATTGTCCGCTTGGATCCGCCTGATCGAAGAATGGTGTATTCACAGGTCCTGGATTCACTGCAGATACAGCAACACCTGTCCCTGCCAGCTCCATGCGCAGTGCATTCGTAAAGCCCAGCACCGCGTGCTTCGTTGCCGTATAGCCAGCAGACTTAGGAGACCCAACCTTGCCTGCCATAGAAGCTACATTGATGATATGCCCTTCTCCCCGGGCCAGCATATGAGGCAGAACCGCCTTCGTGCAGCGCACCGTTCCCATGTAATTCACATCCATCATCGCGGCGAACTGCGAGGATGGCATATCTACAGTCCGTTCAAACAAGCCGAAACCTGCATTATTCACCAAGATATCGATACGCCCATACTTCTCCATCACAGTGGAAATTCCGCGCGTCACATCCTCATCCTTCGTTACATCCATCGTATAGACGGCAGGTGAAGGCGTCATTGAGACAGCCGCGACTTCCAACTTCTCTATGGAGCGCGCCGTTAAGATCGGAACGGCTCCCTTCGCAGCAGCTGCTTGAGCTGTCCAAGCCCCAATTCCGCTCGAGGCTCCAGTGATAAGCACAATCTTGCCCTTCAGTTCCATTGATTTACTCCTTTACCCTCCAATCCGCACCATGTCTAACTTATGTACAAAGCAGGTGCAGTTGGTCAGAACTGCGTCGCCGCATTAGGATACAACGTCGACTCTATCACTTTAGCCGATATGCATAAGTACATCAAATCGACCGATTCCATCCAATAATAACGGTACAGCCAAGACCTCTTGAATAGGACCAGGATGATCAGCCGATATGAGCAGCTGGGGAGGTGTTATATCAACGCTGATTCCCTGATTGTACATCAGTGACGTTGCGTTGCCACTAATCATGTTGCCTAGCTCTGAAATGGCGCTCTCACCGATAGCATCAAGGGATGCAAGAGGAGATCCCCCCATCATAGCCGATGCCATTTTCAACGCCACGTCTTCGTTCAAGCCAAATGCCACCTGTCCGGACAACTGCCCCGTCAGACCGACCTGGATGCGAAAATCATGCGTACCGCTCCAACTTAACATTTGAAGCTCTCCCCGACTGGGACGGACTTGCACAATTTGTTCAATAACTGTGCTTGCCGATTGCAAAAAAGGTTGAATCCATTCGGCTCTCATCTCAGCTATCTTTTCCCCTTTCCGACATTAATGGAGTATATTCGACATATTCCGAACGTCCTATACTTCCACTTTTCTATGCCTATTATACTGAAAACGGTTCAGCCAAGCACTATATGATTTATCATTTTCACAAGAAAAACATATCCAAATTAAGTTTTTGAGTATAAAGAACTACTTCTTTGGGTTTAATTCGACATTTTTCTCCTTTTTTTCTTCTTTGCATTGCCTGCTGCAGGAAACAGCTCTTTTCTATTAGTAGGTAGTCTGCCTTTTCTTCGGATTATTTGATCCTTAATCAATGGATAATATGATCTTTCCAAACTGCCCCGGTTACCAACTACGACGATGCGGCCATAAGGTGCGATTATTTCTAGATCAGTCTCCAAATTCACATTCGCCAAAAATTCGATGATTACATCGGATCCTCTCTCGTGTGTCAAAGACATAATTTTATCCATAAAAGCTTCTGTGATGTGATCGAGTACATGTAAGGCCCCTGAAACTTGAATTATCGACAAATGAACGTAAATGCATACCGGATCATTGACCGGAACAGACATTGAAAACATTTCCACTGTCGCTTGCAACAACTCTAGTCACTAGCTTGCGTAACAAGTGTTGGGACAGATTGCTGTAACCTTACCATGAATCCGAAAAATTACAAAATTGAATAAAATATGTAATAGATCTGTAACGAGTACATATGTGCTTTTTCGATATAGTAAGAGAGGTTATTCGAACTTTGATATTTGTATACACGGTTAGGAGATATAGGCACAAGGAACGAGTAAGAGAATATCTGACACTCACACCCCTTCATCCTCTTCGCTACGAACACGGTTCAACGCAAGCAGGACTCACCTGAAACCTTTACCAGTTTATTATCCAAATCAATCATGTTCCCCTACATCTCAAGAAAGGACATCAAGACTACAATGAAATGGTTATGCATGAGACTTCATCCGAATAACGATTCAGTAGTACGGTTATTCGTCGTGGTCACACCACATATAGGGGGCGTCCAATATGCATGAGCTTCGACGCAACAATAGACGCTACATGCCCGCCCTGGATGGCCTGAGAGCAATTGCTGTTCTGGCCGTCATCGCCTATCACCTGAATCTTGGCTGGGCTCAAGGAGGATTTTTAGGTGTCGGCATTTTCTTCGTCTTGTCCGGTTACCTTGTAACGGATTTACTGCTTGCCACAAGGCAGCAGCGAGGTGCAATTGATCTGTATACGTTCTGGGTACACAGGGTGCGCAGGCTAGTTCCCGCCATTCTCGTTATGCTGCTGTTCAGCGTTGCTTGGCTAACCATTTTCGATCCTGCGCGCTTGACCAAACTACGAGGGGATATATGGTCAACCTTCGTGTACGGGAACAACTGGTATCTCATTTTTCACAATGTTTCTTACTTTGACAGCTTTGGTTCGCCCTCACCCTACCTTCATTTATGGTCTCTTGCCGTTGAAGGGCAATTTTATCTGGTGTGGCCTGTACTACTCATGATTGGATTAAAGCTTGCACCAAGGCGAGGTCAGCTTCTGCTCGGAATTGCAGCGGCAGCTGCTGCTTCTGCATTGGCAATGGCATGGCTGTATGAGCCAGGCACTGATCCAAGCCGTGTATATTACGGCACAGACACGCGGGTATTCGCTCTTCTCATTGGAGCTGCACTTGCAGTCGTATGGCCCAGCAGACGTCTTGTCTCAAACACAGATCATAAGGCAGGCTTAAGCCTTGATCTAATAGGGGCTCTTGGATTAGGCGCTATGCTCTATATGATTGTAGAAGTAAGTGAATACGATGATTTTCTATATCAAGGGGGATTCGTGCTGCTCTCTATTGTGAGCGCACTTACGATTGCGGCGCTTGCACATCCAGCAAGCCGCTTGAGTAAGCTGCTCAGCTGGGGGCCGCTCGTATGGATCGGCAAGCGATCATATGGCATTTATTTGTGGCATTATCCGGTCATAATTCTCACTAATCCTGAAGTCAATACAAGTGGATTCGATGGGACGCGCGCCATGCTGCAGGTCACCGCGAGCGTGCTGCTCGCCGCCTTGTCGTGGCGATATATCGAACAGCCCATCCAGCGCGGCTGTCTTTCTTATCTTTGGCTCAAGCTACGTGATCCCTATTCTTGGCATCGGCTGTCATGGAAGTACTGGTCCATTTCTGCCTGCTGTGTCCTGCTGCTTACTCTGTTCTACGCTGGCATGAGCGGTCGTTCATTAGTGGATGCCGCCCAAGCTCAATCCGAGGAATCTGCAGATAACAAGCGGATAGTCATTACGCATGACAATCTGGGAGCTGCATCTAAGGCTCACCAAACGGAACATACCGGATCACATACAGTCAAGGATACGACACCTAAGAAGCCGAAGCGCTCTGATGCTGCTTCTGATCCCATCAAGAAGCCCGGCAGTTCAGGTGCCGATAACCCGTTAGAATCTAGCTCAACTGCCAAGGGAGGCGGGCAGCCTAAAGGCAAGCAGACACAACAGCCGAATCAGCCGTCTCACACAGACCCCGCATCCGACAAGAAGCAGAACTGGTCTATTTCTGCAATTGGTGATTCAGTCATGCTCGATGTTGCTCCCTATCTGAGCAAGCAGCTCCCTGGTACTGTTGTCGATGCGAAGATTGGAAGGCAGATGTCCGCAGCCAGCGATATTATTCAGGGGTTGAAGCAGAACGGCAAGCTCGGCAGATATGTCATCATCGCACTTGGAACAAACGGCATATTTGGTGAAAAGCAGTTAAACAAACTGATCGAATCCCTTTCTGATGTTGAGCATATTATTTTCGTCAATACGCGCATGCCAGAGAAATGGGAAGGCAAGGTCAATGCGTTGTTAGCGAAAACGGCTGCTGCCCATTCCAACATTACATTGGTCGATTGGTACAACGCCACTGAAGACCATGACGATTATTTCGAGCCGGATGGCACTCATCTCGTACCTAAAGGTGCCAAAGCATATGCCGCCCTATTGGCCGATGCTGTTCAGTCTCTAAAAAAAGAGCCGCCTGCTCGTCAACAAGGATCAGAACACAGTTCTGGCAAGGAGTCTGTGACACCACCACCTAGTGGGAAAACACCCGCAACAAAACATTCATAACGAAAAACATGCTTGATCCTATATAAAAATTGTTCTAATTGTTTTATCTAATACTTAAGCCAATTATTTACTATCATCTGTAATATTACCTATTACGATTGCTGCAGGGTCTTGCCACATGTATGTAGGGCAGGCCCTTTTTCTTTCCCAACAAGAGATCCCTTCATACCTTACCCCGATTCGCAGCATGAATAACTTGTACGTTATAATAAACATATGAGGGAAACAGTCAATAGTATGACATGCCTTTGAAATACAAGAAAAAGGAGTGTAACTCATGACAATGAATAAACTAACCGAACAAGAAAAAGAAGGCGTTTACAAGGCGATATACAATCGCCGCGATATTCGTACATTCCTTCAACAGCCCGTGTCTGATGAGCTGCTGGTCAAACTGCTGGAGGCTGCCCATCACGGGCCATCGGTGGGCTTTATGCAGCCGTGGAACTTTATCGTCATCAAAGACGCGGAGACCAAGGCGAAGTTGGCAGAAGTGGTAGATCGCGAGCGTCGTGCGCTGGCGATTCACTATGAAGGCACAGATCGCGACACCAAGTTTATGGAGATTAAAATTCAAGGCATTCTGGAGGCCCCTGTTACGATTTGCATTACATGCGATCCTTCGCGTGGCGGCGACCATGTTCTCGGTCGCAACTCCATTCCCGAGACCGATATTATGTCTGTCAGCTGCGCAATTCAAAATATGTGGCTCGCCGCTTACGCTGAGGGCTTGGCAATGGGCTGGGTTAGCTTCTATAAGAAGCCGGATATCCGGCGGATTCTGAACATCCCGCTTCATATTGATCCAACAGCCCTCATCTCTATCGGTTATACAGAGGATTATCCGGAGCGACCGCTGCTCGAAGCCTACAACTGGGAGAAGCGGAAAGTATTAAGCCAGCTCGTCTATGACAATACATGGGGCACTTCTTCCAATCTGCTGTAAATCTACGACAAGCAAGCTTCCCAAACTCAACAACAAAGCCGTCCACTCCCCTAGGGAGATGGACGGCTGCTTCTCATCATCGCTCTTCGTAATGGATCTACCTTTATTTATCCAACAGCCCGCGATGCATGGCCTTCCACACAAGCTGCGAGAACAGACTGTTCGACCAAGCGAACCATGGACGTGTAAATACATTCGGATCATCCGCGAGGAAGCCCTCATGCATGAAGCCTGTATCCGCATCTGTAGCTTCCAGCATATCAATCATTGCGAGCATTTCTTCATCGCTTGCTGCCGTTAATCCTTGCATGGACAACGCCATGTGCCATACATAGCCGTCTGGTGTATGTGGGCTGCCGATTCCTTTTGCAACCTTGCCTTCGAAGTAGTACGGATTTTCTTTGCTCAAAATAAATTTACGCGTATTTTCATAAATCGGATCACTTGCGTCCGCATATCCAATATAAGGGATGGACAGCAAGCTTGGCGTTCCTGCATCATCCAAGAGACAGTAGTTGCCGAAGCCATCTGTTTCATACACATAAATCTTGCCGTATGTCGGATGGTTGTGAACCCCGTACAACTGGATGCCGTGATTGATTTCCTCTTCCAGCTTCGCCATTTCGCTAACGAACTCTTCGTCACGGAAGCCGTACTTTGCAATTTCCTGCATTTGACGCAAGCTGACAACCGCGAACATATTAGAAGGAATGCTGTAGTGGAAGTCGCATGCATCATCACTTGGACGGAATCCGGACCAAGTCATTCCTGTGTAATTTACAGGCATTCCCTTGCCCTCGTTGCGGATTGTATCAATCGCTGGACAGTTCACACGTGTGAAGCGGTATTGCGATTGTTCGAAGTGATGCTGTTCTGTCTTCCACACATCCACAATTTTGCGCATTGCGGACTTGAAGTTCGTATCGAAAATATCGGTACGTCCTGTCTCTTTCCAATACATATATGCGAGGCGAATCGAGAAGCACATCGAATCCAGCTCATACTTGCGTTCCCATACCCATGGGGACATCTCAGTCTGGTCATTCGCATCCCAGTGCCAGTCATTCGCAGTCTCGTTGAACGCGTTTGCATATGGGTCAATATTAATATAGAACATGTGACGCTTGATCAAACCACCGATAATGCGCTGCAAGTCCTTGTCATTCTTCGCGAAAGGAACGTAATGAATCACCTGTTCCACCGAGTCGCGCAGCCACATTGCGGGAATATCTCCGGTCAAGACGAATGTTGTCCCGTCATCCAGCAGTTTAGTCGTTGTTTCCAACGTGTTCGGGAAGCAGTTCTTGAACAGCTTCAACAACTTAGGACGATGCGCCAGCTTCTGTTCCGCTTCTTCCATAACGCGGACGACTGCTTTTGGCAAGTCAAATGCAGGTACATCGATTTTAGGCAAACGAAATTGTTCCATGTTATTATCCTCCACCTGTTCTCCACATGATGTAATTATCTCTCTTGTCACACTTCGGCAGGCCCGTTGTGGGCTTGTCCCCCGTGGCTCCTTACAGTGTACATGCAAACGCTTCATCTTGCTAGACAGATCGAGAAACTTTATCATGTTGCACAAAAATGTTCCACATCAAGATAGCAAATGAGCTCCCATTTCATACTCATAAAGGATTGACATTCCTCTTTATTTCAGGTGAACTGGTAGATAGGCATCTCAATTGCGGCAGCTTCCCATGCAGCTGCATAAGAGATGCTCCGTAACGAGGAGGGGAACAATGCCCAACGTATGGACGCATTTACTATTCGGCCAAGAGGCGCTTGACGACGCTGGCATCGCCCATTGGATATCGCCCGACTCCCAGAAACGCATGTTCAATATGGGGTGCCAAGGGCCGGATTTTCTATTCTATCATCAATTTCTGCCATGGCAGCGCAATAAAGTAATGAACGAGCTTGGAAGCGCCATGCACAATAAGCAATGTGGTCCATTCCTGCTCGACTTGATCGATTCCGCGCCCAAGGGAGATATGCTATCTCGCGTATACGCTCTCGGATTTCTACTGCATCATATCCTTGATCGGAACATGCATCCTTATGTATTTGTGCGTTCAGGATTCCGCAAATGGGATCATCAGCGGTTCGAGGTGTTGATGGATACCCATGTGCTGCGCGCCAAGCGCAATATCGCGACATGGAATACACCGGTATGGAAAGAAATCCATACGGGCGGACAGTTCCCGAAAGCAATGGTCAGTGCACTGCATGCCTTAACGGGCCGATACTACCCTGAGCTGTCCAAGCGAGTGGATACACGCTATTGGAACGACGCCAATCGAGCTATGGTGCGCGCACAGAAGCTATTCCATGACCCGTCTGGGATGAAACAGCTTCTGACATTCAAACAAATCGAACCGTTTGTTTACAAGCAGACACCACCAGCCTATGATGTGTTGAATGAAGCACGAAGACCATGGCCAGATCCGACGGGCACAGGAGAAATTCGATCCACGAGTATATGGGATATGTGGGAAGAAGCCCGTGAAGATGCGGCGCGTGCTGTATCGGCTGCCGCCGCCTACTGGAACATCAAGGAGGAAGCGAATCAAGATCCGCGTTCAGTTGCTAACGCGTACGAGACTCTTCGGGCAGCAATTGGCAACCGTTCTTATGAGACGGGCCTTCCTCTGGAGCAGGATCGACCTATCATCATCGAAGACCCAATTTGGGATACGTAAATAACAAGGCTCTCTGAAGCAGAACAGCGATGTCCTCTGCCTCAGAGAGCCTTTTCCATTCGTTATCGGGATTGCGTAACATTCGCGACAATGACAAGATCCCGCTTGAAACGCTTGCGAAATGCCGTGCGAACCGCATAGGCTTCCGATACTTCAAGCAGCGGTGGTGTCGAGGCACGCACGTGAAATACGACCTCCTGCTCTTCAATATCACAGGCCACCAATTCTACATCTGAGGCTGCTCCGCGATTGAAGCTTATCGCAAGCCGCAGCAATAGGCTAAGTGTACGCACACCTTCTTTGTCTCCGGGAAGGAATAGCGCCTCATATTCACTCCATGCTTCGCCTGCCTTCAGCTTCTGATCAGCTGAGGCGATGAACGCACTTAGCACGAGCTCGCGAGGAGTCAGACCGTACAAGTCTGAATGGAGCAGCATATATAGCGCATGCCGCTCTCGTTCAAGCGGAGAGATGACGACTCCACAATCATGCAGCATCGCGCTCGTATGCATGATCTGCGACCAGTCCCCTCCCAGATCCATTAGGGCTCCCATATCTTCCACCAGTCGATTGAATAGGACATGGACTCGCTTGGCATGATCTCGCTGCAACCGAAACCGCCGCATCATATTCGAGATGGACAAAGACAGAGGATCATCGATCATCAGCCCTTCCCCCTGAAGCAAATCGAATAGAACACCTTCCCGAACACCCTTGGCGCTTACCGTCAATATAGGCATATCCAAGCGTTCCATCACATACGTAATGAACGTAAAGGCTCCCATAAAGATGTCCGCCCGCTCCTTGGATAACCCTTGAATCTTCTCTCTTTCCTCCAGCGACAACGGTCTCAGCTTCTCATGCCACTGTTCGACATGTTCCCGGCTCAGCACGTAATGATGGAGCGAAGCAAGTGGAACCTTGGCCTGAGCCTTATCCATCTTCGCAATTGTCCGTATCGTTCCGCCCACACCAATAAGCGGATATCCCTCTGCTTGCTGCAGCCACTCAATCTGCCCCAGAAGCTTCCCCATATCGGCAGCAAGCCGCTGCCCCTCCTCTACTTCAAGCGCCTCTCTGACATGATATTGGCCTGCCAGCGTTAGCGCTCCAATCGGAATGCTGATGCTCTCCTTCAAGGTCCGATCCTGAATGAGCACCATCTCCAAGGAGCCGCCTCCGATGTCGACCAGCAGCGCATCCTTGACATTCATGGTCGATACGACTGCCAGATAGTCCAAATAAGCCTCCGACTCTCCGCTAATTACTCGCACAGACAATTGTGTTGCACCTAGAATGCGGCTTAGGATTAATGCCCGGTTCGTCGCTTTGCGCAGTGCAGCCGTGGCAACCGCGATGATCTCACATGACTCATAACGGCTGCACAACTGCTTAAATAATAAGAGCGTTGAAATTAATTTATCAATTTTATATTCCGGAATCGCTCCATCTTCATCGTACTCATCACCAAGACGAACGACTTCCTTCCATTGATCTACAATTTGAAATGTCAGATCCTCGCGAATTTCCGCAATCATAAGACGTACCGAATTGGAACCGATATCTACAATGCCCTGATGGCGATTCTGAGTCGGAACCTTGGTTTCTAGCGGCTTCTTAGGTCGCATCATATGGCATACTCTCCTTCCTTACTCATCGCAATACGTTGTGTGCACAGCATCCATCATCCACCTACGTCCACGAAGAACGGCCTGCTGAGCTTATCATTGCTTACATTTCAAAAAAAAGAGTGACATCTCTTGAAATGCTTGCAATATCTTTTCATTTTGCCATGCCCTGTATGAAAACTCCATCCGAAAGCGCGTAACATAATGTTAATCTTTTGTAAATCTATGACCTGTACCTGTCAAATCCATTACTCTAGCAGTAGACAGCAATGCCCAGTCTATTGGAAGCAGTATTCACACCATAAGCTGTGTTCATTCCTGCCCGTAAATCGCGAGCGATATAGGTGTGAAGGCATACATGCCGTCTATTTCATTCACTTGTAACGAAAGACAGGGGATATTATGGACAAACCGCTTATTGCCGCAGGCATCGACATTGGTTCGAATGCAATTAAAATGCTTATTGCCGAGCTTGCCGGACCAGGGCAGCTTCGCATTCTTGAGGATGTTAAGCTTACATCCCCGATCGGCGACGACACCTTCACCCATGGTCAGATCCATTCTAAAGCCACGTTCGAAGTATGCCGCGCGATGAAGCAAATGTCGCAGCTCATGAAAGATTACAAAGTGAAAACGTATCGCGCCTGTGCGACGAGCGGGGTTAGAGAGGCAAGCAATCGCGGGTACTTTCTAGATAACCTTCGCCGTTACACGGACATGGACATCGAGCTGGTTGATAGCTCTGTCGAACGATATTTGACCTATGTCGGACTGAATATCGGCGTTGAACAAATGCCGCAGCTGCGTGAGGAAGGACTGCTGGTCGTCGAAATTGGCAGCGCCGGTGTCCAGCTAAGTGTATATGCATCTGGAAGATTGCAATTTTCCGAATATGTTCGCATCGGTATTTTGAAGCTGAAGGAAGTGCTTGAGTCCTTGCGGGGCGAGTCGCTGCATTATTCCAACGTTCTTCAGCAATATATTGAAAGTCAACTGGACATGCTGCGTCGCCGTATGTCTTCCTATACCATCAATCATCTAATTGTCCTCGGCGGAGAAGCCTCCACCTTGGCGAACAAATATGGAGAGCGAGGGACAAGCTCAGTCGGCAGCTTACCACTGCGATCCATCGCAAGAACAACACTCCAGCGCCATTTGTTCGAATGGATGCAAGCAGGCACTGCAGAGCTATCGCACAAATTCCATATTGATGAAGAACGCGCCTCTCAGCTCATCCCAACAGCTATTATTATGTCAGAGCTGCTCAAAGCAACGGCAGCAGAGCGATTGCTTCTGCCGGATGTTTCCTTACGGCACGGCGTCCTTCATGAGATGTTACTCTCAGCACATGATAAGTCTGCTTCGCTGCAAGCGTTGTATATCGAAGATATGACGGCGTCCGCCTTCCATGCTGCCGAACGCGTTCAGCTTGATATGGAGCACTCCAGACAGGTTCGAAGACTCGCTAGCAAGCTCTTTGATCGCTTGAACAGCTTATTTCGCATGGATCCGTCTCGCAAACTATGCTTGGAGCTGGCCGCTATCTTGCATGATATCGGCAAGACCATATCCCAGGAGGGCCATGCCGCCAATTCCTACCATATGATTAAAGCGATGGACTGGCTGGGTCTGTCTGAGAAGGACAAGGAGCTTGTCGCAAGTATGGCACTATACCATCCGCGCAGTGCTCAAGTGCCCCTGAGACCGGATATGAGTGAACAGGAGCAGTTGGTACTATCCAAGCTCACCTCTATCCTCAAGCTAGCCGATGCGCTCGATATTGCCCACCAGCAGAAAGTTAAAGATTTCACCATCCATATAAAAAAAGGCACTTACATTACGATGATTCCTACCTATGAGGGCAGCTTGGAGCTGGAACGGTGGGCCTTCCAACATGAAAGCTCATTCTTCGAGCAAGTGAGCGGGTATCCTATCCTACTAAAAGGATAGCATCCCTCTCATCTCCCCCAATGACCATATCATGCTGAGCTGCAATCGTTCATTGTGTAGAAAAGGAGAGGTTTCGTGATGGCTCGAACATTTATTAACCGCGAATGGAGCCTATTGGCTTTTCATCGAAGAGTTCTTGAAGAAGCGTATGACAAAACGAACCCGTTGTTAGAAAGACTGAAGTTTCTAGCCATAAGCAGCTCCAATATGGACGAATTGTTCATGGTGCGTGCTGCGTCCGTCATTGACCAAATGATCGCAGGTTACGACAAGCGCGACCGATCAGGCTGCACACCGCATGATACGCTCGAAGGCATCAAGTCTGGCGCTGCCGCAATGGTCGAGAAGCAAGCCTACATATACGGTCAGCTTCGAAGGAAGCTGCGCCAGCACAACATTATAATCAAGCGGCCGCATCGATTGTCGATGAATGAGAAGCACTATCTTCGCAGCTACTTTATGGAGCAGTTATTCCCTGTGCTCACTCCGATGGTCGTGGATCAAAGCCGGCCGTTCCCGCTCATCCAGAACAAGAGCTTGAATATTGGATTGATCGTCCGCAATACGGACGAGGAGGAAGATGTGTTCGCGACAGTAGCAGTGCCTGAAGTATTGCCTAGACTCGTACGGCTACCGACAGGCACGGACAAGCAGGAGTTCATCCTGCTCGAAGACGTCATCAAGCTGCATATGGACATCTTGTTCCATGGCTATGACATTGTCGATATGAAGGCTTACCGCATAACGCGCAATGCGGATCTGGACATAGATGAGGAAGGCGCAGAGGATCTGCTCAAGGAGATTGAGGAATCGCTCAAAATGCGGAAATGGGGGAATGTGGTTCGGATTGAGGCGGAGGAAGGCATTAGTCATGAACTCCTTCAAATGATCACACAGGATGGAGAAGACGAGCCGCTCGGCGGCGTATACGAAATCGCCGGCCCTATCGACTATACATTCCTGTTCAAGCTGATCCAGCTCGTTCAGAAGCCAGGGCTTCTCTATCCAAGCCATCAGCCGCATCAGCCCCTTCAGGACGGGGAGGATGTATTCACCTGGATTCGCCATCAAGATCGTCTGCTGCATCATCCCTTCGACAGCTTCGATACTGTCGTTCAGCTTGTAAGAGCAGCCGCACAGGATCAAGACGTATTGGCCATTAAGCAAACGCTGTATCGGGTATCTGGCAATTCCCCGATCATTGAAGCTTTAATCGCAGCTGCAGAGAATAAAAAACAGGTTACGGTACTCGTGGAGCTGAAGGCCCGCTTCGATGAGGAGAACAATATTCACTGGGCGAAGCGGCTGGAGCAAGCCGGCTGCCATGTTATCTATGGATTGATAGGATTGAAGACCCACTTGAAAACACTGCTCATCGTTCGACGCGAAGAGGACGGTATCCGCAGATACGTTCATCTGGGCACAGGCAATTATAATGATGTGACAGCCAAGCTGTACACGGATATGGGGCTGCTGACCGTCAATCCCCAGATTGGCAGCGACGCCTCAGTGCTGTTCAATATGCTCTCTGGCTTCACCGTGCCATCCAGCTTAAATCAATTATGCGTTGCTCCTTTGTTTTTGCGCCATAAGCTGGAGCAATATATCGAATATGAGATTGAGGCTGCGCGGAAAGGCCGAAAAGCGCACATCATTCTCAAAATGAATGCGCTGGTGGATGAAAAGCTCATTTCACTGCTGTATAAGGCTTCGAAAGCCAGCGTACGCATTGAGCTCATCGTACGAGGCGTATGCTGCCTCCGCCCAGGTGTGCCGAATATGAGTGAGAATATAACGGTACGAAGCATAGTTGGGCGATTTCTGGAGCATACCCGCATCTTCTACTTCGAGCATGGCGGCAAGAACAAGGTACTGCTGAGCAGTGCGGACTGGATGCCGCGCAACCTCGATCGCCGTGTCGAGGCCATGTTCCCAATTGAGCATTCGGAGCTGAAGCAGCAGATTATTCAAATCCTTCATTGCTATTTGGCAGATCAAGCGAAAAGTCGATTCCTGCAGCCTGACGGCACGTACCGCAAGAAAGCCGCCAAAGGCATGCAGAAAATGCACGCGCAGGAACAACTGCTGAAGCGAGCTGGGGATCGAGCTGAGA
The DNA here is from genome assembly GCF_900102125.1 of Paenibacillus sp. cl6col. Lineage (NCBI taxonomy): Bacteria > Bacillati > Bacillota > Bacilli > Caryophanales > Paenibacillaceae > Paenibacillus > Paenibacillus sp. cl6col. The sequence goes on from NZ_FNAZ01000008.1 coordinate 149,936, forward strand.
AATCAATGAGCCCGGCCACCCTTCCCTTTCAGCCGCGAACACATTCAACAGACGAGCAGGCAATGAATGAAGTAGCCGCAACGTCACAATTCTAGAAAAAAGGGCTATTTGTATTGGAGAGCATCCCACGAGCTTATGTCGGGCGCTCTCCTTTTTTATCGAACGAGTATGCATTTCGATCGAGTAATGGTGTGAGTCGAACTTGGGACTGAAAGAGGCTGAGTTGGAAGCGTATGACAAGCAATGGTGGATGATTATGACAACGTAAGCACGACCCCTTCAATTGAACGGGTAATCCTTTATCCGATGAATACGTAGTCTCTAACACCGAGATAACGAAAAGAGAAGACCCTATCCGTGATTCCCCTCTGCGTAAAGCAGTACGAACATACGGATTAGGGTCTTTCTATTAATGTACAGGTATCTCCTTACCCCCAGAAGCATCTGTATTCCAAGTGTCCTCCTCCATCGCCGCTTCCTTGCGCCCTTTCTCAATATCTACGAATGCAAGCAAAATAATACCGATAATGAAGAAGCCCAGGATAGACAAGATTGCCAGGCGTGTAGAACCGGTCATTAAGCCCACCATGCCAAAGACGGCCGGACCGATGGAAGCAGACACTTTGCTCGATAAACTGAGGAACCCGAAAAATTCAGATGCGCGGCTAATCGGCACCATCTGACTGTAGACAGAACGCGCTACTGCCTGACTTCCCCCTTGCACCATGCCAACAAGGAAGGCCAGGATGTAGAAATGAATCGCTGTTGTCATAAAATAACCAAAGAACACGATGACGATATACGTACTGAGTGATACGTACAAGGAACGCTTAGAACCTAACCTGCGGGCGAACTTCGCAAACAAGTAGGTGAACGGGATTCCGACGAATTGGGTAATAAGCAGCGCAATAATGAGATGGCTCGTCTGAATGCCCATCCCAGCACCATATATCGCCGCCATTCCGATAATCGTGGAGATGCCGTCATTGAAAAACCAGAAGGACACCATATACTTCAATAGCTCAGGGTAATGCTTCACCCGCTTAATCGTTTGAGCTAGCCGGCCGAAGCCTTGCTTCGTGTAATAAGACACTGATTGCCGATCTGTACGGGCAGGATCCTGCAAGTGGCGGAATATTGGCAATGAGAAGAGCAGCCACCATATTCCTACGGACAAAAATACGGTCTGCGTGGCAACGAGCTTATTCGGAAACCCTAGCATCTCCCATTTCTCAAGCATGACAATGTTGACCGCCAGCAGCACACCGCCACCGATGTATCCGTACATGTACCCTTTGGCAGATATTTCGTCCCGCTCATCTGGTGCTGCAATCTCGGGCAGAAGAGAGTCATAAAACGTATTGCCTCCAGAAAAGCCTATCGTCGCCAAAATAAACAGTACTGACACATACAGCCAATCCCCATTTCCCGCGAAGAACAGAAGCATACAAGCCACCGAGCCGCAAATCGCAAAGACGCGCAAAAATGCCATCTTGCGGCGTGATAGATCAGCCATTGCTCCCAATATCGGAGACAGCAGTGCGACAAGGATCATGCCGATTGTCTGTGTAAAAGCCCAATAGCTCGTCGCCTCATGATTCGGAAGTCCTGAAGCAGCCACAGACTGATAAAAGATAGGGAGAACTGCCGCCAACATTGTTGTCGCAAAAGCGGAATTCGCCCAATCATACATCATCCAACTGCGAACCTGTTTCGAACGCATTGTTTTCCCCCTAAGCTATAACGTAACGTTGTTGAGAACGTCTTCATTTCATTGTGCGGCATGGCCTGCGCGGCGGTCAACTATTTCAATTATTAAGTTTTCATATAAGCTGCCGCATTGGTAAACATTGCTCATCGGCATAGCTTCCTTAACTAATCTAATGTATAATGAGAAAAACATTTTATTAGTACAACAAAAGCGATAAATTGTATTGAAGCTCCGTTCTCACACCCTATTTCGGATTTTACATATTCACCACCGTGTACACATCTCACACCATATTTTAGTCCTATGTCAAAATAGGCAAGAAAGGGGGAAACAGTCATGAATTTAAGCCAGTTGGAAACACTAATCACCATTTCCAAGACGATGAGCTTCCGCAAGGCAGGCGAATTGCTTAACCTGACTCAACCTGCCGTGTCCGCTCAGATCAAAAGCTTGGAGGATGAGTTCAAAACGGTGCTTATTGACCGCAACCAGCCTGTCACCCTGACAGACAGCGGCAAAGTATTTTTGGAGCATGCAACGCGCATCTTAGATATCGTCGACGAAGTTAAACAGAAGCTGAGTGATTTGAACCAAATTCCGCAAGGGCATATTGTTCTAGGTACAACGACTTCGATTGCTATTCAAATCCTGCCGCGGATTCTTTCCTATTTTCAGGATCAATTTCCACTCATTAAGACGACCATTATGTCCATGTCATCTTCACAGATCATGGCCCATATCGAGAATGGCACCGTTGATATTGGCATCGGATATTTGAACGAACCGAATCCGAATCTGAATACGTCTGTGCTCTACTACGATTCGTTCGAACTCGTCGTCTGTCCAGACCATCCGCTGGCCAAGCATGAGCATGCTACGGTTGATATGCTGAAGGAAGTTCCGCTCATTCTATTGTCGCCTGATACTGTAGGCCGCAGGTTCGCCGAAGAAACCTTCCGCCAATACAATATCACTCCTCATATCGTTATGGAGTTATCCAGCAGTGAGGAAGTGAAGCGGATGGCCGAGTTGAATCTTGGGGCGGGCATCATCTCCAAGCTATCGGTCAGCAGTGAATTGCGGCGCGGCACGCTGAAGATCGTTCAAATTCATGAGCTCGAAACCGCGCATCCTGTTGGGGTTATGTATCGCTCAGGCCGTTACTTGAATTCTGCCATGCAGCAATTTTTAAATGATGTGAAGGGCATGCCTGAAACCCAGTTCATCGGTTCCGAGTAACGATTCCGCTCACTTCGTAGATTTGACACTACCACTCAATGAACAGGAGGGGAAGCTATGAAATTCGATTTGCACACTCATCATTTTCGCTGCGGTCATGCAGATGGCAACATCCGTGAGTATATTGAGGCAGGGATCGCCCATGGACTTCAGGTCATTGGCATATCCGATCACACGCCCTATTTCGGCCAGGATGAAGATCATCCGCATCCGAATATTACGATGGCCAAAAGCGATTTTCACAACTATGTAGACGAGGTGCTGCGCCTCAAAAAGGAATACGAAGGCCGCATCGACGTGCTGCTGGGCATCGAGTCAGATTATTTCCCTGAACATGCGGAGACCTATCGTAAGACGTTAGCACAATATCCATTCGACTACATTATTGGCTCCGTTCACAGCACAAATGGCGTCAGCATTTTCAATAAAAACAGATGGAAGAAGCTAAACGCTGAGCAGCAAATTGCTGAAAAACGGACCTATTATGAAATGATTCGTGACTCTGCTCGCACAGGCATGTTTCAAATTTTAGGCCATATTGACGCCATGAAGGGCAACTATCCCCCGTTCTCGGACATTCAAGCCCCTGACATTATCGACGATACCTTGAAGGTCATTGCAGAATGCGGCGTTGCCATCGAAATCAATACATCCGGGAAAACAAAGCTGAGCGGCGGCTGGTATCCAGCGGACGCCATCTTGGAACGTGCCCTTCATTTCGGAGTCGAAGTTAGCTTTGGCTCGGATGCGCATAAGCCTTCCCGCGTCGGCGAGGACTGGGAGGAAGTCCGCTCTCGGCTGAAGGACATCGGATTTACGTACTGGGTGTATTATAAAGAGAAGCAGAAACAGGTCGTGCCCATTGAATAACTTGTCAGGAGGCACGACCATAGTTCGATTATTATAGTTATATATCACGCGCAACATAAAGATGCTTCTGGGGCATAAGGAACTTCATCGGGATACGAAGTTCATGCAGTGCTCTAGCTGCATCTTTCTTTTATGATACGGAGTTAAGGACAAAAAAAAGGGACCTGTATCTCACAGATCCGTCTCAAGGGATATATATTCATCAAAAGGGGGTCTTGCTATTAATATACCCTCTGTACATTAACCAACGTTAACAGGAATATTACCATTGTGTAACAAATTATTAAGCCTGTGTTAAACCGCCCTCTGAACTGCCTTGCGAGCAGACTTCTCTGCAGAAGATCGATTCACCACAATGATCCCTGCAACAACAAGGCCAAGTGCTGCCAATGTCCCACCATTCCAAGATTCATTCAACAGCCATGCGGATAATAGTACTCCAAACAACGGAATGAGGAAGAGGAACATCGATACTTTCCCTACCTGATTATATTTCATAATCAAATTCCACAAGCTGAATCCCGCTGCCGACAAGAAGGCCAGATAGAGGAGCAGCAGCAAGGATGAGACATCCCATTGAAAGGGAGCGAAACCTGCACGCCATGCACCTACCAGAATAAGCCCAATTCCCCCTAGGGCCATCTGGCGTCCAGTCAGCCACAATACCGGCAAATCACGCGACTCATGGCGCGCCAGCACATTCCCTATCGCACCGAACAATGCCGATAATATCAGGCACACATCACCAATGCCAAATGACATACCTGCGCCGCCTGTATTACTGAAGGTTACAATAATAACGCCCGCGAATCCCAAGCTTAATCCGAGTATCTTGCCGAATGTGAAGCTTTCACTGCGATCAACCATTCGGGCAATGACCATTTGGAAGAAGGAGGTTGCGCCAGTAATAATCGCGCCTTTCATTCCGGTACTTAAACTTAGGCCTATATAGAAGAAAATATACTGCAAAAAAGTCTGTATGACTGCAAGACGTGTGACTCGCCAGCCAACACGCCGAGACTGACCGTAATGAACCCCATCAGCTCGCGTTCCACGATTCATGCAAGCAGTCAATAGAATGAGCATAAGTCCAGCCAAAGCAAATCGATATCCTGCAAATACCCATTGTTCATAAGCCGCGTCCGAGCCAATCTTGAGTGCTTCATACCCAAGCTTAATCGCCGGCATCGCGCTTCCCCACAACAATGTAGCAATGATCGCACTTACGGTCATGCCTACAGGGTGGGTGAACCATTTCTGCGCTGTCACTGATGTATCCACCTTTCGTGCGGCTTCCGCCGCCTCTTGTCCATAATGCTGCGAGTCGATCATGCTCTGATCCGCTACGCTCACATTAAGTTCTAGTTGAATGTGCAACAATAATGCCGCCCTAATTAGGGCGGCATCGTCATTGACCTATTCTATCCTAGCATGAATGTACGCTGACAACAATCATTTCCATCAATTATTCTTCGCTCTGGTGCAGCCCGCGATATACCCCGGTACGAAGCTCTCGCACGTATGGCTTCACTCCAGGCATATCACTCATTTCCGCAGCTCGAACAGCCTGCTCAATATCATAGGGAACTCGGTGGAAATGTATAGAGAACTCACTTTGCTGAACTTGCCCGAAATAGCCCTCCAGCATCACATAAGAGGCTTGCGTCATGTCCAGCGGGTTGCCAACACTACCGCAATTCACTAACGTATTCCCTCTAAAATGCTGCAAGAAAGCATTATGAATGTCCCCATAGATGACCACATCTGGTGATTGGCATGGATGGAGCGGTTCCGTCAATGATGCAGTGAAATCGAACATGGCCAGACGCTTTTCCGGAGCATCCCATGGTTGCATACGAGTGAACACACTCTGTGGGGAAGCATGGAACAGGCGAATATGACGCCCACTCATATTGAAGTCATAAGAGAAGGGGAGCCGTTCCAGACGGGCTAACCGCTCTGAACCAAGCCGCTGTGCATGCCAGCGGAATTGCTCGTCATCTTCAATCTGCCGAACAAGCTCATCCCAATTCCCTTTGACGATTACATCGCAATATTCAAACAACATATCAACAACTTCTACGGGGTTTGGCCCTTTCCCCACTAAATCGCCTAGGCAGTATATTTTATCAGCGCCTTGTCGCTGAATATCATTAAGCACGGCTTCTAGCGCCTGTAAATTCCCATGTATATCGGAAATGATAGCTATAGACTGCATGTCGCTTCGTCTCCTCCCTAATATCAGCATTATACACCCTAAGGGGATAAGCCGAATACTACTGATCATCACGAATAGCCATGTGACCCTACTCCTACTAATATATCTTTGCTATGCCTCAAACGGGCTACTTATGCATAAACCTTATCCAATTGATCGCAAGGTAAGCAAGGTCCATTCCGGCGGGCACAGCAAGCGAACGGGCAGAAACGTCGTCCCCAATCCTCTGCTCGTATAAATGTGAAGTGGGCGATCCGGTCTATCTACACGCTCTAGCATGTATAATCCATCTGGGTACCGCTCACCTAAAGTTGGAAGGAACAAGGGTCCCACCAGTGGCACACGAACCTGACCCCCATGACTATGACCAGACAATTGAAGATCAACTTGATAGTTAAGGGCAACCGTTCCCCAATCCGGTTCATGGGCGAGCAGAATACAACACATCTTACCCGATATCCCTTGCATAGCACGCGTCATATCAGGAATCCCTTCCAATGCGTCGTCGATTCCCGCCAGAGCGAGCACTTCATGATTCCGCCTGAGTATCACATTGTCATTCCGCAGCACGCGGATTCCTGCCGTTTGCAGCGCATTCTCCACAGCTTTTGCGCCTCTTCCCCGATAGTCATGATTGCCAAGCACAGCATAGGAACCATATGGTGCACGCAGTTGGCGCAGGATTGGTACAATCTCGGCTGGAACCACATCCCCATTATCAACGATATCTCCTGTAATGCATATCACATCCGGTTGATTGGCTTGTACATCTTGGACAATGCTCGCAAGCTTCGATTCACTTAGATGATGTCCGTAATGGATATCTGATATATGCGCTATGGTCAGCCCATTGAAGGAAGCCGGCAGTCCGTGAATATCCAGCTCAAGCTTACGCTGCCGAATATTATTAGGCTCAATGAATCTGGCATAGCCCCCAACCGCCATAGGCATTGTTATTACTGCCCCTACCATCATGCGCAGTAAACGCCGTCTTCCCGGATTCGCAACTGAATTCGGATTCGTGTCTCTCGTCATTGGAGATTTTATAGCTATCCCCTACCTTTACCTCATGCATTCAGTAAACGCCGATTCCTATGTATGACTATCCTGTCTCGTCCTTTTATTATGAATCAGCTCGGTATTCAATGCAAATCCTAGTGAGGGTCGATTTATCCATGTTCCCATTCGTTTGGAGTAAAGAGCCTGTTTGGCTATCAGAGCGTATTGTGTCACATCACACTATTCCTATTTCGCTTCTTCTATACAACAACTGCCGACCACTATAATAGGGTCGGCAGTCCATTGCCTGTATCGATCTCCACGAATTGATTGCGCTTCCATTATCCTGGTGAATAATACTCCACATACGGCTGAGCTGCATGCTCAATTAGTGAATCTAAACGCTTACAAAACATTGAAACACTCGTTCTCCAACGCTGAAGCCTTTCCCTCTCCATGATGGAAGGCCCAATTCCGAAATGCTCCTCCATGCATTGTTCCAGCGCCTCTTCCGTCATCTTCATGTCCGAGTTGGCAGCACTAAGCTTGACTATGTACGCGGTAAGGCAATCGTATTCATCGTCCGGCGCCCCAAGCGCCCGCAGTCCTAGTGGATCCCACTCGTCCACCAGCAGTTTCACCTTACTGAAGAGGCTGTTCTCGTACCAGCTGTTCGTGTCCTGTATTGGCAAATGGACTATCAACTCGGCACCCCCTAGTCATCTTCACAAGCTTCCAGCGCACATTCAAGTTGTTAACCAATACTATAATCGAAAATTCAGTTGTGGAATACAAATTTTTCTTAAAAATTTTTTGCTTCGCTTTGACTTGTTTCACGCTCATAACGCCATACGTGGATATCCGAATTATCTGGTACAAAAAAGCGCCCCTATTCGGGGCGCTCCTACCTTACTTTATTGCATAAACCAGCGTTTGAACATCAGCTTCGTTGTGTCTTTATTCATCTCAGCAATAGATGTCGTAAGCGGAATTTCCTTCGGACAAGAACGGACACAGTTCTGGGAATTGCCGCACCCTTCAATACCGCCGTCCTCAAGCAATTGTTCCAAGCGCTCGTCCTTATTCATTTCTCCTGTCGGATGCGCATTGAACAGTCGAACCTGCGAGATCGGAGCAGGCCCTATGAAGCTCGTCTTCTCATTTACATTCGGACAGGCTTCCAGGCAGACACCACAGGTCATACACTTCGACAATTCATACGCCCATTGTCGCTTCGTCTCTGCCATACGAGGCCCAGGCCCGAGGTCATACGTACCGTCAATCGGAATCCATGCCTTGACTTTCTTCAACGCATCGAACATACGCTGACGGTTGATCACGAGGTCACGAACAACTGGGAACGTCTTCATTGGAGCAATTCGAATCGGCTGTTCGAGCTTATCGATTAACGCGGAGCAAGCCTGTCTCGGCTTGCCGTTAATGACCATAGAACAAGCTCCGCACACTTCTTCAAGACAGTTCGATTCCCAGCATACCGGAGCAGTTGATTTACCGGCTGCATCCACAGGATTTCGTTGGATTTCCATTAGTGCGCTAATGACGTTCATATTCGGGCGATATGGGATCTCGAATTCTTCCGTGTACGGCTGCGCGTCCGGCGCATCCTGACGCGTCACGATCAACTTGACTTTTTTGGATTGTGCCACAGCTTCCGCCATCGTTATTCCCCTTTCTTCTTGTTCGCCGTATAGTCACGCTTGCGCGGTTTGATAAGCGATACATCCACGTCTTCGTATGAAATTTCAGGCCCCTCTGGGGACCATGACGCAATTGTCGTCTTCAGGAACTGCTCATCATTGCGATCCGGGAAATCAGGCTTGTAATGTGCCCCACGGCTTTCGTTGCGAAGCAGCGCACTCTTCGTCATGGCTTCCGACAGCTCCAGCATATTCCACAACTGACGAGTGAAGGCTACCCCTTGGTTGCTCCAGCGAGCCGTATCCGTCATGTTGATTTTGCTGTAACGCTGCTTCAATTCCTTAATCTTGTTGATTGTATCTTCCAGCTTGTTATTGTAGCGAACGACAGTCATATTGTTGGTCATCCATTCGCCCAGTTCCTTATGGATGACGTACGCATTTTCCGTACCGTCCATCTTGAGCAAGTCCTCATACTGGGACGTTCTCAGCTTTGCTTCACGTTCAAATACGCTTGCCGATACATCCTCTGTCGCTTTGCTCAAGCCACGGACATACTCTACTGCTTTAGGTCCGGACACCATGCCGCCGAAGATCGCTGACAACAGCGAGTTCGCTCCAAGACGGTTCGCTCCGTGGTACTGGTATTCACACTCACCTGCTGCGAACAAGCCCTTGATATTTGTCATCTGGTTGTAGTCGACCCACATGCCGCCCATTGAGTAATGCACCGCAGGGAAGATTTTCATTGGTATCTTGCGCGGGTCGTCACCCATGAATTTTTCATAAATTTCAATAATGCCACCGAGCTTCACGTCCAGCTCCTTCGGATCTTTATGCGACAGATCGAGATAGACCATGTTCTCGCCATTGATGCCCAGCTTCTCATCTACGCACACATGGAAGATTTCGCGAGTCGCAATATCACGCGGAACGAGGTTCCCGTAAGCCGGATATTTCTCTTCAAGGAAGTACCATGGCTTGCCGTCCTTATACGTCCAAATACGTCCTCCCTCACCGCGAGCCGACTCAGACATAAGACGGAGCTTGTCATCTCCCGGGATGGCTGTCGGGTGAATTTGAATGAATTCCCCATTCGCATAACGAACGCCTTGTTGATACACTGCGCTGGCCGCAGTCCCGGTATTAATAACCGAGTTCGTTGTTTTGCCGAAGACAATCCCTGGTCCGCCTGTCGCCAAAATAACAGCATCCGCAGCGAAGTGCGTAATGTTCATGCTGCGCAAGTCCTGCGCTGTAATGCCTCGGCATACGCCTTCATCATCCACGATGGCAGAGAGGAATTCCCAGTGCTCATACTTCGTTACAAGTCCCTCTGCTTCCCAGCGTCGCACTTGCTCATCAAGCGCATACAGCAGCTGCTGGCCCGTTGTAGCTCCAGCAAAAGCTGTGCGGTGATATTGCGTCCCGCCGAAGCGGCGGAAGTCAAGCAAGCCCTCTGGCGTACGGCTGAACATAACGCCCATACGATCCATCAAGTGGATGATGCCAGGCGCTGCTTCACACATCGCTTTTACAGGAGGCTGGTTCGCCAGGAAGTCTCCCCCATATACCGTGTCATCGAAGTGCTCCCAAGGGGAATCCCCTTCACCCTTTGTATTTACCGCGCCGTTAATTCCGCCCTGAGCACAGACGGAGTGAGAACGTTTCACAGGAACTAAAGAAAAAAGGTCGACGTGAACGCCTGCTTCCGCTGCTTTGATCGTTGCCATAAGACCAGCAAGTCCTCCGCCAACGACGATAATGTTCTGTTTTGCCATAATGCGTCACCCTCCCTTAACCGATGAATGGAATAATAGATTGAACTGCTTCCGCTGCTTGGAACTCTGCAGAGCGGAATCCGATTAACGACAATGTGAACATGACTGCCATAATAATGAACAAGCCCATGCAGATTTTTGCGGATACATTTTGTGCGCGTGGTCCAACCGTAATGCCCCAGCTTACGAGGAAAGCCCACAATCCGTTCGTAAAATGATAGGATGCAGAAATCGCACCGACCAAATATATGATAAACATAACTGGAGAAGTAATTATGTCGTGCATGTATGTGCCTAGCTGCTCATGCGTAATATTGCCAGTCGCAATTTGAACACGCGTTTCGTACACATGCCATGTGACAAATACGAATGTAATGACCCCTGTTATCCGCTGCATCAAGAAAGCTACGTTGCGGCCGTAATTATAATTGCCTACGTTGTTCTTGGATGTGTACGCAATGTACAACCCGTATACGCCGTGATACAGAAGCGGAAGCCAGATGCCGAACAATTCTAGGAAAAATATAAGCGGCAATTCATTCAAAAATTTGACACTGCCCTGAAATGCTTCCTTCCCGCCTTCGAACGCAGCGTAGTTCGTAAGCATGTGCTCGACAATGAAGAATCCGAGCGGAATAATTCCAAGAAGCGAGTGCAGCTTGCGCGAGTAAAAATATCCTCGTTTCATAAGCGTGCCGGTTCCCCTTTCCATTTGTGTCCCAGTAGATTTTGGTAATAAACATCCTCATTTTACCTGTGCATGTCGAAAGCGTCAATAATTTGTCACAACGAAAAACCACTGCCATGACGCAGTTGTTACCGCTTTCGACAACATTCGCGGTTCTTCCTGCAAACCGCTCTTCTGTAGTTATGTGAACAACTTGTGACACTACCATGTTACTCCGAATCCCCTTATAATGGAATTGCAATGTTTTTATATCTTTTATAACTAAAACGCATAAGAAGCCATTCATTTTACGCTTAGCTCATCATTCATATCGTAGGAGGCTATGAAATATGCTCGATTTGTTAGAATCATTCGCAGCGGTTGTGGAACTGACGAGCTTGAATCAAGCAGCAAAGCGGTTGAATATCTCTCAGCCGGCCCTATCCAGGCAAGTAGCGAAGCTTGAGGAAGAACTGGGTGTAGAGCTGTTTATCCGGAATGGCAAGCGGCTGGAGCTAACTCGCGTTGGCCAGCTCACGTACGAATTTGCAATCGATATTCGCAATCGCCAGCTCGGTTTCTTGAAGTCCATTGCGTCCTTCAAGGCGGAAGGTCAATCGTCCATCACCATAGGGGCCAGCTTAACCACACTGCAGACGACACTGCCGCTGTTCATCTCCTCCTTCGTCGAGAAGCATCCGGACGCAAGACTCAAGGCTGTGACCGGCAAGACGCATGAAATCATCTCGCTTGTCCGCGAACAATCCATTGATCTTGGCATCGTCGCCGATGCGATTCGTGAGCCTGGACTGATGTGCATTCCATTGTTCGCGGATCATCTTCAGCTGGTGCTGCCACGCCGTCATCCACTTGCCAGCATCCGCAATTGGACGATGTCCCGCTTGGACGGTCTGCCTATGCTTCTCTTCTCTAAGGGAACCTGGTATCGCAAGCTTATCGATGATCTATTCCGCCGATATCGCATCATGCCTGATATTCACATGGAGATCGATTCCTTCGAAGCGATAGTTCGCTTGCTCACGACCTGTCATGCGGCTGCTTTGCTGCCACGCTCCTATCTTCGGTTGGAATGGCTCAAGGATAACGATCTGATTGCCGTTCCCCTGAAGGAATTGAAGCAAACCGAACGTGTAACTTCCATTGTATATGGGGAGCAAGCACTGCTGAGTCCTGTTGCTACGCAGTTTATTGAGGAAATTATGGAAGCAGCATCATTATCACAGCTAGGGAAATAGTCATGGATAGAAAGGAAAAAGAAGGATTACACTCGTTTGCTGTCGAATAAAGTAAGCTTAGACAAAAAACATTCTCAACTAGGGGAGAATAAGGAGGAAATGGAAACCATGGTTGTATGTAATCGTTGTGGCAAGCCAATCAACGACAATGAATCCCATCAATGCAGTACAGGGTCTGTCCCACCGCAGCATGCTGGTTCCGCAGCAGAGGCATCTGTACAGCAAGTATCCGCCACTGCTGAGACAGCGTCTCACAAGACACCAGGCAGCACAGTGCCTGAATGGGCCAAGTCAATTGACAGCAAGAATATCCTTCAACTGCTGAAGAATCCGGCAAGTGCTCGCAATCTTACTGTCTCCGATTGGGTGTATGCGGTCATTGCCGCGTTAGTCTCCGCACTGGGCTTTGCCTTGTTCGGCTACACGCTCTTTGGAAGCTTGTTCGCTTCACTAATGAGTCCACTTAGCTTATTAGGCGGTTCAAGTTCACTGACCCCGCCATTTAGCTTTTTCATTCAATTGTTTATCTATCAGATTATTGGATTGGCCGCACTCTTTATTAGTACTTGGTTCATTAGCCGCTGGAAGGGCAGCAAGCCGCTTGACTTGAAGACGACATTTGTCCAATTGGCTGCTATGCAAATGCCTTTTGGCTTAGGATTTGTGCTCGCATTCCTTCTCGCGATCATTGGATTCAGTTCTTTATCTGTTGCAGTAGCAGCTTTCACTTGGTTCGTATCCGTTATTCTGGTCACGACCGAAGCAATGGAGCAGACTGAAGTAGCACGTCCGAATCGCTTTCTATTCATCACAGCAAGCATGGGTGCCTACTTCTTCCTGACTTATATCGTATTCAAAATTGTAGTCATGTAAAGCCATTTACATAAGCAATAAGCCTGCAGCTCGCTTCTCTATACAAGCGACAACTGCAGGCTTATTTATGACCTTCTACAGCAAGGGATTCTTTACGATTTTTTATCGTTCCCCTTCAACATAAATGCTTCTTCAAAATCTTCGATTTGCGTATTCGTACCAATCATAACCATAATATCTTTCTCATCAAGCACATCTTCGGCTGATGGTGCAATAATAATGCCTTTCGGCTTATTCAGCGCCACGATGCTGCACCCGAACTTAGCTCTTGGATTGACATCCTTGAGCGCCATTCCTTGCATGCAGCCAGGCACGCTCAGCTCTGCAATGGTATATTCTTTGGACAATTCAATGTAATCCAGCAAGTTCGGTGATACAAGTTGATGAGCTACGCGAATGCCCATATCCCGCTCCGGGTAAATAACCCTGTCCACACCAATCCGCTCCAGAACACGTCCATGCAATTCGGAAAGTGCTTTGGCGACAACCTTCTTCACGCCAAGTTCCTTCATTTGAATACTGACCAGAATGCTCGTCTGAATATCGTCACCAATGGCTACGATCGCGCAATCGAAGTTACGTATGCCGAGTGAGCGCAGCACCTCTTCATCTGATGCGTCCGCTACAACTGCATGGGTTACGAAGCCCATAACATCCCCGATTACTTCCTCATCTTTATCAATGCCTAGCACCTGATGTCCGAGCTTGACTAACTCCTTCGCGAGACTCGAACCGAAACGGCCCATCCCGATCACTGCAAACTGCTGCAACTCCATATCCCTGTATACTCCTTCGTCCGTTACAATCTAACTTGCTTATCCTATCGTTATTTTTCCTTCTGGGTGTCGGTATAATTCCCGCTCATTTTTCGGGCCTAACGCATAAGCCAACGTTAATGGCCCAAGACGGCCTGCAAACATCGTCAGGCTCAGCAGCACTTTTCCGATATCTGATAAATCCGCCGTCAATCCCATTGATAACCCTACCGTTCCGAAGGCCGATGTTGTATCGAATAATATCATCAGGAAGCTATGATCTTCTGTTGTCGACAATATCATCGATACGATAATGACCAAGAACAATGACAGCAACGTTAGCGTAACTGCTTTGAAGATACGATCCTTGGCGAGTCGATACCGGTAAATGACGATATCTTCTTTCCCGCGAATCATAGCAAATACAGCTCCAATGAGAATGGCGAACGTCGTCGTCTTAATACCACCACCAGTGGATCCTGGTGATGCCCCGATGAACATCAAAAGAACCATAAAAAATTGCGAGGCTTGGCGCATGGCTCCGATGTCAATCGTATTCGCTCCAGCGGTACGCGGGCTGACAGATTGGAACAGGGATGCCCAGAACTTCTCCCAACCATTCAAACTGCCTAACGTGCGTGTATTGGTAAATTCAAATATAAATATAACGACCGTTCCGATTACAATGAGCAATCCCGTCATCGTTAACACGATCTTCGTATGCAGAGACAACTTGCGAGTACGCTTATATTCCACCAAATCGGACAAGACGATAAATCCAATCCCGCCAAGGATAATAAGCAGCATCGATACCAGGTTAATAATAGGGTCTCCGACATAGCTGGTTAAGCTCGAAAACGGCCCACTGACAGAGCCGAATAAATCAAAGCCTGCGTTATTGAAAAAAGAAACAGCATGGAAGAAACCGAAATAAATGGCCTTGCCTAGCGGAAGATCAAATGCCCATCGCACGGAGAACAGTACAGCTGCCGTCCCCTCGATACATACCGCAAACAAGATCACTTTACGGATAAGGCGCACGATGCCTTCCATGCTGCCCTGATTAAGCGCTTCTTGCAATATAAGCCTTTCCTTCAGCGATATCTTCTTCTTCAGTGCTAATGCGAACAGCGTTGCCATTGTCATGAATCCAAGCCCGCCAATTTGGATGAGCAGCATGATGACCACCTGCCCGAATACGGTAAAATGAGTGCCCGTATCCACCACAATGAGCCCCGTCACACAAGTTGCTGACGTTGACGTGAACAATGCATCGAGGAATGGCAGCGGAATCCCATCCGCATTTGATATCGGAAGCATGAGTAGAAATGCACCCAATAATACAATTGCTGCAAACCCTACAACCAGAATTCGCGGTGGTGTCAGATTAAATCGAATGGCCTTTTTTGTTCCCTCCACGGGAGTCACCTCTTTTTTTCCCCACGAAAAAAAGCACTGGAAATCCAATGCTATCGCTGGTATCCTGACGTACATGCCTACGAGGTTAGCTGTCGGATTCGGGCACGTTCAGGCTGCCCTAATCGCAAGTGGATTCTATGCATCCACAACTGCGATATTCACCCCATTTATCGGGTCCCCCGCTTTCGTTCATTCACGAAACTCGGCTTGTATGCAATTCATAACGAGATTATATACGTTTCCCCTGCAGCATACAAAGTCAAGGAATGAACAAATTAACCAGAATAAGACGAAAAACTTGAAGAAATAGCGCTTACAATCCCCCATTTTCTTCAATTGTATTCAAAACACTCATTTTCGCTAGGTGTTTCTTCATTTTCTCTGCTGGACTTTACAAAGTTGAAGTAGATAAAATGAACAAATAAGCAACCATACGCTAAATGTGTGATGGAATGGAGGTTCCAACATGTCCTATGTATCCAAGCCGCTTCTGCTTTCTTCTGTGGCCGGATTTCTATTATTCCTCATTGTTCAGGTATTCATTCCCTTTCAGCAGACAGAAGCCATGATGGAATCAGCAGCCAGCCAATCCCTCTTAACCAAAGAGAAAGCAGCGCAAAAGGCACTCACATTTGTACAGGACTTAAAAAAGTTCCATATTTCAATTACACCTGAAGAAGATACTGCTCCAACCGTCATTTATCGCAGTCAATCAACGGTTTCCGGCTACATGAGCAAGGAGAAGCTGACCGCTTCATTTCAGAAATGGGAATCATCCAGTCCCTATGATACTTTTCAGGTATTATTGAATATGAATCGGGCTGGAAAATCCGGTGTCATGCGCATTGACGTTCACATGACAAGCGGTCGTATTATTGGATTCGAATGGGAGGAAAAGCCTCCTATCACCTCCTACATTAGCGGGGTTACGGGAAATCATGTGGATATGGCGTCAGCAGAAGATGCGGAGACTGCCTTGGATCCAGTGAACCGCAAGAAGCTTGCTGATACACTCTTGAAGCACATGGGATGGAATCCTACCCAATTAAAACTAATCGCATCATCGGCGGAGCTAGACACGGTAGAGTATAACGTGCCTGAAGCACGACTTGGTGAAGCCGCATTGAACGTGAAGGCCGTCTTCTCCCAAGATCGCATTGTCATGCTGAAGCCCTACTGGGTTATCCCGAACAGCTATCTAGCTGAAGAACTACATCAAACGAAGACTGCATCGTCCATTTACAATATCGGCTATATGTGGATGACGATCCTACTAAGTGCATGTTCACTGATCGCTTGCATCGTCTACCGTCATGGCCTGAAGTTCGGATCGAAGACATTGTTCGCCCTTACTGCCGTCTCATGCGGAATTTCTCTGCTGCATCTATGGAACGTGCTTCCGGGCCTCTTCGCTCTGGAACTCCGTACCCCTGTAGACGGGGTGAATATGGGGCTGCCCTTTGCCATTCAAGGCGCAATTACAGTAATTCAAGGCGTTATCCTCTACTTCTCTCTCCATGCGGGAAAGCGAGCATGGGAGTTGTCTGCGTACAGAGATGTTCTGCCTACCTGGAGTGATCGCGCATTTGGCGGCAAGCTCATACAAGCATTATGGATCGGAATCGCGTACACAGGCGTATTGCTCGGCATGCAAACGGTTATATTTTTCATTTTGGAATCAGGGTTTCATGCGTGGTCATCGACCGATGCCTCACAATCTCCGCTCAACCTGCGAATTGCACCACTGTTCCCTCTTCTAGCTTGGGTTGCAGCTATTTCGGAGGAAGGGATATACCGCTTGTTCGGGGTTGGACTGCTGAACCGATTGTTCCGCAACCCATGGTTAGCCGGGATTATCCCCACCCTTGTATGGGCATTCGGACATGTCACCTATCCGATCTATCCGTATTACTCTCGTCCGGTAGAGCTCTTGTTTATCGGCATGTTCTTCCTGTTCATTATGCTGAAGCATGGCTGGTGGACGGCCATGTTCGCTCACCTTATGCTCGACAACTTCTTAATGTCCCTGTCATTCATGCTTGATGGAACAATAGTCGGTTTCCTAATCGGTCTTGTGTACCTCCTTTCTCCAATTGGGATTGTATATGCGCTCGCGAAGATTCATCGCAACCAAGAACACGCTAGAGCGATCACGACATGGACATAAACATTAACACCGTTGAATGCAGTTGAATCCATTTGTTCGTACAGAAATAAAACGAGCACATGAGCACATCTCATACCCTTTCATTTTGGAAAACCAAGAGCCGTTCATATCGAAGGATGCATGTACGTAATGCACCTCTTCGAAGGAACGGCCCCGCTTATTTCACATTATTTCTTATTTCTTCTCAATAAATTTTTTCGCTTCCTTTACTGCCGTATCTAACGCTTTCTGTGCATCTTCACCCAGCATGACTGAATCAACTGCAGTAGACAGGTGACGGTTCATCTGGTTCCAGTTGCTGTTAAGCAAGAAGGCTGGCGTGTTGTCGGAACGCTCCAGCATGCGATAGAACGGTGCATACAGCTCGGATGTATCCAGCTTCATTTCCTGCACGACGCTCTTACGTATCGGCAGGTCAGCATCGCTCTTCATCTTGACGGCTTCTTCCGAAATAAAGAACTTCACGAACTCCCATGCCAGATCCTTCTGCTTCGATTGCTTCGCA
This sequence comes from Paenibacillus sp. cl6col, assembly GCF_900102125.1. Taxonomy (NCBI): domain Bacteria; kingdom Bacillati; phylum Bacillota; class Bacilli; order Caryophanales; family Paenibacillaceae; genus Paenibacillus; species Paenibacillus sp. cl6col. Next base: position 168,054 of record NZ_FNAZ01000008.1, read on the forward strand.
ATCGATACTGCACTTACCGAAATTACGCCTTTCACAGGCTTGCCAGGGAACGCTGGCATTTCAACAGTACCGAAATCAACCTTCGCTTCCTTAAACCCGTCTAGCGGCCATACACCGCTCTCCCACATTCCGATTTTACCAGCTTTGAAGATGTCGTTACCGCCAAGCTGCGTTTTTCCTCCTACGAGGACCCCGTATCCGTCCTTCACCATATTCCCGAACATTTGAACAGCCGCTACCGTATCCGGCCCGTTCATAATGCCTTCAATCGTCTTGCCGTCTTCGCTGATGAAGCTGCCCCCATTACTCCAGATGAATCCTTGCAGGTCATACGGGTCGTTCTCAGCACGGACACCGAATCCATACTGCTTCTTCGATTTATCTGTCAGCTTCGTTGCAATATCCTTGAAGTCATCCCACGTCCAGCCATCCTTCGGATATGGGACGCCCATTGCGTCGAACACCTTCTTGTTGTAATACATAGCCCGTGTCGTGAAGCCCGCAGGCATACCAAACGTCTTGCCATCTACCTTCACGTAGTTGAACAAGCCTTCGTATATATCGTCTAATTTCAGGCTTGCATCCTTCTCTGTAAAGGCATCCAGCGGCTCCAAGTTCGAATGGTATGTTGGGAAATCCCACATCAACATCACATCCGGCGGATTGCTCGCACCGAACGATGCCGCCAGCTTCTGATCGAAACCGTCTGCATAAGGTTCAATTTGTACTTTGACACCTTGATGCGATTTTTCGAACGCCTTCGCGATATTTTCTTGAACCTTCAGCTTCTCACCAGTATCCCATGTTGCAAAACGCAAAACGGTTTGTTTTCCCTTGTCTCCTCCGGAGGAGGAACCTTGTTCTCCAGATCCTCCGCCACAGCCAGCAAGCATAAGTGCAAAGACCGTTAACAGAATAACCAATCTTGACGTTCTCTTCATCTTGCTCATTCCCCCCAAATGGTTGCATCTCAAACATACCTTCACTTTAAAGACAATAAAGCGTTTTCAAAACGGCGAATTGTTCCGAATATGGGGTGATTTTGTTCGGTGAAAGGGCGTAATATCGTACGCCCCTCGTCATTTTTGAGCAAAATGTTCTCCCTTTTGTCCGCTTCGGTATTGACTCGGTGTCATTCCACAGCAGCGTTTGAACCATTTGCTAACATATTTTCCATCCACCATACCGATCCGTTCTGCGATATCCTGCAGCGTCATCGTTGTATTCAGAAGCAAATCCTGCGCTGTCTTAAGCCGCATACGGTATAAGAAGGAGACAAAATTCTCTCCGGTTACCTTCTTAAATAAAGTACTGAAATGACTTCGACTCAATCCAACTCGATGTGCTACATCACTGACGGACCAAGGCTCACTCACATTCTCTGCTACCAAGAGCACCGATCGCATCACCGTTTCCGGCCATGAATTGACTCGCAGCTCAAATTTGCGTTCCAACTCCGCCGCTCGGTGCAGCTCCTGAACCGCCTCCAGCCAGCCGTCCATGCCCTTTAACGGGCCACGACTGCTCCAATGCAGCTGCGGACAAGATGCTTTGCTCTCTTTCAACAGCCGTTCCACCTTCAGGCGAGCTGTAGGACGATAGAAATAGAAACATCGTTCTACACCGCAGGGAATATAGGCGCACGGGCCTTCCGTTTCTTGCAGCAGCTTATCGCCAAGATACTTCCAGTACTCCCCTCCACGGTTGGATGATTTGATAGCGGCAGGGAGCGATTGCTCGGAACTGTCGAATATTTTAACCAATATAATCTCATGAGGTTCATTCAACCAATACCATTGCGTCTCCCAGCGCAGCTTCAGCTCGCCTTGGAAGTTGTTGCGGAAGCCGCATAACCAGGCATAGAACGCCGCATTCCACTGTGCATCCTCTTCGTTAGAATTTGCAGTGCGAACCGCTGGAGGAGACTCCGAATTCCCAGCCAGCTCCTCCCCGAACTTTTGAAGATAATAATCCAGTTCCTCATCTTCGAAAGCCATTTTCAACAAATAGCCGGAAGCCCCAAGCATCATTCCCTTTTGTGCATATTCGAAATCTCGATGACAGCTCAGCAGCAAGACCCGAGTATGCGGCGACTTTTCCTTCACTCGCTTGGCGAGTTCAATTCCATCCATCTCCGGCATCACGATATCTGTAATGACAACCTCCGGCTCATGGAGAAGGAATGCTTCCCATGCCTTCTGACCATTTGGGGCATCGGCTACGACTACCATGTTGAATCTGCTCCAATTTACCGTTGCCATCAAGCCTCTGCGAACAATGCTCTCATCATCCGCGATCAGTACTTTAATAGGGTTGTCTGTCATCGGATTCCTCCTCCTTTTTGGGCCAGCGTATCGCAATCGTTGTACCGCTTCCTAACTGGGATTCGATGCTTAATCCATATTCGGAACCAAAGTGCAGCTTGAACTTCTGATCCACATTGTACATCCCGAGACCATGTCTCTGATTGTGGTCTTTCGGAGCTTGCAGCAGAGAGATTCGACGCTCTTCGCTCATCCCTTTACCATTGTCCGATAAGGTTAAATGCAGCTCTGACCCTGTATCTACTAGGCGGAGTGCAATTGTGCCATACCCATCCTCGAAGGCGTAGAAAAAGATATTCTCAAACAGTGGCTGCAAGCTCATACGCGGGATGACTGCTGCCAGCGCACTTGGAGCAATTTCAGACTCATATATAAATTCACCTTCATAACGAACCTGCTGGATTTGCAGAAAATGATCAATAAGCTCCAGCTCTTTCGATATCGGAACCAGTTCACGCGTCACGTCTAAGTTGGCTTCTAACACGATCGTTAAGTGAGCGAGCATTTTCCTTATATCATCATTGCCCTGCAGCCTAGCCTTCCACTGTATGGAGTTCAACGTATTGAACAATAAATGGGGATTGATCTGATAATGAAATGCTCGCAATTCGGCTTCCTTCTTGAGCTGCTCCTTAGCCGCTATTTCCTTCACAAGCTCTTCGATCTGTCCGATCATCTTATTGAAGCTATTCGCAAGCGTTCCCAGCTCATCCTCATCCTGAACTTGGATTCGTGTCTTCAAGCGACCAGCTCCTGCGGAGTTCATCGATTCCTTGATCCGCTTAATCCTGCCCGTTACACGAGTGGAGAACAAGTAGGCGAGCAGAAGAGCGAGAAAGCCTGACAAGCCTAAACCAAGTAAGGTATAAGACTTGATAACACTTGATGGTTGATTAAAATATTCATAGGGCAGTCTAGCTTCTATCGTCCAATCATTTATTTTCAAGTTCTGCTTCCACACGATATCATTTTCTTGCGCAGTATAATTGCCCGGCGAGTGATAGATCGTCTGACCACTTGCACTTTGCACCGTCACAATCGACTTCGTATCCTGTTCGAACATACGGAACAGTTCGATCAGCTTATCTGCCTTCATTTCAATAAGGATTTTGCTGTCCTGCAAGGGCCCTGCCTGATTGCGGATCGGCACAACCAAGCCAAGCAGCTTCTGATCCGGTGTATCCTTCTCATCGCGATAATGCAGTGGAGGGTAGAATCCTGCCCAATACTCTCCTGCATGATCGGCAGGTATCCGCTTCCACCATGGCTGTTCAACCAGAACATCCACATTCAAGATGCTGTCCCCGTAATAATATCCAGATTTCGTAATTATGAATATCCCGCGATCATGCAGCCTTTTAAGCGCTTTCAAGAAATCTTCCATGTTGTTCTTATCCTGCACTTGCGAATACGTCTTTGGAATCTCCGCATTGATGACACTCTTATATGGATTAAGCAAATATGAATAAATATAACCCGCAATCATGCTCATCTGATTTAATTCCGTATCCAGCTGATACTGCAGCTGATTAACACTGTTCTGACCGTATTTGCCGAACTGCTCTTGCAGAAGGCGTGAGGATTGTTGATAGGATAGCACGCCCTGAATCATGAGCGGAAGCAGTGATGCTGCCAAGAAGAACAGCACGAGCTTTAAGCGAAGGCTTCGCCTCGGATTGGGCGGCATATTGGCCATCCATTGCTGTAGCCGATGCAAGACACCCGATTGTGTCACATGGGTTAATCCAGTAAAAGTTTCACGTGGCGGTGCGATAGGAATCATCCCCTGTTGCTTATTGGACTAGTCATGATGCTGCGAAGCGTTGATGTATCAGAAGTGTAACATAACCAATTTTAATCTGACAATGGAGACGGAAGCACCGATTTGTCCTCATCGAGACATCGATTAGGCGGGAAGATGACAAAGATAACAAAACAGCTCCCTTACGCGCTAAGCGGCAGGGAGCTTGTTTCACCTCGTCTATTGAGCTGGCTGCATTACATATTCATTCGCTAGTATGAGGAACACACTCGACGTCCACGTAAATGCCCGATCGCGAAGTCCGCACCCTGTCTGTGCATCAAAATTCTCTGCCATGCCGCTGCGAGCAGCCATGCGGCAGAATCGCGTCGCTGCTTCTTGCGCCACTCCCCGCTCCCCACTGCGCTGCAATCCGTCGATCAGCAGCATCATGACTGGAGCCCAGATTGGCCCAAGCCAATAGCCGTCCGGTTCATAGAACGGACTTTTCAGGCTTTCTGTGGCGAATCCATTCGGACTGAAGAACCGCTCTTCATCGGCAACTGCCTTCACAAGCGCTTGGCGCACCGATTCCGGCAGACGATCACCTAGTAAGATCGGCATAAACGGAATCAAGCTGTCTCCTTGCGCCGGCTCATGTGTGCCTGAACGAACCGCCCTGAACTGGCCGTCATGCCAGAAATGCTCCAGCATGCGTCCGAGCAGGCTATCCGCAGCATTGCGCCATTCCTGCGCCTCGTATGGCTTGCCCAATTGATCGGCAATCTCCGCAAGAACCTCGAATTGGATAGTTAAATAAGCAGATAAATCCGGACTCTCAATAGGTCCCACACTGCGGAAAATCGTGCTATTATCCCAGCCGCTGTCATTGCCATGATTGTACTGAGGTATCCCGTCCCGATCATCATCACGGCAATTCATCCACCATTTGCTCCACCGTGCAAGCGGTCCATAGATTTCACGCAAGCGATCGGCATGGCAGAACCACTCATTACGCTCCATCATCCAGCGCAGCGTCCAGCCATGGATAGGCGGCTTGCAGCAATTCCACAAGGCGTACTTGTCATTGACGAAGTCCGGAAGCTGACCAGATTCATCCTGCTTGTCGAACATGATCATGAACTGATCCCAAGCCAGCTCTGGCTGATTCGCCGCGAGCGCCATTGCATTAAAGCAATGATCCCAGCTCCAAATGTTCGTCATCCAATTTTTCGACATGTACATCGCGGGACGAGACAAATGACCGGCCTCAGGCACCACACAGGACCATGTGATGTATGCAGCCAAGATGCGCGCCTGTTCCAACTCTTCCAAGGCAGCAGGCAGACTCTTATCGAGCCATACAGCAAATTCCTGCTCCACGCTGGCAGCAGCCTCGTCAAAGGAAACCAGCGACTCGAATGGACGAATGGATGGCGGCTCTATCCGATACTCTTCAAGCATGAGTTCTCCTTCAGCTGCTTTGTCTTGATTATCCCCACCTGGGAAGCATTCCACCACCGCATATTTGCATCTGGAACGTTCCCATGGAGCATCGACCGTAAGCTTCCCTTGAAGCGAAGTCAACATAAAGCGCATTTCCGTAGTAAAATGATTCACCTCGTAACGTCCATCCTGACGTGGAAGCACATAATCATAAGTACCCGCAACTAATGTCAGACGGATTCCCGTTTCACGCACACGTATCCGTATCGCTCCCGGCTCCGGCAGGCATAGTTCTGCCCTCCCTTGTCCACCTTCTCCAATAAGGGTTAAGGAGGATGGCGCGCTATGAACCGAATAAGGTACAACCTCGCCGCCAGCTACCAGCTCTAGGCGGAATACTGCACCGCTCGTCTCGTCACCACCACGAACGGTGCGCAAATACAAGCCTTCCTCTCGCTTGCCATTCTGCGGCAAATGCGATACCGTCAGAAAAGATCCAAATCGGCTAAATGGAATGTGCTGAATATCAAATGTAATCATTGCCGACATCCTTTACTCCTTATCCGGCAGGCCATTCGCCTGTCCCGTCTTTTTCAAGTAAGCTCGCCATGTAATGCACCATTCAGCCGGTTCATCCAGCGATTCCTCGATATTCCGATGTACCGTGCTGTGATGTGGTGCTGACTTGACGATCTCCGGTACGCTGCGAGCTTCTTCTGCAATATGGGCTAACGCTTGAATATATTCATCCAAGTCATCCTTGGAGTATGATTCCGTTGGTTCCAAGGTGAATGGCTGAGGTACAATATAAGGATGATGACTCGTCCAGTAATGCAAGCCGAAATCACACATTCTGCGCTGAATGTCTTCGGTCGTTACTCCTGTCTCACGCGTCAGCTGCTCCCAGCTATAGCGTACCTGCTCAAGCCGTCCACCTTTGACATATGGAGCGCTTGCGCCAGAAATCTGTAATATTTTATGGTACAAATAGTTATTGTTCAATACCGCAATTTCCGCAACATCCCGCAGCCCTCTTGCCCCCAAGCTGCGAATCCAAGCGTACGCCCGAACAATCGTCTGCGCAACGCCATGGAAGCTTCTGACCTTGCCAATACTCAGCTCTTGATTCGAGCGAAGCACGAATTGTTCGCCAACACGTTCAACAATTGGGCCGGGCAAAAATGGCTTTAGCTGCTCCGTAACGCCCAGAGCGCCTGCCGCAGGGCCACCGCACATATGAGGCGCCGCGAACGTCTTGTGCAGATTGAAGAAGCACATATCATATCCCGCTTCCTTCGCACGAGCGATGCCAAGAAGTCCGTTCGCGTTAGCTTGGTCGTAATAGCAAATGCCTCCTGCCGCATGTACAATGTCCGTGAACTCTTTAATGCGTGAATTAAAGATCCCTGTATCTTCAGGATTCGCTACCACGAAGCCTGCTGTTCGATTCGATACCGCCTGCTTGAGCTTCTCAATATCCGGGAATCCATCCTCGTCCGGATGCAGGGTAATGATCTTATATCCCTTCACCGCTGCGGTTGCGGCTTGAGAAGGATGAGAGAAGATCGTTGTAATAATCTCATCGCGCTGCTCGCCTTCTCCATTCGCCTCATGATACGCACGTACGATGGAGGCCATTGCGAACAATGCTTGTGTTCCGCTTCCAGGCTGGAAGGAGAAGGCGTCCATGCCCGAAATCTCACGCATCGCCTCATCCAGTCGATAGGTGATTTCCAGCATTCCCTGTACCGTGCTTACATCCTGCAACGGATGCAGCTCCGTCAGCTGCGGATTGCGAACGAGCAGCTCATTGACGCGCGGAATATATTTCATCGTGCAGGTTCCCTGACCGATTTCTACATTTAGATCACTGCCGAGTGTCTCCTGCGACAAGCGCAAGTAATGGCGAAGCACCTTGGCCTGACCGATCTCAGGCAGCTGCGGCGCACTGGCTCGCTGCATCGAGGCTGGTATGCTTGATACGACGTCACCAACAGCTTCGACAAGCTCCTGCTCCGCTTCTGGAACGAGAACGCCGCGCTCTCCTTCTCGATGCAGTTCAAATATTACCGGTTCATCCCATTTCGCTTGATGAAATTGTCTGACTGTACGATCCTTCCGAACGATTTGTTGCATCGCTTGTCACACCCCCTCTGCCATATTCACTGTCTCCGAAACCCCTGCTGCAGCTACTCCTGCAAGCGAACCATTGTCCTGCTCAGCATCCGTACTCAGTACAGCTCGAAGCTCTTCCACCAGATGATCGATCTGTTCCTTCGACATGACCTCAGTGACACAGAACAACGCGCTCTGTCCAAGTTCAGGGAACGTTCTGGACAAATCCAGACCGCCAAAGATGTGCTTGGTAAGCAAGTATTCATTGATCTCACTCACCGTCCGGCCTGTTGCGGTAAAGTCAATGACGAACTCCTTGAAAAAGGAATTTGCATAACGCAGATTTACGCCAGGCAATGCGTTCAATGCATTCGCTGCATAGCGGGATTTCTGCATAATCGTCTCGCCAACTTCGCGCATGCCATGTGGGCCAAGCAGGGCCAAATATACGCCTGCCGTAATCCCCCATAGTGCCGTCTGTGTGCCTACAGACTCCTTGCCCTGCTCGCGCTGTGCGAAGGAGGTACGTTCATAGGCAACGTCACCGAAGCCATACTCGCCTTCTACAACGGTCGGCACAATGCCGAACAGGCGGGATGGGTATTCCATGACGAACCGCTCGTCATCATGAGTTGCGATAAAGCCTGACTGACCACCGCCGTAGTTCATACGAATACCGAGCGGCTGCAAATCGCCACATACGATATCTGCGCCATAGCCGCTTGGCGGCGTCAGAACCCCTAGTGATATCGGATCAACGCCTACTACGCTGATGGCCCCATATTCATGAGCTAAGCGGCTAATTTCCTCGCCTTGCTGCTCAATGACACCGAAATAATTCGGATTTTCAATATAGACAGCTGCTGTCTGATCAGACAGCTTGCTCTTCAAATCGTTCAAATCCAGAAGCCCGCTATCCGACTCGGCTTGAACCGTGATGACTTGGATTTGTGGATGCAAATAGTTCTCAATAATCATGCGCTTATCAGGGCAGAGAATCTCCGGCACGAGTACCTCTGTACGCCCTGTCATTCGGGCAGCCATCCGCAGTGCGGTCGAAGCTGCCTGCGGCCAGTCGAATGTCGGTACGTTGACGACATCCATATCAACTATTTCAGCGACAAGACTCTGGTATTCGAACAAGGCCTGGAATCGTCCATGATCCTCGTAAGGCTCTCCCGCGTAGGCTGTCACGAATTCCGACCGTTGATTGATCTCATCGCATACAGCAGGCACAAAGTGCTGCCAGCAGCCTCCACCCAAGAAACTCGTTGCCTGCGAAGTACTCACATTCGCAGCAAGCAGTCGTTCAATATGACGCTTCAGCTCGAATTCATTCAATGCAGGTGGTAGCTCCATCTCTGACTGCATCCGCAAATGCTTCGGAATATCCCGATACAGCTCGTCGATATTCGCAATGCCTATCTCCTGCATCATCTGCGCTTTGACTTTCGGAACCGTGTTCGGAATATAAGGGTGCACATTCGATTGACGTTCCTTCATGACCTATGCTCTCTCCTTCATTATTCAGATCAAGTGTTACGCCAGTCCTCCGCCATCCACGACCAACACACTGCCGCTAACCCACTGGGACAGATCACTAGCCAAGAACAATACAGCGTTCGCAATATCCTGCGGTGTGCCGATTCTCTCCAAAGGTCTGCCTACCGCAGAGGAAGCAAGGAATGCTCCTTCTTCAACAGCAAGCTGAACCGCCTCTTCACGCAGCAGCGGCGTATCTGTATCGCCCGGACATACGCAGTTGACACGAATATTGTCCTTGCCGAAATCAATTGCCATCGCCTTGGTCAAGTTCACAACCCCTGCCTTCGCAGCACAATACGCCGCAGCTTGGTCGCCGCCCTTCAAGCCCCATCCGGAACCTGTATTAATAATGCTACCGCCTCCTCCAGCAGCCATTACCGGAATCGCGTATTTAGACAGCAGGTATGCCCCCTTCAGGGAGACGTCTATGACCAAATCCCAATCCTGTTCCTCCAGCTCAACGACCGTCTTGCGGCGAATGACGCCTGCATTATTAAACAGAATATCAATGCCTCCATACCATTCCTGCGTCATGCGAGCTGCACGCTCACAGTCTTCGGCCTTCGTTACATTGCAGGACACAAACTGTGCTTCTCCGCCAGCATTCCGAATCTCTTCGACTGTCTCCTGCCCTTGCTTTTCTCCAATATCAGCGATGACTACATTCGCTCCGAAGCGCGCCAAGCATTGTGCCGTAGCACGTCCAATACCGGATGCTCCTCCTGTAATGATCGCTGTCTTGCCTTTCAGGCCAAATACATCTATCTGCTGCGTCATTCATAATCCCTCCGTTATCTGCGTTATGTGCTCAAGTTGTTAGCCCTTCATGCCTGTTGTTGCAATTCCCGTAACGATATAACGCTGTGCTGCGAAGAAGATTGCAAGCGGCGGCAAGCAAATCATACTCGTTACGGCCATAATCGCATCCATCTTCACCTCATACATCCCTTTGAACTGCGACAAGCCCAGCGTCAGCGTGTACTTGCTCTGATCGTTCAAGAAAATGAGCGGACCCAAATAGTCGTTCCATGTGCCGAGGAAGTTGAACACCGCAACCAGAATCAATGCTGGAGCCATGAGCGGCACAATGAGACGTATGAACGATTGCAGCGGATTAGCGCCATCGATGCGTGCTGCTTCCTCTAGTTCCGGCGGAATCGTCATAATGAACTGACGAAGCAGGAAAATATAGAATGCTGAGCCGAAGAAAGAAGGAACAATCAACGGCTTCAACGTATTGATCCAACCAAGTGCGTTAAACTCCATATACAGCGGAATCATCGTTACTTCCCAAGGAATCATCATGGATGCTAGCAAAATAATAAATAATACTTTGCTGCCCTTGAACCGGAATCTGGCGAATCCATAAGCAACCAGTGCTGAGGATACAACCTGACCAATAAGTGACATAACCGATACAATCAATGAATTTTGTAAAAACACGTCAAACGGCTGTGAATTCCATGCTTTTGCAAAGTTGCCGAAATTCAAAGTGCTCGGAATCCATTGCGGTGGGAACAAGAACAATTCTTCGGGCGACTTCAATGATGTTGAGAGCATCCAATAGAAGGGCGCCAAGAACAACACGGTAAAAAAGATGAGCAGTGCGTAAGTTATTATTTTTTTCATCAGAATCTCCCCCTCCTCAGCCTTTGCCGCCCTTCATTTCACCTTCGTAATACACCCATGCCGACGAAGAGCGGAACACGAGCATCGTCAGAACAAGCACAATCGCGAACATGAACCATGCATTCGCAGAAGCGTAGCCCATCTTGGAATATTTGAAGGCATTTTCGTACATATACATCGCATAGAAATACGTGGAATTAAGCGGACCTCCACCCGTTAACACCAAGGCGAGCGTCAACTGCTGGAACGCAGAAATAATCGTTGTAATCAAGTTAAATAAGATGGTCGGACTAAGCATTGGCAGCGTAATCCGGAAAAATTGCGATACCGTCCCTGCACCATCAATGGCGGAAGCCTCATACAGCTCACGAGGGATGTTCTTAAGCCCCGCCAAGAAAATGAGCATCATGGAACCCTGTCCCCACAGGCTGGCGAACACCATCGCTACGAGAGACCATTTCGGGTCGTTCAGCCAGTTCGGCCCTTCTACCCCAATCAGCGATAAGGCATAGTTCAAAATTCCATATTCTCCGTCGTACACCCACGACCAAATCATCGCCAGCGCGACACCGGAAATAACGGAAGGTACATAGAACGCTGTACGGAAAAATCCACTGCCCCGCACGTTGCGGTTCAGCAGTATCGCAAGTCCAAGCGCAATTAGAATGTTAACGGGCACAAATATAATGGCGAACTTCACCGTAACCGTCAATGATGTCCAGAATAACGGATCATCCGTGAACATGTTAATAAAGTTATCCAAGCCGACAAACGTCTTCTCCCCAACAATTGGCCAATCAAAGAAGCTGATAATAAAAGAAAAAATGAGTGGACCGAGGGTGAATGCGAGAAAGCCGATTATCCATGGCATGATGAATAAGTAAGGCACGGCAGAATGCATGCGAAGCGAAAACGATCGTTTTTTTCTTATTTCCATAGGGGCTTCGTTCCTTTCTTTGTTGTTCGTCATCATAGGTTGCAGTGCAACAGGCGCTGCCGTACGATAATGTTGAGACTGGATGATCGGCTCTTTCTATAGCACAGCTCGAATTGATGGGCACATCGTAGGTATCATTGTAGATGAGATGTAAGCGTTTTTACACGGAAGGCTGTTTCTCATTGGGGGGGACTTTGTTTGAACATCCTCTCGCTCATCCAGGTATGGGGGTGTATTTGTTCGCTAAGTGACGTCTTTTTGTTCGATTGCAAGAAGATTGGTATGAGGAAGATCAATTCACTCATGTTTCACTATCAACAAGATCACACTTGAATCACTTGCGGGAAACGTGCGGGAAGTGCATCATTTAGCTATGTTGAGATAGGGGGTGTAGGTTGTACTATGGAAATTCGATATGAATCGGAACTTCCAACACCAGAGGAGATATATGAGTTGTATGAATATCTTCAATGGAACACTTATTTGGGGCTGTCACAAGAAAAGCTGCTAAAGGCGATGCAGCAAAGCTACTGCGCTATTTACGCCTATCATGAGGAGCAGTTGATCGGCACGGGAAGAATTATTTCAGATGGGATAATAAATGCGTACTTGTGTGGGCTGGGCGTTCATCCAGACTATCGAGGCCAAGGGATTGGGACTGCAATCAGTCGGTTGCTAATGGAGCAGTGCAGCAATCAAAACCTGCATCTTCAGTTTTTCTGTGAAGAAGAACTCGTTCCATACTATGAAAAATTAGGCTCTACCGTATTTGCCGTGGGGATGAAGCCTGCGAATAAGAGATAATGCGCAGTGGGTGCTTCGTTCGGAGAGCCCTCTACAAAAAAACATGACTGAGGCAGCCAGTGAGCCAAGGCCTCAGTCATGTTTCATACTTCTTATATCGTCGATCTTATTAGAGCATTCAGCACATACCACCGAGGCTAATCGGCGCTATTGTTCGGTTCATGCTCACGCTCGCTTCCATCCGGCTGATCCTCTGTATCAAGGAGTCCATCAGGTGTAAGCTGAGCACTATCTGATCGCAAGGCATCCAGAATCGTTTGAGCAAGTTTCTCTCCGATCCCTGCCTCGCGCAATTGTTCGATCGATGCTTCCCGAATCTTCTTCAATGATCCGAAATGCTTCAACAGATGCTTGCGCCGCTTCTCGCCTATACCTGGAATTGAATCGAGCGCTGACGCGACCATAGACTTCGCACGCCGCTCCCGATGGAACGAGATTGCGAAGCGGTGAACTTCCTCCTGAATGCGCTGTAGCATATAGAATTCTTGGCTGTCTCGTCCAAGTGCCACAATTTCAGGCGGATCACCGGCCATCAATTGCGCTGTCTTATGCTTATTGTCCTTCACGAGACCGCACACTGGTATCGTCAAGCCAAGCTCATTCTCCAGCACATCAAGGGCAGCGGACATCTGGCCTTTCCCACCGTCCACAATAATCAGATCAGGCATGTCGAGCTGTTCTTTCAAGACCCGCTCATACCGTCTGCGGATGACCTCGCGCATCGTTTCATAATCATCCGGCCCTTGCACTGTGCGTACCTTGTACTTCCGGTATTCTTTCTTCGCGGGTTTGCCATCGATAAAGACCACCATAGCCGATACCGGGTCTGAGCCTTGAATATTCGAGTTGTCAAAAGCCTCAATACGGCGGGCATTGTCGATGCCAAGCGCTTCTCCGAGTCGTTCAGCAGCACGCAACGTACGATCCTCATTGCGTTCCTGCATCTTGAACTTCTCATCGAGCGCAACACGCGCATTTTCCATCGCCATCGAAATCATCTGCTTCTTCAGCCCGCGCTTCGGAATGTGCACTTTGACGTTCAGCCACTGCTGAAGCTCCTCGGCACCCGCTATACTGCCATCCGAGCCGCCATCCGCTTCCTCATCGATAGACTCCGCCTGCGTAGGCTCATGCTCATCCTGAATTGCAGCATCTTGTGCATGCTCATCAGCATCAGGATCTACGCTGCCCGCGTCCTTCTCTCCTCCATCTTCCTCGCGAGTGAATAGTCCAAGGCGATCCGAATTAGGGAGCAGTATTTCCTTCGGCAGCGCAGGATTCTCACTATAAAATTGGGTAACGAACGACATGAAGTCTGCATAAGGTTCCCCATAGAATGGGAATTTGGTTGCATGCCGTTCGATCATTTTGCCTTGTCGAACATATAGAATTTGAACGCACATCCAGCCTTTATCTACGGCAAAGCCAAATACGTCGCGATCAAGCTGATCAGCCGTATTAATGTTCTGCTTTTCCATAATGGCACGAATCGCGATCAACTGATCCCGATATTCCTTAGCACGCTCGAATTGCATCTCTTCAGCGGCTTCTTCCATCTTCCGCTGCAGTTCCTTCTTAATCTCCTCATGTCCACCGCTTAAGAACTTCGCGATTTCCTGCACCATCTCTTCATACTGTGCCTCTGTTACCTCGTATACACAAGGCGCAAGGCATTGTCCAATATGGTGGTACAAGCACACTCGATCCGGCAATGTATTGCACTTGCGTAGCGGATATAAGCGATCAAGCAGCTTCTTCGTCTGCGTTGCAGCGAAGGAGTTCGGGTATGGGCCGAAATACTTCGCTTTGTCCTTCAGCACACGACGTGTAACCTCAAGCCGTGGATGGCGTTCATTCGTAATTTTAATATATGGGAACGTCTTATCATCCTTGAGCAGCACATTATATCTAGGATGATGCTGCTTAATTAGATTACATTCCAAAATGAGGGCTTCCATGTTACTGGAAGTGACGATATATTCAAAGTCGCGAATTTCCGAGACCAGCCGCTGTGTCTTGCCATCATGGCTGCCATTGAAATAAGAACGCACTCGGTTCTTCAACACTTTGGCCTTACCGACATAAATAATGGTTCCCTCATGGTTCTTCATAAGATAGCATCCTGGCGAATCAGGAAGCAAAGCCAGCTTATTGCGTATTCGTTCCAATGCCTGTTCCCGTTCTGCAAGTTCCTCTGGCGACAGCTCCTGCTGCTCGTCCGTAGAATAACGTTCGTTCCAACGCTCCTTCCAGCGAACTGCCCGCCAATTGGATTGGTTGTTGTCTATTTCGCTCATCGTCCTCCCCCTTTCTTCTATAATACGAATATATGATCCTATTGTATACGAGCGGAGACATAAGAAAAAGCCCTCCCACAACGGGAAGGGCTGGCAATCTATAGCTTGCGCTTCGACCACATCAAGCTCATTCAAGCTGTTCCGCAACAGAACAGACCTTCTATAGGTTGTCCTCTGTGGACAATCTCGATTATTGATGCTTGCTGATCAAGTTCTTCAATGCATCCTTGGAGTTCAAGCCTACAACCTTATCAATAGGTTGGCCGTCCTTGAACACGATGATTGTAGGGATGCTCATTACGCCAAAGCGAGATGCGGATTCAGGATTCTCATCCACGTTTACTTTTGCAACAGTCGCTTGACCGTTTACTTCGCTTTCCAATTCATCAAGAATAGGAGCAAGCATTTTACAAGGGCCGCACCATGGCGCCCAAAAATCGACCAATACAACGCCTTGCTGACCTTCAACTTCAGTCTTGAACGTTTGGTCGGATACGTTAACGATAGCCATATTTGGTTCCTCCTTTATGTGAGAAGCTTACAATTTGAGTCAACATGTAAAGTATACCACAGTTCAAGGTTTTATGTGAAATTCGCACCTCATTTTTGCATCCAATTTGTCACATCCTAAGAGAGCGCTGTCTTTACAGTAACGACGCAGTTCGGTATACTAAAAACGATAAGAAATTGGGTGAAAATACCTGTCGCTGCCATGACATACGTCATTGCAACAGACATGTAAGATAGGAGGCCCCTTGATGGAAGCGAGAGCAATTGATCCGCGTGAGCATGTGAACGAGGAACCGCGCAACGATTTCTCCGATCTGATGTTCGGGTTCGGTGCAATGGCCGGATTTATGACGGTTGTCTTCTTCGGCATGGTTATCGTGAAGTTCATCATCTCCTAACCCTGGCTACGGTGCGTTCCCTTCGTGGAACGCACCACAGTGGTATCCACAGCTCGTGAAATAAGCCCGGTTCGCACTAGATGCGACCGGGCTTTATTGTAATTTGTATGGAGCCACTGAAACAAGGCTCGTATACAACACTCATTGGATATTCAACTTTACTTTCCACGCTTGTTCCGACCTTGTACGTGCACCTCTTTGACAAATGGAGCGATCCGATTCATCAGTCGCTCGGCCTTATGGACATCCTCACCTTCACGCGTGAAGCTAAAGTGCTTCTGCAAGGCTTCCATATCATAATTCGACGTATAGAACGTAGGTTTGCGGTTCATCCGATAATTCAAGATCGAGCCAAGCACATGATCCCGAACCCATGGCGTTATATTCTCAGCACCAATATCATCGAACACGAGCAGATCGGTTTCCTTCATCATCTCAATGGTCTCCCGCAGCCTTTGCGGCTCCTGGAACATCGACTTGAGCTCTTCTACGAACTCAGGCATATACACGATAACCCCCGTATAGTTGGCACGGGCAAGCTCATACAATACATAGCTCATCAAGAAGGTCTTGCCGGTTCCGAACGATCCTACGAGATACAATCCCTCTGACATTAAGCCTTCGCTCTTCGTCTTCTCAATATATTCAATGATGCTTAAAACAGCAGGCGTCCGTTCAATATCATTCTCAAGTATTTCAGATGCCGAATACCCCCGCTTCAATGCAGTCTCGTCCACATAGAAGGAGCGTACTCGATTATGAATCGCCTGCTGGCGTTCACTTGCCAGCAGCTTCTTGCAGGGCACCTTCCGATCATAGATATAATTGTGCCCATTCAAGTTGTCAGCGCTCAACATCGTGTAATGTCCATGGAAGTCATTTGGGCATTGATCCAAGCCCGGACAATGGGAACAATGATCATATTCCGTTACATACTGATACAGCTTGTTCATATTGATGCGAAGGTCGCGTTCCGTCAGCTCTGGATACTTGGAGCGAAATTGCATGATCTGCGGATCAGTAAGCAGCTTTTCAATTTTTTGTTCCGCATGAGCTCTGCGGGCATTAACCGGCAATTGCTTCAATATATCTCCGATTGATTCCATACTTCGCACCTCCATTCTGATCTAGCTCTATTATACGCGCCCTTCGTCCAAACGTCGCGCTAACTCACGTGCGCGCTCCAACTCCTCGGGTGACAACCCTGATCCAGCTCCCGCTCCACTAGGCTGCACGACCGGAATCGAAGGCTTGGCGGCTTTGTTATTATAGCGGCCACGCGAACGAGGCTGTCTGCTTGCATCTGCACGAGAGGCTTGTGTTCGGCCTGCTCCATTCACCTGCGTCTGCTCACGCGTATACGTAACTGCTTGTTCATACGTACGAATCTGCTTGACCAGCATATTGGACACAATCGCCTCAACGAAGTTCCGGTTCAATCTGTGCTCCGATCCGCTTACCAGCATCGTCATCAAATAATGAATAAGAACATTGATAACCTCATCAGGCATCTTATAATTCAAGTCCATCTTGGTAAACATATCAAGGAATGAGTCCGGAACAGCACCCGGGAAGAACTTCTCAAGCAGCTGCGTATACGGTGTATTGCGAAGCAGCATATTGTATTGATGAATATCGCATTTATCACGGAATTGCGGCGGCACTTCTACATAGAATTCCATTTGCACCGCGACTTCCTCTTCATGATCTTCCTTCACTTGATCCTTCTGCTCAATCCGATGCTGCACTCGCTCGCGATGTTCGCTTCTTCGCTTGTTCTGACGGAAGTGAAGGTGGGCCCGGTGCTGAAGTTCCTCCAGTGCAACTACCCCATCCTGCGAGAAGACACCGTCTTCATCCAGCAAGCGGCACAGTTCCTGAAGAGTCAGCTCGAACTTGCGGACAACGTAATTAATTGTGCCCATACTTTCTTTATTGTATCGAAGTTGTTCTACGAACTTCCGATTATAGGATTGCTTCGGGAACCGCATAATAATATCTGCATAATTGATGTCAACGGATTCTGGATCGGAATCTGAAATTGTCGTTCGGCTCGGGGCTACTTCCTGGAGCGCCTGTTCCAGCTCGAAATCAATGACATGCGTATTTAGTCGGAACAGTTCATAGAAAGGAACAGATATGTTCTCCCGCTGCATATTGGAGGCGACTCCTTCATAGGGATCATCCGTCGTAAACTGCTGGCGCAAGGATAGCACCGCATATTTGCCGACCTTATCCCGTAAGAGAAGCGTCAAATGCTGTGTCTCGAAAAATTCCTTCGGAGACAGCGGACACTGCATCTCATACTCATACATACAATCATCCATATCTGGAAGCATCACTCTTGACGTGTTCAACAAACCTACAGCTTCAAGCTTGGAGGCTTGCTCTATGAAATACGTACGCCCCTTCTCACTTGGCTCCAATCCAAGAAGCAGGAACAACCGGCGCTGCGCATCTATAGCGGAATACCCCGTCTTGTCCGGTGCTACATGCTGGCAGAGAAGCTGATACATGCCGATCGCAAATGCCCCCACCATTGGCTGATACACATGGGACAGCATCTTCTGATCCAACTCGCTTAAGCTAAATTCTCGGTAAGTCACATAACGATGATGTTCTGTAAAATGGTGCATATTCGACATCCGCATCGTCGTATCTTTCTCTCCTTCCGCTCTTATCAGTCCACCTATTGTAACATAAATGGGGTTCGCTCGTCCGACAAAATCGTGGTAAAAAAGACACGCTATACCGATCGCAAACAGCATCAAAAAAAGCGCAGAGAGCAATTTATATGCTCATCTGCGCAGGTCGAAATATGAATATATTCTATTCATGATTTATATTTGTCTGCTCAAACAAAATCACGCTACAAGGCGATCGATCGCTTTCAATGAACGCTCCTGAATTGTGTAATACTTTATTCAATCCGATATCCACTCATCGAAATGATCAGATACAAACTGAATTTCGCTTTCATAATGCGCTAAATGTCCTTCTTCCACCATTTTTTGAAAGGCAGGATTTCCATCAGCGGCACCCGTTCTCAATGTATGGCACAGCGCAGTCAAACGCTCAATAATCCACCGCCGCAAATCGTTAGGCACCGGAATACCATACGCTTCAAAAAACAAATGAATTCGCCGACGGCGCTCTACAGCGTGCATATCTGCTCGGTATGCTACTGTATTACCAACACTATGATCCGGTGCGAAACTGGAAAGCGGAACCGATGTGTATAGAGAATACGCAATGTCCCACATACGCGGACCAGGGCCGGCCATGTCAAAATCAATTAGCGCCACAGGCGCCTCCTGTTGAAAGACTACATTATACAATGCAGCATCATTATGACAGATTACTTCATGCTCGCCTTCATCAGGATAGCTAAGCTGCCATTTTCCCCCTCTTAGGAAAGCGAACCCTTCTGTCGCATCATGGAACCGGCGCTGAAGACGCGCCAAGCCTACAAGCGTCTCGTCCGACCACATGTATGGTTCAAGGTCAGGGTAGTTGTTCCCTGGAGCTTCTCCAGAAATAAATGACAAGATTTCACGATCAGAGTCATCGATTCCGAGAAATCTAGGCGCCCCCTCAAAACCTTGCTGCTCCAAATGTAGCAGCAGTTCATGTACAAACGGACTCCAATAGCCTGTGGGGCGGCGAACCGTGTTCGCCATGCGCACAATATGATTCACATTGCCGCCTGTTAATACTTCCTCCTGCGTCACTTGCTTCTTACCTCATTTCTTGTACGCTGCACATTGATGTGATCCATCCGTTTTAATAGATGGCAATGACCGCTATTCACGTTCTGCTAATCGACATGTTCTGCCGCAACTGCTGACACCGCTTCTTGTTCATGATGTCGCTTCAGGAATTCGACGATGCCTCGATAGACACGCATCTCATTCTCTTTCTTAGAGAATCCATGTCCTTCATCATCCAGTACAATATATTCCACCTCGCGCCCAAGCTGGCGAAGTTTCTCAACAATCTGATCAGACTCTTCCTTCACAACGCGAGGATCATTCGCCCCTTGAATAACCAGCATCGGATTCGTCATGCTCTCCAAGTACGTAATCGGAGAATCCGTGATGAAGCGTTCCTTATCCTGTTCCGGATCCCCTACCCATTGCTTCATAATCGGCTTCCAATGATCCGGTACGGAATGATAGAACGTGAATAAGTTGCTGACACCGAAAATATCGACAGCAGCTCGGAAGTAATCGGCATGTCTTCCAGCAAGCAGAAGCGTCATATAACCTCCATAGCTGCCACCTACCACGAAGAGGCGCTCTTTCGAAGAGATGCCCTGCTCGAACAACCACTCCATCCCTGCCACACAATCGAGACGCGGCCCTTCACCCCAGTCGCCTTCGACAAGCTTGACGAAGGAGCTGCCATAGCCTGTGCTGCCGCGGAAGTTCGGTGCGAATACATGGTACCCTTGTGCAAGGAAGTATTGGAACATACTGCGGAAAAAGCGGCGTTCCGCGGACTGAGGCCCGCCATGCGGCCAAAAGATCGTATAACCGTTCGCCAGTTCATCCTTTGCACGGAACAGCAGTGCCTCGATTTCCATCCCATCGAAGGACGGATAGGTCACTACCTCAGGATCAACTAATTGCTCAGATGTCAGACCAACCGGCATATTTTGCGTAAGCTGAACCCAAGCTGTGCCTTCCTCCAGCTTATAGATATTGGTCGGTGTAACCGCACCACGATTAAGGATGTACAAGGCTCCCGACTTAGCAACGTGAAGCTGGTTCAAGATTGGCGTCGGCATCTCGATTGCTTCTGGCGTGCCTGTATCAAGAGGAATACGGTACAATCTATCCTCTACTCCGACCTCTGTCACGAGATAAAGCGTCCGTGTATCCTTATGCCACTTGAGTTCCATGCCGCTCTCATGCTCAATTCGGCACAATTCAGCATATTGCTGGGTAGGAATATGGTAGGTAGCCACATAAGCGAACTCTGCCTTGTAGTCTGTCAAGAAGGCGACCGTATCCTCATCGACAAAGACCGCACTCAAGCTCAGATGCACCTCATCCGCCCCAGCTTGAGGAATAAGAGGGAAATCCCCCTCTTCCGTGCGTACGTAGCAAACTTGATAGGTGTTGCCGTAAGACTTGGCATACACGAACTGCTTCTCAC
The DNA here is from genome assembly GCF_900102125.1 of Paenibacillus sp. cl6col. Classification (NCBI taxonomy): domain Bacteria; kingdom Bacillati; phylum Bacillota; class Bacilli; order Caryophanales; family Paenibacillaceae; genus Paenibacillus; species Paenibacillus sp. cl6col. The sequence continues at coordinate 188,960 of NZ_FNAZ01000008.1, forward strand.
TCGGACTTACTGCCTCCAGCTGATGCAGAGCACCCTGCCCCTCAATAAGCAGTTCATCCTGCTTCGTACGGAGATTGTATACACGAGCATTCAAAAAGGACGGGTTATTCCGGCTCGTGCAATAATAGATACGCTCCCCGTCATCAGACAAATGTGCAAAATAGAACTTATCTTTTTCATCTGCCTCAAGCAACGGCAGCGGATTTCCTCCCTGTGTCGGAAGCGCATACATATGATAGTTCTCATCGCCGTCTCTGTCGAAGCTGCAGAGGATATGGCGCTGCTGCGGATCAATCGAGATAAAATTGCTTACTTGATTGTTATAAGTTAATGGATATGGGAAAGATGGCTTGTCTTGGTTCAAATCTATGGCCCACAAGTTGTTATGACCATTCAAGTTACTGCTGAATATAAGCCTTGTCTCGTCCAGGCTCACCGTGAACTGGCGGATGACTGTCGATTGAAAATATTGTTCAACATCAGGTGTTGGAAATTGCAACAACATGCTTCTTCCTCCTTATATGCCCAAACATTGGGTTAAGTGGTATATGAATATCCAAGATGTATAATAGTTCCATCATAACGTGTTCATAGATCGAGGTAAAGCCCCCTACCTTGCACACACAAACCGCAGCACCTCCTTGCAAATGCTGCGGCGGTTGGGGTTGTGTATGCTCCGCTGAATTGTTAAGCTGCTTGCTTATTGCTGCTTGCGCCGCTTAAGCAGCTCCGTATATTGCCGCTCCAACTCTTCGATGTTGTCTCCCTTGCGCGGAGCAGACAAACGTCCAATCAAGTCTGCCCATTCCAGATCCAGCTTCAATCGCTCCTCAGCCGACATCGATGTGAGCGATTGTTCATTTTTTAGAGCTTCCTGTGCAAGTACAAATTCTGAAGAGCCTCCTGCCTCAGCAGGTCGAGGGCGCTGTCGCTCACGAAATGCTTCAATCGTCATCCATTCCAGCTCGCCGTCACGGAACACAATCGTATGGGTAGCCGTTCGATTCAGCAGCATGCGATCATGCGTCGCGAACAGGATCGTCCCCGGATACTCAAGCAGTACACGCTCCAGCTCCTCACGCGTGTCGATATCCAAATAGTTCGTCGGCTCATCAAGCAGCAGCATATTTGCTTCGCTCATGAACAGTTTGGCGAGCTGTGTCTTCACCTTCTCGCCCCCACTTAGCTGCCATACCGGCTTCAACGCCTCATCCCGGCACAGTCTAAGCCGAGCCAATACCGTCCGCACCATCGTCTGATCATAGACGCTCGACTTCAATACATTGTCCAGTACACTGGCCTGCAGATCTAAGGCATACAGCTTCTGATCGAAATATGCCATTCGCGCACTAGGAGAGAAGCGAATTCGTCCTTCCCCCATCGTCACATCTCGATCTCCTGCAGATCTCAGCTCATAGGCCTCCACCAATCGACGGAGTAAGGTTGTCTTCCCAGCTCCATTCGAACCGACTAAGGCGACACGCATATTCGGCCGAATGCTGAAGGAACTGCTCTGTAACAACTCACGGTCGCCTGCACGTAGCGCAAGCCCTTGAACCTCCACAGCCTGCTTGCTGCGAATCGGGGCATGGCATTCCGCATTGAACAACACCTGCACCTGCTCAAATGGCTTTTCCACGACCTCCAGCTGATCAAGACGCTTCTCTATCGCCTTAACCGTCTTCTCTACCTTCGCCTGCTTGCGATTGAAGTGTGGACGCGCAAGCCTCATTTCCTTACTGGTCAATCCTTTTTTAGGCTTGCCGACCTTACTTGCATGTTCTTTCTTCTCTACAATCGCTTCCTGCAATCGGCCTCTCTCCGCGACATAATTGTCATACGAGCGTTGGTGCTCCAGCCGCAGTCGTTCCTTTTCCCTGCGATAATCCTCATATCCGCCAGTAAAGACATGAATCTGTTCGTTCTCCACTTCCCAGATTCTCGTTGCCACATGATTGAGCAGCGTTCGGTCATGTGAAATGAACAATAACGCGCCTGTCCTGGAATATTCGATCATTCGATCCTCAAGCCACTCCATTCCTTCCACATCCAAATGGCTTGTCGGTTCATCGAGCATCAACAGTCCTGCACCTGCGTTCATGGCCTCATTCAATCGACGCTTCGTCCGTTCGCCGCCACTTAATGTTACTTCCTCTGCTTCTTCCTCCCGCACATCATCTAGTTGTGGCACGAAAGATGTTACTACATTGCAGACTACGTTTCCTTCATCTGGCTCTACCATGCCAGCCAATATACGCTGCAATGTTGTCTTCCCGACTCCGTTGGCGCCAATAAGTCCGATTCGATCTCCTGCATAAATGCGAAGAGAACCGTCCGTGCGGAACAAGCGGCGATCAGCTACATAGGCTGCCAATTGGTGGGCTTCCAATACAAGATGGCCCGATTTATGTTTGAATTGTGCTATATGGTTGTTAGTCATAAAAAAACCTCCCTGGGTAACCCAGAGAGGATAGTGTGCATACGGCTGCAAGCTTGCGCTTCACTTATGGTATGGAATCGAACAAGTATGCTATGCACGTGCCTATACACATATGCCACAGCAAACCGTCCTAAGCAGCGATGCGTCTCTCCCCAATTTTCTCCTCATTCAAAATTGACACAGAGGTAATGAGTACAAGTGCAGCACCGTGCGTTATTCCATTAAGTGATGAATGATGCAAGCTAAAATATAACGGCCGATATCAATCTGCGAAAATGGGCAGACCTATCCTCTCTGAACGTACATTTTGAAATATAAAGCTGTCAAAATGACTTCTATCAGATCAGATTAGTTCTCCATCGCAGTAGATACCTTGCCCTTTCATTCGAATAAAATCTTACGCATAGAAAAGTTCTGATGCGATCTGTATCATTGTATGCCAATTTACTCAGATTTATCAAGTACAATTTGACATTAGAACATCTGATATCCGCTCTTGCGCAAGAAATGAATCGTCTTTCCGCTAATATATGCCCCTGCAAGTCCAGCTATCGCCGTTAAATATCCCTGCAAGCCAATGCCCGCCAAATTGTCCATAATCGATACATCCTGCTTCCACAGCATAATGACCATTGCTGGCAGCAATACGACTAAATAGATGCCGATCGGGAACCACGTTGTCTTCATCAGCATGTTCAAAATAAAGCCAATGCCGAACATCATCACGAAGAATAGCACCATTAAAATGAAGACCATTATCCAGCCCAACATGTTGCAACCCGCCTCCTGCTTCGCTTCGTACAATCTATTATTATCCAATTAAATATCCATATTTCGCTAATTCCTGAATAGTCTTAGTGTACTTGTACCAGGGCCAAAAATCAACGAACATTCAGTGACATTTATCACCTCTTAGTTGAATGCACTGCAAATAATAGCTACAATGACTTTAGTATGGCGATTTACACAAAAGTGGTTGTGGTACACAATCTTTTACGATAACGGAGGATAACGCGATATGAATGAAGCAGCTTTAACGCTCGACGGTTGGTATGCACTCCATGATTTCCGCACGATCAACTGGGCTCAATGGAAAAAAGCGGACGATGAAGAGCGTGCGCATGCGCTTGAGGAATTGCAAACGTTATGGTCGGAATGGTCCGAAACGGAAGCAGATAAGAAGGGCAGCACTGTCGTATACAGCATCGTAGGCCAAAAAGCCGACTTTGTCATTTTCCACCTTCGTGAAACACTCGAAGAGCTTAACGCGCTTGAAAATGCGCTGAATAAAACGTCTTTCGCTCAATTTACAACACCAACTTATTCCTATGTCAGCATCGTTGAATTAAGCAATTATATGACGAAGCCAGGATCGACCGAAGATCCAATGGAGAATCCGGAAATTATCGCGCGTCTGAAGCCAACCTTGCCGCAGAGCAAGCACATCTGCTTCTATCCAATGAACAAGAAGCGGGACTTGGCCGACAATTGGTACATGCTGTCCATGGAGGAGCGCCGCAATATGATGCGCAGCCATGGCATGATCGGCCGAGGCTATGCGGGTAAAGTGAAGCAAATCATCACAGGCTCGGTAGGTCTGGATGATTGGGAATGGGGCGTTACGTTATTCAGTGACGATCCGCTTCAGTTCAAGAAGCTCATTTATGAAATGCGCTTCGACGAAGTGAGCGCCCGCTTCGGCGAGTTCGGCTCCTTCTATGTAGGCAACCTGCTTACACCAGATACCCTGAATGATATGATGAAAATTTAAGATAAGATTTTGAGATTCATCCGTATGGAATGCCAATTCTGGCATCAAAAGGCCTGTATGATTGCGATCATACAGGCCTTTTTCGTCTCTGCTTGTCATATGGCAGCAAACAAAAAGCCGCTGGTATCCCCGATTAAAGAACGAAGATGCAGCGGCATATATTTGATTTAACACTATGATCTTAACCAATCAACCGTAAAACTGGTCACATTCTTCTTACAGGAATTTACCTTTGCGAAGAGCAAGAGAAATTCCGCCAATGATGAACAACCAACGGATATCGATGACTTTTTTCAATTGAGCAGCCCAGAAGCCTTTCAACTTCTTCTTACCCACTACGCCGATCGCTTCGCCTTTACCCAAGGAAGCAACTGTACCTTTGTTGTGGTACTCGAACTTCTTAAGCGGCTGGTTGCGAATTGAAGCAACGATGTTGCTCGCGCATACCGGACCTTGCTGCATCGCCATTTGCGCTGTAGGCGGATATGGACGATCAATTGCCGGATTAATCATGAGCGAGTTGTCCCCAATAATGAAGACATTATCATGACCTGGCGCTCTCAAGAATTCATCAACCTTCACACGACCACGCATTGCCTCGAAGCCTGCTTGCTCGATGAGACGATTACCACGAATACCACCTGTCCATACAACCGTAGAAGACTTGATTTCTTCTCCAGTTGCAAGTAGAACACCTTCAGGTGTGCATTCCTTGATCGCTGTTGCCAGCTTGAATGTAACGCCTTTTTTCTTCAATACATTCATTGCATATTCAACAAGCTCAGGATCGAAGCCTGGAAGTGCTGTTGGCGCCGCTTCCACGTTATAAATATTGACCAATTTTGGATCGACATCAAACTGCTTGCACAGCATAGGAATGCGATCGGACAATTCACCGATGAACTCAATGCCTGTGAAGCCTGCGCCACCTACAACGAAATTCAGACGATCAGCACGAGTCTCATCTTGCTTATATAGAGCAAATTGATGTTCGATATGCTCACGGATTACGCGAACAGAGTTGATGCTGCGAATGCTGAACGCATACTCGCCAAGTCCAGGAATACCGAATGTTTCAGGCTCCCCGCCAACACCAATCACCAAGTAATCATAAGACAAAGTTCCGTCCTCAAGAATGACTTTCTTATCTTGAATACGAATTTCCTTCACCGAAGACTTCACAAAGTCAATTTTGAACTCATCGATCAACTTCGAGATAGACACTCGAGCATTCTCATAGGAATCCGTACCAGCAGCAGGCATATGCAAATGAGTTGTGAAGTAATGATAGTCATGTTTGCTGACTAATGTTACGTCTGCTTCATTATAGTTTAATTCTTTCTGAAGACGTTGCGCTGCCATGATGCCGCCGTAACCTGCGCCTAGGATTACGATTTTAGGAATGTTACTCATCTTTCATTAGCTCCTTCCAAATCGGGTCAATCATTTTGTGTAGGTTGGTAATAACATGTTACAACTTGAATATGAATACCTTTGTTCTAGAAACCCGCGTATATACATCAATCTTGTGAAGTTGTGAAAAACCCCACAAAAAACAACAAACGTCATTATACAACTGGTAATCATTTTTATTATGGTCTAAATGATTGAAAGTAACTCATTCAGATAGATCCATAATCACGTGCACATCGCATTATGCCCAACATCGACAAATTGTCGACAATTTACAAACAATTCAACTGCAATGATATCGAGTTTCCAATTAAATTACAAGCACCTTTTTTGTAGAACAATGTATGAAAGCGTTTAATTTTGATAATTTTCACATTTATATCGAAATCCCTGGAAAATGTACGGTTTCCTTCTTGTCGAGCACCGTTTATAATGATAGATGTGCCAAAACACACAATGACCATGATCACATGGTCAGACATCGCCATTGGAGGTGCTCAGCCTTGAATTCACAACTTGTATCACAACAAGATGTAGTAGATATTTTAATTATTGGGGGCGGGCCTGCCGGCATGTTCGCTGCATTCTATGGCGGCATGCGACAAGCTTCCGTTCGTCTTATTGAAAGCATGCCTCAATTAGGAGGCCAATTAGCAGCATTATACCCGGAAAAGTACATCTATGACGTTGCCGGATTCCCGAAAGTAACAGCGCAAGAACTTGTTGATTCCTTGAAAAAGCAAATGGAACATTTCAATCCTGATGTTCGCTTGGAAGAGAAGGTTCAGGGAGTAGAGAAGCTCGACGAGCGTCTATTCGCCGTTACTACAGATAAAAGCGTTCATCACGCAAAATCCGTTATCGTAACAGCTGGTGTAGGTGCATTCGAACCACGCCGCTTGGAGCTGCCTGAAGCAGCCCAATACGAGAAATCGAACCTGCACTACTTCGTTAGCGATCTGCAGAAGTTCAAAGGCCAGCGCGTGCTGATCAGCGGCGGCGGAGACTCTGCTGTCGATTGGGCACTCATGCTGGAGCCTATTGCTGAACAAGTTACACTTATTCATCGCCGTGACAAATTCCGCGCGCATGAACATAGTGTTGAGCAATTGATGAATTCCAAGGTTCAAGTGATTACGCCTACAGAAATTACCGCTTTGCATGGTGATGCTAGTCGAATTGAGCGCGTAACACTGACTAACACCAAATCAAAAGAAGCAACGGATATCGATGTCGATGCAGTTATCGTCAACTTCGGCTTCGTGTCCTCCCTCGGACCAATATCTGAATGGGGCCTTAACATCGAGGGCGGTTCCATCGTTGTTGATTCTCGTATGGAGACGAACATTCCAGGCTTGTTCGCTGCTGGCGACATTACGACTTACCCAGGCAAGCTGAAGCTCATCGCTGTCGGTTTTGGCGAGGCACCAACCGCTATCAATAACGCTAAGGTGTATATTGATCCATCAGCTAAGCTGTCTCCTGGACACAGCAGCAGCATGAAAATGTAACTAAATAAACGAAAGAAAGGGTATCCTATCTCCAACATCTTTATCTAACGGAGGAGGATACCCTTGTTTCATGTTTGTCCACTATGCAACGGCATGATCAGTCCCGAATTTCAATGTCCGAACTGTTTGAACCCAACCACTGACAGCGGCAAACTGGAAGATTATGTTGGACCTTACGCCCCATATCAGCCAGACGATTCCGTATCCCATCAAACGATGCTGGATGATAGTTCTGTATCTAGTTCTGTATCCATGCAGTGCCTGCATATAATCTATTGTGAGCACTGCCACGCAACCACTTATGTGAACGGACTGGCTTGGGAGTAAAGCCTCGGCATGCCGGTCATCTATGTGCACACCGGTATTCGGAAGAGGGTCGGACAAAGGCAGCGCCTTTTCATTTCCTCAAGCAGCAACGCGATGAATTCTTCATCCAATCGGAGCCTGATTGCCTGCTCATAGGAATCAATAAGCAGTTCATCGGAAAGCAAAGCCATCTGCATCACAACCTTTCCTAAACTTTCCTGCCGCATTCATCATATCACGGCCTCAGAAAGCAGAACAAGCGTTCCAATATCCACAGGCGTTTGTGGAAAAATTGTGAATAATTTGTTGATAAACGTCAAAAAACGCTATCTATCAGTGGGGATGATGTGGATATACTTATTCACATCTTTTTGGATTGTTTTTTTAATAAAAATGTTTAATCATTTTCCAATCTCTAGTAAATCTAATCTATCAAATCCCACTTCCAACGCAGATTGCCCCTTACTGCGGTCTTGTGTTCACCTCGAATATCCAGATATGACCGGAGCGATCAATGCCATAATCGAAGCCTAACTGGCCAATCCCCGGATATTTCCTCTCTAATAGCGATGTGCAGATCCGTGTCAAATATCTCATCTTACTCTTCTTGGCGCGGACGCTCTGTCCAGAGAGCGATCTTGCAATTCCTTGTGCTGCGGTTACCATCGTACCTCCTTTGCACAAGTTCGTCACGAACAAGCCTCTTCTCGCCAAGCGCCCAACCATCGAGCGTACACCCCATTTGCCATTTGACTTCACTACTTTAACCCGGTAATCGATCGGTCTTCCATTAATCGTAGCTAGATGAATTCCCCGTTGAATCAGGTAGGTACGCTTCTTTTTCGTACTGGACAATGATCGCACCATGGCATCGAAATCTCCAAAGCTGCGTGTATTGGCCTGATACGTATATCGATAAGTCGATCCGCTCTTCGTTACTTTAATAACACCGGCACCGCCAGAACCAACGACAGGCTTGATGACGACGAAGCCGTGTATGTTTAACATTTCATGGAGATTAGACGTATTGTATATACGCGTTGCCGGAATATGCCCTGCTACACGTGAATCCGATATTAGCGCCGCGGTTTTCAACCATTTGCTGGCTAACTGTCTGCCTTCCATTCGCCACTCCCCTTTCGTCCTTAATACTTATACATACTCATGGCTCCCATCCGATTCTTGTATGATTGTCCATGGCATGTGCCTGATTTGCACAAGACTAGATCAAGTTGGACGCATAGTGCTTGTCTTTTTCAAGATTGGGATGGTATCGTATAAGGGATAATAATGGATGGATATAAAGGATGGGAGCGACCGTCATGTCAACTGCAGCTGTATATGAAGCGTTGTACTGGATTGCGATCGTATCTATGTCTGTCGTACTCGTGCTTGCCAATGTAGGTATACTTGCGATCGGTTTTCAATTTTGGAGAAAGCATAGACGGGTACTTGGAACAGCATGTTGGCTGTTTTCAGTATTTTGTTTTTATTTGATCTCCATCATGATCAACAAGACGTTCTTATAATTGTCAGTTCTGATCATCTAGGATGACTTGATCGACTCCCGCAAGACGGACAATGGGGCAAAATCCTTGGACTTCGCGCTTGGCGACTGCTCCAGGGATTTTTGTTTTTGTGCTTCTCCCCTCATAATTAGACCTGATCACTCCCCACCTTGGAATGGAGGTAAATCGCATTGATCATTCATGTACTCGTTGCGGATGATGACCCGAATATTGTAACGATGCTGCGGCTTGTGCTCGAATCTGAGCAGTATCATGTGTTCGACGCGAGTGATGGACAAGCTGCAGCACAACTATTGGAGCAGGAAACCATTCATATTGCGATCGTAGATGTCATGATGCCGCTGAAGGATGGCTGGACATTATGCGCCGAAATTAGACAGCAATATGATATCCCGGTGATTATGCTCACCGCGCTCGGCGAACTTGAAGATAAGGAGCAAGGCTTCGCAGCCGGCACCGATGACTATATGGTGAAGCCCTTCGAGCCGAAGGAGCTGCTATTCCGCATGAAGGCGTTGCTTCGGAGGTATCAGATCGTATCTGACAGCCTCATACGCCTTGGTGCAACAACTATCGACCGCAAGAGCTATACCGTTGCAGCCTCCGGCGAAGAACTGACTCTTCCCCGCAAGGAGTTTGAGCTATTAGCGCAGCTTGCTTCCTATCCAGGGCGCATCTTCACACGCGAACAGCTGCTGGCTTGGATATGGGGTACTGACTACGAAGGGGACAGCCGAACCATTGACGTGCATATTAAGCGTCTTCGGGAGCGTTTTCCTGAGAATGCAAGTGGATTCCGAATTACTACAATCCGAGGCCTTGGCTACAAATTGGAGGTTCTTGAACCTTGAAGACACTGTATACCCGTATCGTGTTTTTCTCAGCTGTAATCGTATCTATCAGCTTCGTATGCGGCGTCTTTCTGGCGAATATCGCGCACAATCAAGCGATCTCCAGTCATTACGAGCAGAAGATGGAGAAGGTTGGGCAAGCGCTGGTACGCATGAACAACATGTTATCGTCTGGTGAAGACACGGCTGACGAGGCGTTAACGAATCTCGCTGAACTGGGCTATCAGCTGTACCTTATCGCTCCTGATCATCATGTGAAGACATTCGGCAGACCATTCAAGCATGCTGATCTTGCTCCTGAAGCGATTGACAGCGTTCTTCAAGGGAATACGTATCGCGGCATGCTTCAGCAAAGAGCATGGAGCAGCTTCTTCGTCCCCGCTATATTCGAGAATCGACTTGCCTTGAGCCACGGTATCCCGCTCACAGTTAATGGCGTGCAGCACGCTCTGTTCATTCGCCCAGATATGGTGCAGCAGACTGAAGAAGTGCGTGTTCTCATTGCGGTACTACTCGTCTCTACCTTCGTTATCAGCCTAGTGCTCATTTCCGTGAAGACACGTTATCTCGTTAAGCCGCTGCAGCGGTTAACCCGAGCCACTATGGAACTGGAAAAAGGCAATTACGAAGTTAAGCTGGATCTCCACCGCAATGATGAAATTGGTGAGCTTGCAAGACGATTCACCGTAATGGCTGAAGCTCTTGGGCAACTGGACGCCGTACAGAAGCAGTTCGTCGCGAATGTGTCCCATGAGATTCAATCTCCCTTGACTTCGATCCAAGGATTAGCGCAGCAGCTCATGGATCACCCGCTGCCGCCCGAACAAGAACGACGCTATTTGCACATCATTGCGGATGAGTCGCGGCGGTTATCCGGGATAAGTCGGCAATTGCTGACGCTCGCCTCCTTGGAACGAGGAAGCGAGATGATGAAGCAAGCCTCTATCCGACTGGATGAACAACTGCGAGAAGTCATCATCCTACTTGAGCCGCAATGGAACGTGAAAGACATCGAACTGGATCTTCAGCTTGATAGCGTGATGTTAACGGGAGATACAGGATTGCTGTATCAAGCATGGACAAATCTGCTAACGAATGCGATTAAATTCACTGCGTCGCAAGGAACCATCGGGATACAATGCAAACAACAAGGAGAAGACATTATCGTAGTTGTATCTGACACAGGGAGAGGTATTCCAGAGGATGTACTGCCACATATCTTTGAGCGATTTTACAAATACAGTGAGCTTGCTGAACCAGGACAGAGCCAGCATGGAACAGGGCTTGGCTTAGCCATCGTAAAGCGAATCATTGAATTGCACAACGGAACGATCCGCGTGTCTAGCGAAGTAAGACAAGGAACCATATTTACGATCCGATTCCCTAAATAGCGTATAAGCAGAACATGACCCCGTTGTCATGTTCTGTTCATATTGGGTTCATACAACTGCGGTACACTCCTATCATCCATGCGAATGACGAAACAAAGGAGAGAGTTTACTGTGAAAAAACTGTATTACACTTCGTTCTTCTATGCCATTCTTGGCCTCATATCGGGTATCTTTTACCGGGAGTTCACCAAAATAAATGATTTCACAGCTTACACAGCATTAAAACCGCTGCACACCCATATTCTCGTTCTCGGCTTCCTGTTCTTCCTGCTTCTCACCTTGCTTGCGAAGCAGTTCCGCGTGCATGAAGTCCGTTCATTCAAAGGTTGGTACTATGTATATAATATCGGTCTGATGCTAAGTCTTGCAGCGATGACGGTTCGCGGCATCCTTCAGGTTAACGGAACAGATATGAAAGGCTTGAGCCACATGGCAGGTCTTGGTCATGCAATCCTCGGAGCAAGCATCATTTGGTTCATGATCTTGCTAGGCAAACGAGTGAAGGAATAAACTGACCCTAACAGGCATATCCGAAGGCTGCACCTGCTCTTCTTATAAGAGTAAGGGCAGCCTTCTTCAGTTGAGCAGAATAGATGGCTGCACAGCTTCTGTGATCTGTGATCTGTGTTCTGTGTTCAATTCGTTCTATCCCCACGCAAATTAACAGCTGCCTGAACTCTCAATAACGGTAGCTCCCGTGGTTCCAGCATGGTACGTATTGTTGTGATTCTGGGCATCCCTCGTTGAATCTTGACGGGAATCATAGCAAGTCCCATGCCACCCTCCTGGACATTCCGAGCAATACGCTCTATAAGACACCAGCAGTGTACGGTCTACATCAGTGGATTGCTGTACTTGATGTGCATCATGATGTTCATTCATAGGTATCACCTCCTGCTCGTTATAAGGTTCGCCGAAACAATTTGCAGTATGATTAGAAATATTAGGATTAGCGCTATAGAGCCAAAAACAGCAAAAAAACCTCTTACAAGGTAGCGATGCTCAACTCTACCGTAATAAGAGGTCTTCTATATTTCATTATCATCTAATCACGAAGTCTAATCGCAATTATCGAATCGAATGGAATCAGAATGTATCATTCATCTATATATAAGGTATCATGCAAATAGGTGGAGACTAGTCGTCGCACTTCTCCGCTTTTCCCTCATTTGTTGCTGTACGGAAACTGGAGCCGCAGCCGCAAGTTGCTACCGCATTCGGGTTGTCGATCGTGAAGCCGCCAGACATGCCGGATTCCTTGTAGTCGATTGTAAGTCCACTCAGATGAGGAACACTTTCCTTATCGATGACGACCTTCATGCCGCCAATCTCCAAATGCACATCTTCCTCAGTCTCTTCATCGTCAAATCCCATACCATAAGAGAATCCACTGCAACCGCCTGGACGAACACCGACGCGCAGGAACATATTTTCATTTTCCTCTTGCGCAATCATTTCCTTTATCTTCTCAATCGCTTCATCGCTGATTGTAATCATTCTAATCACCCTCCTCGTATTACTAAGTATAACCATCCCCTTCGGCATATACAAGAGAACATCGCTGCTGGTAACTTGCACCTTTACTTCCTGTAGACGTATTGCCCCACCTCTTATGCGAATGTATAATGGAACTGACATCAATTAATGTGATTCGTTTCACTGCAATCTCCGACGGAACTTATCCGCCGCGGAGTTTTTTATTTGTCAACAACAGCATATTGTGCTGAATTGTAAAAAGATACCTTACCTGAAGGGGGCCTGTGTATGACTACAGTCATGACGCGTCATGCCGATCCACGTATGGCCGAAATCGCAGATAAAGTCGAACGCGGTGAGCGCCTGACGCTTGAGGATGGCGTTTACTTGTATGAAACGGACGACCTGTTGACCTTGGGTCAATTGGCAAATCTTGCGAACATGCGCAAGAACGGCAAAAATGTTTATTTTATTGAAAATATGTCCCTATACTTCACGAATGTATGCGAAGCGCACTGCGCATTCTGCAACTTCCGTAAAGATCAAGGAGACGAAGGTGCTTATACATTATCCGGTCAAGAAATGATTGACTTCGTAGATCAGCACATCCATCCGGGCGTACGCGAGTTCCATATCGTTGGCGGACACAACCCGCATGTACCGTTCTCTTATTATGTAGATTCGCTTCGTGCACTGAACGAGAAGTATCCGGACGTCACACTTAAGGCGTACACAGCAGCTGAAATTGATTTCTTCACACGCATCAGCGGCTTGAGCATTGAAGAGGTGCTTAAAGAGCTAATGAATGCCGGACTGGAATCTCTGACAGGTGGAGGAGCAGAAATTCTATCCGATGAATATCGGAAGAAGATGCGTGTCGAGAAAGCTGGCGTTGAGCGCTATCTCGAAGTTCACCGTACAGCACATCAACTTGGCATGAAGACACATACAACGATGCTGTACGGCGCAATCGAATCGCATGAGGATCGTATTCGCCATATGATCTCGATCCGCGAACTTCAAGATGAGACGAATGGCTTCCAAGTATTCATCCCATTGTCTATGCAGCCGAAGAGTCCTAAAGCCAGCATCAAGCGCCGCAACTCCGCGTATGAAGACTTGAAGACAATTGCGATCAGCCGCCTTATGCTGGACAACATTCAACATATTAAAGCGTACTTCATCAATATCGGAACCCAGTTGACACAAGTTGCACTTACGTTCGGTGCTTCCGACGTGCACGGCACGCTTGTGAAGGAACGCATTAGTCATGCAGCCGGCGCGCTTACACCGGAAGGTTTGACGCGCGATGAACTCGTATGGCTCATTAAGGGAGCAGGCCGTACGCCAATCGAACGCGATACGTTCTACAATCCGATAAAGATATATGAGTAATGTCGATGTAATTGATCATTGAGCATATTAGAGAGATAGAGGTAATGCATGACCCTATTGGATAATACAACAGAGAATCAGCAACCGCGGGCACGATTCATAACACCGAAGACATGGCTTCCAGCTGGCTTCACGGAATCGCGTCCCAGGCAAATGAGTGGAGCCATACGACGTAATCGCCGCTTGCGGCGCAGCACCTACCATCTTAATTTTTCGGCAACATGGGGGGAGTCGAACAGATGAAACGATACGTCATACTCGGTGGCGGCTACGGAGGATTGGCCATCATTAGTCGGTTGTTGGAGGGCGAGCTGCCTTCCGATGTACAACTTGTATTAGTTGACCGCATGCCTTATCAAGGCCTCAAGACGGAATATTATGCACTAGCAGCCGGAACGGTGTCTGATATGGACATTCGCGTGTCCTTCCCGGATGATCCGCGCGTGCACCTTCATTATGGGAATGTACAATCCATTGATTTGGACGGGCAGATTGTCCACTTCACAGATGGAGATGCACTCGCCTATGATCATCTAGTCATCGGTCTGGGTTGCACGGATAAGTATCATGGCATTCCAGGCGCCGAGCAGTTCGGCAACAGCATTCAATCACTCGCCAGTACAAGACGCACCTATCAATTGCTAAATGACATCCGTCCATACGGACACGTAAGCATTGTGGGCGGTGGGCTTAGCGGTGTTGAAATGGCGGCAGAGCTGCGTGAGAGCCGACCTGATCTCAATATCCGGATTCTGGATCGGGGATCGCGCGTGCTATCTGCGTTCCCGGAGAAGCTCTCTCACTTTGTCTCTGGCTGGTTCCTTGAGCACCATATTGAGCTTCGTTCTTTTGTGAATGTGAGCCACCTCGAGGATGGAGTCATCTATAACCGGAAAGAAGACATTGAAGAAGAGATTTTGTCGGACGTTACCGTATGGACTGCCGGCATTCAGCCTGTTGCTCCGGTACAGCAGCTCCAAGTTGCGAAGGATCCACAGGGCCGTGTCATCATTAACGAATATCATCACATTCCCGAATATCCGAATGTTTTCGTTGTAGGAGATTGCGCAAGCCTCCCGTTCTCGCCTAGCGCACAAGCAGCAGGCGCCCAAGGGGAGCAGATTGCGGATGTCATTCGGGCGAGATGGAACGGGGAAACTCCTCGCTTAGGTAAAATTAAGCTGAAGGGCGTGCTTGGTGCATTAGGCAAAAAATCCGGCTTCGGCGTTGTTGGCAAGCGTGCCGTTGTAGGGTATGTGCCTCGCGTCATTAAGAGCGGTGTATTATGGATGTCTAAGAACCATTTCGGATAATACCTGCAACATTCTATGATTAACAAAACATGGGAGCAGCGACATCAATCGATGTCCAGCTGCTCCCATGCTTTTATTTCCTCTATTTTGATCATAATTTTGTCATATAACTCATCTGCCGTTTCCCCAGCAACGATTTCACCATTTACTAATGCAAACGGAAACATGTAGCACTCCCCGCAATTCCCTAGACAGCCATACTCCAGCACGTCATACTCCGGGTTGCCTTCTAGGCGCTTCATGACATTATCTGTCCCGTGATGCATATTATTCACACAAAACTCTATGATTGGCCGCATTGACATTATCCCCCGCTTTCATGTTGCGCCTTTGAATTCGGATAGCTTTATAATATAATAAAATCAGCATGGATGAAAGGAGTTGTCATAGATGAGTGAAAATGCACAAAGCACAGTTTACGATGAAGTGCTGGAAGTGTTGGATAAACTGCGCCCGTTCTTGCAGCGCGATGGCGGCGACGTTGAATTGGTTGATGTTGAAGACGGCATCGTTAAGCTTCGCCTGATGGGCGCTTGCGGCAGCTGCCCAAGCTCCACGATCACATTGAAAGCGGGGATTGAGCGCGCTTTGGTGGAAGAAGTGGAAGGCATTACAGAAGTCGTACAAGTATTCTAAATTGAATAATTGGACTTCATAAGAAGGAAGGCTGTCCACCAGCAGTTGAATCTGCCGGGGACAGCCTTTTTTCAATCCCGAATCATATCATTGCGTTAACTTATCACTGCTAAATAATAGGTACAGCGACATTGCTGGATAGCTGCTACTGCTGCGGCTGCTTCGCTTAACTGCAGCTTGTTCCCCATCATTCTTCCGTTATTTCAACTGAATTCCAAGCTTCAAGGCCATGCCAATGTTATAAGCAGTACGTTCCATATTGTCAGCAGCTTGTCCTAAGGCCTCCTCCAATGTCGTAACTCCCGGAACAATCGTGAACACCATATCGATACCATGCTCATGAACCACTTCATGTCCAGCTGCAAGCGTACCCGCAATACCGATAACTGGTACTCCATGCAGCTTCGCCGTCTTCGCTACGCCGATTGGCGTCTTGCCGTAAATGGTCTGCCCGTCAATCTTGCCTTCACCGGTAATGACCACATCAGCATCAACTGCATGATCTGCTAAGCCGGTTGCGTCGATGACAATATCTACTCCTCGCTTCAATTCAGCTTGCAGGAAAGCCACCACGCCTGCCCCAAGCCCTCCGGCCGCCCCCGCGCCTGGCATATGGGCGACATCACAACCGACGTCCTCCCGTAGCTTCGCCGCGTAGTGTGCCAAGTTCGCATCCAGTTGCTTCACCATCTCCGGCGTAGCTCCCTTCTGGGGGCCAAATACTGCCGATGCTCCCCGCTCTCCGATAAGCGGGTTGTCGACATCGCAAGCCGCGACGAATTTCACCTTCGCAAGCCGAGGGTCAACACCGCCCAAATCGATATGTGCAATGCGGCCGACCTCTTCGCCTCCATCACCAATTTCCGTTCCATCCTCAGCTAACAGCCGAATACCAAGCGCTTGAGCCATCCCAGCGCCGCCATCATTCGTAGCGCTGCCTCCAAGCCCCAGGATAATCGTCTCTACCCCCTCATTCAATGCGGATAGGATTAGCTCTCCCATCCCCCGCGTCGTCGTAACGAGTGGATTCCGCTGTGCCGGTGGAACAAGCGCCAGTCCCGATGCCGCAGCCATCTCAATAACTGCGGACTTGCCATCGCCTAAGACACCATAGAATCCTTCCACAGGTGTTCCAAGCGGCCCGGTTACTGTCGTCCGTACAATTCGGCCGCTTGTCGCGTCTACAAGCGACTGCACGGTCCCTTCTCCGCCATCTGCCATCGGTACATATACGAGTTCCGCCTCCGGGAATACCCGCCCTAAGCCGCGGCCAATCGCCTGACACGCTTCCCACGCAGACAAACTTTCTTTAAAAGAGTCTGGAGCAATTACGAATTTCATACTGATCCACTCCTATCCATCCAATCTGACTTTCTCTCCGAGTTGTACATTAGCTGTTTATCTACATTTCTATTTCTATTTCTATTTCTATTCCTTTACCTGTCTCTCATTACGAACCAGCAAGTTCCTCAGTTATACCTGCACAACTTGCGAGGTTTACGGCCTTGTCCCAGCACATTGTATTGTCCTTGGCTTACAAGAACCAGCCGAAGACACCGAATACGAGCGTAGATACGATAGCGAGCACGAGACCGATTAGCGTTTCATAGGGGATAAGACGAAGACGTTCCTTCATCGCCATATTCACGCTGCCGCCAGTGGCATGGAAGAAGCTGCCGTGCGGCATATGGTCGAATACCGTAGCACCCGCATGTATCATTGCTGCTGCCCCTAAGGATGCGACGCCAAGCTCCATAATGGTCGAACCGAATACCGAGCTTGCTACCGCAGTACCTGCAGTTGTGGACGCTGTCGCCAGAGACATCAAGGCACCACTGATTGGTGCAAGTAAATAGGCTGGCAAGCCTGAAGCCGTCAAGCCATCGATAATAACATCCTTCAACTGTGAGTTCGAAATAATTCCGGCAAGTGTCCCCGTCCCAATAAGCATGACGGCAACACCCGTCATTTTGCCAAGTCCAGAGGTTGCATATCGGTTAATCTGTGTAATGCGTCCCATACAGAGTGCCCCTACTAAACCACCAACAGGGAGAGCGATAATGGGGTCAATGGCGATGCCTGCAATCGGGCGCAAGGCCAGCAATGCAATTGCTGTTATTGGCGCCATCATTGCAGCAAGAAAGCTAGGAAGCTGCTCCTTGCTATCCTCCACCTGCTCTACACCTGCTACCTTCGTTCCTTTATGAGACAACTTTTTCGCAATCCAATACGTTACGAACAAACCAATCAAAGCTGGGATAATTCCTGCTGCCATTATCGAAGTCAACGGGATATGGAAAGCGTCCGCCGCAGAAATCGCGTTCGGGTTCGGCGACATAATGTTGCCTGCCTTGCCTCCCCCAATCATAGCGAGCAATATCGCCATACGGGACAAGTCTGCACGCTGCGCAATTGCAAGTGCGATTGGAGCCACCGTAATCACCGCCACGTCGATAAATACACCAACAGCTGTCAACACCATCGTTGCAAAAGCTAGTGCGAACAATGCGCGAGTCTCGCCTACCTTGCGTACTAATGTCTCTGCAATCGTCTTCGCTCCGCCTGATTCAATCAATACGCCTGCAAGAACACCTGCTGCTAATATTCGCAGCACTGCTGGAATCATCGTCTTGGCTCCATCCATCATTAGCGTTACGGAGTCAATTAAACCAATTCCTCCGACTACGCCGCCTACCAGCGCGCCAATCATCATACCGTACGCCGGTGGGACTTTTCGTAAAATAAGCACGATAGCAACCACTAAAGCCGCCAGTGCACCGAGTACAGATACCGTTACTGTCATAGTCCCCATCCTCCTTGAAGATGCAGTGTTTCGTTGTTGTACCTTTACTTTACCTCCAATATGAAAGCGCTTCATCATGCATAAACATGAAATGAAGCGCTTTAAAAAGTGTATTTTTTGTTCAATTGCACAATACAAGATCCATCAACCTTTGTCTTGCTGCTATCAGGCCGGTATGTGAAATAAGATACATGAAATAGACATGCTCAGCCTTTCCATTGTTAACTGGCTAAGACTCATTACTGCGCAGCATCGCGTGAATCCACCACGCCGACATTAACGTAAACAAATCGCGAAAGCTCTTGGGATCCTTGCCTGTCACATCCGCAATCCGCTGAAGACGATAACGGAGCGTGTTGCGATGGATGGCCAGCCGCTGTGCAATCCGCTGCTGCTCGCCGCTTTCCTCATAATACACCTGCAGAGTCTGCCTCAATTCCCCGCTCCGATCTTCTTGGATGAATCGCTGCCACATCTGCTCCATTTCATCCGTAACCCAGCTGCGGCCCACATTCGCCAGCACCGTCTCATTTGGCATATCCTCACTATAATAGACCGTATGCTCAGGAAGGATTGCTTGACCCGCGCGCATCGTATCTTGAGCAGAGCGATAGGATGCGATGAGCCCATCGATTCCTGAATAAGCCTTGCCCACCGCGATACGAAGAGGTGCAATCTGCTTCTCTTCCAGCAACTTCCGAATTTGCCGTATTCCCTCGCATATATCCATATTCGGCTTCCGTGGGTGCAAATGCGGCTTGAATAGGACGATTTGCCGCGTATTCCGTATCGCGATAAGATCAATTGTCGGCCGCCCTTCCAACAGTTCTACAACTCTGCGCAGTGTAGGCACTGAATCCGCATCCTGTTCATCCGTAAGCTCCAGAATACAAGCAACACGAGGCTTGTCCGGCTTCAGGCCTATTCGTTCCGCCTGCAGGCGAAGCATGGCTTGATCTCCCGGTTCCGCATGAATGACCGATAAGAGGAAATCCTCCTTCATCCGCTTATCCCAGCGCGCCTTTTCCAACAAATCCGCCTGCTCCAAATACATCTCAGCTGTCATCTTGACAAGTTCCCCATACTTCGTCACTTCAGCAGGATCTCCCGTAATCCCGATAACGCCGACAACTTCTCCGCGAAATTGAATAACAAGATTCGTCCCCGGCATAACACCCTGAAGATTGCGTGCACTCTCTTTATCGATCTCGAACCTTCCCTTGCGCTCAATGGCAATGAGTGCCCCTTCATGCTTTTGATTAATGCGGGACAGGTCGCCCGAGCCAATGATCCGCCCACGCTCATCCATCACATTTACATTGTACCCAATGACCTGCATCGTCCGTGAGACGATTGCTTGCGCCAATTGCTTGGTCAGCCAACTCATATCTTCATACCACCTATCACGCGAAATCAGAAAGAGGTTAGGACATCCCACATCCCGTCCATCCTTCTTCTCCAAAATATGAAAACGCCCTCGTTCCAACAGGGCACAGCAACCGCTGTGTCTGTCAGCCGACGGGCGTACTTGCAGCATTAGGATTTCGAGCTAATCGTTGTACGAATAGGATCGAGTCCGCCTGAGACATTAATAATATTACCAGTTATAAAGTCAGAAGCATCCTCACATAGGAAGCGGATGACTCGTGTCACATCTTCACCACTGCCGGGACGGCCGCGCGGCGTTTCGTCATCGGTTAGATGAAGTACATCCTCGATTTTTCGCTCCTTGTTGTCACCACGAATATCGCCAGGGCAAATCATATTCATCGTAATGCCATTCTGTGCTTCCTCTACCGCCAGTGTCTTCGTGAAAGACACTAGTCCCACCTTGGCTGCGGCATACACCGCCCGATGCGGCCAAGAACGCGCCTCAGACGCATGGCCGAAGCCATAATGAATAATGCGCCCCCATCCCTTCTTCCGCATCGATCCGAGCAGCAAATGATCGAGCAGTATGACACCACTTAGATTCCCATTCAATAAATACATAATGTCCTCTTCCGAGTAATCCGCGAACAATCTCCGCTCTCTGATGAACGGCCCAGCATTGTTCACCACAATATCAGCCATACCGATGCGTTCATTCATTTCAGTAACGAGCCGCTTCACTTCCTCCGGCTTGGAAATATCCGCGCGAATGGCAATACACCGTATTCCCGTCTTCTCGAGCTGGAGCCGCAGTGCTTCAGCCTCTGCCTCGCTATGTACATAATTTAAGACAATATCATGCCCGGCTTCGGCCAATGTCATAGCTGTCATCTTCCCGAGGCCTTTGGCGCTCCCCGTAATAAGAGCAATTTTACGCTGCTGTTCCACGTCGTAATCCTCCTTTTGAGCGCTTCAAAGAACTTCCACGTTCAGTATAAGATATTTGCCTTGGCAGAACAACTTTGCATTGGACACTGATGTAGACAGACTGTCCCGCTCCGTAATGCAATGCACTTGAATCCCTTCCACCTAGATTACAAAGAAAAAAGCCCTAGCAGCAAGCTCCACCTTTCTTATCGAAAGGCAGCTTGCCTCTAGGGCTTCTCTCATTGAAAGTATTCTACAATTAGAATGCAGGTACGATCGAACCTTGGTATTTATCTTCAATAAATTTCTTCACATCGTCAGACTGCAAAGCTGCAAGCAATTTCTTCACAGCATCACTATCCTTGTTGTCCTCGCGAGCCGTCAAGATGTTCGCATACGGAGAATCCTTATCTTCAATGAACAACGCATCCTTCGTAGGATTCAAGTTCGCTTGCAGTGCATAGTTCGTATTGATAAGCGAGAAGTCAACTTCATCCAGCGTACGAGGCAGCATTGCAGCTTCCAGCTCTTTGAACTTCAAGTTCTTCGGATTCTCAGCAATGTCGTTAACCGTTGCTTCCAGACCTACGCCATCCTTCAACTTAATAATGCCCTGCTTCTCCAGCAAGAGCAGCGCACGTCCTCCATTTGTTGCATCGTTCGGAATCGATACCGTTGCGCCATCTGCAATTTCACTAACCGACTTAATCTTCTTGGAGTAACCTCCGAAAGGCTCAACGTGAATATTGCCTACAGTTACAAGGTTGTATCCCTTCGTCTTCACTTCATTGTCCAAGTACGGCTTATGTTGGAAGAAGTTCGCATCAAGCTGCTTCTCGTGCACTTGTACGTTCGGCTGAACATAATCCGTGAACTCCTTAACTTCCAACTCAATCCCTTGCTCAGCCAGCTTCGGCTTGATATGATTCAGTATTTCTGCATGAGGCACAGGTGTTGCACCTACGACAAGCTTCACTTTTTCTGTGCCAGACTTGCCTGCCTCACCAGATGCGTTCGTGTTATCGCCTGCTGTATTTTTGTTGCCGCAAGCAGCGAGTACCGCTACGAGTGTAATAAGCGTTAATACAAAAGTCCACTTTTTCATGTCATTCACTACTCCTTCCAAGATCCCCATTTTAATTGATGAATATTTGTAAGTTGAAGCTCCTAAGAGCGTGCTTCCTATGCCTATTAGGCTTTGATTCAAATGATCATTTCATCCAACTCGTAACTACCGATAATTCCAATTGAATTACTGGGATTATATCATATTTTGTGCTGCCGTCAACCATGAAATGACCGACTCAGCACAATATTTTTTATTTCCTTGTATAGCGGCGAACAAATGCATCGCCAATCCATTGCAGCACCTGTACGAGTATAACCATAATAACGATCGCCACGATCATCATTTCAATCTCATAGCGATGGTATCCGTAGCGAATCGCTAGGTCACCGAGACCGCCGCCGCCAATAAGACCTGACATCGCTGTATACGATACGAGCGTAACTGCCGTTATCGTCGTCCCTGCAATCAAGCCTGGCATCGCTTCGGGCAGCAGAACCTTATATACAATCTGCCAAGTGGATGCTCCCATTGCCTGTGCTGCCTCAATAACGCCCCGATCAACCTCACGCAATGACGTCTCCACGAGACGAGCGAAGAATGGTGCAGCCGCGATAACGAGCGGCGGGATTGTTCCTTCTACACCGATAGATGTGCCTACTACAATTCGTGTAATCGGTATGATCGCAATCATTAGAATAACGAACGGTACTGAACGCAGCACGTTCACAATGAATGACAAGATACTATATACGATCTTCCCAGCTCTGCTACCCGTGCGCCCAGTTAAATACAAGAGCACGCCTAGCGGCAAGCCAACAAGGAAGGTGAATAGTACAGAGAACAGCATCATCTGCAATGTTTCTCCAGTAGCCGAAGACACATCGCTCCAATTGACAGTAGAGAAATCGAAATTCATCACGCAATCACCTCCACTTCAAGACCCTGCGCCCGGAGAGAAGATAATGATTGCTCTACAGCACTTGTGTCGCCATCTAGACGAACGACCAATTGGCCGTAAGGAGTATCCTTCATCCGAGAGATCGTTCCCTGCAGTATTGCGAAGCTGACGCCCGCTTCCGTAAGGACACGATGCAGCACCGGCTCATACGTGACATCACCCAAATAGTTGATCTTCACAACACGGGAATGCTCAGCAGCCTGGCTCTTGAATGCCGCCCAAGGCTGAATATCCGCATCGCTGCGCTCTTCAAGAATGAATTCGCGCGTTACCGGATGCTGAGGCTTCAAGAACACGTCTACAACCTTGCCTGCCTCAGCAATCTTCCCGCCATGAATAACGGCAACTTTGTCGCATATCGCTTGGATGACGTGCATCTCATGGGTGATTAGCACGATCGTAATTCCGAACTTGCGGTTAATATCGAGCAGCAGCTCCAAGATCGCATTCGTCGTCTGCGGATCTAGCGCCGAGGTTGCTTCATCACAGAGCAGCACCTTCGGATCATTCGCAAGCGCACGCGCAATCCCTACGCGCTGCTTTTGTCCACCGGACAATTGAGCCGGGTATTTATGCTTGTGTTCTTCCAAACCAACAAGCCTAATCAACTCATTTACTTTCTTCTCTACTTTATCCTTGGATGTTCCCGCCAGGCGCATCGGAAATGCAATATTGTCATATACCGTTGCTGAACTGAGCAGGTTAAAATGCTGAAAAATCATCCCGATTTTGCGCCGCTGCTGCTGCAGCGCCGACTTCGACAGCTTCGTTAAGTTAACGCCGTCTACCTCAACTACGCCTGCCGTAGGCCGCTCGAGCAGGTTAATGCTGCGCAGCAGCGTACTCTTCCCTGCACCTGAATGGCCGATAATGCCATAAATCTCGCCAGATTCAACCGACAGACTCACATCATCCAGTGCCAGCAGCCCTTGCACCTTACCGTTAGCACCATATTGCTTACTTATATGTTCCAACCGAATCAACGGAATCGTCACCTTCCTTCATGCTAGCCACATTCTAGAATAGATAGGCGCTACAGCCTTATCTTCATCTATTCGTATGCTGTATCCTCTCAATAACTGTCGCCAAATATACCACATTGCCTTGGCTGCCTTCACTTCTCCATTTTGGGGACGCTCGTTCATGCAAAAAGCCCCCTCTTGGCAGATGCCAAAAGGGGGCGAACGTTCGGTATTCTGTGAAGAAACCAGATGAAAAATCGACTCTCCCTTTCTTATCTGCCAGAACATTACGTTCTGAAGGAATTAGCACCATTGACATCTTGCAATCACATAACTTATTGTTATGCATCCGGGTTGCAAGATCGGTTGCCGGGCTTCGCAGGGCCTGTCCCTCCGCCACTCTTGATAAGAAAACAGTTATGAAATTAAGTTGAGTATAATGCAGCAGGTGAAAGTTGTCAATTAACTTTTATTCCCTTTTCAATTCCATTACTTGATGGGAAGCAGTCGAAACACATGGATTAATGCACCACACACCATCTCCAGACCATGCTGCAAATCTGCCACATTGGCCTGAATATCCTCAAGCTTAATTTTGTCATTCAAGCTGCGATGCCGCTGCCATAAATCATCCTGCATTTCTGGGTTCATATGATGAATCTCCATATTGCGTCGCTTGCGCAGCCGCTGAAGCGCATCTTCATGCTGCTCCTTCAATGCCAGCAGGGCATGTTCCAATTCAGGATGCTGTCCCTTGAAGCGCAATTGGCGAAGCACCGTAAAGTAAGAGAAATGATGCTTCACCCTCTCGGTCTCCAAGGACAGCACTGTATTCAGCAGCGTTCCAAGCTTGTCCAAGATCGAGAACACGCGAATAAATCCATTTTTATAAAAATAGACGTACCGGTAATAATCATCCTGCTCCGATTCAGACATCTCGGCCTCATAATGCTTCGACACACGATCGGCGAACTTGTCAGACGCATATACGCTTTGTTCCAGTTCATCCAAGGAGGTCTTCAGTCCGACTGTCCATACTTCTATCTTGCGCCAGAAGTGATCGGGATCGCCTGTTCCCTCCATGCGACTGCGTATTGCTTCCAAATAATTGTCCATCCCCGCCATTGCATCCTTCAACGTTCCGCTGTCAACACGGGGCGGCTCCCCGAACAAGCTGCGCAGCATGGAACTCACCCCCGCTTAATTCCGTTTGGGAAATAGTCTTTCCAACGGCGGTCGACCAATTCCACAATATCCTCACGCGGGAATAACTCATCTGGGTAGCCTGGCTTCATGCGGGCATCGATAACAATTGGCAATTTATACGAGAGATGGTGATTACGGACTTCCATTGCCGCGTATATATCTGATGCGGGGTTAAATCGCGTAAACACCGTCCACAAGAACGACAACTGCGTATTGGCAACCTGAGCGTCGTCAACGAGGAAGACGAGCGGCCACTTCGTCTCTTGTGCAGCAAGACGATGTAGCAATCGTTCCGCCAGCTGTGGTTCTGCTTCATACGAAGCACCTGACATTGTCAAGCAGCCACGGCAAAATACAGCCACATCGTTAATCTCATCGATCGGGCCTTCTTCGTACACGCCAGGCAATTCACGGACTACATCGCCCACGCCGAGCAATATCCCCTTGCTGCCATGGTTCAGCTTATGCCCCGTATAGTCAAGTGTGTCATGGGACGTATTATTAATCACGTACAGATCCGTCTCTGGCTTGAAGCGCTCTAGCACCGCTTCCGTAAGCTCTGCAAAGTTCTCTAAATCAACCGGCTGATCCGTCAACATCAAGAACTTCGTCAAGCTAAGCTGCCCTTCGCCAAGAATACGGAAGCCAGACAGAAGCGCCTCACGAGAGTAGCTCTCACGTACAACAGCTGCTGCAAGCGAGTGAACGCCTGTTTCTGGATATGGATGTACCTTGCGTACCGCCGGCATCACCATCGGGAACGCTGGCGACAACAATCTAACCAGGTACTCGCCCAAATAGTAGTCTTCCTGACGCGGCTTGCCCACGATTGTAGCTGAGTAGATTGCATTCTTGCGGTGGTACATGTGCTTCACATTCAGGAACGGGAACTCATGCGCCCATGAGTAATATCCGTAGTGGTCGCCAAATGGCCCTTCCATGCGGCGCTCATGTGGTGGAACGTACCCTTGGATAACGAATTCTGCTTCCGCTGGGATGCGATGTCCTTCGAATCCGCTATCTACCACTGGAAGACGCTCACCCATGACGAATGATGCCATCAACAGCTCAGGGAGCTTCTCCGGCAGTGGAGCGATCGCAGCCGCGATCAGCGCTGGCGGCCCGCCCACGATGACGGATACCGGAAGCGCTTCATTGCGCAGCTCAGCCTCATGATGATGGAGGCCGCCGCCCTTTTGAATTTGCCAATGCACACCTGTCGTGCTGTCATCGTAAATTTGAATTCGGTACATACCGAGATTGTGATCAGCGCTCTTCAGCTCCGGATGTTCGGTATAGACCAGTGGAAGCGTAATAAATGGACCTCCGTCCAGCTGCCAGCTCGTCAATGCCGGCAAGCCCTGCATCGGCTTGTCTGTACGCTTCACCTGCATAATTGGAGCTTGCGAAGAAGATACATCCTTCATGCCAACCTTCATAAGGCTAAGGAGCTCTTTCACCGTCGAACGCTCTTGCCACAGCTTCTTCGGCGATGGAGGCATTAGACGGTTTACGGCCTCTACGCACTTATTCGCGAGCTGCTCAGGACGCGTTCCGAAGGCCATATCCACCCGGCGCATCGTACCGAACAGGTTCGTCGTCACTGCAAAGGGGCTGCCCTTCACATTGGTGAATAGAAGCGCAGGACCTCCCTCTTCAATGACGCGTCGATGAATTTCTGCAATTTCCAAATACGGATCAACTTCCGCTTCAATAACGACGAGGTCATTCTCACGCTTCAGCGTGTCGACAAAGTCGCGTATATTCGTAAATGACAACTACGAGCCCTCCTTGAAAAAAATAAGCGTATCTGTGTTGCTGTACATGAACAGTTACATGGATGCCGCAGGATGTCTGCAATAATTTGCGTTCACAAGCGGGCATTGATGACAAACGAAAACTTCCTCTTCTGTAGTATAGCTGTTTTTTTGATGAACCTAAAGCCTGACCGAGCAGACAACTTACGACATTATTACGACATTGTAAGATAGCCGTAAGCCGATTACATGGTACGAGCAGAATGTCTACAGGTATAATGAGGTCATCAAAGGGAACACATCAAAAATAATTGGAGGTAGAATGGTATGAAAAGCAACAATCAAGTTATCGTACGCAAGCCGTGGAATGTTCGCTGGTTGGCAGCAGCAAAGGCTGCCGCATCTATCGTATTGCTCGGTGCGCACTCGAATGAAACACAGCAAGTAAAGGAAGGCGCCTAATCCAATGAATGTTTCTCAGAGAAAAAGAAGCAGCTCGCTTGCCTCTCGTTGACAATCTCCATTGTCCAACAGTAAGCGATCTGCTTCTTTATTTATAACCACTGAATCCATTCTATAACTCAAACTCAATCTTCTTCGGTTCTTCTTACCACCATCACAGCCAAGAGAAGCGATCCTTATTTTTGCCGCAGCTGCCAGACACGGATGCTCATATAACAGAGTACACTGAACAGTCCACAAATCAATACCGTATGTAATAAGCTTGCAAATAGGAATAAGTCAGGATTCGTGATCGTACTCGCAACGACCGCGCCGCTTGCAATCTGTGCTGCACATAGGATAAGCGCCCAAATGCCGCACAACTGAATCTCGCGATTGTCCTTGTGGTTGTGGTAAGCAAAATGTGACATAATCGCGATTACAACAAATAATAGTGCTGCTGCCACACGATGCATGAAGGCAATTCCCGTCCCCCCCGACAGCTCCGGAATCAACTCCCCGTTGCACAGCGGCCAGCCCATGCATGCCCCTGAAGAGTCCGTGTGCCTAACAAATGCCCCTACGTATATTACGATATACGTATATAGAAGTGTGAACCATACCCCATACCTAAATTCTGCACGAACGGAGTTTACAACAGATGTAGAATCGATGCCGCGTTCGTAGCGCCTTGCCACTACACTCATCATGAAGGAAGAAGCGAACGCCAGCAGCGAGAATCCGAAGTGAAGCGCCATAACAGGCGGAGACTGGGTAAAGACTACCGCAAGCGCTCCCATAATTGCTTGTATAATAGTAAATAATAAGGTGAGAGAAGAGTAATATAGAGCCTCACGATGATGCTTCGCATAGCGAAGAACGTAGATGAACAAGGCCAGAACAAGCAATCCTACAACACCCGTCACAGATCGATGAGAATATTCGATCATGGATTCGATCGTATATGCCGGAACAAACTTGCCATTGCATAGTGGCCAATCCGTGCCGCAGCCACTTCCGGAGCCTGTCTTCGTTACAAGCGCCCCGTTTAACACTACGATAAACATACCGATGCAAACCGCGTAAGATAACCGCCTCAATATCCGGTAGATGTTCGCGTTCACTAGTTTCACCTGACCCGTTGTTCAATTTTTTGCCATTACAAATTATGAAAACAGTTCCAATCGTCCTCCATTATACAAGATTTCCTAGCTGAGTGTACGGCTAATTTGTGACAAATATTACATCTTTCACTTCCAATTCGATGCATCAGCCCCCTTACCTCATGTACAAGATTGACTTCAGATAATATCGGCTTGCTTCGGATGTACATCGTTCTGCACTCCCTTTCAAGGCAATAAAAAAACCGCCCCACCAGCGGGACGGTTCTCATATGTGCATCTTATTATACAGCTGCAGATACTGCAATTGCCCGATCAACGAACTGCTCGATTTCAGGACGAGTCTTACGCAGCTTGTTCACGAAGCGAATGGTTTCCTTGCCGCCCTTGAAGGCTACGAAGCTTGGAATACCAAGAATGTGGTATTGCTGTGCAACATCAAGGAGTTTCTCCGAATCGATTTCAACGAATGTCACCTTACCTGCATAATTCGTCTCCAATTCAGGCATGAAAGGATCGATGAAGTGGCAATCTGGGCACCAGGATGTCTTAAATATCGCTACAACTGGCTCGTCTTGTGCAATGATCTCATTGAACCGCTCAACAGTTTCTATTCTTTCCATACACGCTTCACTCCCTACTAAGTTCACAAAATCTAACATGGAACTTCTCTTATCCAACATCCAACAGATGTATTATGATACTTCTGCTTTCTTGAACTTATAACATTTGGAGAATGGAAAAGTCAAACCCCACACATGAACGTCTACGGCTGTTTTTGGGCATACTATGAAGAAAATCAATGAATTCGGTCACGTATCGTCGTCTCGAAATGGAGGGGAACAATCGATGCTGTCCAATCTGTCCAAGCGCATGCGCCACGCGATACAGCTGATGCGTCACTCGTTCGATACGGCATATAGTGTCGTCCGTTCAACTTGGAATGAACTTTATCAACAACTCTTACAATGGCGGGAACGCCCGTCGTTTGATTGGAATCGCGCCGCAGCCAAACGTGCGGAAGAGCAGGCCAGCCGACTGCTGAATGAGAAAGTACGTCAGCAAGGAACAGCCAGCAGCTTTCGAGAGCGAGGAGATACGGAATTCTCAGCGGAGGAATGGCGGATCATCCGGCAAATTCAGAGCTCTGTTCGTACAGCCAATCGCAACAATATTACACGCACCGCAGCCTATGCGCGAATCTATCAGTCTTACCCAGAGCTGCATTGGGCCCTGCTCGCGCATATGGTCTCACGTAATGGCGGCTGGAGTATGACTGATTTGCAGGGAGAATGGCTGCCCCGCATTATGAGTGCGAACCATAGATTGTGGACCTACCGAGTGCTGGAACGATCGAATGCACTCATATTCCATGATGCCTATCCACAGCTGCTGCTGTATGCAGCCAGCCGCCGAGCCGGCAAGAGCCTGTTCCATCTGCTTCCTGCCTTTGGCGTATCTGCCTTCATGACCCCATTCTGGGACGGCTTCTGGGTACAGCAGACAAGTTCGCTGCTCACGACAGCACTTATTATTAACGAACAGAACGTCATTGAAGGCAGAGTTATGCGCAATCCCACCTACCAGGCACATGTGCTTAATGAATGGGATTTCCAATTGCATGGTTGGCTGCAGATGAATCAAGTCATTTTCCCGCTTGGCGTTCCATCTCTACGAGAGGAAGAAGCGATTCCGCTCGTTGGGCTTAATTTAGAGAACTTTACTGACTTAGATGAACGCATAGCGTTCGGGGAGAAGCTGTATGCGCTGTTATTCCATACGCCCCATATTTATAATCATGCTATTCGTTTCATGCGCGCGGCCCCTCATACGGGATCGAGAGCAGACTATTGGCCGCACCGCTTTGTGAAGCAGGCGATCCCGCCCGATCGAACCGAACTATCTGTTTCATACCGCGCTTATAGTCCGGCCTTGACCGATGTCTGGAAGGACGAGCCGGCACGGCAAATTGAAGAAGGCGATTGGTTCATAGATGAGCGAATGTATCGGCATCTCCAACCGATTTCAGCTCCGCTGCAGGCTGACATGACCAGCTCTCATGATCGGTTGTGGCGGGAGACTGCCTCGCTCGCTGGGTTCATTCACCCGAGCAAAGGATAACGAAGCAGATTTTATAGGATTGCAGTCAAAAAAGGACACTTCTCCAGTAAGTGTCCTTAGAGTCCTTCTTCATTCAGCCTGTCGATTCCATGTATTCATCCGGCTTAATGCCTTCATATCGTGTAAACGCACGTTTGAACGAATATACGTTTTCGTAACCCACTCGGCGTGCGATGTCATCAATGCCGCATTTCTTTTCTCGCAGCAATTCCTTAGCCATTTCAATACGAAGCCGGCATAAATAATCGTAGAAATTGATTCCGGTAACTTCCTTAAATAGTTTAGACGCCTTGGAGACCGACATCTGGAAGATTTCAGCAAGCTGTTTTAAGGATACGTCGGCACTCGTATAATTTTGGTTTACGTACTGCAGCAACTGACTTCCAGCTTCAATCGTCGATGACGTATTGGAGTACCGATTTCGCTCGCATAGTAACGTTCCCACTTCAAACACATAGCCCCACATTTCCTCCGTATTTTTGCCCTTTGCTCTATTGGCAAATTGTTTCGCGTAAATGCCCGTATCGAGATTGAGCTCATGCAGCACTCTTAGCAGCGTTTCCATCAATAATGAAACAAGCTTGATCGTACTTGCTTCAGACAGGTTTCGTTTCCCGTTTTCCGTGCTGATTTCGTAAAGAATCTGCATCGAGGTATCTAGATTCCCTATTTTCAAGTTATTAATCAACTGAACCTCCCAATCTGTCGGATAATAATAGTCAACGATGCTTGGAATGGCCTCCTCCGGCGCGACCCGTAGATGTTCCCGTGAGAACAACGTATACTGCAAACTTTCATTAGCCGTATAGTACGACTTACTAATGCCAACGAGCCCCTTCTCCATCGTTCCATACAGGACAAAAGGCTGGAAACCACATGTATGTTCAATTTCTTCCGTAATTCCGGTCGCAATTTGTTCCATCATGCCATCTTCTCCAAATCGGTTTGTGGAGGATAGGATCAACGCTTTGTCCGCATTCGTCACTTCGAATAGCTCATAGTCCAGCCGATGACAACTCATTACTTTTTCGATAATTACCATCGTCATCATTTCGATTTTCCGGATCTTATCCAGATCGGAAAAATCACGGATGGCATGAAAGCTGATCAACATCGTGCAATAATGCATTTCCTCGGTATAGCCGATACCGAATTTCTTCAACCCGTTCAAGTGCTGATCATCGGCGAAATACCCTTTAAGCAGCTGGAGGAACAAATTCGACTTCGCCGCTTTTTCGTAGTCCTGCATAGATTGCTGAAGCACCTGATTTTCACTCAACAGCCGGTCGAACGATTCCTCAATGTAATTGTATTCAGAGCCGGATACGGGACTATTTTTACCCTCCTCGTAACGAATCCCTGCGGAGAGCTTGTGAAGCAAGGTTCCTAGAGGTCGGTAACTGACCTTGGCCAACAGAAAAGCCGACAACGTGCCGACCGCAATGGAGATCAAGATAGCCAGCAGTGAACTGAATAAGTTATTGATACCGATGACACTGTTATCGAAGTAAGAGATTTTATATTGCAGACTGCTCTCTTGGGAAGGCACAACAAGCTCATAGGTCTGCTCATTTTCCTGAACCCCGTTATCCGGATTCCGGCTCTGCTTGAAAATAGGCGTCTCATGTGTCGTAATTAAGATGTCTTTGGATTCCACACTCCCGAAACGACGCATGTATTCCGAGAAGTAATCGCTGTCAATAAATAGAGCCAGTACCGCCCGCGGGTGATTGACCACCTCCAGACTTTGAAGGACAGGAATAACCCTCTTACTGCTACCCCACAAATTGACCGTTGCTGGTGCCATTACTTTGAAATACTGTTGCTCCCGAAGAGCGCTTTGCATCATTTGCCGTGTATCTCCATCAAATACAGCAATATTAGAGAAGAAGTGGTCTTCCGAAAATGTCCCCCAAGTTGATAACATCTGTTGTTTATCTGGAAAAATGACTGTGCCGAAAGATAGCACATTTGTAGAATTAATTGAATTTTCGAAATTTCTTCGGATTTCGAGCATCTTCAACAAATCAAATTCATCATCATAAACATCCGTATTCTGCATCATCTTCCGAAGCCATGATTCAATGCTAATCATCTTCGCTATATTTTTGAGCTCGTTCAATTTATTGTCCACAACCGCCGCAATCCGATTTGCATCCGATACATGCTTCTCATGCAGCTTCTGACGTTCCTCCGTTATGTTCCGCTGTACATTTAAGGTGCTGAACACGATGATGGGGATGATCAAAATCGCAGTATAGGACAGAAAGATCTTTCGAAACGTGCCGCTCCCAAAGCTCCAATGTCGCATAGTCCGCACCTCCTTCGTTTTGAAGACCGCTTCGCATGATGAAGCAATATGAAGAAAACGGCGAACTCCTCTAAGGAAGCCGAGGAGAACGCCAATTTTCCAGATTATTGGTGCAATGTTACTGGATGCTGTTGTATCTATCCAGCAGCTGCTGATCAATCTTCATTAATTCATCGAGCCCAAGCTTTTTCAGCTCGGAGATATATTGATCCCAATCGTCAAGAGATTTTTGGCCTAGAGCAAGCTTGGTCGCAAGTTCCTGAGAGTACGTGTTCAAGTTAGTTAAAATTTTTGTTTTCTTCTCGAGCTGCTGATCATCAGGAATGGCCAAATAGTTCAGGTTCATATTCACAAAATATGGTTTGTAATTTAAAATATTCAGCTCATGATCGGCTTTTGCTTTGGGCACACCAGAGAGCTCGAATTCCAGATTGGCGAATTGAACACGCGGAAAAACCGTGTCCCCAAATAACGGACGCCCAGTAATTTGACCCGATTTAGCCAACTCTTCGTCTGTGCCATTATTAATAAACACCTTCGCGCTGTTGCTGTCCTTCTTGTAAGTTTGCCCTTCGATTCCCCAATACAGAAGATCTGCATATTTTTCTGAGTAAATCGTATCGAAAAACTTGATGGCTGCTTCCACATCTTTGCAATCTTTTGTAATTGCATACTTCTGCCACACAAGGAAAGGAGGTTCCAACTGTGCTGCCGGAGTGATGCCGTCGACCGCCTTGAGCGGCATCAATGGGAAGAACTCCCCTCCACCGTTAATGGTAGGCTCCTGATAGGTCTCCAGATTATAATCACTCAATGAAGCAACCTGGTTTTCGGTCATTTTTTGTTGCTTTTGCTCCCCTGTCGCCCCAATCAGGCTTGTGTCGAGAATGCCCTCTTTTGTTAACTGCTGCAAGTAGCGGAAGTAATCTTTAATTCCGTCTTGATACCAAGGGGATACTACCTTTTTGTTCTCAACATCTACTGCTGTGATATCTGTACCAAGCCCGAACCATTGCGCGATAGCGCCTTCAAATTTGCTTGGATCGTATACGAGCACTTCGTTTTGCTTGCCATCTCCGTTGGCATCCTTCTCCCGGAACGTCTTCAATGTTTGCAAATATTCTGCAGCTGTGTTTGGAACCGGGAGCTTCAGCTTATCAAGCCAGTCTTTACGAAGGAGCATCGTCAATGCAACCGGTGCTGGCGTTTTACCCTGATATGTTTTTTTGTGAAGATTGCTGAACCAGTACATTTTGCCGTCAGGCGATGTTGTCGTCTTTTTGGCGTATGGGAATTCTTCATTGTACATTTTCTTAATGTTGCCGTTGCTGTACTTCTCGATCAGTGGATTCAGATCAAGCAGGACGCCCTGCTTCGCCAAATTCAACACTGTCGTATTATCTAGAGCCGAAATGTTCACGATGTCTGGAAGCGAGGAACCGGACGCCATTCTGGTTTGAACGACCACTTTATATTGCTCGCCTGGAACCATCTCGTAGTCCAATTGCAAACCGGCATCTGTGAGCATCTTATCGACTTCTTTCCACACCGGATATTTTTCTCTCTCATCGAATTTGATATATTTGTTCGAACCTTGCGGCCCAAGCAGTTTTAACTTTTTGACTTCGGTAGAAGCAGATCCTCCTGCTTCCTCCTTCTTGTTATCGCCGCTGTTGGCGTTGTTGCTGGAGGTGCTGCATGCCGTGATCGACCCAATCACGAGAATTGCCGTTAATACGGAGATCATTGTTCTTTTCCATTGTTTCATTTTTAGATTCCCCCTCGAATCGATAAAAACGAATTTCAAAATGATTTCACCAAAATCTGGCCCTTGTAGCCGAAATGCTAAAATCTTATCCCAAGATATGTTGCAAACGCTTTCAAATTGTCAAAAACATTTTTTCTAGTCCATACCGCAATTCCCTTCGACGTTAATTCGATCTGTTCCCTCAAAGAGTATAGTCCTACTCTTTTAAAGAACCCAGAAGCGCTCCTTTGATGAAATACTTTTGAAAAAATGGATACGTAAATATGACAGGCAATGCCGTAAAAACGATAATCGCGTATTTTAACTGGATGTTGGTCAACATGTTCGCCACCGCATTTTTGGTATCTTCCAGCGATAACATCTTTAGATCCACCGACTGTTGAACGACCACACGGTATAGATACATTTGCAGCGGATGAAGCTTTTCGTTCGGCAGATAGACAAGCGCGTCGAACCAGCTGTTCCAAATGCCGACAATCGAATAAATCGCAATAACGGCAAGAATCGGCTTGGAAATCGGCAATATAATCTTAAACAACAGCTGCAGATGGGAAGCCCCGTCGATAAAAGCCGATTCCTTCAGACCATCTGGAATCGTCATAAAAAACGTCCTGACGAGGATAATATTCCAAATACTAACCATCCCGGGGATAATAACTGCAAACATGGTATTGTACATCCCGAGCTTATTCACGAGCAGGTAGGAGGGAATTAATCCACCCCCGAAATACATCGGAATTAGTAAAAATACAACGATCCATTTTCGTCCCTTCAGATTGCGTACCGTTAACGGGTATGCACCCAATACAGCCATTAAGCAGTTTAAAAGCGTGCCTGCGGCGACGTAAATCAAAGTGTTCGAATACGCCCACCACATTTTCGCATCTCTCACAATCAATTCATATGAGCTTAGGTTAAAGCCTTTCGGAAACCAAACAACATTCATGGCGGCTACTTCCGAAGGCGAACTGATCGACATGATGATGACGAAATAAAACGGATACAGGGTGATTAAGCAAATGACAAGTGCGATCGCGTACAAGATAATGTCAACCACGACAGAGCCTTCCCTGATCTTGTTCGGATTTTTCCTGACCGAGGCCATTGTACTCCTCCTTACCACAAGGCATAATCTGAATATTTACGGCTTAGCGTATTTGCGAAATACAGCAGCGTGAAGTTGATGACCGATATGAACAGCCCAACTGCAGTCCCTAAGCTGAATTGTCCGCCAAGCAAGCCATCGCGGTACAAATAGGTGCCAATGACATCCGCCGTTTCATATACCATTGGATTATAGATCAACAAAATAAACTCGCTGTTCGCTGAAAACAGACTGCCAATCGCGAATATAAGCAGGAATAAGATGGTCGGACGAATGGATGGCAACGAAATATGGAGGATTTGTTTAAGGCGGTTGGCTCCGTCCATCTTGGCAGCTTCATATAAATGAGGATCAACAGAGGACATGGCTGCCAAATACAAAATACTGCTCCAGCCAAATGATTTCCATATGCTCGTAATCGTATAAATGGCCGGAAAATACCCCGCTTCCGTGTTTATCGCGACCGGTGTCCCGCCGAACATCTTCACGATGGTATTAATGATTCCATCTGTATTGATGAATGACAACACCATGCCCGCAACGACGACGTTCGAAATAAAGTGAGGCAAGTAGCTTGCGGTCTGTACGTACTTCTTGAAGATGCCACTCTTCAGTTCGTTAAGCAGTACCGCAAACAGAATGGGCACCCAGAAGCCAAACACCAGAAAATAAAAGCTGAGCGAGAACGTATTACGCATCAATCTTCCAAAATACGGACCATTAAAAAATTCAATAAAGTGTTTAAAGCCTACCCAATTCGTATCTGTAAATGAGAAAAAAGGTTTTCCCGGGAAATAATCTTGAAATGCGATGATTATCCCGTACATCGGAATATAACTGAAGATAAAAATATGAAGTAGAACGGGAAGCATTATAAGGTAGAGTTGAGCATTTTCACGCAAGTGAAATGATCGGCGCCCCCCCGGTTGACTGTTCGTCTTCATGATCTTCCCCTTTCCATATCGATTGCGGTAATTTTTGGGTCCCTTCCGCAATTTCATGATAATCTCGCCCGGTTTTGTAAGGCAAGCAACATTTTTTGATAGCGCTCACAATATTTTTGCTGCCTTGAAAATCACCTCGAACAGCCATTGCAGACGCAGGTGATGGAGGCGAAGCAGCAATAAAACAAAAGGTCGAGTTAGGGTACCAACGTCCCCCTTACTCGACCTTTCACATTACCAGTTATCATCTTACAGGCAGTAAATCAGCCTCAGCTTATGAGACAGTCTCTATGACAGTCCCTATCGGAACAGATCCTCTCCCATCCATTTCAGCTGTGGACTAATGCGAGGCACGATGTCCATATTGGCTAGAATGTCTGCTTCCAGCGATAGTCCCTGTGCCATCTCGATAAGTTCAAGTTCCCCTGCATACAGCCGGAATACTGCGCGCTCTGTCACATACAGCACTTCGATGCCACGTCGCTGTGCATAATCTGCGCAGAAGGTAAGTTGCTCTACCTGCCGAACGAACTTCCGGAAGCGTCCCTCTTGAAGGATACGAAGGCCCCCATCAGCCATCTCCATCTTCAGACCGCCAGCCGTAAAGGTGGAGCAGAAGACAAGCTTCTTCGCATTTTGGCTTATATTAATGAAGCCGCCGCAGCCTGTCAGCTTGCCGCCGTACAGACTCACATTCACGTCTCCTCTGCCGTCTGCCTCTGCCATCCCCAGACAAGCAACATCAATCCCTCCTCCATCGAAGAAGTCGAATTGAGCAGGCTGATCAAGAATGGCCTCCGCAAACGCAGATGCGCCGAAGCTTAACCCTCGTGCAGGTATACCACCAACAGGGCCGGATTCAAGCAGCAGCGTCATATCTGTTCGTCCCGCTTCAAGTGCTGCATATCCAACCCCCTCAGGCAGTCCGATGCCGAGATTCACAACACTGTGGGAAGGGATTTCCATGAGAGCTCGCCGTGCAATGATTAGCCGCTCATCTCTTGCCATTGGAGGCACATATGCGGCGGACGCTTCCTGCTGTATCTCCCCTGCATATGCTGGATTGTATGCCTCAGCGAACGTCATCGTATGCTCCTCTGGCCTAGCGACAACGACAGCATCGACCAGCATGCCTGGGATGACTACCTGCTTCGAATGCATGGTTCCGTGCGGCAATATGCGCTCTACCTGCGCAATCACAATTCCTCCACTGTTCCTCGCTGCTTGAGCAAGTGCCAGCATTTCTAACGTTACTGCCTCTCGCTCCATGGAGATATTGCCGCGCCCATCAGCAGTCGTGCCGCGCACGAAAGCGCAATGAATCGGAAAAGCTCGATAATAGAGCTGCTCTCGGCCTCCAAGCTGCACCAGCTCTACAAGCTCTTCCACCGTGCTTGCATTCAGCCTGCCCCCTCCATTCCTCGGATCGACAAAGGTATGAAGGCCGACATGGGTCAATGTCCCCGATCGGCCTGCAGCAATATCACGATAGAGATGTACAATCACACCCTGCGGAAAGTTGTAGGCTTCAATCCGGTTATCGAGCGCAAGCGCGCCCAAACGCGGAGCAAGTCCCCAATGCCCTCCAATGACTCGCTTCACCATGCCTTCATGTGCAAGATGGTTCACGCCGCGAACAACGCCATCCCCTTGTCCGGCTGCATACACAACTGTAAGCCCTGTCGGCGCCGCCTCTTTCAAGAAACGGCGCTCCAACGCTGACGTAAGTGCTTCTGGGTGAGCACATCCAACGAAGCCTCCCACAGCAACCGTTGCATCATTCGCAATAAGCGCCACCGCTTCATCCGCGCTCATAACCTGAGCGCAGCGGCGCGGGACAAGCGGTTGATTCAGCCGCTGATCGAATCGGCTATCCACAGTGCTGTGACGAGCATCTAGTCCATTCAAATGGACAACCCTCCGTTCACTTCCAGCACTGTTCCATTTATATAATCAGCTGCATCCGAAGCGAGGAATAAATATGCTTGTGCAACTTCATCCGGCCGTCCTAATCGGCGCAGCGGTACTTTTTCACGCATGCTGTCAATAATCTTGTCCGGCATCTTGGCCACCATCTCTGTTGCGATGAAGCCTGGGGCAACCGCGTTCACACAGATCCCCTTATATCCTAGCTCCCGAGCCCATGTACGCGTCATGCCAATGACGCCTGCTTTGGTCGCAGCATAGTTCGTCTGTCCAATATTGCCTTGAACGCCAACAATCGATGAAGTATTAATGATTTTACCCTTGCCTTGCGCCGCCATATAAGGAGCTGCAAGACGCGTGCATAGAAACACTCCATTCAAGTTCACATTGATTACATCCTGCCATTGCTCTGGGGTCATCTTCAGCAGCATTGCATCACGTGTAATTCCTGCATTGTTGATCAGAATGTCGATACCGCTAAATGCTGCAACCGTCTGCTCCATCAGTTGCCGCACGCTTTCTTCATCCGCTACATTCGTCTTCACGAATAACGTGCGATCACGCTGTTCATTTGCCAGCTCATCGATCACTTGCTGTCCCGCCGTCTCATTGAAGTCAGCGATGACAACATTCGCCTCTGCCTCAAGAAATAAGTGTACCGCTGCAAGCCCTATGCCGCTTGCTCCGCCTGTAATGATTGCCGTTTTCCCTGTAAGCTTCATCGTCATCGTCTTCCCCTGTCTCCCTTCAATCTGTATGGCCGGCCGATGCAGTTGACCCGCTAGGAGCCGCTTCTGATGAATCTCTCCCCAAGAAGGACTCGATTGCATGCAGCAGCTGCGGAAGATCGTCAACTAACGGTGAGTGACCGCATCCTGTCAATGGAACGAACTCCGCAATGTCTCCCAGATCAGCCAGCGTCTCTCTCGTCATCGCCTCAGTAATAACTAAATCCTGCATGCCCCGCAGAACCAAAACGGGGGCTGTTATTCGTTTCACAGCCCCGCTTCCCGGAGATGCTTCATGATCAAATACACTCACGTTAAACGTGTTCAGCGCATGATACACGTCCATCAGATTACGCTGCGTCAAAATATCGTCTATATAGGTTTCGTATTTTGCCTCTTCCGGTTGATTCCGATCATAGATAACGGCCTCATACAATTGCTTCATAAATCGGCGATCCCGACGTATGTTTGCAGATTCGATGAGGGTATTGCGAGCCAATGATCGAATACCTTCGATGGTCGTAATCCGGCGCGTAACATCTGGCAGGCCGTTCGATCCGTCCTCATAAAATGGGTAACCACGAGTCGAGACGCTTGCCAGCAGCACTAGCCGCGTTACCTCATCAGGATAAGCGGCAGCATACTCCATTGCCACCCCGCCGCCAGTCGACCAGCCGATGAGGGTGAAACGAGTTAGACCGAGTAAATCGACCCATTGTTTCACATCTGCAGTGAAATCAGACAAGGACTCAATCGGCGTATGATAGGTAGAAATACCAAATCCACGCAGGTCGACCGCATACAGCTTATACCGAGCATCCATCTGTTCCAGCACGACGTCCCAATGACAGGACGAATTCATGTTGCCATGTATCAGCACAACTACCTCAGCGCCGCCATCACGTTCACGGTATCCGAGTGTTTCCCCATTTGGCAATTCAACGGATTTTAAATGAATCTTCATGCTTCGTCCCCCCATCTTAAGGTGAGTGCGCCCCACGCATACCCGATGCCCGCAGCTGCTAATACAACAATGCTGCCCGGTTGAATCAACTTCCGTCTTACGCCTAATTCCAGACATAGAATCGGATCGAATTGACCGATATGACCATAGTCCTCTAAATAAACGGAACGTTCTTCAGTAATCCCTAAGGAGCGCAGCACGAATTCATGTGCGGATCGCTTCATATGAAGCAAGCCGATAAAACCAATATTCGAGACCGTATATCCACTACCCTGAATGGCTTGTTCCACCACCTGAGAGAATCGCTGCATCGACACCGCATCCAGTCGCGACTTCATCCGTTCTGGATCTGGGACTCGGAAGCAAGCCTGACCTTGCGCCAATAGCTCTGC
Organism: Paenibacillus sp. cl6col; assembly: GCF_900102125.1. Classification (NCBI taxonomy): domain Bacteria; kingdom Bacillati; phylum Bacillota; class Bacilli; order Caryophanales; family Paenibacillaceae; genus Paenibacillus; species Paenibacillus sp. cl6col. The sequence goes on from NZ_FNAZ01000008.1 coordinate 229,866, forward strand.
CGTCAATGGCTGCTTCGTTCCCCCTGCTTGAATGATGACATCCTGCGCAAATGATCCATCCGTAATAATTGCTGAATCCAGCACCTCTGGATACGAAGGGCCAGCCCCACGCTGGAGCAGCATCGCTCCGCCGCCAGCACCCAAGTTCGCCATGAAGCGAGTGTTCGGATCCGTTAAGTCAATCAGGTCGCCGTTGCGATAGCCGCCAGCAAGCAGCACAGTGCGAATACGAGAATCCCCCAACATCATCGACTTCGCTGTCCGAACAGCCATAATTGCCGTACAGCATCGGGAGCCCATATCGAAGCCCCACGCATTTACAGCTCCAATCTCATGCTGCAGTTGAAGAGCCGCCGTCCATACCGGGTATTCCTTGTATTCTTCACCGATATATATAATGAGATCAATTTCCTCAGGCGCGATCTGGGCACGACGAATCGCTTCCTTCGCTGCTGCAACCCCCATCGCGCAGGGATGATCATCAGGCCCTGGGACAGGCTTCTGCCGGATGCCCAGCTTCGACTCCACAATATGCTGAGGAATGCCTGACGCTTCTGCAATATCGCCGCTAGTCATTTTCTGATCAGGGATGTAAGTTCCTACGGACAACAGACGGACGATCGACTGTTCATTCTTTTCTCTTTCATTCATTCCGTTCTCGTTCATGCGCGTCATTCCCCCGCTTCATCATCAGCTGCATATAGCCAACCGCTTCCTCCCATGAAGCAACGGTCTGCTCTTCCTGGCCCTGTACATAGGTAATTCGGATTCGCCAATCGTCCAATCCCTCGGTCTCCTGCCGTATCCGGCAGCGGACGACAAAGGAACCGACCACAGAGGTATCCTCAACCAAATGATGTCGATTGTCCTGATTTCGACTGTCATGAGCCTCCAAGTGCACATCCTCTTCCAAGTGCTCCGCAGCCGAGTCCTTCTGCCTGCGAGAAGTCATCCTGCCTCCTCCTTCCCATGCCGTGATGCTGTTTCCGTAGGAGACGAAGAGGCTCTCCTTCCTCTCCGCTTCATCCACCACATTCGGAGCGTTCCGGTTATGCCTGCTGGGAAGATGAGCACGACGACAATGTAGAGAAGGCCAAAGAAAATAATCCATCTCTCGAATATGGGGTGGAACTTAGCCAGCTCAGTTAGGCCATGGTGCGCCCATTCAATAATCGCTGAGCCAATAATCGCCCCAAATAGCGTCCCAACGCCGCCAATAATCGTCATCAGAAGCGCGTTCAAGGTCATATCCATCGCGAACACCGTCGTATTGACGAATCGCAGTGTCAGCACATACATGGATCCGCTAATGCTGGCGACTACACCTGCGACTACACTTGCAAACACCTTGTAGTGGATGATCTCATAGCCGAGCGAAGCGGTTCGCTGCTCATTTTCACGTATCGCCATCAACACACGACCGACGGGGGATTGCGTGAACCTTCTGAGCAGCATATAGATGACAACCATCACAGCGAGCGATACCATGTACAGCACCGTCCGATCCTTTAGCTCCGAGGGAATCGGGAACGTGAAGCCGTCATTTCCTCGCGTCAGAGACCTCCACTTCTCCGCCAAGACAAGCAGCAATCCGGAAAAGGCCAACGTAAGCATTGCGTAAAAGTGATTCTTCAAACGCAAAGACAACATGCCTACCAGATAGCTGAGCAGCGCCGACAAAATCACACCTGCTGCAATCGACAGCAGCAAGACTCCGATGTTGGCCCCCATCCGATCAAGCATGACACCAGTTGCGTACGCGCCAATACCGAAGAACATACAATGACCGAATGAGACAATGCCTGTATAACCGAGCAAGATGTCGTAACTCATCGCAAAGACGGCGAAGATGCAAATTTGCGTCATAATAATGAGGAAGCTGCGCGAGTCATTGATCCACGGCAGCACGGCAAGTCCAATGACGAGCAGAAGGAACCATTTCGTTCCGATGTTTATATGTCTCATTACGCTCCCCCCTTCGCCCCGAACAAGCCTGAAGGCTTAATGAGAAGGACGACCACCATCAACAGCATATTGCCTGCAAGCGACAAGTCCGGCACATAATAGGCCATAAATGCTCCCGACAAGCCAACTAACAGTGCAGCCAGTGCAGAGCCTTGGATGCTCCCCATGCCGCCAATGACAACGACGATGAAGGCAAGAATGGCAAATTGCATGCCCATTTCGGCAAAGATCACTCCTGAGTATGGAGCAAGCAGTACGCCTCCCAGTGCCGCCAGACCTGCCCCAACCATAAATACAAGCGTGAATACACGCCGAATCGGAATGCCTAGCGCTTGAACCATTTCCGGATTCATAACGCCTGCGCGCACGATTAGACCAATCTTCGTACGCTTCAATATGAACAATAATCCGCCGTACACGAGCACACCAATTACGATGATGAAGATTCGGTATTTAATTAGAATCACTCCGCCAACTTCCCAGCTTCCGCTGAGTATAGGCGGGGCATCCGCCTTAAGTGGATTCGGGCCGAATACAACTTTGAGCAATTCACTTAACACGAGCATAACGCCTAGCGTGACCAGAATCTGCTGCACATGATTGCCGTACACGGGCCGAATGACAATGCGTTCCATCATGAAGCCAAGCAGCATTCCAACAAGAATTGCCCCCACAATCGCCAAGACGAATGAGCCCGTTGCCGCATACAACCACACCCCGCTATAGGCACCCCAGGCAAACAAGCCGCCGTGCGCGAAGTTGAGCACGCTCATAAGTCCGAATATAAGTGTCAGCCCCGACGCGAGCAGGAAGACGAGCATTCCGGTCGCAAGCCCATTAACAATCAGATTGATGAACCCGTTCAATACATACTCCCTCCTCTTTGGCGCATCGGTTACGCAATGCCCAAATACTTCCGCCGTGTCTCCTCGTCGTAACGCAGTTCATCCATCGTTCCTGCCTTCACGACGCGCCCTTCGTCCATCATGTAGTACGCGCTTCCAATGCGGCTTGCCATAAGGAAGTTCTGCTCAACTAGGAGCACGGTCGTCTTCTCCTTCATCTGCTGGATAGCTTCCATCAGCTTCTCCACCATAATCGGGGCAAGCCCTTTGCTAGGTTCATCGATGAGGAGCAATTCATTGTCGTTCATATATGCCCGAGAGATCGCCAGCATCTGCTTCTGCCCTCCGCTCAAGAGCCCACTCTTGCGGTTCCAGAAGCGGCGCAGATCTGGGAACAGCTCCATGGTCCATTCCAGCCGAGCAGCAGCCTCTTTGCTATTCCCTCTCATCGCAATACGCATCGTTTCTCCTACCGTTAGATCCGTGAAGATTCCCTGATCCTCTGGAACATACCCGACCCCTTTGCGAGCAATAAGATGTGTCGGAAGCTGATCCAATCGTTCTCCCTTATAGTGGATTTCTCCCTTGGATGCCGGATTCAATCCCATAATGGAACGCAGTGTCGTCGTCTTGCCCGCCCCATTGCGGCCAAGCAGTACGGTAATCCCACCAGCCTTCACTTGGAAGGTGACCCCTTGCAAAATGTGAAACTGTCCGATATACGTCTCAATTTCATTCACCTGCAGCAGCGTCATCATACAACCCTCCCAAGTAAGCAGACTGTACCAATTCATTATTCATAATCTCATCCGGATGACCATCTGCAAGCAGCTTCCCATTAAACAGAACGGCGATCGTATCGGATAAATCCAGAACCATCTCCATCTTGTGCTCAATCAGTAATATCGTTCGATCTTTGGCATCCTTCACCCGACGGATCACTTCCATAATCGCTGGAACCTCTTCCACCGATATGCCAGCCGTCGGTTCATCGAGCAGTAGAAGCGACGGCTGGAGCGCTAGCAGCATCGCTAGCTCCAGCTTGCGCTTCTCTCCATGCGCCAAATGCTTCGCTGTAGCACCGCCTCTTCCTCCAAGCAGCACCATTTCGAGCCAATGCTCCGCTTCTTCTTCAAACTGACGATACGCTCGTAGTGATCGATACCAATTCATGCGAACACCATGTCTGGATTGGACAGCAAGCCGTACATTCTCCATCACCGTCAGATTGGGGAATACATTCGTGATCTGAAAGGATCGCCCCATCCCAAGCCTTGTCCGTTCGAATGGGGGCAGCAACGTCACGTCGCGCCCCTCGAATTGGACCTGGCCAGAAGTTGGCCGCAGCTCGCCGCTTAACAAGTTGAACAAGGTCGTCTTACCTGCACCATTTGGGCCAATGATTGACTTGAAGCGATTACGCTCAACGGTGAGGTTCACTTCCTGTACTGCGATATGTCCGCCGAACGCAATCGTCAAATCTGTTGTGCTCAAAATCTTATCCACCGCTTGGGACGAATGGGAGCGGCGAGCTCTATTCGTCCCCTGTTCAATCGGCAGCGACTCGGCCGTCCTGAGGTTGTTCTCCGCTCCGCTCATGTCCCGACCTCCTAGTTAACGTTTGTTGTGAATCGGCGGTGCCGTCTCTTCTGGCGACAGTTCACGGATAAGTACAGGAACCGGATAATCGGTACCATCCTTCTTCTCCAGCTTCACCGCATACATCGTCTGCAGTGCTTGGTGATCCTCCGCTCGGAACGTCATCTTGCCCTTCGGCGCATCAAATGTCATTCCTTCCATCGCTGCAATCAGCTTGTCGGCAGTCGTATCCCCGCCCGTCTTCTTCACCGCTTCCACGATCGCGATCGCTGCTGACATGCCTCCAGGTGTGAACAAATCTGGCAAATCTCCATTGAATCGCTTCGTATGTTCTTCTACGAGCCATTTATTCACATCATTGCTCGGAAGTGAATGGTAGTACACCGAGAAGCCTTCCATCCCCTCCAGCTCCTGCATTGTCTTCAGAGCCGCGATATCTGGAGCTCCAGTAGACAGTTTGATGCCTTGCTCCGTTACCTTCATATCCTTAAGCTGCTTCCACGGCGTATTCGCTCCCGCCCATACTACGAACAAGTAATCCGGTTTTGCACTTACAATTTTCTGAATGTTCGCGGTAAAATCTGTTGCAGTAGCGTCCGCGTACTGCTCTTCTACAATTTCCGCACCAAGCTTGATCGCTGCTTCCTTGAACGCCTTAATGCCATCGCGGCCGAACGCGCCATCCGGTGCGAACGTTGCAATCTTAACGCCCTGCTTCGCTATCGCCGCCGCGCCTGCAACCGCGTCCTGCGAGGAATTGCGTGCAGTGCGGAATACGTATTTGTTCCACAACTCGCCTGTAATGCTATCCGCAACAGCCGGCTCGACGACCATAATCTTCTCGTATTCCTCAGCAAGCGGAAGAACCGCTAATGTATCCCCTGAGCTGGATGAACCAACAAGGAAATCAACCTTATCGGTTTCAAGCAGCTTGGTTGCCTTCTTAACAGCTACGTCCGGCTTCGTTTCTGTATCTTCTACAATGAACTCAACTGGCCGTCCATCAATCGTCTTCGTACCTTGTGTGGCATAGTCGATGCCAAGCTCGAATCCGCGAACCGTCTGTTTGCCGTAACTTTCAAGCGCCCCCGACATGGAAGCAAGCACTCCGATCTTGATTGGCGTCTTATCTCCATCGGACGATTTCTTCTCTTCCGTTTGATTATTCTTGTTCTCTGTCGATGCTGCACCATTGTTCTCTTGCTTCGCGGAGTTCCCTCCCGCATCACTTCCACTGCTTCCACAAGCAGCTGTCAGCAGCAGGAGCAAGGACATGAAGCTGAGCAGCAATAGTCTTGACATCTGTATGCGAACCGCCCGTTGCTTATCATGGCTGCGATGCAATTGTTGCTTCTGATTGCTTGTTTCACGAATAAATAACTGTGTCATAGACACCAAAAACCCCCTTACGAATCATTTCCCATTCATCATAAGAGGGTATAGTTACAAATGAGTTGCATCGGTTAGGAAACCGCAGCACGACATACTGCCAGCTTAATCAACAGATAAGCAAGCAACATTCCGCAGCAGTACCCTCTTACTCGTCATCTCTCAGTATTACACTCGATATGTCCCGAACAAGTTCTCGGATATCCTTCATCGGCTCGATCCCTAGCTCTTCCTCCAACGCCTTTCGGCATTTGTTGTACCAGCGCAAAGCTTGATTGCGATTGTTCATTTGAAGATGACAAGCAATCAGGATTCGGTACGCCTCTTCCCAGCAGCGATCTTTCGCTACAATCGATTCCGCCCAGCGGATCGCCTTGTCGAAGGTATTCATAGCCGCATAGTGGCCAGACAATCTCTCTGCTCCACGCATGAACAACACTTGCAAGCGTTCCCGTTCCTCAATGCACCAATCCTCGTAACGGCGTTCAGGCATATAGTCGCCTTCATAGATAAGGAGTCCTTCTTCCAGCAGTTTTATTGCCTGCTCCACATCGCCAGCTTCAAGCCCTTGTTCGATCGCCATCTCGAAGCGATTGGCGTCGAGCACCCAGCCCGCAGTCGGATTCAATTGATAGGTGCTTCCCCGTCTAATGATGTAATAAGGGTTCGAACGAACACGACGATGCGGTTCCAAGGCCGTATTCAAGGCATTTAGCGCCACCTTGAAGTCTCGATTGGCCGCCTTCTCCTCTGATTGAGGAAACAGAGAATCCAGCAGTTCTTCCTTCGTCAACGAACGAGTCCGTCTAGTCACCAGAAGCTGGAACAGCTCTTTTGCCTTGCCACGCTGCCAGTCTTTGTCCGACAACTCAATATCGCCAAGCTGGACGACAAAATTCCCAAGCGTATGTATATACAAGGTATACCCAGGGTGGTACGTAAGCTGATCTAGTCCTAATTCCGTAAGCATCGTCGATGCGTAGGAACGGCAAATATCAAGTCGTACCGCTTCAATAAGCAGCGGAATGAGCTGCTGCGTGTCGCTCGGCCCGAACAATGTACGCCGCGTGATCAGGAACGAGTAGCCTTCCCGCTCCGTCCGCGCCAAAAAGCGCTCCATCGCAACCGCGAACTTGCTGTCCTGCTCTGTCCGATAGGCGCATAATGCGAGCCACATCTCAACAGCAGCGCTGCCGAATCCATCACCGCAAGCGAGGAAACGTTCACTACATTCACGGAAAACATCCTCGGCTTCGGCATACCGATTCGCGTTGAACAGTGCAATGCCCATGCTCAGCCTAATTAGCGAGGTGAGCCAGCCATCATTCGCGAATTGCGTCTTCTCCCAAGCACTATGCCCGTATCGTAGAGCCGTATCCGTTGACCGAGCTCTGCCGAAGAGCAAGCAGAGTCCCATATATGGCTCAGCGCTGCCGCGCTTCACTTCCAGCCGTTCCATGATTGACAGCGCCGCCTGATAGCAATCAGCAGCAACCTTCGCATCATACTTCCCAGTCAACTGCGCAGCATGCCCCATTCGCATCCATCCGCAAGCCTCTACGAAGGGCGCCTTGAGGCGAATGCCCTGCATCATTCCCGCTTCTGCCGCCTCCTTCGCCGCAACTGGCTCTCCGCACATACTGCTGATAAGCGAGAGCAGCAGATCAATCTCGCGGTGCGAGCGGGATAATGTCTTGGAATGGTAACTAAGCCCGCGGAAGATCGAACCCTGTTCCTGTTCCATCATCTGGGCATGCATTAGCTTCGACTTCGCCTTGTGCAGTCTGCCGGTGCGGAGGAACAACCGCGCTTCAAGCAGCCAGTCTCTTCCCTCTGCGTGAATATGAATAGCCCGATCGTACCAGAGCTGCGCTTCTGTTCCTCTGCCCGCATTAAGCATATTTTCAGCCATCAATGTATATAAGCGGCCAAGACGCTCACGCTCGCCCGTTCGAACCCTTCCACCTGATTCATAGCTTGAATGCCGCAAGTGAACGCTTTCAATTCGATCTACATGCATGATCCGGCCTCCATAGAGCGACTCTGCAATTGCAATCGCACGCTCCAGCAGAGGCTCTGCCTTGCCAGGTTGTATCGTATCCAGAAATAAGAGAGCTTGCCCTTCAAGGGCCATCATCTGAACAATGCGATTGCTGGCACTATCTGCTTCATATTCGGCTATGCGGTATTGGGCTGACGCCTCTTCATACTGGCAGCGATAACGCATAATATCCCCATGCAGCACATGCAAATATGGGTATCTTCGCTTCGTACGCTCTGGAATCGTCAGCAAGGAGGCATGGACGAATTCCAAATGACCGCCCTGTATCAACTCTTCGCCCCCATCCTGCAGCAGCAGTGCCGTCTCTTCGCCATCCTGCAGAACCATCGCTTGTGCCATCGCCAGATCATAGCGGCCGCGCGATGCGAAGATGTGAATGGCCTGCTTCGCCAAAGACACGTAACGATCATGCTGTCTTCTCAACTGATCGAGCAGGAATTCACGGAACAGGGCATGATAGCGGAACTGCTTGTCATCGACTGCTGACAAGAAGCCGCTGCCGCACAGCTCAAACAACAGCGCATGTGAACCGCTTCGCCCGCATACGGCATCACACCAGTCGCCGGTAAGCTCGTCAAAGATACTCGTCTCCAGCATGAAGGAGCGCATCGACAAAGATTGCTTCTGGAACAGCTCCAATGCCAGAAACTGGAACAACTCCTCCATCGTATCTCTTGGCGCCCGCAGAAGTTCTTCTAGCGAGCCATTGGAGGACAGCAGCCGCTGCCATATAAGCTGTACCGCAATAATCCAGCCTTCCGTCTGCTTATAGATACGCTCAAGCTGCTGCTTCGTAAGCGGGTACCCGTAATAATCGCTGTACAACACTTCAATTTCTTCTTCATTGAATGCAAGCTCTTCCTTGCCAATTTCCAGTACATGGCCTCGAATGCGCAATGCAGCTAGACCATCCCATTGAGGCTTGGCGCGTGAGGAAATGACGATGCCCATCTTGTCGCAATCAGGCAAATAGGACACAACATACTGCATCCATTCGTCAATGCTTGTAGTCGGTTCGACGAGGTGGTAATCATCAATGATTAATATCGTCCGTTCTGAAAGCGATACCAACTCATTCAAAAATAAGTCTGCCAAGGCAATGATATCTTCACTGCTGTTCCGATTTCCACCGCTGTGCAGCTCAGCAAGCAGCGATTCCCCAAAATCGGGAACCGATTGCCGCAACGTATAAATGATATGGGATACAAATGGGATAAAGTCATTGTCTTGGGGAGATGCTCCGTACCATGCATACGTCATGTCCGAGGAGCGCAAATAGGCGGACAGCGCCGTCGTCTTGCCGAATCCCGGACCAGAGGTCAATATGGTGAGCGGGAAATCTGTAATGCGGGTTAGCACTTTAGCAAGACGAGGACGGTGGAGCAGCTGCTTCTTCAAAGGGGGCGGCATTAATTTCATTTTAAGCACGCGGCCTTCTTTCATGCAGAACCTCCAATTCCTCTATTTTCCAATGTTGTCCTGTATATTGTATCACAGTTATACCTGCTTCAAGCACTTTTACAAAAAAATGAGCGGCTGACCTCGGTCAACCGCCAAACCATGCTTTCATTGCCTTTTTGTCCAGCTTGCCCACTACTGTCTTAGGAAGCTCTTCAGTGAGAATAAAGCGCTTGGGCACTTTATACTTCCCAATCCTCGCTTGACAGTATTGCTTGAGTTCTTCTTCCGTCAAGGAGGAGATCTCTCCTGTACTGACAGCAGCAACGACAACTTCGCCCCACTTCGAATCTGCTATGCCAAGCACAGCTGCTTCCATTACCTTCGGATGACTCTCGAGAATATGCTCCACTTCAAGCGGATATACATTCTCTCCTCCGGTAATAATCATATCTTTCTTCCGGCCTACAATATAGTAATAGCCGTCCTCATCCCTTCGAGCCAGATCCCCCGTCAACAGCCATCCATCCTGCATCGTCTCTTCCGTTGCCTGCGGATTGTTCCAATAATGAGAGAACAAATGACCTCCTCGAAGCACCAGCTCTCCGACTTGACCTGCTGCCAGCACGCGCCCGTCAGATCCAATAATCCTTGCCTCTCCGAGCAGCATCGGCACACCTACCGATCCGGGCTTCATTCTAGCCGCTTCCGGCTCGATTACGAAATTGTTTGGACCAGACTCTGTCGCGCCGTATCCTTCCTTGAAAGGCAAGCCTCTAACATGAAATGCTTCATATACGGATAATGGACACGGAGCACCTCCCGAGAGAAAGGTTCGCATATCCGGAAACATATCATTTCTAAATAAATCGCACTGAACGAGCAGATGATACATCGTCGGCACCATTAACACAATCGTACAACGTTCTTCCCGAAGGAGTCGGATCATGTCATCCGCTTGGAAATTGCGCACGAGCACGACCGTTCCCCCAGCCATAAGTACAGGGAATGTCAGTGCATTAATGCCTCCAGTATGGAACATAGGCAAGATCGTCGGCGTAACGTCCGATTCGTTCAACTGCCAGCTAATTACCGTGTTCGCCGCATTCCAGAATACAGAGCCATGCGACAGGACAACCCCCTTCGGTTTCCCTGTCGTTCCCCCGGTATAGATCATGAGCCATGGATCATCGAGGCAGATTGCTTCCTGTGCCAATATGTCACGAGGTTGTGCAAGCTCATCTGCCGTTGCCCCGGCTGCAATCTCAGCAGCTGCATCCTCGATTGCATTGACTGTCGAACTCCCCGGCTGTTCACATTGGAGCTCCGCCTGTTCATGCAGCAGCGCAGACACATCCAATACTTCTACGCTTCTTTCTTGTAATGCTTCAGATAGAGCAGCAAGCGAAGGAACCGTTCGATCATAGAGCAGCACCTTCGGCGAACAGTCCCGTACAATTTCATGCAGCTCTGCTTCCGCGAGCCTCCAATTCATTGGGGCGGCAATCGCGCTCAACAGTCTGCAGGCAAGCAGTGCATCCAGCATCTCAGCCTGATTTAGCAGCAGTACAGCAACCCGATCCCCAGCGCTAACACCATGATGCTGCAGTACTAACGCCAACTGCCTTGCACGGCATGCAAGCTCTCGATACGTGTATCGATTCCCTGTATGAGCGTCTACGACCGCGACTTTATCCGGCGTCTTCTCGCAGCGATGCTCGAACCAGTATGCAGCACTGTCCACCGTTTCAAAGCTTCGCCATGAATGCTGTCGTTCCGATTCAGCTCCGTTCGACGATGACAGCGACACCATGACCGCCTCCTACACAGAGCGCAGCCGCGCCGTATTTCACCTTTCTTCGCTCCATCTCGTGAAGCAGTGTCACAAGCACTCTTGTCCCGCTGGCACCAATCGGATGTCCGAGCGCAATCGCGCCTCCGTTCACATTGACGATCTCTGTATCAATGCCCAGTTCCTCGGTAACAGCCAGCGCCTGTGCCGCAAAAGCTTCATTGATTTCGAACAGTTCAATATCCTGCATGCGCAGGCCTGCCTTCTCAGCAGCCTTCCGCAGCGCAGATACAGGTCCGAGTCCCATCCATTCCGGCTCCACGCCTACTGCTGCATAACCGCGCACCACCGCAAGGGGGGATAAATTACGCTTCACAGCTGCTTCCGAGCTGCACAAGATAACAGCAGCTGCCCCATCATTAATCCCGGACGAATTGCCCGCTGTAACTGTGCCATTGCTAAGGAAGGCAGGTTTCAGTTTGCTTAAATTGTCCATGGTCATGCCATGGCGAGGGTGCTCATCCGTATCCACCGTCCGGAATGCCCCCTTGCGTTCAGGTACTCGGATTGGAACGAGCTCAGCTTCGAATCTTCCTTCACGCATCGCTGATTCCGCACGTTGTTGGCTCTTTAGTGCAAATGCGTCCTGCATGTCACGTGTGATATGATAGCGTTCCGCTAATTTCTCTGCGGTAATGCCCATTGGCTGCTGTAGAAAGGCACAGGTCAGTCCATCATGCAGTACAGTATCCAACAGCTCCCCGTGCCCGTACTTATATCCCTGTCTTGCCTGCTTGAGTATATAGGGAGATTGGGTCATATTCTCCATTCCGCCAGATACGACGATATCTGCATCACCCGTCCTGATGTTCTGTGTCCCCAGCATGACAGCCTGCAGCCCTGATCCACAGACTAGGTTGACCCCCGTCGCTGGTGCATGGATAGGGATGCCCGCCTGTAAAGCCGCTTGTCGTGCCCCATTTTGCCCAACTCCAGCTTGCAGCACCTGTCCCATCCATACTTGATCCACATGTTCTCCCATGATGCCAGCGCGGCTGCAGGCCTCTTGAATAGCAGCTGTGCCCAGTTCCACTGCAGTCACATCCCGATAATTGCCTTGAAATGAACCGATTGGCGTGCGTGCCGCACCCATTATCCACACTTCATTCATCTATTCCACCCCACGTTCAGGATTTATGGCTGCCGCTTGCAGATATGTCCTGCAATGTTCAGAGGCTAACCCCCTCCCCAAATGCCCGTTCACCCGCAAGCCTGTATATCCACCATTTCCAGTAAACGCGATGACAGTTGCAAATCAGTTGCATAACGGTACAGACATGAACGCACTCCATGACCTTGCTCTGCACATGGGCTATTTCGAAATGGATGCTGCTGGGAAGAAGTGAACCGATAGGACAACAAAAAAAGCACTCGAACCGCGGCGCGGTTCAAGTGCTCTCCGTTATTTGTATATCTATATGCATCCGTAACGCCGCACCTAGCAAGGCAAGCTATGCCTTGAACTTCGCAGACAACTGCTGCAAATCATCAGCAATGGTAGCCAAGTGGTTCGCGTACGAAGCCATTTCCTGCATGGCTGCATTTTGCTGTTCACCCGCTGCCGCCACATTTTCCATTTCAAGCAGCGTTGTATTAGTCATTTCACTCGCTTCATCGAACGAAGTGATCATCGTACCATTGGCACTAGTGAGTTGAGTGCTCATTTGTGCAATATGACTCAGTTGTACGTTCATTTCATCAACTGCCGCGAACATGTCGGCGAAGCTGCTCGTCACCGTCTTCGTCACCTGCTGACCTTCCTCTACCGAGGCTGAACCGTTCTGCATTGCTGTCCATACCGCTTCAGAACGTTCATGAATATGCTGAATCATGCCTGTAATTTGCCCAGCCGCTTCATTCGTCTGCTCTGCCAGCTTGCGAACCTCATCAGCTACAACTGCGAATCCACGGCCATGCTCGCCCGCATGTGCAGCTTCAATCGCCGCATTCAGGGCAAGCAGCTTCGTTTGTGCAGACAACTCTTGAATGAATACGACAATACGGCGAATATGCTGAGACTGCTCAATCAACTGCTCCGTTTCCTTGGTCGCCAACTCTGTATGTTCTGTAATTGCATTCATTTGCGAGCGTACACTGCTCAACGCCTGCTCTCCTCGTACTGCCCATTCACTCATATCATTAGCAGCCTCAGAGGACAGATTAACCAGTTCGGTAACTTCCTTCAACTGGCGGCCTGACTGATGCGCATCAGAGCGAACCGCTTTGAGACGATCATTAAGGAGGGATGATTGTGCAGACACCTCCTGATAAGAGGCAGCAACCTGCTGCAGGGACGCTACATTCTCTTCTGTATTAGCGGAGAGCTCTTCAGCAGAAGCTGCAACCGTCTCGGACACTTCGCGAATGCGAAGCAGAACATCAGTCAAGGACTGTGCCATCGTGTTGGAGTTTTTCTCCAAGCGTCCAATCTCATCGCTGCGATCCGACTCCGGAATCCGTTCTGTGAAGTCACCCGCAGCAATCCGTTCCGTCAGCTGCTGCACGCGGAGAACGGGACGAATAATACTCTTTACAAACCGCCATAAAAATAGTCCCATTAATGCGATAAGAACGACTAGGAAGATGGATGCGACAATAAAAATGTAGTTGGCTTGGCTGTTGATTTCCGACAAGGCGATGACCGAGACGATGTTCAGTCCCATTTTGTTGCGTTTGTCGTAACTGACGAACTCATTTCTTCCTGCCGCATTCGACTTATATGAGCCGTTGTCTTTCGCTGTGGCAAGCTCTCCGTACGTAGCTTCGTCCAGAACCGTCCCCTGCTTGTACACCGGATGCGTTACGACCTGATTATCCTTGTCAACCAGGCTGATATAACCGCTTTTCCCTACTTTGTATTTCTCTACAGCCTTGTTAATCCGATCGATTGCCACATCAATGGCAACAACTCCATTCTTCCCTGGGAGCTCTTTAGCGAACGTAACTACCAAATCATTCGTTATCGCATCGCGATACGGCTTCGTCACAATTACTTTCCCAGCACTTTTCTTTGCCTGCTGATACCAGTCCCGCTTCATCGCATCAATCGTCTCATCACTGTCATTAGAACTGTGTATGTATTGATTATCTACAAAGACATATGCCGCATATATATTCTCAATATCTTTGGCAATCTCCAGCATCCGATCATGGATCCAGTCCTTTTGTTGCGAATTCTTACTAATGCTGTCAGCCAGGCTGTTTACCGTATAGGCATTTGAATCATACATGTCATCCAGCATACCGACAATGGATTGGGTAGCCCCATTCACTTGATTGTAGACCATGTCTTTCGTATTGCTTGCTGCCGTACCTGTCAGGATAATGATAAGAATAATCGTAGGAACGACAATAAATAACGCAAGTAAGCATATTATTTTCTTTTGTAAGGATTGTTGTATTCCTGTAGTCCACTGAATAAACCTCTTCATGTTGACACCCCTTTGCTTGCCAAGTCTCGTTGCCAAAATACGTTTGGTATATCGGTATAAAACGGTAAAAGTTTATACATTGTTACAAAATCAACATATGGTAATTAACACCATATCATCCTTGTATCCTCCCGTATCGCTTCCTTTCCCTTGTGCACCCTGGTGTACGACAAAAAAAGCTCCATGAAGGAAGTGCATCGCTTGCGCTTCCTTCGTGGAGCTTGTCAATTTTTTTATTCTCACTACGCTATAAATAGCGCGTATGTGAATTAACCACGTTCTCCCTGCAATCGCATCAATGGACGCAGTACCTTCTGAACCGCACGCGGATAACCCGAAAGCTCATCATATCGAATAACGCGGAAAGCAACCAGCCCAACAACGAACAGAGCTACTACCCCCACGCCTACAACACCTGCCGTGAACATGAAGGCAAGCTTGGCCGGCAAGATGCCCACTAATTGCTCGCCCAACCATTCGCAGCCATATCCTACGCCACCCGACAGCACGATGGTCATCAGGAAGCCTATCCAGCGATTGCCTAGTACCGAGAACGGAACAACCTTCTTCATGACACGAAGATTGAGCCATGTAATAAGCAGGAAGCTTAATGCTGTTCCTCCAATAATGCCGTAAATACCAAAGAAGTGAACAAGCGAGAAGCTGGCAATAAGCTTAATAATAATACCTAATGTTACACTGATCATGGCAATATAAGGCTTGCCAAGTCCAATTAGAATCGAGCTTGACGTCATCATCGTAATTTGGAATATCGTACCGAGCGTCAACGCTGCAATAATGCCTGCACCGTCCAACGTACTGAACAAGAAACCGTTCACGGAATATGCTGCAACCGCTAGAGCCAATACGATCGGCATGCCACTCAATACGGAAATACGCATTGCCATTGTAGTCTGCCGCTTCAAGTGAACCATATCCCGCTTCGCAAAGGCAGCGGAAATGACCGGGATGAGCGACGTGCTTAACGCAATCGCCAGAATTGGCGGAATGCCAGCGATCGATTGTGCACGCTGACCAAGGATACCATACAGATGCTTCGCCTCATCTACCCCAACTTCCGGTGAGAGAAGTGGAATCGTGATGGACGTATCAATAAAGTTAACAGCCGGTACGGCAAGTGAAGACAATACAATCGGTACGGACATCGCGAAAATAGAACGGAAAATATCGCTAAGCGGTACTTTCTTCGCACCTCTGCGGCGTGCGCGTACTCCAGCTTCCCGATCTGCCTGACGCAGCTTGCGCAAGTAATAGATCATAATAATGAATGCGCCGACACTCCCTAGCACACCGCCGAAGGAAGCACCTGCTGCGATCCACTCTTGGTTCTGCCCCGTGCTCATCAAGATATAGGCAAGTCCGATCGCCGTAAGAACACGTAAAACCTGCTCTACGATCTGCGATACACCGCTTGCCTGCATCATATTGCGCCCTTGCGTATACCCGCGCATCATGGCAATGACTGGGAACAACAGCAGCGCAGGTGCTAATGCACGAATAGCAAGTGCAGCCTCAGGCAGCTGAATCATATCCGCATACACACCTGCGAACGCGATGAGCAGCAAGGTTGTAATCACACCGGATATGAGTCCGAACAGCAGCGCAGCATAATAGACCCGCTCCGCTTCGCGCACCTTATTCAGCGCGTAGCGTTCGGATACCATCTTGCTTAATGTACTCGGAATACCTGCTGTCGCTATTGCAAGTATCATCAAATAGACTGTCTGTGAGGCAGCAAAAGAGGCATTACCCACAGAACCGAGCATATGCTCAAGCGGAACGCGCTGAAAGAGCCCTAAGACGCGAGCGACGAGGGTAGCCGCTGCAATAATGAGCGTTCCTTTAATAAATGATTCCTTTGCCAAACGTTTCCCTTCTTTCTGTATGCTAGCCCGTATCCTAATATCCCGTCCGAACATACTACATTCAATTCTATTCATCATGGCAAAAGCCACCGTATTTTCTCCAAAGAGCAGGAAGCCGCTCCATAAGACAGCCCTAGTCTATATCAGACCGTCAGACCGTCTTATGGACACCTTTTCTATTAAAACATTTACAACCAAAGGAAGAACAGGACAATCATCACGATTTGCAGCGCAAATTTTACGACAATGCTCGTAAATAGTCCGACAACCGCACCAATGGCCGATTTTGTCGATTTATCCATACTCGCTCCTGTCATAAGTTCCCCGATAAACGCGCCTAAGAGAGGCCCAAGTATAAGACCGAACGCCGGAATGACGAACGGGCCGATGATGACCCCTATTGTACTCCCGATAATCGAAGCCTTAGAGCCTCCGAATCGCTTGACGCCCCAGGCATTGACCACGTAATCGGCAATAAACAGCACAGCTACAATAATCGTCTGAATCGCCCAGAACCAGAACCCGAAGGGTTCAAAGCTAATGCATAATCCATACACAAAGAAAGCTGCATAGATTGCCAACGCACCTGGTAAAATCGGATAGATAGCCCCTGCCATACCGACAAGAAACAGGACTATCACACTAATCCAACCGAAAATAACCATCCGTTCCACCACCTTGCACGAGAATAAACGCTCGTGAACAATCGATTACAGCATATACTCCCTAATGACTTGGGCAACACCATGCTCGTTGTTCGTTCGTACGACGATGTCCGCAACCTGCTTCACTTCGTCCTGCGCATTCCCCATAGCTACACCAAGCCCTGCCGCTTGAATCGCGGCCATATCATTCAAGCTGTCGCCTACAGCAACCACTTGCGACATCTCGCAGCCAATAAGCTCGCATACAGTTTGTATTCCCGTTGCCTTGTTGACTCCTCCAGGATTAATCTCAATATTATGTGGCGAGGAATTGGTCAATTCCAATCCGCCCATGGCGCGCAGTTCGCGCCACAGAATTTCGCGCACACGATCATCCTTCGTAAAGTAGCCGAACTTCAGCCATTCCTCAGCCTCGATATCGGCTCCCCAATTCTCTTTGTTGTACAATCGTTCCGTCGAATAAGCCCAGAACCACACATTATGCTCCTCGGACATCGCGTGCATGCGCTTCACTGCCTCGCGATCCAAGAGATGACGCAAGTGCAGCTCACGTGTATTCTTCCACACTTCACTCCCATTGACTGTTATCATTGGAGCATTCAATCCTAGTTCTTCCGCATAAGGAAGTGCATTGACGAACGCGCGGCCAGTGGAGAAGATAACCGTAATTCCCTCATCGCAAGCACTGCGGATGGCATCAGCATTTTCCTTGGAAATGCGCTGATCATCATCCAATACCGTTCCATCCATATCGAGAGCCAACAACTTATATTTACTCATCTCATCCGTCACTCCTGTCTCTGATGCGTTCCGCTTCAGACGAGTTGTGATTCGTTATTTGTCGAAGCTTGTAACACTCATTGTCAATCATTGTCGTGCACAAATTTGCATAACGCCATTGTATCATATGCAGGCATTTACAACAAAGAATTCCTTTCCTTTACAAAGAGGCCGCTTACGCAATGGTTCCTATCTGGCAATAACAAAAAAACACCCCTCTCCATAATCAGGAGCAAAGGGTGTTCCTAAGCTGCTTCTAAGCAGTCATCTCTGCAATCCGACGACGCTTCAACACGCGTGCCAGCATTCCATGAGTCGGGGACAACAGAAAGGCAAGTATGAACAATGCGCCCGCTACCGTGACCATCATTCCCGCTATTGACGCATCCAATAAGGAGGACAGGTAGTAGCCAGCTATTGCACATCCAATTCCAATGGCCACACTGTACACAATCATGAGACTCAAGCGCTCCGTTAGCAAGTAGGCGGTGGAAGCTGGAACGATAAGCATGCCGACGACAAGGATAGCTCCTACACTTTCAAATGAAGCCACTGTCGTCATGGACACGAGTCCCATCAGCAAATAATGAAATAACGCAACAGGTATGCCGCAGGCGATAGCCATCGCCGGATCGAATGCACATATTTTGAACTGCTTATAGAACAACCCGATAACGAGCAATATCACTAGCAGTGTAAAACTGAGTATCCATACAGCCTTCGGCACCATGTCGATGCCGAACAAGGTCGTTGTATTCCAATGGACATAAGCGATTTCACCAAACAGAACACAATCCAAATCCAGATCCACATTGCGTGCATTCAAGCTTACGAGCACAACGCCAACCGCGAATAATGCGGTAAATACCACTCCAATTGATGCATCCGATTGCACGCCGCTATTTTGAAACAGCTGAATGAGAAATACCGTTACTAAGCCTACTGCGGACGCACCCAGCAGCATGACGAACGAATCACGTGAGCCGCTTAGCATGAAGGCTATAACGATGCCGGGAAGCACGGAATGGCTGATGGCATCCCCGATCATGGACATTTTGCGAAGCACGAGGAAGCAGCCCAATATCCCGCAAGTTGCAGCTACTAGCGCACCGGTCAGTATAATCCATAGGTCTGTCACAACGACGCCTCCTTTCGCAATCGAGGCTCCGTCTCCTCTAGACGAATTCGTTCCTCCACCCGAATCGATTGATGGTTACGGATCCGACGAATCCATTTCGCAAGCACACCGCGGTGCGGGGCAAATACAACCGAGCAGCAGAAGACGAAGGTTGCAGCCAATACACTGAGCGGGCCAGTAGGTAAATTGCTCGTCGTCGTACTGACAAGTGTGCCAATAATGCCGCTTACTGCTCCAAACAGCCCGCTGAGCAGCACCATTAATCCGAGTCGATCGGTCCAATAGCGTGCAGATACGGCAGGAGTAATCAATAGTGCCGCAACAAGCACAACGCCGACTGCCTGAATGCCAACAACGACGGCAATTACGGTAAACAGCATAAGCAGCTGCTCCAGCACGCCAACCGGAAACCCGAGTCCGCGCGCAAAGCCAGGATCGAAGCTGAGCAGCTTGAATTCCTTGAACAGCAGGCTGCATGCCACAATAATAAGCAGCGACACGCCTGCCATCGTATAGACATCACTCTGCATCATGGAAGCTGCTTGGCCGAACAGAAACTTGTCGAGCCCGCTTTGGTTACCGTAGCTGGAATGTTGAATTTGCGTCAGCAACACAATGCCTACACCGAAGAACACCGACAGCATGATCCCCATTGCCGCATCCGCTTTGATGCGCGTATAGCGCGTCACGATTGAAATTCCCGCTGTTGCCAACATACCGGATAAGAAGGCCCCTAGGAAAAATAAGGGCAGCGATTTAACCCCAGTGAGCATAAAAGCAATGCATATGCCTGGCAGCGCAGCATGCGCGAGCGTATCCCCAACCAGACTCTGCTTCCGCAAATAAGCGAAGCTGCCCACAATGCCACTCATGAGACCGAGCAGCAAACAACCGACGAGAATCCACTGTGTATTCGGATCACGCAACACGTCCCAAGATATTCCGAACATTGCACTCACCTCGTTCCTACCATGACGGCACCCGCATTTTGATCCAACACGGTAAGTCTACCGCCATAGGTTTGCTGCAACATGCTTGTGTTAAATATTTTTTCTGTTTCTCCACAGGCAACCAATTCTACATTCAGAAGCATTACCCAATCGAAGTATTCCTTCACTGTTGCCAAGTCGTGATGGACGACAAGCACGGTCTTCCCCTGACGCTTCAATTCATTTAATAATGTAATGATCGCCTTCTCCGTCATCGCATCTACACCAACGAACGGCTCATCCATAAAATAGATGTCCGCATTTTGGGCAAGCGCCCTTGCTAGGAATACACGTTGCTGTTGTCCGCCGGACAGCTGACTTATTTGCCGATCTGCAAAATCCGCCATCCCCACCTTGGCCAGACAATCGAGCGCAATCTCCTTCTCCTTCGCGCCCGGTCGCTTGAACCATCCTAAGTGTCCGTAACGGCCCATCATTACAACATCGAGTGCGTTCGTGGGGAAATCCCAATCCACAGATTCGCGCTGTGGGACGTAGCCTACCCGTTTGCGGCTTTCCGAGTAAGGCTTACCGAATA
Organism: Paenibacillus sp. cl6col; assembly: GCF_900102125.1. Taxonomy (NCBI): domain Bacteria; kingdom Bacillati; phylum Bacillota; class Bacilli; order Caryophanales; family Paenibacillaceae; genus Paenibacillus; species Paenibacillus sp. cl6col. Next base: position 250,403 of record NZ_FNAZ01000008.1, read on the forward strand.
TATTCACCTCTCCGCTTACTCGAGGAATTAATCCAAGCACAGATTTAATAAGTGTAGATTTCCCTGCACCATTCGGGCCGATAATGCCGATTAAATTCCCCTCCGGTATCGTAAAGCTAACATTGCGAAGCACGGGCTTCTTCTGGTATGCAACAGTTAAGCCGCTCACACGAAGCGGCGTATTCCCCTTATCCATCATGCTCATTTCGCTCCTCTCCTACCGTGTTATATATCTCGAAGTTATGTACATTACTTCAGTGCATCGACGATCGTATTGACGTTGAAGCGAACCATGCCTATATAAGTCCCCTCTTTTGTCCCCGGCTCGCCCATTGCATCCGAGAATAATTCACCGCCAATGACGACCTCATGGCCTTTTTTCTTCGCTCCTTCGATGACCGCCTCAATTGCCTTCTTCGGTACACTCGATTCAATAAAAACTGCCTTAATCTTATTGTCCACCAGATAATCGCGAAGATCGGATACATCCTTGCTTCCGTATTCAGAAGCCGTGCTGATTCCTTGAAGCCCCATAACCTTCATGCCGTACGCCTTGCCAAAATATCCGAACGCGTCATGCGCCGTCACGAGCACGCGGCTCCCTTCCGGAATCTCTTCTATCCGCTTGTGTACATACGCATCAAGCTCTTGCAGCTTGCTTACATATGCCTCTGCACGCTGCTTATAGGCTTCTGCATGTGCCGCATCATATTCCACCAGCGTGTCACGAATGACCTCTGTCGCCTTGATCCAATTCTGCACATTGAACCAAATATGCGGATCATGCGATTGTGCTAATGTTGGATCTGCGAGCAGCTCAGATTCCGAAATTGTTCTGGAGACGGGAACCGTCGTCTTGCTATCGCTCATTTTCTCCAAAATATCGACCATCTTCCCTTCCAAATGCAAGCCGTTGTAGAATACGATGTCCGCATCATCCAGCTTCTTAATGTCTCCTTGGGACGCCTTGTATAAGTGAGGGTCAACCCCTGGCCCCATCAACCCAATCACATCAACACGTTCTCCTCCTACCTCTTTCACCACGTCAGCAATCATGCCAATCGTAGTTGTTACCTTGATTGGATGAGCATCGGCGGACGTTGCAGTTCCCTCTGTCTTGCCCTCCTTTGTGCTGCCGCCACATGCTGCTAATCCTACAGCTACGCTTAAGAACAATATCGTCATAACCAACCGCTTCAACGCCGAATTCATTTTGAACTTCCCATTCGGTCTTTCAGCTGCCTTCGTCATCTTTCGTTCCCTCCCACATAAATGCCCAATGTTTTTTTGTAATGATTACGTTTATCACTGATCATTGTTTAATATACACAAATATGTTTCCCTAATGCAACTATTTTTGTATAAAAAAAATTCTTTCCCTAGACATATAGTTTTGCAAAAAGAAAAGACTTTTCCATATCGTATGCGATGTGCTCCCTGATCGGTGACACCATGTACGATATGAAAAAGTCTTTATTTTGAGGCTTGCAACGCTCAGAAATTCATCATTGCCACTGAACGCAGCGATTCCTCCTGCTTATTGATTGTTGTTAGCTGCATCCGTAGATTCGCCACCTGTAACTTGCTTCTTCTTCGGCGTACCCGTCAGTCCGTATACCTCATCATACGCATCGAACATAGCACGCGCGATCGGAGCTGCCCCGTAGGAACCATATCCGCCCTCTGGTACGACAACCGCAACCGCAAGCTTCGGCTTATCCGCCGGCGCATAGGCAATGAACACGGCGTTTTCTAGTCTTTTCCCTGCTATATCTTGCTGCGATGTACCCGTCTTTCTATAGAACGAATATGGGAATCCATCAAAACCGTGAACGTTAACCTTCGACATCCCTTCTTCAACGACACGCCAGTGCGTGTCATCGAAATTCGTCTCATTTAACACTTCACGACCGAATGACTTGACTACCTTGCCATCCCCATCTGTAATCTTGCTTACGAATTGCGGCTTAATGCGCTTACCATGATTCGCTAGGGTAGCTGCATATTGAGCGAGCTGCAAGGTTGTATACTTCCCTTGCTGACCGAAGGAGGCGTATACGAGAGCGGACTGTGCATTGTTGCGCTCCGCCTCTACCAGATAGTCCTTCAATCCTGCGGATTCACCAGGCAAGCCGCTATCTGTCTTCACGCCAAGACCAAAGGCTTCCATGTATTTATCCCACAATTCCAAACCGTTTCTGTCGGAAAGGGAGAAGAGCCTCTTACCAATCATATCCACCATAAAGGCGTTAGAAGATACTTTCAAGGCTTTTGCTGCATCCATATAACCGTAAGACGTTTTGCTTGAGTTCCATACCTTCGTCTCATGGCCGCGGCGTCCGAATTCACCGTAACCTTTGTCATAGTAATCTTCCCATGGACCGAACAATCTTTCTTTCAACCCGACGAGAACCGACAATGGCTTCATCGTAGATCCAAGATAGACAAGGGAAGTTGGATGACGTCCGCGCTCCTTGTCATCATTATACGGACCATAGACTTCGCGAACGGCCCCATTTCCCATATAAAACTGGATCTTCTCATAATCCTCGACGCTGATTTGGCCGTTGCGCCATACATTCGGGTCATAATCCGGCATACTGGCAATCGACACGATATTACCGGTATCCACTTCCATCGCAACTGCATAACCAGTACGGGCATTTGGCGCATACTCAATGCGGTTCGAGGAATTGCGAATCTTCTCCAGTGTATCTATGATCGATTTCTCTGTTGCCTTCTGAATATCGCGATGGATCGTCAAATGTATGTTGTTGCCGCGCTCCGGCTTCGTCAGCTGCATCGGCCCGATAATACGACCCGCCACGTTGACCGGGAACTTCTTCACCCCGTTCAAACCGCGCAGCTCGTTCTGATACATCAATTCGATGCCGTCAACGCCAACATCCTCGTATTCCAAGTATTCCTTCTCCGTAGGAAGCTGTTCCTGCTTCTCATACTGTTCCTTGTAGAACGGCATCCGCTCGCGAACACCCTTGAACTTTTTCAAATAACCGACCGTCTGTACTGCGATCGTATCCTTATCATAGTTACGGACACTATCCTCGACGATATCGATGCCTTTGAACTGCGATTTATGCTCCAGGAAGTAAGCAACCTCTTCCTTCGTCAATCCTGATTTAATGAGCCTAGGAACGAAAACAAAGTTCATCTTTCCACCCAAGTCCATTCGCTTCAAAATTTCTTCAGCTGTTAATGGCTTGTCTTGAGGACTGCCTATCTTCTTGAATATTTCCTCGAGCTGCTTCGCAAGCTGCTCTACCTCAGCTCGATTCTTCTTCTGGTCATCCGTCATCTTCTTGCTCGGATCCCCGTAATTCTTCACCACATTGAAGTAAAGAGATTGCGACGCTGTAGAATAGGCTAGCCGCGTATTCGAAGCATCATATATGGTTCCCCGAAGCGGCGGTACCGCCGTTTCCCGGAATCCAAGCTGGGACTCCTTCTCCTTCAGGGCGGGACCTTCAACGAATTGCAAAATGGCCAGTCTCACGATAAGCACGGTGAAAATCAAAAATGTAATAAAAAAGAATAAGTTCAACCGAAACGAAAACGTACGCCGGTTCTGTACTTCCCGCTTCTGCGGATCATCCGCATTTGGATGACTCAATGCCAATCATCCTTTCTTGCTAACTTTTGCTGTACAATCTTATTTATTTTACCATACTGATTTGCCTATATTCAAAGGTTGTGCAGCTTCTAATCGCCATCGCCGCAAATTATCTTATCGTCAATGGCTTATCTGGAATATGAGTGGTGTCGAACTTAGGAGGATTGAACCAATCTCCCGATGATGCCCATGTGCTATCTAGCGGCACCCACTTCTTCTGTTCGCTTAGCCAGACCTCATTCCAGGCATGCGGTCCATAGCCGCCATTGCCATTGTATCCAAGACCGGTCACAACCTTGACTTGAAGCCCTGAGGAACGAGCCATAACTGCATACAGACGTGCATAATCGATACATACCCCCTGCTTCGTAGCGAAGGTATCTTCCGGGGTCTGCTCCTTCCAAATCCGCTTCGTCTCGTATTGCTTGGCCTTATCCCAATCATACTGAACCCGGGAACCGACCCAATCATACAAGCGTCGCGCCTTCTCTTCATCGGTTGACGCTCCTGCCGTCACATCACGCGCGGCTTGCTTCACATCGGAAGAAATCTGATTATCAATGACTTCATATCGTCGCTGCAGAAGTTCTCCGAATTCTTGCCCCATTTGGGAGGTGAAGACAGGCAGACTCTCTGTAATTAATGACCCCGCAAGCGGCTCGATCACTTGGTTAGCCACCGTACGATAAGCAGAAGAGGATTGAATGATATCGCTTGCCTTCGTAGCAGGCTGAAGGGCAACATATACGAATAACACCATAATAATGATGAAGGCGCGCACACCACCAATTAGCGCACCAATTGCACCACCCGTTAGCCAATTGGCCATACGGCCAATCACTTGCATGAACCCTGAGCGAGAAGATGAGCTTCCTTCTTCTTGACTCGCCACAGAAGCCCCGCTCCAGATCAAAGAAACGAGCCAACCCATTATTCCTCGTACGAGCATATAGATGATGCCGAATAAGATTGCAACGCGTAGCAGGGCGAAGTCCCGTATCCCTGTCACGAAGGTATAATAGATCTGCTCCCACCAAGCCAGTGCATGGGAGGGTATAACAATATTCCAATCAACGAACTGACGCTGTACCATGGGCGAGAGCCACATCGCAGCAGCGAAGGACAGAATAAGCGATGCAATGGTGCAGGCCGACTGAGCAACAAATAGAAAGAGGTGGCGCATGGACCCCGAAGCGCCTCTCGCCACCCCTTGAACTGCGGAAAGAAGCACGACCGCAAGCAGTACTAGCGTTATCGCGTTCCATTCCCACTGCAATCCGGTACTCATTTGTTCTGCTTCGCTTCCTTCACGAAATCGCGAATCGTATCGTTCATGCTCCATTCACCAAGGGAGACTCCATTGAACGATAATTTCACTTTGTCACTGTTAGGAGTGCCTGTAAGCTCCAAATTCGGCGACTTGATCGTATAAGTCCCGTCCTCATTGCTCTTGAACGTCGCCTTCTTCGCTTCCTCCATCATGGAGTTCATCGCTTGATCCTTCAGCTTCAGCACAGTCTCATCCTTCACTGTCGTCACTACGTTGTTCACGTCGTCCCACGTAATTCCGCTATAGACGGCTACAGCAGCGACAATTACGACGACCAGCGCCCATTTTATCATCGTTTTCACGAAACTAACAATTACGAGCAGTACGATGAGTGCGATTAGGAAGACAAGCCAATTTTGCTTAATAAATTCAAACCACATTTCGAGTTGACTCACTTCTTCAATCACCCTTTCCAAAGCGTATTATACATCATTCCCATATGATGCAACAGTCAGACCATCTAACATCATCAGCCAAATTCGGGTACTAAGTTCGTCCGCTAATACGTACAAGTATACCATAGCGATCTGGAGGTGACTTGGCTTGCGTTCTGTCTTTTGGCTCTACCTGTTTTTATTCGTTGCGTTTTTCGATTTGCATGCGCAGTACCCCATTCTAACCCCATTTGCAATCTCTCTTGGTGCTGCTCCATCCTTCATCGGATTAATGATGGGTATGTATTCGTTCACCCATCTGCCTGGCAACGTCATGGCCGGTTACGGAGTAGACCGCTTCGGCAGCCGCATCTTCATCGTGTTCAGCCTCATTGGAGCCGGCATTATTCTCATGCTTCAGGCCCATGTCGTCAACCCATGGCAGCTGCTTATTCTACGCTCTATAAGCGGATTCGTACTCGCGTTCCTCTCCCCTGCTTGCCTGTCTCTGCTTGCACGAATGGCACGCGATCATGTTCATCAAGGCAAGTTGATGGCGGGCAATGGGCTCGTCCATACATTAGCCTCTGTTGTCTCCCCTGCCGCTGGCGCTTATCTCGTTTCCCAAATCGGATTCGTCATGGCGTTCCAAGCGCTGGGCATTGGCCTTATCCTTGTTGGTATGTTGGCATGGCTGTTTATTCAAGATGTTCAAGAAAGTGAAAGTCCCTCCTCTAAGACGACAGCACCAAGCATCCCTACTTCAACACCAGCTGCATCTTCTGAGCATGCACCTGCTATCCCATGGCGCTTCTACTTTATGCCGCTTGCCATTGCCTGCTCGCAGGGCATCTTATTTTTTGAGTTGCCATTTATGGCTGACGCGTTAACCTCAATAATGAAAACAGGCGTATTGTTCTCGGCCATCAGCCTCGGGGCGCTCCTTACCTTAAGCATGTTGTTCTTGAATCATTATTCTGCTTATATGCGCACATGGCTCGGCTCCTTTTCGCTAGCGATTCTGTTCTTTCTATTGGCAATTCACTGGCCTGTTCCTTTACTTCTCTCCTTATTTCTTATCGGGATGACGAAGGGAATCATTTTACCGGCTTTATCAGCACATCTCTTGTTGCTGAGCGGCGGGGCCAGATACGGACGAATCTTCTCTATTTTATCGATTGCTTCTTCTATCGGCTCCTTCATTGGACCGATGATTGCCGGGCAGCTCCGTGGGCAATTATCGCCGTACTTCATCGCATTTCTCGTCCTTATGACAGCCGTTACGCTGCTCCCGCCAGGCAAGCCTACATCGTTAGTGAAGAAGACTGTCCACAGCACGCGTCCACCTTCGACGAACCCAACTACATAAGAACAAGAGCTGAATGTCCTGTCCCGGCATCTTGATGCCTTCACATGGTTTGCGCCCATATTCCCAAATATGGGTGAATACACAGAACAGGATAATTCCGCGAACATACTATAATGATGAGAAATGACTACCGACGAAAGCAGGTGAACCTAGTTGGGGTATTATACTGAGCCTGGCGGTGGGCCAGAGCTGGCGTTCGGCGCACGCTTCTGGACAATAACCACCGTAATTCTCGCCCTGTTCATCCTGCTCGTCATCATTCTGCGTGCTCCTCTGCTGTAACCCCCCATCTTGCTCTCTCCTTATACGGCTTGCCTACGGGCAAGCCAATTTTGTCATGCGCTTCTCGTTGCATCGCCGCAATGGATTTCATCATTCGTGGTACACTATTGATAATGGGAGAATTACTGGCCGGATCATTTCCATCAGATTCGGAATGCTGCCCGTACCGCATAGAGGAAGAAGGTGAACACGATGGAAATCGCTCTCATCGTAGAAGGCAAAAACGATCGCAGCCGCTTGCGAAAGCTGCTGGCTGACAAAGTTGACATCCTGTGTACATACGGGACATTGAATACCGATCGCACAGAAAAACTGCGTAAGCAGGTTGGAGATAAGCCCGTATACTTATTTATGGATAATGACTCTTCTGGGAAACGTATTCGATCTGTACTGCGAGATACGTTCCCGGATGCAGATCATCTCTATACGCGCCGAGGATATGCTGGAGTAGAAGGTACGCCAGATGAGTATTTAATCCAACAATTAGAAAAAGCGGGGTTAGACGAATACATCGTGTATCCGGATCTTCCCCCGCTTAACTAATCTCTTATTTAATTAATTTCATGACATCTTCCGCAATCACTTCGGGCGTTGTTCGCTCCCGATCATTCGCATTATACGCTTTGCGAATATTGCCCTTCTGATCGACCAGGGTAATGACATTGAGATGTGTAAAGTTTCCATCCTGATCCTTCATCACAGCAGAGTCCAGCGCTGGCATCATGTTGGCCACGTCCTCTTCTTTTCCGCGAAGGAAATACCAGCCTGAGTAGTCAGCGTTGAATTTCTGCGACCACGTCTTAATCGCATCCATCGTATCCCGCTCCGGATCGAAGGAGATGGATACGATACCTGCCTCTTTACCAAATACGCCTTTCTCCTGCAGTAAAGTCTGTACTTCAGACAGCATAAATGTCGTCGGCGGACAGACGTCTGGACAATTCGTGAAATAGAAATAGAAGAGCCTTACCTTCCCGTTCGTACTATCAAGACTTACTGTGCTTCCATCCACATTCTGCATAGAAAAATCCGGTGCCTTCTTGAAATCTTCACGCGGCCAGTATAACCAAGCAGCAATAATTGCAAATACCGCAACCAGTGACATTAAGAAGATTTGCAAAGAATACTTCTTCGCCCATTGAGACATCGTCTGTTCCTCCCGTTACACTCCCTTTAGTGGTCAGGCTGAATTCCAATTAATTCGATTTGATGCGATATTACATTTTCCCCATCGTATCCAAGACAAGAATGAACAAGTGCAGCAATAACCAGTTAATCGAAAACAAGAAGTTGCGCTTCGCCCAAGCTTCATTGTCCTTCGCCTTGAAGCCCGAGATGCAAATATACAGCCAAATCACATTAAGAATGGTTCCTAATACCCCGTAAATCCAGCTTACATAGCCATACGAATAGAACAGCCAAGTAACCGGCAGAAGCAGCACAACATACGGGATCATTTGCTTCTTCGTCCGCTCGATTCCTTTGACTACGGGAAGCAGCGGGTATCCAGCGGCACGATATTCTTCAACACGTCGAATGCCTAGCGCCCAGAAGTGAGGCGGCTGCCACAGGAATAGAATGAGGAACAACAGGATAGCCCCTTCATCCACTTGACCTGTCACAGATGTATACCCAATAACGGGTGGCATTGCTCCCGAAATGGCCCCAACAGAGGTGCTCCATGTCGATGTTCGCTTCAACCATAATGTATAAATGACTACATAAACAAACATGCCCAGAACGCCAAACCATCCTGTCAATGGATTGGTCATCAGGAACAAGACCGACAGACCTGCAATACCAAGAATAATGGCATACCAGAGCACAACATTCGGCTGTAAACGTCCCGTAGGAAGCGATCGATTGCGCGTACGTTCCATTTTCATATCGAAATCTCGATCAAAATAGTTGTTGAACACGCATGAGGACGACATCGTAAGTGCTGTACCAATTATCATCCACAGCAAGGTCATCCACGGAATATCCCATTTGGCTGCCACCCAAAACCCTGTAAATGCAGCCATTAAGTTGGAGCGAATAATGCCCGGCTTCGTTAACTGAACAAACTCTTTCCATAATTCGACCCGCACCGGTTCCGGCGATAGCGGGATAGAGTCGGAAGGAGCCTGGTACGTATATTGTTTATCCAAAATGACCTGTTCCTCCTTGTGTTGTACAAACAAGAGCAGAAACTTTGTGTTTCCGCTGTAATTTTCATCATATCAAAAACGTCCAATTGCTGACAATGTCTCGTAGCATCGTTCATCATTTTGACAATCTATTGGATCTTCCTCACAATAGCGTTTGTGGCTATACTTATTTGGAAATTGATGCGAACTCCCAGATATGCAATTTGGATCTGCCGCCAGGAATGCAAGCGGTAATAACGTCCCATTCACTTGTTTCCTCCAGACGAATCCGTCTTAGCTGCAAATACTCTTCGTGTGTGGTATCCATCCACTGCTCCACGAATACGTTAGGTTGGTCAGTTCCTTCATATAATACGACTTGAGGAAAAGGCTGCAGGCGCTCTGTAATCTGTTTCAAATATGCTTCTCGCTTGTCCGGATCAATTCGATACTCGACAAATATAATGTTCATGGTTGATTCCCCCTCTTTCTTATGTTGCCCCCACTAAATCCTTCTTGTGAATTGTACTCATGAGTCATATTCTGGTACATAATTGCTCACAATACAAGAGGGTGATTACGAATATGGATACAAGCACACATGCTGTTATTGGATTGGGACTTGCCGGACTCTCACACATTGATCCTGCCGTCATGACCCATCCTGCTACGGCTTCGGCCGTCTTCTTCGGTGTTCTGCTCGGATCACAGGCTCCAGACGCGGATGTTGCACTCAAGCTGAAGGACAACACCACCTATATTCGTCAGCATCGAGGCATCTCACATTCCATCCCGATGCTGCCAATATGGGCACTGCTTATCGCAGGTCTAATGACTTTGCTGAACAAGGGTGCCTTGTTCTGGCACGTTCTGCTCTGGACCGCTCTCGCCGTAGTCATACACGTCATAACTGATCTGTGTAATGCCTATGGGACCCAAGCGGCATGGCCTGTCACAGACAAATGGCTGTCCTTTGACTTCATCTCGCTGTTCGATCCGATTATTTTCTCTTCCCACCTCGTAGCTGTAGCATTGTGGGGATTGGGTGTCTTGTCACCAAGAATAGTATTTCCCGTGCTGTATGCGCTGCTCCTTGTGTACTTCTTATGGAGGGCAACTGTACACAAGAAGCTCAAGGATCAGATGCTGCTCTTCGATGAAGAGTACGTCCATTCGGACACGTATACACTTATTCCGACCGTATCGCTATCCAGATGGAATGTAGTCAAGCCCCTTCCAGAAGGGGCATACCGAATCGGGAACTGGAATCACAATCGTCTCCATTGGACAGAGACGGCCTACTGCGATAAGCATCCAGCAGTAGAAGCTTCCAAGGAACACCCTGCTGTAGAAGCGCTCCTGTACATTTCACGCTACGCTTGTGCAACGGTAGAGCCAACCGGTTATGGATATGCCGTTCGCTGGGCCGATGTCAGGTATAGGCATCGCAAGCAATTCCCCCTCGTTGCTGTCGTCATGATGAACGCCAAGTATGAGACGCTTGATTATTTCGTAGGCTGGCTGAACAAAACTCACTCCGGCAAGCATTTTGGATTGGAATACGAATAGAAACGGCGTGTAAGGGCACTTAGAAGAAGAAGGTACAGGGAATCTGTGAAGACAGGATCCACTGTACCTTCTTTTTTGGCCAAATGCTGTTGATGCTCACTTTTCATAATAAAAGGCTACCCCGCGCGCAGGGTAGCCAAATCATTAGTGCATTTCGATTAGCGGGAACCGCCGGAAAGCGATTGTTGTGCCATTTGCACCAAACGCTTCGTCATGTATCCCCCGATAGAACCGGTATCACGGGAAGTGTAGTTCCCGTAGTAGCCGTCTTGTGGAATTGGAACGCCCAACTCCTGAGCAATTTCGAATTTCATTTGCTGCAATGCAGCAGTAGCTTGAGGAACAACCAAGTTGTTGGAACCAGAACGATTAGACATAGGTGAATCTCCTTTCGCAATTGACGCTTCTAGTTGTGCAAGCTTGCAAACTTATTTTATCCGGCCTGCAAAATGTTATACTTATCTGTAACATTATTTTGCGAAAAGGAGTCTTCCCCATGAACAAATGGTTATCACTATGGTTCGCATGCTCTTCCATCGCCCTGCTGATCGCAACAGCGATCTCCATCAGCCAAAGTGTCTGGCTTGCTCTTCTCTTTACCATACTTGCTATCGTGAATATGGGATGCGGCTTCATTGTGAAGGCCAAGCTTCGTCGGCGAAGCTTAGCCCAACAAGATCATACATCAGGCCAGTAGGCAAGCAGGCTTAACAAATCGTCCTAGATTTATTGCGGGAGCACGAAGCCCATCCGGCGTTTCACTTCCGTCAATGTCTGCTCTGCCGCTTCACGTGCTCGCTCAGCACCACGACGCAGCGCCTCGTGATGTTCACCTGTGCGTCTTACTTCATGATAGCGGGCCTGAAGCGGCTCGATGAGCGCAGCGACATGCTCAGCCAAATCTTTCTTGAACGGCCCGTACATTTGGCCTTCGTATTTCGCCTCAATTTCAGCAATGGACATACCAGCGGCATGTGTATAAATGCTCATCAGGTTGCTGATTTCCGGCTTATTCGCAGGATCATACTTCACAAGTGCCTCTGAGTCTGTCTTGGCACGACTGATTTTCTTACGAATGACAGCAGGATCATCTAGCAAGGCAATATAGCTTCCAGAGTTCGGGTTGCTCTTGCTCATCTTCTTGGAGGCATCATCCAATGACATAATCCGTGCGCCGACTTCCGGGATATACGGTTCTGGAACAGTCAGGAAGTCGCCGAAGCGCCCGTTGAAGCGTGCAGCCAAGTCCCGAGTAAGCTCCAAATGCTGCTTCTGATCATCGCCAACGGGAACAAGATCGGCTTGATATAATAAAATATCTGCAGCCATAAGAGATGGATATACGAACAAGCCCGATCCAACTGACTGCTTCCCTTCCGACTTATCCTTAAATTGCGTCATCCGCTCCAACTCACCCATATAGGTGAGTGTCGTCATCAACCATCCAAGCTCTGCATGCTGATGAACATGAGATTGGAGGAAAATGTTCGACTTGCTTGGGTCGAGGCCTGCCGCAATATACAAGGCAGCTACAGATTCTGTCTGCTCACGCAATTTTTCCGGATCCTGCGGTACAGTAATGGCATGCAGGTCTACCACCATGAAGAAGCACTCATGTTCTTCCTGCAGCTTCACGAAGTTTTGGATTGCTCCGATGTAGTTGCCAAGTGTCAATTGACCGCTTGGCTGAATACCAGATAATACGCGTTTCATCACGCAACACTTCCTTTTCCACAAATATCATTATTCTTGTATCGTCATACTCGTGAACGCAAAAAAGGCCCTTCATCCGCAAGGGACGAAGAACCGTGGTGCCACCCTAATTCGCCTGCATAATCGTATGGCTGTGACTTCTAACAAGCACAGTCCTACGAATGTTAGGAAGCATCAGCAAACGATGCTGACTCCCTCTTTGCAAGCCTTGACCTCTGTAACGCAGAGCTGCGGCTATGTCTACTTCATGCACATCACTGGTTCAACACAGCACTCCGAGGCCCATTCCAACTATGCATTCGCGTCGGTTCACAGCGACCACCGACTCTCTGGAGCTACCGCATAGCGTACTTGTCCTCATCATCATTTTACACGAATTCAATTATATCCTATCACTTATGCGAGCTCTACATAACTAGGAATTAGCCATAAGGATAGCGAAGATCATTGTATTTGTCAATCTATCCTTTGTCCGTTTATCGCCCGCTTGAATTAGACCTTGTGTGCTTCAATGACTTTAATGCATGAATTTGCTATCATGAAAATAACAAACCATTACATAACTTCACGAGCAAAGGGGCAATTCGCATGTATCAGATTACGAGAGGCAAATGGAACGATCATGAGACAGTTATTCTTCACAGTGACACGCTTGAGGCAACATTGCTGCCTTCCCTAGGCGCTAATCTCATTCGTCTGTGGGACAAAGTGCTTGAACGCGATATTTTGCGTACGCCAGCTGAGAGCGATCTGGATTATTATATGACCAAACCTTACCACTTCGGCATCCCTATGCTTATGCCGCCTGGACGGATACGCCGCGGACAATTCCAATATGCAGGAGTGTCCTATCAGTTTGATCAGAACACAGCCAACAACAATCACATTCACGGCTTGCATCGTTTGCAATCGTGGCAAGTTACATGTGCCGAAGCAACCGAAGATCACGCTATCGTCACGGTTCGGTTCCATTCTTCTGAAGATAAGCACTGGATGGAGCAATATCCAACACCTCTCCAGTTCGAGCTTACTTACGAACTGAAGGGAAGCCAACTGACACAACAATTGCAAGTAACCAACGTTGGTGGGCAGACTGCACCATTCGGCTTCGGAACACATACGTGGTTACAACTTGATGGCGAACCGAACCGCTGGACCCTGCAGGTTCCTGTTACAGGTGTGTATGAGCTGGACGAAGAGCTTATTATGACAGGAAATACGTTGCCGCTGGGTGATAACGAGAAGCTGCTCTCCGGAATGAACTTAGAAGGAACCGACTTCGATACGGTATTCAGCATAGGCGAGCATAAGCCTGAAGCTTGGCTGTCCCGCGAAGACGGTTATCGTATCCGCTATACAGGCAATGAGCCCTGGTTCAAGCATTGGGTTCTCTACACTCGAGGCACTGCGAATGAAATTATCTGCATAGAGCCTTATACTTGGCTTCCTGATGCGCCAAATCTTCCATTCGGCAATGAGGTTACAGGCTTGATTGAACTTGAGCCGAACAAGCCAGTTATCCTCAACTTAGAGCTTGAAATTCAACATCCATAACAGGGGAGGCGACAAGCCTCCTTTTTGCGTTCCTCCCACGATTGCCAGATCAGGACAACTTGGCATTATTTACATTTCACAACGAGCACTTCCTCTCGCATATTTCATCTCTATCTCTCCATAATAACTATCACAAGGAGGTGAACAACATGCCAAATCAACAACAAGGAAGCGGAAGCCGTTCCAACAATCTCGTTGTTCCTCAAGCAACAGCAGCACTTCAACAAATGAAATTTGAGATTGCTCAAGAATTGGGTATTCCAATTTCTCAAGATGGTTACTACGGTAACTATACTTCTCGCGATATGGGCTCCATCGGAGGCTACATCACGAAGCGTCTTGTACAAATTGCTGAACAGCAATTGGCTGGCCGCGCTCGCTAAGCTTAGCTGTTGAACCTTTTTAAGCTAGTTACGCAACACCCCATACTTACGAAAAAAAGCAGGACGTCCTACTACAACCAACTGGTGTTAGAAGGGACTCCTGCTTTCTTATTTACAAATAACATTCGACAATTGCGAATGAACACATTAAGATACATTTCTGTAAGTATGTAGATTCTCTTCCTTCTTATCCAAAATATGAACCATATTATGATTCGATTCAAACCATGTGCTGACATGCAGCTCCCCATGCCTAACTGTGAAATCGTACACAATCTCCCCATGCGTCCAATGTTTTTTATGTTTCAGCGCATCAATCGCCGTTTGCAGAAATTGGGCAATTTGCTGCCTCGACAATCCTTGTCGAATCGGCTTTAGTTCACCAGCACAGCTTTCCAACGCATCGTGCTTCACACCGAATTTCCCAATGATATCATTGCGAAGACAAACTACAATTGTTCCACCTGTCAAACCAATCAGCTCTGATTCTAATTTCTCAAAAACTAGGCTTATTTGCCTAGCTAATGGAATCGAGACAGACTTCATCTTATTCATTCCTCCCTATTTTGACAGAAGCTTAGCTTCAATTTTATGGTTCTTTAGTCACAGTATAAGGGATTATTTTCCTTTAATCAACACATTTTTACATCATGCAAAATCGTCTTGACGAATTTCGTCTAATCGTGTTGAATTTACTAACATTTTCATAGACCATCTTCACAGCCGATGCTATAATGATTTCAAATTCTAAATTTTGGCATGATAGGGGAAAGGAGCGGTCCTATGAACTGGTTCTACAAGTTAAACTTCAAACAAAAGCTGCTGTTCGGCTGTTACAGTATCGTCGGCCTATTCGCATTAGCGACAATAGTCCTACTCCTAGCTGATGTATCGCTTACAACCGGGATAATCATTATCGCCATTCTAATCGGTGTTAGCTATCCCATTATTAACTTTCTGGAAAGTTCATTGAGTGCCCCGATCAAAGACATTGCCCAGTCAGCCCTGCAAGTATCGAAGGGTGACTTCTCCCAAACGTTGAACGTGACAACGAATGATTCACTTGGCGAGTTAGGGCATGCTTTTAATTCCATGATCATTAAGCTTCGTGAAATTTTACGCCAAACGACCGATATTACGCGGCACGTATCCGAATCAAGCAGAGAAATGTATCATATGAACCACAATTTAAAGCTCGTTATGGAACAGGTGACAGCTTCATCAAATGAACTTGCGATTGGAGCAGCGGAAATCTCCGAAGATGTCGCATCGATGTCGGATTCCGTCAAGCAAATTGAGCAGAAGGTTGAGTCCTATACATACTCTACGAAGGAAATGAATGAGCGTTCTGCCCTTACAGTCGGTCTCGTTGCTAAGGGAAGAACGGCAGTCGAGACACAAAGCGCAGGCATGCAGCGCAACATCGAGGCAACTGATCAAGTAGCTTCGACAATTGAGGAACTTGCACGACAAGCAGATGGCATCTCTAAAATTACACGCACCATCTCTGACATTGCTGAGCAGACGAACCTATTGTCCCTTAATGCCTCTATCGAGGCGGCACGTGCTGGCGAGCATGGCCGTGGCTTCGCAGTCGTCGCACAGGAGGTTCGCAAGCTTGCTGAAGAATCTTCCGCTTCGACGAAGGAAGTATTTACTCTGGTGAAAAGCATTGAGTCAGGCATCCGCCAGGCAATTACGAATATTCAAGTCAATGAAGAGGTCGTTCACGCCCAAACGGAATTAATTAAAGAAACAGAGCGCATCTTCCTAGAAATTGTAGATAGCATTCAATTTATTACCGAACAAATTGCCGCCTTCGCGAATGAAAGTGATACGATGCTGGAAGGAGCTGTTAACATTTCAAGCTCCATCGAGAACATCTCAGCAATTACACAGCAATCTGCTGCGGGAACAGAGCAAGTATCTGCTTCTATGAATGAACAAATTACATCCGTCCAAGCGATGGCCGATGCTACGGAGCAAATGCAGCAAAAGGTGATCCAGTTGCAGCGTACGATTCAAGTATTCAAATTCTAATATTGCATATAACCAAAACAAACGGGGCAGCCACTAGTAGAATGCTACTAAGGGCTGCCCCGCTGTTATTGGATTACCTATTTACCTACCTTACAGCTATTCAGCACTGTAAATGATAAGTTTAATTTCCAATTCCATTATGCAAGTTATACGGTTGCTTCTTGTTCAACTGCAAGTGTCGCTTGCGATCCTTGCGGTTCCACAACATGAAGCCAAATGTTCCAAGAAGGGCAAGGACAAAACCAAGGCCATACATGACATTACCGCCATACGATTCCTGCAGTGCTCCGCCAATAACTCCTCCTGCCAATCCGGACAAGCCAAAGAACACCATACCGAGCAGCGATTGTCCTGTAGCTGCTAATTTTTGCGGGAGAAGCTGCACTACGAATTCGATTGCTAAGGCCCAGAAGCAAGCATACGTAATCGAATGCAGTCCTTGCAGTACGATTAACATCACCGGCTCCGTCGTTATGGAATACAGCAGCCATCGAAGCGCATATAGCATGCCTACGGCGGAAAGCAATGTCAGCATTCGATACCGCTTCATGATTCGTCCCATAATGATGAAGCCAAAAACTTCACTGAATCCTGCAACAGCCCATGCAATCGATACCTGCCCGGAGGTTGCGCCCAAATCGCTCATATGCAGCGATAGCAGCGCATCATTCATCCGGTGGGGCATCCCGATGACGAAAATAAGAGCAAGCAATACAAGCAAGGAAGGAATGGTGAGCGCCTTTTTCAAAATGGTCATGTTCACCGCTTCATCCGGCTCACCATCATCATATCTCGGTTCCTTCAAAAAGAACATACCGATAAAAAAGCTGGACCAGACCGGCAAATACATCCAGAACAGTGAATCCACTCCGCCCACCAAATCAAATACCTGTGCTAGCGTTACAGCCGTTACGGTGAAGCCAACTGAACCCCAAAGGCGAACAGCTCCATATGATTGCTGCATAGAATTAGCTATTTTAACTGTTAACGTATCAAGCAATGAAATCGATGGAAGATAGCAAATATACAAAATCAGAATACTTACCGCGACAAGGATACGATCCGTTGTCAAAAAAGCTAATGACGCTGATATTCCCAATACAATCCACAAGCCGATTAGTAGCGGGCGAACCTTTCGGATGCGGTCGCTAATCAGACCTGCGGCAGGCTGTGCAAACATCGCCAGAAAAGGCCCCAACATTAATATAGTGCCTACTTCAAACGGTTCGAAACCCCGCTCCCGCAATAGAAGCGGCAAATAAGAAAGCAGAACGGCATTCGTTGAGTAAAACAAAGCATGGAACAGCTTAAGAAGCCTAGTTGATGTCGCCAAGTTGTTTTTCCTTTCTATGTAAGCCTCATTTAACTTGCACGGTCTATCCGTTGTCACTCTAAATTATTCAGTCATTTGCAGGAACAATTCCACGTCTTGCAATGTCACATCTATCGCCGATTGCCAGAAATCTGGCTTCGTCAAATCTACGCCAAGGTGCTTCTGTGCAAGATCCTCTACCGTCATTACCGCTGTATCCCTCAGCAATGCATCGTACTTCGCTGCGAAGGATTCGCCTTCTTGCAGAGCTCGCGCATACAATCCCGTACTAAACAAGTAACCGAATGTGTAAGGGAAGTTGTAGAACGGCACACCCGTCATGTAGAAATGCAGCTTAGACGCCCAGAAGTGCGGGTGGTACGAATCAAGTGCACCACAGAACGCTTCCTTCTGTGCCTCTTCCATAAGCGAGCATAGTTCCTCAGAGGACAATACGCCTTGCTTGCGCTTCTCGTAGAAGCGAGTCTCGAACAGGAAGCGCGCATGGATATTCATGTAGAACGCAATTGACCGCTGAAGCTTATCTTCCAGCAGTGTCAACTTCTCTTGCTCATTCTTCGCCTGCTTCACCGCAGAGTCAGATACGATCATCTCGGCAAAAGTGGAAGCCGTCTCTGCTACGTTCATCGCATATGACTTTGCAAATGTAGGAAGATCCTCCATCACATGCGTATGATAACCATGTCCAAGCTCATGGGCAAGGGTGGACACGTTCGATGGTGTGCCGGCATAAGTCATGAATATACGCGTTTCTTTGCTAACAGGCATCGACGTACAGAACCCACCTGGACGCTTGCCAGAGCGATCTTCCGCTTCGATCCAGCGCTTCTCGAATGCATTCACTGCGAACTTGGACATACGCGGGCTGAACTTCTCGAATTGCTCGACAATCGTACGCGCACCCTCATCGTAAGAAATCTTGGATTGCGTGTCGCCGAGTGGAGCTTCTACATCACACCATGTGAGTTTCTCTACACCAAGCAGCTTTGCTTTTCGCTCCAAATATTTCACGAACGGCTGCTTATTGCGAACGATCGTATCCCACATTGCATCCAGCGTCGCCTGCGACATCCGGTTGTAGGCAAGGGGCTCCTTCAACACTTCGTTCCAGCCACGGTTCTCATACAGTTTCAAGCGGAAGCCTGCAATTCGGTTAAGGGCGTCAGCACAGTAGTCCGCACGCTCTTCCCATGCTTCTTCCCACTTCGCGAACATGTCCTCACGTACCGAGCGATCAGCATCAGACAACTTGTTGTCAGCTTGTCCTGCAGAAAGAAGCACTGTCTCCCCATTCTCTTCATGCTTGATACGGAAATGGGATACGATAGTGTTATAGTTGGCACTCCATCCGTGATAACCATCTGTTGCCAAATCCCCAACAAGCGCTTCCTTCTCCGGTGACATTTTCTCCTTTGCCCATTCTCGGCGTTCAGTCAAATTGAAACGAATGCCTGCAATTTCAGGCAGTGCAACAAATTCAGACCATACTTGCTCATCCATGCCGCGCAAAAGCTCATCATACAGCGTATCCAAAGTAACCAGTCGGGCACCGATTGTACGTACACGGTCGGATAATTGAATCGCTTTCTTATCCTTTACATTTTGTGCCGTCAAGCACCCTATGTAAGCACCTGCCTCACGTAACTCTGCAATCAACTGCTGAAGCTGTTCAGTCAATTTGGCAAGCTGTCGTGCCTCCTCAACAGATTGAGGAATAGCCATTGCCTTAAGCTCACTCGTGATCGAAGAGATCTTCTGTTCACCGGAAGACAGTGCAGCCTGAAGTGCTTCAGATTCTGATCCACCTTCAAAAATAACATCCAAATCCCACGTTTGACTTAACGGTTGTTTCATCGTGCACACACCTTTCAATTGGCTTAATTTGTCCACACCTATTCAACCTTGCAAAGTTTGAGTTTTGCACCTTGACCGTGTATAACTAAACTATATCAAAATTTATAGGAACTCGTATAGGGAGGAACGTGAGATGAGACCATTACCAATCTCCGCAGACACCGCTGTCAAACTGTCTAAGGCACTTAATGTCCCCTTAGAGCAGCTCATGCATATGCCGCAGCACATTCTTATACAGAAGCTTGCCGAGCTTAACAAGGCAGAACAGAGTCCTTCTGGCACAGAACAAACATCGGAGAGCACCAAGGAATGATACCATTTGAAAATACACTGCCGTATGATCAGCTAATGGGCGACCTGTATATATCAACCTGCCCGTTTTGTAAGAAAGACAATGTCCTTCTTCCCATTAAGCCAAATGAGCTTCCCGATATCCATGACGGCAAGAAACGGCTCCTTGTATTCCCTTGTTGTCGCAACCGCCTCGTCATCATCGATGCGGATAACGATTATTTGCTTGCAGACCGCGCGATTCGATAGAATGCATGGATCAGTGAGGATTGATTTTCACTGGTCAAGACAAAGACGTGTACCCGCCACTTCTGCCGGATACACGTCTTCTTGTCTCCTCATTCAATCGGCCATACTCGATGTAGCGTTTTCAGTTGCTTCTCTCATTTCCTCACGAATAAGGGTCCACTGCTCTCTAGCAGCTCGGATCATTGCCGCATCCATGATCCTTTTATCATGAACAATTTTACTGAAGCATTTCACAGCCTCATTGAATTCGCCTAATCTGCGATACAGCTCCCCGATAATAAAAATGAGCCGCGCATCGTTCTGATCGCGCCACTCCTGCTCCAGCACGGCAACATAGGCGTCAAGTGCATATTGCATATATCGACGCTCTTCTACCACATCATTGCGGTATCGATACAACCATGCGATATGGTGAAGAAGACCAGCAACCACACGATGGCTCTCGCCAATAGTCTGAGCTGTTAACAGAGCCAGCTGGTACGTTGCAAGCGCATCCTCCCAAGTCCGCTCGCCACCGTAATCACGGTTCTTCCACTGGTTCGCGATGCGTGCTTCGAACTTCTTACGCTGCGGCTCGTACCAATGCTTTAGGGAATTTTCTGTGGATGCACATCCACATGAAGGACATACCCGAACTACGTAATAGTCCGGATTCACCTTGCCCTCGTCATAATGCGTACAAAAATCACTGTCAATGCGTGAGGGCTTCTTGAAGCGAGGCCGTACACGCGAAGTAACAAATACCTGTTCACAGTACGGACAGCCTACCTTCACCGTAAAAAGCGGTTCAACCTCCATAAATCGTTCCTCTTTTCTGCTGATCGATTATGTGAGTCGCACGAAGTCCATGAAAACGAATCTATTATGGAATACATGAGCCGTTCTATATGAACAAGGAATTAAGCCTCATCATTCGTATTAATAAAGTGATACGCTGGGCCTGATAAGCGATCGATAACCATCGCTGCCAGCCCTGGCTCCATTCCTATCTCATGAAGCGCTTCCCGCATACAGCCTAACCATGCATCTGCACGATCATGCGTTATCGGAAATGGCAGATGACGTGCACGCATCATTGGATGTCCGAACTGATCAGAGTAGAGAGATGGTCCTCCGAAAAACTGCGTCAAGAACATGAATTGTCGTTCCATTACCGGCATAATATCCTCTGGGAATAGTGGCGCAAGCAAAGGATGAGCCTGGACTCGTGGATAGAAAGCCTCCACCATCTTCCGAACCGTCGCCTCTCCGCCGATCGCCTCATATATTGTTTGATTGTACCGTTCCATAATCGCTCCTATCTATTCCATCATGCGACTGCCAACAACAGCCAGCATATCGTCAATAAAGTAGTCCTTGTTCAACACTTTATTACAAACGAGCAGAAGTTTCAATCAAATGAGTCATGAACACAAAAATAAGCACAAAAAAAACGCTGAGCATCTGTTCAGCGTCTGGCCGTAGTTTGTAATCTCTTCTTACCTTGTCTTTACCAATCTTCTTCTGGTGATCCCATTAACGATTCTCGAATGACATAAACAAAAGCGCAAACAAGGATGCCTGCAATAATGCTCACACCAATCACCCCTAACGATCGGATACGCATTTCATCTTTCTTGTATTTTTAGTGTACCATAATGCTTCCCGAAATGACACGGATAAATGCAAGCGTTTCCTTTACGTTTTGATTACAGAATAAAGACAGAATTGTATCATCACAGCGCTGTTCTGAAGGTGAACAGCATGATTGTTGTCCCTTTATCATATGTTGTATTGCAGTGGTCGTCCCATTGACTGAAGAAGTAGAGGGAGTGAATATACAATGAGCCGCTCTCGGACAAGCTCCTCCATCCAGATTGTACTCATCGCAGCAACGATTGGTCTTTTCATTTTATTAATGATCATATATCCTGACACCGTATTATCCGCTTCGACACGGGGGTTGGCCATCTGGTGGGACGTCCTGTTCCCATCCTTGCTCCCGTTCTTTATTATATCCGAAGCTCTGCTTGGTTTCGGCATTGTACACTTCATTGGCACCTTGCTTGATCCAATCATGCGCCCGATGTTCCGCATCCCTGGAATCGGCGGGTTTGTGGTCGCTATGGGGTATGCTTCCGGTTACCCTGTTGGAGCCAAGCTCACCACTCAGCTGCGAATGCAGAGGCTCATTTCCCGTGAAGAAGGGGAGCGCCTCGTCGCCTTCACCACGTCATCCGATCCCATATTTCTAATAGGTGCTGTATCCATCGGATTTTTTGGAGACGCCAGCCTAGCTCTTACGATTGCAATTGCTCATTACGGAGCGGCATTTGTCGTCGGGCTATTGATGCGATTCCATGCTCCGCATGCTCCTATGACGCCCATAGCAGCAGCTGTCGAGCCGATCTCCTCCCATGGACAGACGAAGCGTGTCAGGCGGGTTCCCCTTGTTGTCCGCGCCTTCTGGGCCATGCATGAGGCAAGGCAGAAGGATGGCCGCTCCCTTGGCACCTTATTGCAGGAGGCTGTTGCCTCCTCTTTAAAGCTTATGATCGTTGTAGGAGGGCTGGTTGTCTTTTTCTCCGTTGCGATGGACTTACTGTCTGTAATTGGGGTTATGCGAGTATGGGAGGCTGTGCTGCAAGGGCTTCTTCAGACTGTTCAACTCCCCGGCTCCCTCTCTTCCGCCTTTTCCGGTGGAATATTTGAGGTCACTCTTGGCGCTAAGGGCGCTGGAGCCGCGGACTCAGCTGGCACTCATGCACAAGTGGTAGCCGCAGCTTGGATTTTGTCATGGGGCGGATTGTCCGTCCATGCCCAAATCGTTAGTATTATGAATCAGTGCGATTTACGATATATTCCTTTCTTTGTTTCCAGACTCATTCACAGCTTCCTTGCCGCATTCGTCGCTTTTATCCTGTATCCGCTGCTCCGTACAAGAACGGTACAATCCTTGCTCCCTACGTGGCTGTCTGACTTAGACCACAACATAATTCCAACGAAAGTATGGAATACAGCATGGTCAGCCACACATACTGGTCTTCTAGCAGCCTTCGCCATTCTCATTATATTGAGTATCGGATCAGCGGCTGTTGGATTGCTGCGATACTTCCATCGAATGGGCAGATAAGGGAACGGCTAATCTGCTTCAGATGAAATGGCGATTGTATTCCAGATGTGGAACGTATAATATGGAATTGGATATACTTCGTTATAAATCTTAATGAAAAGCAGTGCAAAGGAGCCAACGCCTTGAAGTACGCAGTAATGAACCGGGGAGACGACGTATCTGCCGCATTAGCTGACACGTTCCACCAACTGGCCAACGATCGGGGCCTAGTACGTGATGATGACGAACCGAATATTGTATTATCCATAGGCGGAGACGGCACGATGCTTCAAGCGTTCCATCGATACATCGATCAGCTTGATCAACTTGCATTTGTTGGCATCCATACCGGCCACCTCGGGTTTTACGCGGATTGGAAGCCAGATGAAATTGAGATGCTCGTTCAGTTGATTGCAGATAATCGAACTCAAGATCAAATATCACCGCGCATCGTCAAGTATCCGCTAATTGAGCTGCAAGTCGCTACTCATGACAACGGCTCCAACAAGACATACATCGCATTGAATGAGTTTACGCTTAAAGGGGTAGAAAATACGCTCGTCGCTCAAATTGATATTAATGACGAACTGTTCGAAATGTTCCGTGGAGATGGGGTGTGCGTATCTACTCCGTCTGGAAGTACAGCTTACAATAAGAGTCTCGGCGGGGCTATGGTTCATCCCTCGATCCCATCGATTCAACTTGCTGAGATTTCATCCATCAACAACCGTGTGTATCGTACGCTTGGATCGTCGCTTATTTTGCCGAAGCATCATCATTGTGACATCCATTCTCAGAAGAAGCAGAAATTGCTCCTGACGGTTGATCATATCAACATTCCGTTGGAGCAGCTGTGCTCCATACGCTGTAGAGTCGCCGATCAGAAGGTAACATTTATTCGCTATCGTCCATTCCCGTTCTGGAATCGGGTTCGTGAAGCCTTCCTCGGATATGACGAGCACGGCTGTTATAACGTATAAGTTCAACTTCACAATGCCCGCTGTTCACTGGACGGCGGGCATTGCTATGTCCTATTCATGCAAACGGCACCGCTCCTCGTCTTGAACAGATGAGAAGCGGTGCCGGTAAGTCCATCTACTATGGTATTATGCTGTGTCTGCTTAGGAACGCACTTCTTTAGGTGCGCGTTCTACCCGCTCTGCCCGTTCCTTCGATTCCGCAGCAGGTCGTGGCTGCGCAGCTGCCTGATTCGGTGTACCGCCTTTGCCATGATTCTGCTTATTGCGATTGCGCGAATGACGAGGCTTACGCTCAGACGAGGATGGCTTCGCAGCTGGTTCCGCTGCTGCATCCTGATTATTTTGCTTCGGCTGGAGTACGATCCCCTGCTTCGGTTGCTGCGGCGGCAAATCCGCAGTAGGCGCTTCCAATGCTGCTGCACCTTCTTGTTCTGCTTCATCTCCCTGATCTCCAGCAGTCCTTACACGGACATCCTTGTTGCCTACCCTTTCCAATATGAAATAGGCGCATCCGAAATTGCAATATTCATTAATGTAATCCATCATTCCGGACAAGGCGCTATCCTTAGTGGATTTCGCATGAGTGTCACGGAAGAAGCCTTTGAGGCGAAGCTGATTGTATCCCCAATCCCCTAGAATGTAATCATACCGTTCTAGTACTTCGCTATAGCGACCCTTGAATGCTTCCGGATTCCATGCGTTCTTGTACTCATGAATGACTTCGTACGATCTGCCTCCAATTTGAATCACGTCCGTGATTCCCCCTTCCCCTGCCGCAGCAGGCTCAAGCACGAACGGAGGAGCGCGCTTTATCGAGGTTGTTCCCATAACATAGAGGCCTGCATGCTCCCTCTCCTCCCGATTGCCGCCGCTGCTCCTTACAAGTCGCTAGCAACTTGTAAGGAGACTGGGACATCGAGTAGATGATGCATTCTTCCCGCTGCTGAACATCGGCTTCTCGAACGGTCACTCTTTAGGCGAACTCCGTCTCATCGCCAGCGGCTAACAACACGATTACGCTTGTGTAGCCATGGACTTATGAGCGGACTGGACTTGTTCATGCGCATGGTAGGAACTGCGGACAAGCGGTCCCGATTCCACATGGCTGAACCCACGCTTCAATCCTTCGTTCTTCAGCTCTGCAAATTGTTCTGGAGTGTAATATTTCTCAACGAACAAGTGTTTCTTCGTCGGCTGTAAATACTGTCCAATTGTCATAATGTTGCAATCAACGGCGCGAAGATCGTCCATTGTCTGCAAGATTTCATCCCATTCTTCCCCTACGCCAAGCATAATGCTGGATTTCGTAGGAATGTTCGGCTGCATTTCCTTCGCACGCTTCAACAATTCAAGTGTGCGTTCATACTTCGCCTTTGCACGTACACGGTCGGATAACCGTTCTACCGTCTCGACGTTATGATTGAGAATGTCTGGCTTTGCGTCCATAACCAACTTAAGTGCATCCCAATTACCCATGAAGTCCGGGATAAGCACTTCCACACTACAGAGTGGCAACCGGCGACGTAGCGCCCGGATCGTCTCTGCAAAGATCGATGCTCCTCCATCATTCAAATCGTCTCTGGCTACGGATGTAACGACACAATGGCGCAAGCCCATGCGCTCTGCAGCTTCTGCTACGCGTTCTGGCTCCTGCAAGTCCAATTCCGTCGGCATGCCGGTATTGACCGCACAGAAGCGGCAAGCACGAGTGCAGATGTCTCCCAAAATCATAAACGTCGCCGTACGATTTGCCCAACATTCATAAATGTTCGGACAACGTGCTTCCTCGCATACGGTGTGCAACGTTTTGGAGCGCATCATATCTTTAATCTCGGAATAGTTCTCTCCGGTAGTCAGCTTGATGCGTATCCAATCTGGTTTCTGCTTCTGCTCTCTCGTTTTCATGGAGTCTACCTTCCTTCTTGTTCGCTTAACCTTGACCTAATTCTGTATTATACCATGAACCCTTCAAAATCTATACCTACGTGTCCATTGCTTGGATAAAAAGGCCATTTACGCACATTCTAACATTAAATCAACCTTTTCAGGTATGGAATAAGGAGGAAATGAAGACATGAGACAAGCTCCATCTTATCTATGTGCAGGACTTGCCTTATGGCTGGGGCTGATGACACCACATTCAGCAGTGTTGGTTCACGCCGCTCCGTCTGGTTCACAGCAGCAGAAGATTCAGTCTAGCCAGCAGTCTGGAGCTGCCAAAGATTCTGGTCAGGCACCATCCCCGGCAGGGGATGTATGGAAAGCGCGTCGAAATTTATATGAGCAAATGTCGATACTGACCGGAATCCCTTGGTACCGATTAGCTGCCATCGACCAGTACGAGCGGGCGTTGACCAAAGCCAACCCAAAACAGCGTAAACATCCAGATCGACTAACAGGCGTATATGTGGATCCCCGTAAATGGGCTGGCATGCTGAACCCGGATATCAATGATGACAACCCGAAGTCGATATCTATCTTTAGAGGTATTGGACGCGACGGTTCCGGGGACAAGCGTGCGGACGCCTCGAATGATGTGGACTTGCTCTACAGCGTCGCTTCGTTCATTGGAGCCTATGGGCCTAATGTCGAAGATTTTGGCAATGGACTGTGGCATTATTATTCCAATCCGCGTGCTGTTCAGCGTGTCCAGCAGTATGCGCGGATTTTCGAGCATTTCGATAAAGTAGATCTGTTCGAGTACACTTTCCCATTGCCTCTTGGAAGCTCCTATTCATATCGAAGTACTTTTGGAATGGGACGGCATTACGGGGGATATCGTATTCATGAAGGCACTGATATCTTTGCCGGCTATGGGGTTCCTGTGCGCAGCACCTGCTATGGCATCGTTGAGGTGAAAGGCTGGAACCGTTACGGCGGCTGGCGGATCGGCATACGTGATCTGAATAACATATATCATTATTACGCCCACCTGTCTGGTTATGAGAAACATATTAAGGTTGGCGATATCGTCACCCCAGGTCAGACAGTCGGATGGGTTGGCAGCTCTGGATATGGCAAGCCTGGCACATCAGGCAAGTTCCCTCCGCATCTCCACTATGGCGTATATCGCGATCGCGGCTTAGTCGAGTACGCGTTCGATCCGTATCCGCTTCTGTACCAGTGGGAACAATCCGATAAACGCAAGCGGCTGAATTCCAAGCGGCGCTAACGATTGGGTTCTAAATAAGGCAAAAAGGGCACATCTTTCGGCCGTACCGATGAATGTGCCCCTTCTTCATATACGAATCCCATACACATTCCATTGCGCATCTGATACAGTGCGCCATAATCCGATCACGATCCAGTATTACCGTTACCGCCATGCTGCTGCACATCACCAGTCTCGGCCGGAGCTGTCGGATCAGCATGCGTTTCCGTCTGTGTTGGAACTGTTATCCCTTCCTGCTTGCTGCCCGAAGAAATACTCCCACTTCCTCCGCTGCTTGGAACCGACTGCATAGGCAGCGACAAGGCAGGGGCTTTTTCCCGATTCGCTCCCACTGGCTGGCCCTTGCCATCATAATAGTACATTGGAACATCCCCTACAACGAGCAAATAGGAGATTGGAATTTGAGTTTCAACCACTTCAGGCTCCAGATCGAATGGAATGACAATCGCGACCTCTTCCGTAACCTTGATATACACCTCAACCAGTACCATATTGATGCCAACGTCCATAGGGCGGGTATTCAACTCCACCTTAACCGCACCCTGCGGCTCCATCTTAACCGGTATCCGTGGGCCGAAGGAAGCGATCAGTGGACTGCCCAGCGCTTGACCAAGCGGAATCTTGTCACTGATTTCATGAATATTCTTGAGAGAGGACTCTACAATATCTACCGTTTCGGAGGTAATCCGCATATGCTCGTTGTAATTCAAGACGAAGCTTGTCACTTTACCGCGTGAATCGGTTTTCCATTCAATCAGCTTATCGAGTTCTCGCCCACGCATCACCTGATCGGTAATCGCTCGGTTAATGGCCTGCGTCGCAATTTGCTTTACACGAATTTTAGCCAAATGCATGAGCGGCCCCTTCACATTTCTATCCACGTAGACGAACAATTGCACTGTCAATAGCGTGAAAATAACGAGCGCAATGAAGAAGGCTCTGCGTTTTCGCTTCGGCTTCGCTTGTCTGCTGCTCCAGCCTGATGATACATTTTTGGCTTCTGATTGACTTGCAACTGGCATCCTCGGCCGTGGACGCCACCCTGACGCTCTCCAGCCCGGACGGCGCTTGCTCCAAGATATTTTCGGCCATCTCCATCGCCGCGCACGGAACCCGCTCGAACGCCACCTGTTGTTCACATCCGATTCCCCCTCCCGGTCGGTGCAACGAGCAGCCTGTACGTTCTCAGTGTATGCTTGCCCGAGGGAAAAAAGAAGAATTCAACCGTGTAATGTATTGCAGGACAAAAAAACGAGCAACCAGATTAACACGGATTGCTCGTTCGATATGAATGATAAAAATAGTCTCCTGAATTCCGATTTGCTCCATTACTTTTTCATTCACCATTCAATTTATTACGTACATGTAACCTGTTTCAAAATGTTAACGAAGAATATCTCCACTGATTATCTAGTGCCTTCCATACATCGTTCGTCTCAGCACCTACATACCAATAGGCAAATCCCGCCACATTGCGTTTGCTCGCCATTGCATACTTCGAACTCAGGGAGCGGCTTTCTTCTGCCCACACTTGATGTCTTATTCCTCGATCCATGAAGTCAGCGATATACTGTGAAGTTCGGTCATCCCATTTGACCTTGCGGGAACGAAGCAGTTCACCTTGCTCGTTCAATGTCATTTCACGGGAAGTAACACCTTTTTCTTTGATCGCCCAATCTCTCGTATAGAAGGGAAGTGCTACGATGACTTTGTTAGCCGGCACCGACTCCACAAGTTTATCCAGCGCGCGCTGCACCCATGGCAGCGATGACACGGATCCCGCATTCGGCGCACCGTCCCAGTGCTCATCGTAACTCATCAGGACCATATAATCCGCAGACTTGCCGAGTGCTGCATAGTCAAATGCCTCCGTCCAATCAGTTCCCAAGTCAGGAGACACATCAATAGAAAGAACCGCCTTCTGTTGATGCAGCTTAGCAGCCAGTTCCGACACGAACACCGTTAAGGCCTGTCTATCATCTGGTCTCACATTTTCAAAATCAAGATTTAAACCATCTAACCCATATGTCTTCACAAAGCCCGACAGCTTCGCAATGACCGCATTCTTCTTCGTTGGATCCGTAAGCACCTGATGCGTCAAATCCGCATTGAAGCGATTCCCTACAAGCGCCCACACCTGCTTGCCATGCTGCTTTGCCCACGACAGGAGCACCTTGTCGGTTTGATCCGTTACCGTCTGCTTTGCATCAAGGAAAAACCATCTTGGCGATAATGTATTAACGTTTGAACCTGAAACCTTCTCTATATACTGCTGCGTCGTAAGCTCATGCATCCATCCCATCTCGATGCGTTTCGGCGGGGTCTTCGTCAGAGCCTTCGACCAATCCGGGCGTTGAAGCGCCCGATTCAGCACGACAGCCGTCTCCTGCCGGGTCAGCGGGTCATTTGGCCGGAAGCCATCATCGTCACCGGTCATAAGGTTCAGCTTTTCCATAATGCTTACATACGGTACGGCCCATTTCGCGATACGCGATGAATCTGGATAAGACAATACGCCGGAGCCGGATTTCGCTGATTGCTTGAAGGCACGTACAATCATTGCAGCTGCTTCCTGTCGGGTTACAGGCTGCTGCGGCTGGAAGCTTCTCTCCCCTGTTCCCTGTACCAAATGCAGCAATGACCCGGCTTGAACCGCACCATAATACCAAGCGCTGCGCGGCACGTCATCATAGGCAGAAATGTCACTTGCTACGGGGTGCAAATTAAACATTCGATTGATCATGCTGATTAACTCCGCTCGGGTCACCGACTTCTCCGGTTCATAGCGTCGATTACCGGATCCGGTCACAATGCCTTTCTTATATAAGGTGACAATATCCTGCTGCCCGTATAGACCAGCAATATCATCGAATGGCAAACCTGAGCCTGCACTCTTTGATTCTCCCCATGCCAAACTTCCGGTTATAAACATCGCGGCCACAGCCGTTAACAATACAATTTTGCGTCGAAAGGTCACTTTGATATCCTCACTTTACTAGAGATGATAGATTGCGCTATCTTTAATCCTAGCAAAAATGAGAACATTGATAGATAATCAAATAATGGAAAACATCATACATTTCTGTATGATAATAGGAGCATATGAATGAATATTTTTACTACATGCGGTAAACATTGCGTGTTTCCATTTTTTTCAGAGCTGTCTTATAGACAATATAGGTCATTTCACGCACATTGACTAAGCCTAATCCCCGCTCCTCTTTAATCGGGTACGTACTTGAACCCATGTCGCAATTCAGACGAACCCCGTCAAAATAGATTCGCTCTACTGGGGTATGGCCATGAACGATAGGCTTGTTGTCGGTCAACCTCTGCAGATTAGATTTCGGTATGCTGTAAAAATCCGACTCTGACATCCAAAGTATGCTTCTATTCTGTTGATGTAACGGCTCATGAGGATTTAATCCGGCGTGCGTATAAACAAATTCATCATCTTCGTAGAGTAATGGTAGAGCACAGACCCATTCTATGTATTTATGCATCTCCGATTCATCAGCAAATGCCCTCGAAAAATCCTTAAGAGTATCGATCCCTCCATGTCTGAGCCATAGCTTGTCCCCATGTTGATAATAATCCCTCATCATCTCCTCATGATTGCCAATCAACGCAATCACATTATCAGGATAAGTGTCTACTAATTGCTTAATCTTCTTGAGAACCTTACCGCTTTCTTTTCCACGATTGATATAGTCCCCGCCGAACACAAGCTGATCCTTAGTTAAATCGATCTCCTCGTACTTTAGCAATTGTTCGAGGCCACTAAACTCACCATGTATATCACTCATGAAATACTTCAATAAACTGAACCTCCTCTGATTAGGTCCCGCATATGCAAAAAGACCGGACAAAGGAACGCGCAGTAAATCAATCCTTTTCCAGTCTCTTGTCTATTCAAATACTATTTTATAGGGATATTCATTTATACCACAGGATCTATTGCGAGTAATGACGCTGTCTCATTGCCTCATAGAGCAGCACTGTAGTAGCCATGGCTACATTCAGCGATTCCGCCTGCCCACGCATCGGAATAATAATCGTATCATCTACGAGCGATTGCACGTTCTTAGAGACGCCTTGCCCCTCATTGCCAACGACAAGCCATGTCGCCGGTCGATAGTCATAGCTATAGCAGGAATGCGTTGCCTGCAAGCTCGTGCTGGCTAGGCGAACCCCGCTTGCTTGCGCAGCAGGAAGCAGCTCAGCTAAATCCCCCTCTACAACCGGCAAGTGAAATAGCGACCCCATAGTTGAACGAATCGTCTTCGAATTATAGAGATCAACGGTCCCTCTGCCAATGACGACACCATCTGCGCCAACTGCATCTGCGGTACGGATAATCGTCCCTAGGTTGCCAGGATCCTGTACGCCATCCACAACAACAACGAGTGAGTTCGGTGATACCAGCAAGCTGTCTACCGATGCAGCAGGCTTATGGACAATAGCGAAGACAGGCTGCGGGGTCTCGGTATCACTGCATTTGCGTATGATCGCATCCGTCACTGCAATCCACTCCGTGCCCGGAGCACGACCAGAGGATGATAGTCCTCCCTCTTCTTGCAAGTGCAATGGCTCCAACTCCTGCGGTATTCCGCTGTTCATGTCATACGCCACGACATCCACCTGCATATCAGAGCGCAGAGCCTCCAGTACGAGATGGATGCCTTCCACGATGAACAAGCCTTCACGGTTGCGGTGCTTTCGTTCTTTTAGCTGTACCCAGCTCTTTACTTTATTATTCTGTATCGATGTAATGCTCAATGATTCTCTCATGATTCCGAAAATGCCAGCTCCATCGTATTCAAATGTTCGTTCTGCCCAATAATGACAAGCACGTCTCCTTCTTTAATGCGATCTTCTGCATATGGAGAAATGTTAGTCTTGCCGTTGTTCTTAATTGCCATAACGTTGCATCCATACCTCGCGCGGATATCAAGTTCCTTCAAGTTCTTGCCGATCATAAGCGGCGTCGCACGAATCTCTACAATACTGTGGTCATCAGACAACTCGATGTAATCCAAAATATTCGGCGAAATTAGGTTGTGCGCAACGCGCATCCCCATATCACGTTCAGGGAATACGACCTTGTCAGCACCAATTTTGCTTAATACTTTGCCGTGCAGTTCATTCTGCGCCTTGGCAACGATCGTCGGCACACCTAGATCCTTCAGGATGAGCGTAGTCAGGATGCTTGCCTGTATATCTTGCCCGATGGCAACAACAACTACGTCAAAGTTGCGGACACCAAGCGCTTTCAGCGCTTCTTCATCCGTACATTCTGCGGATACCGCATGCGTAACCATATTCGCTACATCCTGAATTTTCTGCTCGCTCGAATCAATCGCAAGCACTTCAAATCCCATTTTGCTTAAGCTGTTCGCTATACTTGTACCAAATCGGCCCATACCGATAATGGCAAATTGTTTTTTGGCAGCCATAGGTTCACCTTCCCCATTTTCCGACAACATTCTATACCCTTCATTATAGCATGCCCATCTCTGTAGGTGAAACGCGAATCCCTTCCTTGAATGACTGTCCTCATCTCAGGGAATGTTATAGCATGAAGCAAGCACACGCGAAGGAAGGAGGACTGCCTGTGGCCGTCACATTGAATTTGCGTCAAGCCATTGTGCAAAAGGTAAAAAATAAGCCCGATGAAGATATCGTAGATATGATTGAGGGCTCCATCGATTACGATGAACGCGCATTGCCTGGACTGGGTGTGCTGTTCGAAATGATCTGGAAGGCGAGCAGCAGCGAGGCTCGTCAGCAGCTTATCGATACGCTTCAGAGCAAACTGCAAGACGAACAAGCTGGCAAATAAGCATCAGATCTGCCCGCATCCACGAAATGCAATTATGCATATCCACATTACAATGACGCAGAACCCATTGCCCTTGAATAGAGGGATAACGGTTCTGCGTCTTTTTTTACATATCGCTTTACATTGACGCTGCGTCAAACTATACAATGAAAGCATAACCAAGCAAGGAGCCGATGCCCCATGAAAATTCAAGAAGCTGCAGAGCAGCTTGGGATGACAACGAGAGCAATACGCTTCTATGAGCAAAAAGGTCTACTGCCTCCGCTCGCCAAAGAACAGAATGGCTATCGCGTATTCAATGAAACGGATATAAGCCGGCTACGGACAATAGGCGCACTGCGGGAGATGAATTTGTCAGTCGAGCAAATTCGCTGCTGTATTGATGATGCAGCTCAAGGGAATATGGCGTCTGTCCATCCCTTTTTATTAGAAAAGCGGCAAGAGCTGGCCCTGCAATATACCGAGCTGAAGCGGCTCCTCGGCCAAATTGACAAGCTGCTTAACGGCTATGATTCCGATCAAGCGAATCAAGGAGAGATGATGATGAACGATTTACATGCCATTGGCGAACAATCACGACGCTACCAGAAGCTGCGCAGTGATTGGAGCGACCGCTGGAATTTTGACAAGCAGGCAGGACAATATGATCACGCTGTAGCGAACGGTACGGGGCCATTGGATGTCCACGCCGATTATGAGGCCATTCTTGACAGGGTATGTCTTGAGGCGATTCAAGAGTCAAAGACCGGAGAAAGAGGACTTGAAATTGGGATTGGTACGGGCAATCTGGCTGGCCGCTGCTTGCGCCTGGGGGCAGATATGACCGGCATTGATCAGTCAAACGCAATGCTCGAGCGATGTCGGGAGAAATGGCCGAATATTCGGCTGCTGCAAGGCAACATGCTGGCTTTGCCAATAGCGGATGAACAATTTGACTTCATAATATCAACCTATGCGCTTCACCATGTAACCGATGATCAGAAAGAGATCGCCCTTGCCGAGATGATCCGGTTACTTCATCCTGATGGACGCATTGTAATCGCAGACCTAATGTTCCGGGATGAGGCGCATCGCGCTACCTTTATTGACGAGCTGACAGCTGCAGGGGACGTGCAGGGGATTGAAGCACTCCACGACGAATATTTCGCCGATCGTTCCAGATTGATTTCATGGTTAGAGCAGCACGGTTTCAAGGTAAAGCTGGAACAGTTGAATCATTTAATGCACATGCTGACGATTTCCAAAGAGAGGGTGTAAGAGCCGTGACAATCGAATCAGCGCAGGATGGTACCGCCCAACCCCGAAATCGCAAAGTGACACTTGTACCTCAATCGGATGAAACCAAGCAAGCGAACACGAAAATGAAACCGGATCATGACACCGTCTACGCCCAGCAGGCTGCCGATTATGACCGTATGATCCAGTACGAAGATATCGAGCAGGAATGGCGGCTCTCTGTACAGCAGGTGCTCAATAAGCGGCATTATGAGCGGATTATCGAAATTGGTGCAGGAACCGGAAGATTTACACGAGTTGTATTAGCTGACATGCCCAACAGAGATTGGCAATCTGGTTCCTATGTAGCCTGTGACGCATCTGAAGCGATGCTAGAGCAGCTAAAGCACAATATATGGCTTGATGTATCCTTGGGACGAATAAGCGCCCCTACAGCCGCTAAGCTGTCCACACATGAAGCACTGCACCACAAGCTTCCGCTTGCTGATCATTCTGCTGATCTCATTCTAGCAGGCTGGACAATCTGTTATGGTGCCTGTGAAGGGAATACAAGTGAAGAACAGGGCAGTTTACTAGATCGCATCATGAGCGAACTAAGACGCATATTGCGTCCCGGTGGATGTATCGCGATTTGGGAGACACTTGGAACGGGGGTAGCCGCTCCCGAAGTTCCCCCTGGATTACGGACGTACATTCGAGACTTAGAAGAACGTTACGGGTTCGAGCGCACGGAATTAAGCACGCATTTCCGCTTCCCTTCGATGGAGGAGGCCAAGCAGATCACAAGCTGGTTTTTCGGTTCCGCCGCCTGCAGGTTCCTCAAGCCAGAAAGTGATGGCAGTGTCGTACTGCCCTCCTATACAGGCCTGTGGGTCTGGGATAATGACAAAGCCCGCCAATAATCTGGCGGGCTTCTTGTCGTCTATTTTCCTTAAGGAGCTGTCTCCATAAACTTCAAATCCGGCATTTTGTCCATAGCTGTACGCATCGCATACTCGTTCTCAAACAATGCGACAAAATTGCCGTTCTTGTCCTTCACGAGCTGTGAATTGATACGGAACTTCGTTGGATCAATATCCTTCGGATTGCCTGTTACCCATCTTGCGAACTGGTACGTTAGACGCTGCATCATCACATCAACGCCGTACTCCGCCTTCATCCGATATTCGAATACCTCGAATTGGAGCTGACCTACTACACCCAATATCGTCTCATCAAACACGCCTGCGGAATGGAATACTTGAATTGTACCTTCCTCAGTCAACTGATCGACGCCTTTTTGATACTGCTTATGCTTCAATGCATTCTTAACCGTCACCCGGGCGAAAATCTCAGGAGAGAAGGTTGGCAGTTCATCGAACACCACTTCCCCACCTTGACTCAAGCTGTCTCCAATCCGGAAAATGCCTGGGTCGAACAGACCGATAATATCGCCTGGGAATGCCTCCTGCACGATATCCCGATCCTGGGCAAGGAATTGCTGTGGCTGCGCAAGCTTAATCTCCTTGCCTGCCCGTACATGCTTAACGGACATCCCGCGCTCGAATTTGCCGGAGCAAATGCGCAAGAAGGCAATGCGATCCCGATGGGCAGGGTTCATATTTGCTTGAATTTTGAAAATATAGCCCGTAAACTTCTCGTTCGTTGGCTCAATCGGTCCTTCCGTCGATTGGCGCTGAGCTGGCTTCGGAGCAAGCTGAAGAAAGTTATCCAAGAATGTCTGCACGCCGAAATTGTTGACCGCACTTCCGAAGAAGACGGGTGTCAATTCGCCGCGCTTTACCTTCTCATAATCGAACTCGTCTCCCGCTACGTCTAACAATTCCAACTCTTCACACAATTGATCATGCAAATAGTCCCCTGCAATTTGGCGAATGGCCGGATCGTTGTAATCCTCAACCTTCTTCACACTAATCTTCGTGTTATCATCCTGGAACAGCTCGACTTGGTTCTTCATGCGATCATATACGCCGCATAGACCGCGTCCCATACCAATCGGCCAGTTCATAGGCACAGAACGAATACCTAGCACCTGCTCGATCTCTTCCATCAGCTCAAACGGACTGCGACCTTCACGGTCGAGCTTGTTGATGAACGTAAAGATCGGAATACCACGCTTCGCACATACTTGGAACAGCTTAATGGTCTGTGCCTCGACACCCTTCGCAACGTCGATCAACATGACAGCAGCATCCGCAGCTGTCAATGTGCGATACGTATCTTCACTGAAGTCTTGATGACCTGGTGTATCCAAGATATTAACCCGATGCCCATTATAATCAAATTGCATTACCGATGACGTAACCGAGATACCACGCTGCTTCTCGATTTCCATCCAGTCACTTGTTGCATGCTTGCTCGCTTTACGAGCCTTGACCGTACCTGCGAGACGGATGGCGCCACCGAACAGGAGCAGCTTTTCTGTCAATGTCGTCTTACCGGCGTCTGGGTGAGAAATAATCGCAAAGGTACGACGCTTCTCTACCTCTTGCGCTAATTGTTCGGATAATTTACTCATATCGTTAGCCCTCTCATCACAAAATCACGTAAGTCCTATTGTAACACAAAATAAGTAAACCTATAAATGGGTAACGAGAACAACCTTCAAAGAATATGAAATATCTCTAATCCCTCGTTACTGCATCCCTGCTATCCTAACAGCTATCCCCTATATTAGGAACTCATTCACTTTACAACTAAAAAACCGCCCATCCTCTCATCGAGAGAATGGACGATTCGATTATATCATAATACGTATTATTAACTACTTATGATTGCTCAAGCAGAGCACGGACAACCAGTGTTACCGTACCCGCTCCATCCGCAGCCGACCCTTCAACTAATGTCCAGTTCAAGGCCAATGAGGAGCGAATTACTTCGACATCAGCTGCACTCAGCTTCAGTCCTGAAATACGACCCATTTCCTTGGTATAATGCTCTCCCTCTTGCACATCGAAGCGCTCTTGCAGCCATATCGACATACCATTATTCGTGTTAAATGTCATCCGATATCCCTCTGCAATTGCTTGAGCAAGCGGCTCATCATGTTCGTTCGCATAGGATACGAAGTCATCATACGTATACCACTCTTCATTAATCGTAATGAGTTCGCTAACATCTCCTGTGCGTGCTGCATGCAACAGCTGCTCTTCGGTAATGCCCTTACGACGAGCGCGTTCTATCATAATCGCGGTACTTTGCGATACCCGAGTCTCTGTAGACATCTATTCCACTCTCCTCACAATTGTGCATTGGCATAGATTAACAAATATCTAGCATTATATCATACTAGCTATAGGAAACCCATCACCTCTCGTAATTGCTATACGAGCTTAATATAATTGCACCACTTACACTTGACCATCATTCAAATGGCAAGCCGCATAATGCCCAGGCGAGATTTCCCGCCACTTCGGCTCCTCCTGACGGCAGCGTTCCGTGGCAAATGGACAACGCGATGCGAACTTGCACCCTTGCATGTCTGCGAGCGGACTTGGCAAATCTCCCTGAAGCATCGAGATCGCTGAACCAGCCTGCTTCGGATCCGGTACAGGGATTGCGGAGAGAAGCGCCTGCGTATAGGGGTGTGCAGGATGGTTGTACAACTCATCGCTAGGAGCGACCTCGACCAGCTTGCCCAAGTACATTACGCCGATCCGATCCGATATATGTCTTACCATGGATAGGTCATGCGCGATGAACAGATAAGTCAACCCATACTCTTCCTGCAAGTCCTCCAGCATATTCACCACTTGGGCTTGTACGGATACGTCCAGCGCCGAGATTGGCTCATCGCACAAGATGAACTCAGGCCGTACCGACAGTGCGCGCGCAATACTGATCCGTTGACGCTGACCGCCGCTGAACTCATGCGGATAACGCTCTGCATGCTCTGGCTTCAGTCCTACCTTCTCCAGCAGAGACAATACCATATTACGCTGATCCTTCCGGTTCACGACGCCATGGATCGCCATCGGTTCACTAATGAGTTGAGTCACGTTCATGCCAGGATTCAAGGAAGAATAGGGATCCTGGAATATCGTCTGCATTCGCTTGCGGAACGGCTTCAGCTGCTTCTCGTTCATTGTCGCGATGTTTTGACCGTCGAACAGCACTTCGCCATCCGTTACATCATATAGTCTTACAATCGAACGTCCTGTCGTTGACTTCCCACAGCCTGATTCTCCGACAAGTCCGAACGTCTCCCCTTTATGAATATGGAAACTGACATCATCTACTGCTTTCAATACTTTCTGTGGACGGCCGAGCAGTGATTTGGAGGCTGGGAAGTACTTTTTTAGTCCACGCACGTCCAGCAAAATTTCTTTTTGGTTACTCATTTGACAGCCCCCTCTCCAATCGTTCCAGTCGCTGCTCTTCTTCTTCATGCACAAGCCAGCATAGCGAACGATGACCTGGATCGGTCGTAACGACCGGAGGCATTTGTCTGCACTTGTCCATCGCAGAAGGGCAGCGCTCCATAAATGGGCAGCCTTCCGGCGGATGTAGCAGGTTCGGCGGCGTTCCCTCAATCGTAGCGAGACGCTCGCGTGTTCCTGTCGATACTTTCGGAATCGAGCGAAGCAATCCCTTCGTGTATGGGTGACGAGGACGCTCGAAGATATCCTCAACCGTGCCCTCTTCCATAATCAACCCGCCATACATGACGATAACCCTCGTACACACTTGCGCTACAACACCCAAGTCATGCGTAATGAGTAGAATGGCGGTGCGCGTCGTATCCCGGAGCTCCTTCATCAATCCCAGAATCTGTGCCTGAATCGTGACGTCGAGCGCAGTGGTCGGCTCATCTGCAATAAGCAGCTCGGGCTGGCAGGAGAGCGCCATTGCGATCATGGCCCGCTGACGCATCCCACCGCTGAATTCATGTGGGTACTGATCGATGCGCTGCTCGGGCGAAGGAATACCAACCTGACGCAGCAGTTCGATTGCCCGCTTTCGTGCTTCCGTCTTCGACAGCTTCTGATGACGCTGCAATACCTCTACGATCTGTGCGCCTACCTTAACTACCGGATTTAGCGACGTCATCGGATCTTGGAAAATCATTGCAATCCGATTACCCCGAATGCGCCGCAATTCCTTTTCTGACATATCTAATAGGTTATCTCCGTGGAACAGCACTTGACCGCTCTTAATCTGTCCCGGATGTTGTATTAATCCAATGAGAGACTTCGCTGTCACGCTCTTGCCGCTGCCCGATTCACCGACGATGCCGATGACTTCGCCTTCATGAACATCGAAGCTGACGCCCCGGACAGACTGCACTTCTCCGTCGCGTGTGTGGAACGAAGTTCTCAGTTGTTGAACGGATAGCAGTTCATTCATAAGTCTCACTCCGTTGTATAGTATCGTTAGCCCTGCATCTGTCGTTAGACGATCCAACTATCTGCTCTCTACAGTGCACACACTGCATCCTAGAACCTAACCCAGCTTATAATGGACTAACGTTGATTCGCTTTTGGTTCAAAGGCAACACGCAGCACATCGCCTAGGAAGTTGAACGACAGCACTGTAATCAAGATAAGCAATCCAGGGAACAAAGCCATATAAGGCGCCTCCCCGATATATCCTTGTGCGCTGTTCAACATACTTCCCCATGACGCATTCGGCGGCTGTACCCCGAGTCCAAGGAAGCTTAGTGACGACTCCATCATAATTGCCCCTGCAATATTGATCGTCGCCGTAACAATAATCGTAGGCATAATATTCGGAATGATATGCTTCCAAATGATGCCGAACGTGCTCTGGCCTGATACTCGCGCATACAGGACATATTCCCGCTCCTTGACGGACAATGTCTCCGCACGCACAATTCGGGATATGTTCATCCAGCTAAGCAGGCCGATGATCAGCACGATCGTGGTAATCCCTGGCTTCAAGTAAGCATTCAGTATAAGCATTAAGAAGAAGGATGGTATCGACATTAAAATATCAACGATACGCATCAACGTATTATCAATCCAGCCGCCAAAAAAACCACTAATTGTACCTACAGCTGTTCCTACCAGCACTGCGATAAACATCGACAAAAATCCGACACTAAGTGAAATACGTCCGCCATACAATGCCCGTGCGAACACATCGCGCCCTTGATCATCTGTACCGAACCAATGAGATGCGCTTGGGGACTGAAGTGTCTCCGTCACGACCATCTTGTCGGGATCATGCGGGCTCAAAAATGCCAAGGTGGAAGCGATAATGAGAACCGCGAGTAGAATCAATGCTACCAGAGCCAGCTTCTGTTCTTTCAATTGTGTAGCGATATTTCGCCATATCATTCGGTTCATCTGACTCACCCCGTTGTCTTAATTCGTGGATCTACTACGCCGTACAGCAGGTCAGCAACCAAGTTCCCGACAACCAGCATAACGGAAGAGATCATCGTAATGCCCATGATGACAGGGTAATCCAGCTGAAATACCGAACTAATCCCGAGTGCCCCCATCCCTGGCCATGAGAATACCGATTCCGTAATGAATGCTCCGGCAATCAGCTCAGGGAAGGACATACCGAGAATTGTAATGACAGGCAGCAGAACATTTTTCAGCACATGACGACGCAATACCGTGCCGCGAGTAGCTCCGTAAGCGTACTGAATTTGAACGTAGTCCTCTTCCAGCTGACTTATCGTATGCGAACGAATGTAACGCATATAGACCGATACATTCATGAAAGTCAGTACCGTACAAGGCAGAATTCCGTGCTTCAAAATATCAAGTGCGGAATCTACCCCGATTGTTCGCATCCCCATACTTGGGAGCAAGTTTAATTTCAACGCAAAAATATAAATCAGCATAATGCCAAACCAGAAGCTCGGGATCGAGATTCCGATATAAGACAGCAGGCTAAGGCCGCGGTCACTAAGACGATTTTTACGTGACGCAGCGTACATGCTAAGTGGTACCGAAATGAGAAGTGAGATCAACATAGCGGATCCCATAAGGCCAATCGTCGCAGGCAGCCGTTCTAAAATGAGCTCCGTCACCGGCCGATGGCTCATCAGTGAATAACCTAAATCTCCTGAAAATACATTTTTAAGCCAGTTCCAATACTGCACAATAATCGGTTCCGTCAATCCAAGGTCATGACGGATTCGCTCTACATCCTCCGCGTTCATGTTCGGTGTGACGAACGAAAGCACCGGGTCTCCCGGTGCTAGTTTAATGAGCGCGAATGATACGATTGAAATAAACCAGAGCAGTGGAATGGCTTGCAGAACGCGTCGCAAGATGTATTTCTGCAATTCAATTCCCTCCGTGCAGACGCCAGCCCTTGCTGGCGCCTGTATTCTGGATGTTTATGTTCGATATCAAATTATCGTGCTTAGTTCAGATAAAGTTTGGACAAATCTTCGAACATGAAGACCGGCTTCGCAACCGCTTCATCAAGACCGCCATAACGTTTGTCTACCGCGATGATCGCTTTGTCGTTTGCAATCGGATATACAACCGCCTCGCTGGCAATCGTTTGTTGAATTTGCTTGTACAGTTCGCCACGCTTCGTGCTGTCCATCTCTACTGCAGCTTGTTCCCACAGTTTATCGAGTTCAGGATTGTTGTAATGGCCGTAGTTGTACAGTTGATTGCTCAAGTAGAGCGATTTGTACGAATCCGGTTCAGTTCCCATTACATAACCATTGAAGGACAAATCGAATTTCGTGTTGTTCGGATCAAGCGACATATTGGAGAACGTGCCGGATTCAAGCGGCAGCAATTCCACTTCAATACCTACTTCTTTCAGCTTTTGTTGAATGTAGAGTGCTTGGCTTGTTTGAATCTTGCTTGCATTCGAGTACGCAAGCTTCAGCTTCAAGTTGCTTACGCCAGCCTGCTTAAGCAATTCTTTGGCTTTCTCCGCATTGTAGTCATACTTCTCAACATCCGCTGTGTAATACGTTGTATCCGGTGTAAAGATGGACGCCGCTGGGTCTGCAAATTCTGCAGAGCCATAAGCTAGCGGAATCAGTTCTTGCTTGTTAATTGCATAGGAAATCGCTTGACGGACTTCCTTCTTCTTCATCGCATCGATGTTCATATTGAACACCAGATAGTTCAAGCGGCCTTCAGGGTATACAACCATGTTCAGCTTGCCGCTTGTATTCAACTTGT
Source organism: Paenibacillus sp. cl6col (assembly GCF_900102125.1). Lineage (NCBI taxonomy): Bacteria > Bacillati > Bacillota > Bacilli > Caryophanales > Paenibacillaceae > Paenibacillus > Paenibacillus sp. cl6col. The sequence goes on from NZ_FNAZ01000008.1 coordinate 292,954, forward strand.
TGTAATCCGCTGGTTCAACCTTGCGCATATTCAATTCACCATTCTGCAATGCTAAGTTCGCTGCATTCGGATCTTTTGCAATGCGGTAGATGACTTGGTCCAGATGACCCTTGCCTGCAAAATAATTATCGAAGCGCTCCAATGTTACATATTCGCCTGGGCGATATTCTTTGAACTTATAAGCACCAGAACCAATTGGAGCTGCATTCTTCGTGCTCTTCTCAATATCAGCTTCGCCTTCGAAGATATGCTTCGGAATCGGCTTGAACGAAGCAAAGATTCCTTCAAAGGAAGCAGATGGCTGTGGAAGAACCAAATCGACAGTTACGTCATCCACTTTCTTCGCCTGCAACGGCTTGCCGTTGAAAATGTAGGATTCACGATCCGTGCTGTGCTGCTTCTCATCCAAGATGCTGTTGATTGTGAATACAACATCATCTGCTGTAAGCGGCTTGCCGTCATGCCATGTCAATCCTTTGCGAAGCTTCAGCGTGTAAGTCAAGAAATCCTTCGATGGAGTAATGCTCTCCGCAAGTACGAATTTCTTCTTGCCTCCGTCTTCCACCGTATACAACGGTGCATACAAGGTTTGATTTATCGTCAACGTAACACGGTCATTCGAATACAATGGGTTCAATACACGAGGATCCTCTTGTACTGCAATAATAATATTGCCTCCATCCTTCGGTTGGCCTGTCCCTTCCGCCGTAGAAGACGTTGAATCCTTCGCAGGAGTAGAATTGTTACCGCACGCACTCACCACAAGGACGATAAGTGTGAGCAGCCCGATAATCCATAATTTGTTGCGTTTCATGTTGATTCCTCCCGATAGATGGTTAACAAGACTATGGAATCTAGTATAACTATATTTTTTTCAGAAGACAATAGTTTTTCCGAGCTTTTTGATAGGGATTAAAATCATCCTGTTTTCACAGTCACGAGATCGACACATGAAAAGGCGAAGCAGCCATTCACTATAAACTGCCTTCAACCTTGAACCAAAAAAGCTGTGCCCCTGTAGAGGGCACAGCTGATTATCAATCTATGGGAAACGAATTACTTCGTCCAGACAACTTCACTTTCTTCCTGTCCATTAACAGGCCACCAGTGGAATCCATCCTCTTGCAGAAGCTTGTCTGCTTGCTCAGGGCCCCAAGAGCCTGCTGGATAAGCAAACAGATCTTCGTTAGATTTCTTCCATGCCTTCGCGATATTATCAACGAATGACCATGCAGTAGCCACCTCGTCCCAACGCGTGAAGTACGTGGAATCGCCGCGAGCAGCATCGAAGATCAGACGCTCATACGCTTCTGGCGTATTGATGCCGACCATGCAGCTTTGGCAGAAGTCCATCGCAAGCGGTTGAATGCCGCCTTCCGCTCCAGGCTTCTTACCATTAAGCTTCACATAGATGCCTTCCATCGGATTTACGCGGATAACGAGCAAGTTCGGCTCCAGCTTATGCTTCTGTCCGAGGTATACATTCGTAGGCATGTTCTTGAATTCAACTACAACTTCTGTCGTCTTCACTGGCAGACGCTTGCCTGTCCGAATGTAGAACGGTACTCCCGCCCAGCGGAAGTTGTCAACGAATACACGTGCTGCAAAATATGTCTCCGTAACAGATGCAGGATTCACCTTATCTTCCTCACGATAGCCAGGAAGCTCCTTGCCATTCATCGAGCCTGCGGAATATTGTCCACGCACGACATTGCGGTGAACATCCTCTTGCTCTGGGTATTGGCGCAAGGAACGAAGCACCTTCACCTTCTCATCGCGGATATCTTCCGGATGCAGGCGGCTTGGCGGCTCCATTGCAATCATCGTGAGCATTTGCAGCATATGGTTCTGCGCCATATCGCGCAATGCACCTGCATGATCGTAATAGCCTCCACGCTCTTCAACCCCAACTGTCTCAGATAGGGAAATTTGAATATTCGCAATATGCTTGTTGTTCCAGAGCGGCTCGAAGAATGCATTCGCAAATCGAAGAACTTCAATGTTCTGTACCATTTCTTTGCCCAAGTAATGGTCGATACGGTACACTTCTTCTTCTTTGAATACTTGACGAATTTCTTCGTTCAGCTTCTCTGCTGACGGTAGATCGTAACCGAACGGCTTCTCGATTACGAGGCGGTGCCAGCCCTTGCTCTCCAGCATTCCGCCATCACGAAGATTGTGCGATACACTGCCGAACAATTCTGGAGCCAGTGCCAAATAGAACAGACGATTTCCTGGAATATCGTACTCGCGTTCGATATGCTCGGACTGCTCACGCAGTTCGCGGAAGCCATCTACATTGTTAATATCTAACGGTTTGTACTCAAAATGCTTAGCAAACCGGTTCCATTCCTCATCATTCTGAACCGGGTAACGGCAAAATTCGTCGATAGACGCACGCACATCCTGACGGAATTCTTCATGCGTACGAGCACGGCGGGCTAGTCCGATAACTGCGAAGCGTTCTCCTAGCTTGCCTTCGCGATACAGACTATATATAGCCGGGAACAATTTGCGGCGAGCTAAGTCGCCAGTAGCACCGAATATATAGAATACGGCGCCTTCTGCCAATTGGGATTCATGATTTTGCATCACAGTCATCTCTCTCCATCATCCTTACACTCGTTTATAGATCTGATATAGTTCCTATTTCGGATGTGATGCCATTTTAGCATACTTACCGTATAGATTCCATTCTTTCCTTGACGTCAAATATAATTCTCATTGCCTTGTCTAGCTGCAATTCTCAATCCATTCTCATTAATATTCACCGGCAATCAGCGGTGTACCGAAAGATATGCGAGTTTCTCCCTTGTCCCTGTTTTCATGAACAGCAAGCTGCAAATTTGCATTTCCATGCTTCATTTGCACCCCTGAACCCATATAGTCCGTCTGATAAGATACACTGATCGTACGCTCATCCTCATAGCGGTCAAGCGGTTCTGCTTGTCCCCATTCCCGCAACGATCGCTCAGCCCTCTCGAAGCTGTCCTTCAGCGATTGGCTCGCTACTGTCTGAACGGTCGCCGTCCATTCTGCCCCGTAATGAGATGACAGCTTCTTCATCAGTTGTTCTCCTTCTGCAGCTGACTGAGTCATACCGGTTCTGGCTGAACCCTGTATGGATATCGTATAGTATACGCGCCCATTCTCTTCTTGAAACCACAGAATCGCTGCCTCTATCGAATCCGATATATAAATTCCGCGATACGCCTCCTTGCCTTGTTCTTCCTTGCGTATCAGGTGTGCAGTGATTCCTGCATCCTTCTGCCACTGTTCGAGGTTCTTCTCCTTGCTGCCATTAGCTGCATAATTCCCTTGAATGAGCACCGTAGTCTGGAATTTCCCGGATCCGACCAATTCAGCAAGCACCCACAGCATGTTCACCCGCTTCACAAGATCAAGCTTCTCGACCGATTCCCGACTCCCAGCCAACTGCCATCGATCATTGCTTCCGATGAGTGCAATGGCACCGCATAATGCTAACAACACCAATCCTACTGCCGCAACGGCAGAACGGCGTACTGCATGCATCCTTCCATCACCTTACCTTATCGAAGTGTAGCACCTCTTAGAATTAGGCGGGCTGATTCTAGGTGTATGACCATACCTAGCATTCGTTCATGGAATAGACTACTGACATATACATTCAACCAAGAATGGAGGCTAACCAACCGTGGTTCCCGTTCCGATAGACGAGACATTCATTCGATTGCTGTGTGGCCGCCCGGTCTGTGTTGTGATGCAGAATGGAGATCAATATATAGGACGGCTTACCTCTTGTGAGGGGGGGAAAGTGATATTGAACGGCGATATTGTTACTACCTCGTACGCTTCTGCTGCATCCGTCGAACCTTCCCCAGTTAAGAAGCACAGAGGGAAAAAGAAAAACAGATCGCTTCAAGTTGCTGACACTTCAAATCAAGTATATACAAGCGCATTCGATCCATATAGAGCCAGTCCCTTCTTCCCTGGTGGACGCCTCGCTCTTGATTTGGGTCTGGTTTCCTTATTTTTTCTGCTTTTTATCTAGAATTCCTGCATCCTCTTCTCAGTTCATTCGAAAAAAACCCGAACACTCTCCTAGGAAAGCGCTCGGGTTCTCGGCTATTCAGCCAATCCGTTCTTATAAGCGTAAATCGCTGCCTGCGTGCGATCCTCCACACCAAGCTTCGCCAATATATTCGTAACATGGAATTTAACCGTCTTAATCCCAATAAACAGATCATCCGCGATATCCTGATTGGATTTCCCCTGCGCTAATAAACGAAGTACGTCCATCTCACGCTCTGTCAATTGTTCATGCGCCGCAGTTGGCTGTGCTGGCTGGCGGAATCGATTCATCATCTTGGAGGCTACCTGGGACTCCAGCACAGATTGGCCTCTTGCAGCCGCCCGGATGGCTTCAGCAATCTCTGTAGCCCGGGACGTCTTCAGCAAATAACTGAATGCTCCAGCTTCAATGACAGGATACATCTTTTCATCATCCAAATAACTTGTAAGTACGATCACTTTGCAGTCAGGATACAACTGCAGCAGCTTGCGGGTTGTCTCTATACCATCCATACCATCCATCACAAGATCCATAAGCACAACATCAGGCTTATACTCTTGGGCAAGACGTATTCCGTCCATCCCGTTGCTCGCTTCCCCTACGACCTCAATGCCTTCTTCTGTATTCAGTACTGCAGCAAGGCCGATGCGAACCATTTCATGGTCATCTACCAACAATACTTTAATAGGATTGTCCATCATCGATGTTTCCATCTCCATCGTTCAACTCTTCCTCCTTCAGACCAGGCTCTTCTCTCATGACAGGCACTCGAATTTCGATCCGGGTTCCTTTGTCAGGTGCGGTAATGAACTGAATGGAGCCACCCACTTCATTTACCCGCTCTTGCATCGTACGAAGGCCATAGCTTGCTTGCTTCTTATCGTCCCAATCAAATCCTATCCCATTATCACGAAGGAGTAAACGAACGAAATCCCCTCGATTTTGCAGTTTGATCTCCATCCGTGATGCCTTCGAGTGCCGCAGTGTATTCGACAACGCCTCCTGAACAATCCGGAACAGATGATTCTCTACGCCCTTCACTAATCCAATATGATCATCCATCTCACAATGGATTTCAATTGGAATTTTGGACTGAAGCTCGCGGATCAGCTCCGCCAAACCTTGTGTCAAGCCTTTTCCCTCCAAATGTACAGGCCGCAAATGAAGCAGCAGCGCTCGCATCTCAGACTGGGCAACGGAAGCCATTTCTTCAATCAGCTCCACCTGCCGCACCGCTCGATCAAAATCAACATCCAGTGTTCTCCGTACAGCGGTAGCTGTCATTGATATTGCAAATAACTGCTGGCTTACCGCATCATGCAACTCCCGCGCCAAGCGTTGCCGCTCTTCTATAATCGCAGATATCCGAGCCTGCTCTGCCAATTGCGCATTATTCGTGGACAAGCGCTGCATCGAAGTCACTTGTTCTTCCCAACGCTTGCTTACTCGCTCCAATTGTTCAGCTAGCTGGCCGATCTCGTCATCGCCGAGATCCGGCATCGGCCGCGATAGATTCCCCTTCTCCAAGAGCAGCATCGATTCGCGCAGCAATTCCACCCGACGCTTCATTCGATAACCTTGGTAAAACGCAAATATCGACGTAATGATTGCAACGACAAACAACACCGATAATGTCGCCTTCACTCCGTCGATCCAAGTCTCAAATGGCTGCACATAACCATATGATTGCATCAAATAAATGATGACAAAGAATAGTATGATAGAAAGGAGAAGCGTCTCGCCCATTAATCGTACTACCATATTCACATGCTTTTTCGGTTCCATACCGGCCTCTGCATCTCCTTTCTCCGCTAACAGTCCTACATGTGCAACCTGACATCAATATCTCCTACGAGGTAAGAAATATGGAGTTTCACCTTTTGCTCCGTAAACTCGTAATTCGGCGATCGCCACGTCCACTTGTTCAAAAATCCGGTTTCTTTGTCGCGTCCCACATCAATTTGTCCAAATATGACCGTAGCTTCGATATATACACCAATGTCATCTGGAATCATAATGTCCATGTCACCTAATACACCTTGAAAGATGAGGGTGGTTTCCGGTTCTTCCAATATCGCTAAGGACAAATCAATATCACTTTCCCCAATGAAATGCCACATGCTCTGGCTATGCAAAATATACGGAACTCGATCCCACTTCAGGCTGGACGTAATATTCTGGCGCTTTTCGACATGATCATGTTTCTGGTCTTTGCGAGCACGCGAATAGAATATCCCTAACGAAATCAAGATGATTCCGACGAATAACATTAAATGTTCCAAAAGTAACAGTGTTCCGCCGATACCTAGCAAGGTGTACCCTACACGCAATTCTGCAGCACGAACTTTGCGTATGCCCAAATACAGCATTACAAGTGCGACAAACGTTACGAAACTAAGCCACTTGCCAATTAAAATGAGCAACCCGAAGACGATAAGAATATATGCAAGCAAACGGTTGTTTTTATTCATGTCGCACCTCCTGTCACAAATATTCGCGGATAGCACTTACGGCGATGCTAGCGCATCGCCGTAAGCTACCTATGTTAGCATATCACAACCTTGGACATCCCCCAAGGATTTATTGCTCCGTTTGACCCAATTTTTGCTTCAATGCTGCCAATTGCTCGTTTACCTTCATTTCCTTCTCTACATCTACTGGCGGCTGGTAATTGGATGAAGTGCCTGCATATCCGCCGTAAGGGACACGCATGACTTCAGCTTCTGCTTCCAATTGCATAATCTTCTCTTCCATGCGATGGAATCCGCGAGTTGCAGAACCTGATTCGATGGAATGGTTGCTTGTAATAGAAGACATCTGCTTGCGTGCCTTCGCCATTTGTGCACGTGCAGCCAATTCATTGCGTTTGTTGCGCAGCTTGTAGAATTCATCCTTCATCGAGCGCAGCTGATGCATTAACTCTTCCGCATGGCCCTGTGCTTGGGCATGCAAGTCGCTGTATTCAGCAACTTTTTGATCATAGTACAGTTTTTCTTCCAGGAACTTGCGTGCCATTTCCTCTTGGCCTGACTTCAATGCGCGTTCTGCCTGTGCTTCACGGTCAGCTGTAAAGCGAATAGCTTCATCATAACGATGCTTGATTTGGCGCTCACTTGCCATTTGCTTGGCAACTGTTACTTCCGCATCATGGATTTCTTCCTCCATGTCGCGCAGATATTGATTCAACATTACCACTGGATCTTCTACTTTATCCAACAACTCATGTACAGAAGCCTTAGTCATATCTTTAATACGTTTGAATACACCCATCTTATTTGTCCCCTCTCTCGTACTTCGCTACTTTTTGGCGAAGTTCTTCGATTTCTTTTTTCAATGCTTTTTTCTCAATATCCATCATCATCGAATCGATGGAAGAATCATTAGAAGATGCATAATTGGCATCATAACTGTTGGTTTGCTTCACTCCTCCATATGTGGAGGAGCCGTATGGATTCGTCGGCCCTGCAGCTCGTGGTCCGTTGTAATAGTTCGGATCATTGGAGTAGCCGCCTTGGTAACCTTGTTGGCCTTGATAGCCGCCTCCGTATGGGCCTGCACCATAACCGGTAGGTCCAAATGGCTGGTACGGCTCCTTAGGTACTACTAGTGATACTACAAAGTATACGGCGATAAGTGTGAACGCCGAGAAGAATACTCCGATTACAAACAGGACACGCAGCAGAGTGACATCGAATCCAAGCCATTCACCTAAGCCGCCGAGGAGACCGCATACTTTACGATCCCGTGTCGAACGGTACAACTTTCTGTTCATGGCTTACTTCACTCCTTTGCTGAATCTAATTTTTGTTTCAGGCGCTCCATTTCGCGCTTCAAAGCCATATCCCGTTCCGGGTTGATGTTGCCCATCGTTTGGCCGCTCATGCGGCGTACATCTTGAATGCCTTGCGTTTCCCATTCCATCCCGGACACTCGATCCTCGAGTCTGCGGAACATGCTGTCCACTTGCCCCACACCGTATTGTCCGAAGCGCTCGTTCATTTGCTGCTGCAAGCGAACGGTCTGCATTCTAGCGATGTAATACTGGCGCTTGTCGTATACAGCTTGATATTCGCTCTTGAGCATATTCAATTGCTCTTCCAGCTCAAGAATCGCATCCTTGCTCTTTTCGTACAATTCTGAATACTGCTGCACCTTATCCTCATGCATCAGCTTCTCTTGCAATGCAATCTTGGCTGCGAATTCCTCCCCCGCCTTTAAGGCCAGCATCGCTTGCTGCTCTCTGCGAGAACATAATTCTTGTGCTTGATTCATTTGATTTCTCATTTGATTCGCATGCATGACATATTGTTGATAGAGGCGGTCTGCCTCATTAATATCATGGCGTGTACGCATCAGGAACTGGTCAATCAAGCGGACAGGATCTTCAACCTTATCCAAACGTTCATTCAATGTTGCCATCGTAATGTCGCGAACCCTTTTCAAAATACCACTCATTCAGCCTTACCCTCCTTGAACCGACTATTTGCAATTATTAATAATCACCTTTGTTAAAACGGATGGCTCTTGTTGCGCTTGCCTCCCAACATCGATATCCCGAAACCAATCAATCCTACGGCAACGATGATACCGATGATCCAGGACAACTTGCCAATCAACGATATCGCTCCGATAATGATGAAAATCCATCCGAAGAATGAATTCCCTGCCTTCACTCCATAGTAGCCAAGCGCAATCAGAATGAGAGGGAACAAGTAGCCAAACCAGCTGCCCAGATGAATCCCGAACTTGCTAAGTAATATGATTCCTCCCAGAGCGATCAGTACAAAAGCGAATGTGTTACCTTTGTTCGTTTGCATTCGGTTCGTCACCACCTTTCGTCGTGTCTTGCTTATGTCTTTATTTTAGGTGGAAATGCATTTGCCCAAAACAGGCCGGGGACGGTTTTTGATCCTAGACTCAAGTCGGGGGACCTGACCGACCTTTGATCGAGCCTATACTAGACTGGTCTGAAGTCGAAGTTGAAACAAAGTTTCGCCAATTACGTATATATTTCCATAACTGCCCATTCGCTGCAGGCGTCACATCCTTCAAGCGATGAGAAAGGAGCGCATCGTCATGCACACATTATATTGGGGATTGCTGATATTCGGCGTTTTGTACGCCATCGTCTCACTTCTGATTGGAGAGGTGCTCAGCCATGTATTCGATGGTTTAGTTGGCGACAGTCACCTTGCGGTGCTTCAGCCAACCATACTCGTAAGCGGCTTAACCGCATTTGGCGCAGTCGGAGTCCTGCTTAGCCGTTATACAGTTTGGGCTTCTACAACCATTCTCCTCACCGCTCTTGCTGGTGCACTTGTAGTATCCATTGGTGTCTATTTTCTATATGTAAGGCCTATGGAGAATAGTGAGAACTCCATTGGATTCTCCATTACAGAACTTGCAGGTAAGGTTGGGGAGGTCAATGTTCCGATTCCGGCTGCTGGCTATGGTGAGGTCATTGTTCGAATCGGAGCTGGAGTAACGAATCAAATTGCAGCCTCCTTCGACAAAGAAGCCATTCCTTCCGGAACGACCATCGTCGTTGTTGAAGTAAAGGGAGATACGCTGTATGTATCCCCGCTCAACGAGGAAACACTCCGTCCAACCCATTAACATCATTGCTCTTCTGTTCCTGGACTTATATCCTACATTCTCACTTCGATTCGATTTATGGATTCATGTGTATTCAGGCATTGCCTATACAAATATATATAGAGGGAGCTGTATCTTATGGAGTTTAGTGAAGCATTGATCATCCCATTAATCGTTATTGGCGTCATACTCGTACTTGGCCTTGCATTCTGGGCACGCTACAAGACCGTCAGCCCAGACGAAACAATGATCGTCACCGGTTCTTATCTGGGACGCAAGAACGTATCCACTGACGAATCCGGACGTAAAATGAAAATTGTTCGCGGCGGTGGTGCATTCATCCTGCCAATCTTTCAGCAATCACAATTTCTATCCCTACTCTCACACAAGCTTGATGTAACCACACCAGAAGTGTATACCGAACAAGGTGTACCCGTCATGACTGACGCTGTAGCGATCATTAAGGTAGGCGGTACTGTTGAAGATATTGCAACCGCTGCAGAGCAATTCCTTGGCAAGCCCACCGAAGCGCTGAAGAGTGAGGCTCAAGAAGTTCTCGAAGGTCATCTACGCGCGATCCTTGGTTCCATGACCGTCGAGGAAGTATATCGCAACCGTGATCGATTTGCTCAGGAAGTACAGGGAGTTGCCGCTAAAGATTTAAAAAAGATGGGTCTGCAAATTGTATCCTTTACGATTAAAGACGTGCGAGATAAGCACGGATACTTAGATGCACTCGGCAAACCACGTATCGCAGCCGTTAAACGTGATGCAGACATTGCTGAGGCAGAAGCTGTTCGTGATGCCCGTATCCAAAAGGCCAAAGCGGAAGAAGCAGGAATGAAAGCCGAGTTGCTCAGAGATACGAACATTGCTGAAGCTTCCAAAGAAAAAGAATTAAAGGTTGCTGCTTTCAAAAAAGACCAAGATCTTGCTCGTGCGGAAGCAGACCAAGCATACTTCATTCAAGAAGCACGTTCCAAGCAAAGCGTTGTTGAGGAACAAATGCGTGTCGAAATTGTTCGCAAAGAACGTGAGATTGATCTGGAAGCCAAAGAAATTCTCCGTCGTGAGAAACAGTATGATGCAGAAGTGAAAAAGAAGGCCGATGCGGATCGCTATGCCGTTGTTCAATCTGCCGAAGCTGAGAAGTCACGCAAAGTACTGGAAGCGGATGCCCTGCAGTATCGTATCGAAGCCGAGGCCAAGGCCCTCGCTGAACAGAAACGCTTAGAAGGTCTGGCGATTGCCGATGCTGAACGTGCGCGTGGTACGGCTGAAGCTGAAGTCATCCGCCTGCGTGGTCTAGCCGAAGCAGAAGCGAAGGAGAAGCTTGCTGAAGCGTTCGAGAAGTTCGGCGAAGCTGCTGTTCTCGATATCGTCGTTAAGATGATGCCAGAACTCGCTGGCAAAGTCGCAGAGCCACTCAAGTCCATCGACAAGCTCACTGTCGTTGACACAGGCAACGGTGAAGGAGCAGCACGGGTAAGCAACTATGTCACACAACTCATGGCGACTGCTCCACAAATGTTAAAAGACGTATCCGGTCTGGATATTGAGAAAATGATTAAGCGATTTACCAACGGTCCGGAACATAGCAAGCAGATCAAGCCAGCACTCGATCTACCTACGAACGAACCAACTAAACAGCCCGAGTAAACCTTGAAACACTTAGGTCTTATTCATAAAAACAGCCTTGCAGAGCAAACTCTACTCGTTCGCTTTGCAAGGCTACTCTATTTGTCCACTATCCCAGCAACATCTAACCGTGAAGCATGATCTACATCCATCTGATGCTCGTTCCTCTATTATGGACATCCTATGTTCGACTTAATAGGTTCGACTACTTCGCGTTTTATTTTTCCTGTCCTCATGATTCAATTTGCTGTCAAACTGGCTCAAGCAACTATGTAATCGTCTTATCGTATTCTTTCATTTCCGAGAATAACAAAAAACCTTCAATCGCTTGAAAGTCTTGTTTATAAATATGGTGCCGGTGAGAGGACTCGAACCTCCACGGTTTCCCTCACGATTTTGAGTCGCGCGCGTCTGCCAATTCCGCCACACCGGCTTATGAAATTAATGGCGTGCCCTGAGAGATTCGAACTCCCGACCTTTTGATTCGTAGTCAAATACTCTATCCAGCTGAGCTAAGGGCACAAAAGATGTTTGGAGGCGCCACCCAGATTTGAACTGGGGAATAAAGCTTTTGCAGAGCTTTGCCTTACCACTTGGCTATGGCGCCACATCTGGAGCGGACAACGAGATTCGAACTCGCGACCCTCGCCTTGGCAAGGCGATACTCTACCACTGAGCTATGTCCGCAAATGGCTGGGGATATAGGATTCGAACCTATGCGTGACGGAGTCAAAGTCCGTTGCCTTACCGCTTGGCTAATCCCCAATGTGGTAATGGGGCGATCGAAGGGAATCGAACCCTCGAGTGTCGGAGCCACAATCCGATGCGTTAACCACTTCGCCACGACCGCCATATTACATTAGAAATTGTTGGCAGGGGCAGCAGGAATTGAACCCACACCAAAGGTTTTGGAGACCTTTGTTCTACCTTTAAACTATGCCCCTACATGGTGGAGGATGATGGATTCGAACCACCGAACCCGGACGGGAACAGATTTACAGTCTGCTGCGTTTGGCCACTTCGCTAATCCTCCAAGATGGTGCCGGCGAAAGGAGTCGAACCCTCGACCTACTGATTACAAGTCAGCCGCTCTACCAACTGAGCTACACCGGCGAAATTTCTATGGTGGCTTGGGACGGAATCGAACCGCCGACACAAGGATTTTCAGTCCTTTGCTCTACCGACTGAGCTACCAAGCCTCATTGAGATCCTATTAAATTCAAGCCACTTGAAAATAAATGGCGGAGCTGACGGGATTCGAACCCGCGGTCTCCTGCGTGACAGGCAGGCATGTTAGGCCTCTACACCACAGCTCCATATTTGGTTGCGGGGGCAGGACTTGAACCTGCGACCTTCGGGTTATGAGCCCGACGAGCTACCAACTGCTCCACCCCGCGATAT
>NZ_FNAZ01000005.1:0-412495 GCF_900102125.1 Paenibacillus sp. cl6col
CAAAATGTAGTGCCGAACAGCTTCCAGCCGACAGGTCAAGTGAATAGCATTACAGCTTTCACTCAACAGGCCGAAGGCTATGCATCAACAGGTGGTATGGGGTCGTCAAGCATTGTACAAAGCGTGTCAGACCAGTCCTACACCTCATAATATAAGACCAAAGACGGTTCAGAATATAGAACCGTCTTTTTTTGATCTAATCTGCTTACTAATATATAACTATTTACATTAGAGTGCTTATTGTTATAATAGTTGTTACGACAAGTTAATAGTTGTTGCAACAACTATTTCTGATTGTGCAGGTGAAATATTAGGAGGTAACACACAAAATGGTACTGCATTTGGAACGAAGGGTAGGTTACATGCTCGGTCAGACACACCGTAAGGTAGCTGCGGAGTTAGGGGCGAGATTCCGCCCTTATGATATGACGATTGAGCAGTGGGGAGTGCTGTTCCGTCTTGTTGAAGAGGAAGGCATTAATCAAAAGGGATTGGCTGAGCGATGCGGGAAAGATCAGCCAACCTTGACACGGATTGTGCAGCACTTGCTGCGCAAAGGGTGGGTAGAGCGCAGAACCTGCGAACAGGATCGGCGCGCATATCGGTTGGCGGTAACTGCTGCCGGGCGCTCTATTGTGGATCAGTTGATTCCCATTGAGCAGGAATATATCGCTCAAGTTATGGCGGGATTCTCAAGCGACGAGGAGCAGCATCTGCTGCAACAACTGCAGCGGATTCAAGATAATTCTGCTGCAGCTGAGAAGGAACGGTTGGCAGCGGCGAGTCAGGAAAGCGGTGCGAACAAGTGAAAGACATGAATGTGGACTATAGAAATAACGATGAGATTCTTGAAGAAAAGCAGCCATTGTGGACGAAGCCATTTGTAGTGCTAGCTGGCTCGAACTTTCTCGTATCACTGAATCTGTTGATGATAACGCCCGCGCTGCCAGCGTATGTGAAGGATGCCTATCAAGCAGACAACATGACTGTGAGCTTTGTCGTCAGTTTGTTCGCTTTGTCGGCTATTGTGACCCGACTATTTGCGGGAAGATTTTTTGATCGGTTCCGAGCGATGAGCATTTTGATTGCCGGTTTGCTCATTTATGCCTTGTCGACAGGCGCTTATGCATTTGTACCATCCTTGGCCTTGTTCATGCTTGTGCGCATGATTTACGGGGCGGGATTTGGCATTACGAGCACAGCCCTAGGGACATTGGCAACGCGGATTATTCCTCCTCGACGCATGGGCGAAGGAATGGGGTATTACGGCTTGTCTAATAGCTTATCCATGGCAATAGCTCCGATTATTGGTTTGTGGCTGCTGCAAAGCTACGGATATGAGTACTTAATTGGAACGACGTTTGTCCTTATCATTATTATTTTTCCAATGCTGCCCCTATTGCGCAGTGCCAAAGCTCCTGCGAGTCAAGCAACCATTCGGCCGCAAGGCTCTTGGATTGATCGGCGGGCATTGCTGCCGTGTATGCTTAATTTTCTTGTCACCATCACGTACGGAGGTATCCTGTCCTTTATAACCATGTTCGGTCAGGAAAGAGGGATCGCGAATGTGAGCCTATTCTTCTTATGTAATGCGATATCTATATTGGTTGTCCGTACATTCGCTGGCAAGTTGTATGACAGCAAGGGACATCTCGCGGTCGTCCCTGCAGGAGGAATAATGTTGGCAGCTTCGCTGGTGGTCTTGGCCTACAGCGCATCGACAGGGATGCTGTGTCTTGCCGCTGCTATGTACGGGCTTGGATATGGCAGTCTGCAGCCTGCATTTCAGGCATGGGCTGTGCAGCGTGTACCTGCTGACCAGCATGCCGCAGCAACAGGTATGTTCTACAATTCAATTGACTTGGGCGTGGCTCTCGGTTCGTTGTTGCTTGGTGCAGTAGCATCAATCACAACTTATAGCAATACGTACCTCGTATCCTCTTTGTCTGCGGTATTGTTGCTGCTCATTTATGCATTTGCTCTCCTTCGAGCGAGAGCTTCTCGGATGAGTGGGCGTGACGAAGCAACTGCTTCTGCCACTTAGGTGGTGGGTCAGAAAGAGCAGAACGACAAGTTGTCTTTGTTAAGCATACAAAATATAAATTAAAAATAAATTTAACTCATTTACTTGACAAAAGTAAGTTATAACATTTATTATACTTACATAAAGTAAGTCAATGACATTAAATAAGCGGACAATTTTGAGTCAACATCATAATTTGCCGCAGGCTATGAGTTATCTTGTCAGAACTGAATGTAAGGCAATAATGTTATACGAATTTAATTATGAGGTGAACATGATGAAAAAAGTACTTGTTATTAATTCGAATCCTAAACCAACTGAAATGTCCTTCGGTCTTCGTCTTGGTGAGCACTATTTGACTGCACTTCAAGCTGATGCGGATGTACAAATCGAGCGCGTAAATCTGTATGAAGAGAACATTCCATTGATCGACGGCACAGTGTTGGATGCTTGGGGTAAAGCTGCCGCTGGTGAAGCGTTGTCTGCAGAACAAACAAGCACACTTGGCCGCATGAACGAAATTTTGGAGCAATTTATTGCAGCAGATGTAGTGGTATTCATTACACCAATGTGGAACCTGAGCTTCCCAACGCTTCTTAAGGCTTATATCGATAACGTGGTTATCGCTGGCCGTACATTCAAATACACAGCTGAAGGTCCAAAAGGCTTGCTCGGAGGCAAGAAAGTGGTTCATATCGAAGCGCGCGGTGGAGTTTACTCCGAAGGACCAACAACAGGTCTTCGCTTCACTGACTCTTACTTGCAAACGATCATGGGCTTTATCGGCATTACCGATTACGAGAATGTCGTAGTAGAAGGCATGGCTGCAACACCTGATCGTGCAGAGGAAATCCTTGCTTCCGCAAAGCAACGTGCTGAGCAAAGTGCTAAAAACTTGCTTGCAGCTGTAAAATAAGCAATCCCAATTATACAAAAGTGTTCGCACCTGACCATGAGCCGGTTCCTATTGGAGCCGGCTTTTTTTCATTTGTCACCAATTAGGCACTCGCACATATGATGGTAACGAATGAAAGGGGGAGGGAGGTAACAGGCACTGAAGGGCTGCTTCTATCAATGGGCTCGTGACGCTGATATTCGTCTAGCTCAACGCGCAATCAATGGAGAGCGCACCTGGCCTGCTTCCTATGCAATGTGGTTCTTTAGGCGGGCGGAAGAGTGCCCAGATACGTGGTTCAATCAACAAAATTCTGGTCGGTATCGAGCGCATTATTTCTTTTCCCCAACTGGGGACGACAGTCCAGCAGTGTACTCGGGGTAACGAGGCTTCATTAAAAAATCAGTCCAGATGAGACTGTAAAGGAGAGAGTGTAGCATGAATTACATGAGTTATGGTTATCCAACTCCGAACCAATCCGGTAATAGTTCGATTTCTCCAATGAGCACGTCAAAAGGCGGATCTTGTTGCGGATCAAAAGCCCCAATCAGTCCAACTCCGACGCCATATCCGGCACAGCAATCGATGCAGAGCATGCCGATGCAGAGCATGCCGATGCAGAGCATGTCGATGCAGAGCATGCCAATGCAGAACATGTCAATGCAGAGCATGCCGATGCAGAGTATGCCAATGCAGAACATGTCGATGCAGAGCATGCCAATGCAACAAGCTGTACAGCCTTTCGCCAATCAGCCAATGCCAATGCAGCAGCCTATGTCAATGCAACAGCCATTAGCTATACAGCAGCCGGTTGCAACGCAGCAGGCAGCAACAATGCCTCCTTCGGTCGCCAGCGGTAATGTGATTACGCCTTCCGGCACGGTTCTGACGGGGCTCCCGCAAGAACAATCCTTTATCGAGAACATTTTGCGATTGAATCTTGGCAAGATTGGTACGTTCTATATGACATATGAGAACAACTCGGAATGGAATGCGAAGATATTCCGCGGTAAAATTGAGGCTGCTGGTCGTGATCATCTCATCATCAGCGATCCGAGAACGGGTCAACGCATCATGCTATTGATGGTTAACTTCGACTATGCGACATTCGATGAGCCGCTTAATTATGAATATCCATTCCGTCAGCCTGAATCTTCTGAAGAACAGTAATTAGGCTATCCGCCAGCAAGCCGCCGCCTCTCCGAGAGGTTAGGGCGGCTCTTTGCTTATATTCACAAAACATCCAACTTCCGTTAAACCTCTGATGAGGAACCAACGTTATAATCCGTGGGAAGGAAGAGAAAGATAAAATAATCTCAGGGAAAGGAGGGAAAATAAAGAATGCATAAAGCTGCTTACAAGATTATGATCTTAACGTCCCGTTTCGGGGAAGGGCATTGGATGGTAACGCAGGCGCTCAAAGGACACATGGAGCGGCTTGGCATGCAGGTTATTGTTGTGGATTTGATGGCTGAGGCGCATCCGATGATGGATGCGATGTTTCGGTTTATATTTATGCAAAGTCAGACGATGTCGCAATACGGGATTCACTATTATGGCTGGAGCTACTATTCAACGCGCCGAATTGAACGTACACATCCACTTGTGCGCACAGGGTTCACACTAGGCAAGCGCAAGCTGAAGCAGCTGCTGCTGGAGCATCGGCTTGACGGCATTATCAGTACATTTCCCTACTTCGACGTCTCATCAGTTGTCCGGCAGATGAACAAAGCGATTCCCACATTTACGGTCATCACCGATTACGATCTCCATCATCGCTGGATATTGTCCACCACAGATCACTACTATGTTGCAACTGTCGAATTAGCCGAACAGATGATGAGAGCCGGAATCGCTCCAGATCTAGTGCATGTTAGCGGCATTCCAATTCGTGATCAATTTGACTTGTACTCTCAGCAGTACACGATGCAGTCCTCCATGCAGAATGAAGAGCAAGTGGAAGCACTATTCCATAAATATGGATTACATTCGGGGCTTCGAACTACGTTAGTAATGTCGGGTGGGCTTGGTGCACAGGCAATATCCAATCGATTTCTTCGCCTATTAGAACGAATTCCGAATCACCAGGTTGTTATTGTATGCGGCAGAAATGAACGCTGGGAGACAGAACTCAAGGAGAAATTCCGTTCATTGAGCAATGTACATGTCTTCGGCTATGTGTCCGCTATTCATGAACTGATGTTATGCGCTGATGCAATGGTTACGAAGGCGGGAGGTGTAACCCTAACGGAAGCCCTCGCTATGCAGGTGCCTCTATTTATCGCGCGCCCGCAGCCTGGTCAAGAGCGGGAAAATGCTCGGTATTTCGCAAGGCATGGTGCAGCTGTTGTCGTGCGGCAGGACGTTGAGCTGGCGATGAGACTCTGCGAGGCGTATAATCAGCCAGCCCTGCTTGAATCCATGAAGCGAAGCATGGTGAGTCTGGCGCGTCCGTATGCTGCGAAACGGATCGCAATAGATATTCTGGACGCGATGACAAGTGAGACCTATCCAGCTCAATCCTCCTTGCGCGTCAGCCAGTGCTTGGATGCAATGGTTAACAATGCTACACATACGAGCAGTGAAGACACAGCGAATGCTGCCGAGAATTGATATTCATTGTATAAAATCTCAATATGGAGCGGCATCGTATTCGTCTCGCCTCGTATATGCCCCGATACGACGGATACCGCCCCGAATTCCCCCATTGCCCTCGCATTACAAATGACTATGCCGTATAACAGTCCCCACTTGATATTGGGCAGCGTCACACGCCAGAACATTCGCCACCCGCTCGCTCCCAAGGTGGCCGCTGCCTCCTCCTCCTGTATTCCTTGCGTCTGCATGAGCGGAATGAGCTCCCTGGCAACGAAGGGGAACGTGACAAATACAGTAGCCAGTACAATGCCCGGCAGGGCAAAGACGATTCGAATATTTTGATTGTCCAGCCACTCTCCAAACCATCCGTTTGAGCCAAAAATTAAAATAAATAAAAAGCCTGCAATGACAGGCGAAATTGAGAAAGGGAGATCCATCATAGTAATGAGCCATTGCTTGCCGCGAAAAGAAAATTTGGTGATACACCAGGCTGCTGCAATGCCGAAAATTGCATTTAAAGGAACGGCGATTGCTGCAGTGACAAGCGTGAGCCTGATCGCTGCTAAGGCATCTGGGTCAACAAGTGCTGCCAGATAGACATCAGCTCCGCGCTTGAATGCTTGCACGAACACGGCCGCAAGCGGGAGCAGAAGGACAAGGGCAATAAAGCCTAGAGCAGCTGTAATGAGTAGGTATCGGACATAGGGGGATTCCGATGTACATGGGCGGGATTGCGGCGCCGATGGCGGGCGTCCTCCTTCCATTGACTTGCGCCTAGTATGAGGGGGGGATTTAGGTTGTTCCGTAAGCAATGAGGTATCGGTCATACGGGTGATCTCCTTGTTTTCGCGTTTTCAAGTATTGTTGATGGGGTGAATCGGAGTGCAGTTTCATCCTTCATTGGCTCTAATGGGGCATAACGCGTCTGCCCATTCTCCATTGAATGAAATTGATGATAAACAGCAGGACAAAAGATATAACAAGCAATACAAGTGCAATAGCCGTGGCTGCGGCATATTCATATTGCTCCAGCTTCGTCATAATAAGCAACGGTGCAATCTCAGTCTTATATGGCATATTGCCGGAAATAAATACAACGGAACCATATTCGCCAATTCCGCGTGCAAAGGCAAGCGCAAAGCCTGTCAGCAGCGGCGGTATGAGTTCGGGGAAAATGATTCTGGAGAATACCGCCCAACGCTTGGCACCCAAGGTTGCCGCTGCTTCCTCAACTTCCGTGCTCCATTGCTCTAAGATTGGCTGAACGGTTCGCACCACGAAGGGGAAGCCAATGAAGGTCAGCGCGATCATGATGCCAATCTGTGAATAGGCGCTCTGTATGCCAAGCGGATACAACAGCTGTCCAATCCAGCCGTTCTCTGCATAGATGGAGGTCAGAGCAATGCCTGCGACAGCAGTAGGGAGTGCGAATGGCAGATCAATCAAGCCGTCTATCCATCGCCTTCCCGGAAATGAATAACGGACAAGCACCCAAGCGACAATCAATCCAAAACAGACATTGAGGAGTCCCGCGGCACAAGAGACGATAAAGCTGATCCGATACGCTGCGATGACACGGTCATCCAGCACCGTGCTCCAAAACTCGCCCCAGGTTAATTCAGATGACTTCAAGACGATGGCTGACAGCGGTATGAGTACGAGGAGAGACATATAAATCAGCGTATAGCCTAGTGTAAAGCGGAAGCCGGGAAGCACCGAATACGATGCTTTCCTCGGCTTGATGGGAGATCGGTCAAGGTGAGCGGATTGTGTGGTCATGATATCCAGTGCTCCCTTCTACTTTTTATAAATTTGATCAAATAGTGCTCCATCAGCGAAGTGCTTCTGATGCGCGGCTTCCCATCCGCCGAAGTCATCCTGAATGGTGAGCAGCTTAAGTTCGGGGAACTGTGCCTTGTGCTTGGCCGCAACGGCTTCTAAGCGTGGGCGATAATAGTGCTTTGCTGCAATTTCTTGTCCTTCCTCTGAATACAGATAGGATAAGTAAGCTTCGGCGACTTTGCGGGTTCCTCGCTTATCCACCGTTTTGTCGACGACCGCTACAGGCGGTTCTGCCAATATACTTAGCTTAGGAACGACAATTTCGAATTTATCCTGCCCAAGCTCGTTCGTGGCGAGGAAAGCTTCATTCTCCCAAGAGATGAGTACATCACCGATTCCTCGCTCCACGAAGGTGGTCGTTGCTCCGCGCGCGCCTGAATCGAGTACGGGGACATTGGCATAGAGGGCGGAGAGGAATTGCTTCGCCTTCTCTTCATCTTGTTTGTTCTCAGAGAGGGCGTACCCCCAAGCGGCGAGATAATTCCAGCGGGCGCCTCCGGAAGTTTTGGGGTTCGGTGTGATGACTTGAATACCGGGCTTGATGAGATCGTTCCAATCATGTATTCCCTTAGGGTTGCCCTTTCGTACAAGAAACACGATCGTGGAGTAGTAAGGGGCGCTGTTATGCTCAAAGCGTGTCTGCCAGCCCTCTTGAATCAAGCCAGCCTTGCGAATCGCATCAATATCGTACGCAAGGGCTAGGGTGACGACATCGGCCTTCAAGCCGTCGATGACAGCGCGTGCTTGCTTGCCGCTGCCGCCATGTGATTGCTTCACGGTGACGTTCTGTCCGGCCGCTTCTTTCCAGTGTGCGGCGAATGCCTTGTTGAAATCAGCGTATAGCTCACGGGTTGGATCGTAGGAAATGTTCTGCAGTTCCACAGTCTCTTCAGAAGCAGTATTTGGCTTAGCTCCTTCTGCTTCTCCCTGTTTGCCTGAACCTGAATCGCTGCGTCCGCAGGAGGCCATCAAGGCGAGCGTCAACACAGAAAGCAGGATGATGATACGTACAGGTAAACGACGTTGTACTTTCATCGGGATTGTCTCCTTTCTTTTGCGCCTTCCAGCTCGAAGCGGGTGCGTTCTGTCCGCTCCAGCTGTACAATGTGGCCGTCATGGATCGTGATGGTCAGTGATCCATAGTTGAGTCCTTTCAATTGTTCTGCGATTCGCTCCAGCCACTTCGGATGGATGGTATCTAACCCGATTTGCGTTGGTTGACTGCTCATATACATTCCTCCCTTGAACATGAATGCAAAAAAACCGAAGACACCCCTAAACATGCAGTTAGGTATGCGTCTCCGGTGATCCGGTCGACAGAAGTCATGAGTCGTTGTTCATAGTTGATTAATCATTATATTTCCTATAAGATAACTAAGGTATTGGTGTTATGGCAGTATGTTATCAGCAACCGGATAGGAAGTCAATGCAGCTGCCCACTTATTTCCAAAGTTATATTAAGTTCTGGGAAATCGTGAAATGTGCTTGCCCGAAACGCGTTTACAATAGCTTTGTTATGAGGTAGGACAGGATGGTTTGCACCAGACTGCCGTTTACGACTATACTGAAATTGTTGCTATATTTATGAAGGAGGCAATGAACATGCAAATTACGTTGAACAATGGCTTGAGCATGCCGCAGCTAGGTCTTGGGGTATGGCGCGTTGAAGAGGGACAGCAGGTGAAGGATGCAGTGAAGACTGCATTGGAGACGGGCTATCGCTTAATCGATACGGCAGCTATTTATCAGAATGAAGCAGGCGTTGGCGAAGCAATTAAAGAGTCAGGTGTGAAGCGTGAAGATATATTCTTGACGACGAAGGTATGGAATTCTGAGCAAGGATATGATGCAACTCTGAAGGCATTCGATGAGAGCTTACATAAGTTGGGAACCGACTATCTAGATTTGTATTTGATTCATTGGCCAGTTCCTTCCCGGGATTTGTATGTGGACACATACAAAGCATTGGAGAAGCTCTATGCAGACGGACGCGTGCGTTCGATTGGCGTATCCAACTTCCATATTCCTCACTTGGAGCGTTTGACGCAGGAATGCAGCGTGAAGCCGGTTGTGAATCAGGTGGAATGCCATCCTCGCTTGGCTCAGAACGAGCTGCGTGAATATTGCCAGCGCCATGATATTTATTTGGAAGCTTGGAGCCCGCTGATGCAGGGTGGAGATATTTTGCAGAATGAAGAGATCGCTGCAATCGCGGCTGCACACGGCAAGACACCAGCTCAGGTGGTTATTCGCTGGCACTTGCAGCATGGCCATGTCGTCATTCCAAAGTCAATTACACCATCGCGCATTCGCGAGAACTTCAATGTATTTGATTTCGAGTTGAGCAGTACTGAGCTGAGCAGCATCGATGCACTTAACGAAGATAAGCGAGTAGGTCCGAACCCGGATGAATTCGCAGTTACGTAACAGCAATTATTCGTTCGTTGCAACCCTGATATAGAATGGGAAAGTAATAGAACACGGTTTGCCCCACCTCGGGACAAACCGTGTTCTATTTGTCTTCGTCCATATTCCAATTGGCAAGCGCTGCGAATGGATTGTCCCGATCCTCATTGCTTGTATCATCTCGATATACAACATTGCTCTCATAGCTCGGATGTTCTTGAACCTCATTGCGAGTCAACTGAATGTGCTCTTGCATCTGTATATATACGAGTGCTGTGTTGTAGGCATCATCCAGTGCCCGGTGCTGATTCCCGACGAATGGGACGTCCAGTGCTTCCAGCGCAGCCTTAAGTCCAATCTGCTGATTATGCTCACGTTTCAGAGCAGTAGATACTTGCTTTTGCAAATTGTTATGATTGCGAAGCCAGTGCAGTGGAATCTTCTTCTGGCGGCATTCCTTTAGGAATTGGGATTTATCATCCGGCCCCCAGGAACATAGTGCATAGTCATCTGTGTCAATCCACGCGATGAATTGATCAAGGACATCCTGCAGGGTGGAGGCATGTGTAATATCCTCTTGTGTAATACCGGTAAAATTAACAGTATCATCTGTTAACTTGGGGGAAAGAGTCGGTTTGACGAACGCTTGAAACGTGTCAGCAACGGTGAATGTTCCCTCGTTCTCCGTCACTTTCACCGCCCCAATTTCAATGATTTCGGCAAACGCCCCTTTTTTGCGCTTTACGGTCATTTCCAAATCATAAATAATTGCTAACATGGTGCCGCTCCTATCTTTATTGACAGCGTATGATGCTTATATTGTAACACAAGTTGCGCCGGTCGTTGGAGGAACTACTTGGATTCTGCTGCTGCCCGAATTGAATCTATTCATTGACAGCGTGAAGGAAGCTTACTACAATGGAAGGGCATAAATAGAACGGTATGCACCAAACTCTATTTACAGTGTCGGAAGCTGTGAATAGAGAGGCGAAATTTTGCAAAGGCGTGTGAGTGGCCGCGTTCGGTAGAAGAACGTATGGCTTTGTATTGCCACAGCGCTTGGTTTCGTTCGCCCCCTGCTTAGAACGCAGGGGGCTTTTTTGCGTGTATAAGCGAGAGGAGCTTGACATCAATATGAAATTACTTCAGTATGCTTTGCTTGTATTCCTTGGGGCTTGCAGCTATGGAACTCTGTCTTCCATAATGAAGCTCGGGATCGGAGAAGGGTTTACCGTTCCAGAGATTGTAGGCGGACAATATTTCTTTGGATGGCTGATGCTTGTGGTTATGACACTACTCTTCTCACGACATAAGCTGCGCTGGAAGCAAGCCTCGGTGCTGCTCGCTTGCGGATTGTCTGTGAGCTGCACTTCGATTACGTACGGCCTTGCCGTAGGAGAATTGCCAGCCTCCATAGCCGTTGTATTTCTATTCCAATTTACGTGGATTGGTGTATTGCTGGAAGCGGTTGTTACGCGCACGCGCCCTGAACCGATGAAGATCATTTCGGTTATCATCCTGCTCGTAGGTACTGTCTTCGCGGGCGGTCTCGCTGATCATGGATTGTCCGGATTGAGCTGGAAAGGGGCGGTGTTCGGAATGATTTCCGCAATATCGTTTGCGATATATATTTTTGTGAGTGGGCGTGTTGCAACCGATGTGCCTATTTTGACGAAGAGCTTATCCATGATTACGGGGGCAATGGTTGTTGTATTCCTCATGTTCCCGCCAGCATTAATTATGGATGGCACCTTGGTAGATGGATTGTGGAAGTTCGGATTACCTATGGGGCTGCTGGGCATTATTATCCCAGTCATTTTCTTCGGAATAGGTGTCCCGAAGATTGGTTCTGGATTAGGCACGATTCTAGGAGCGGCTGAGCTGCCGGCAGCGGTAGTGATGTCTGTACTTGTTCTCCGGGAACAAGTTACGATGTTGCAGTGGGCAGGAATCGTACTGATTTTAGGAGGCATCTGTTTGCCGCAGCTGACTCTGGTGAATCAAAAGAAGGCGAGCATAAGAGAGAAGATAGAGCGTGCAGGTGCATAATAAGAATAATAATGGCATATTGTCGAATGGAGTAGGAAGGGGAATCGGTACAGCTCGTCGAAGTGGGAATAAAGCTACTGAACAACCTGTGGGAAAGGGAGAAATGCGCTATGCATCATGTCGTATATCAGAAACAGAAAGCAGCAGCCCGATTGTTCATTGCATTCATTTGTATTCTATTCTCGGCGGGCCTTATCGTTCTGGCCGTGCTCGATTTCAAATTGCCGCTCAGCTTGCGAATTGCCCTGGCAGCGGCTGCATGCATTGGATTCGCTTATTGTGGGAGCAATCTCGTCGTATCCGTGCGTGCATTAACAGCAGGAACCAATATCCTATTGACCTATGACCAAGAGACGATATGGAATGAATATGGGCTCCGCGCAGCATGGGCAGATGTAGTCGATATTCGTGTCGAGCAAGGTCGAGTGGGCATCTTGTTCGTACCGGTATTCCCCAAGTTCGTCGTCGTTCTTAAGGATGGAACGAGCAGGAAGGTTGAGACGTTCCATGTATTGACGGATCAGGAGATGAACGATTGGAGGGTTCGATTGAAGCAGCATCAGAAGGCTGTTCAAGGCAAGGCAGAGGCCGCGGAGCAATCGATGCCACTCGAAATGAAAGAAATTACACTTACCTAAGATGTACTTGTATTTGGGTATCCGGATTGGAACATATATTCATAATCCCTTTTAATAGAAAGAACAATGAGGCTAGTACGTCCCTAACTGGGAAGTACTAGCCTTCTTCTCGTTGCCACAAGGGAATTGATGATTTACGATCTGACCTAATTCTCCGTACCCAGCCATAAATCAATCGGCCGCTGTACGGCTGCGTGGAATGGCAGCACAATCTTGCGCCCTAATCGGGCGGAGGCATATGCTGCGTAGATGATTTCGAGTACGGCACGCCCGTCCTCGCCTGTTACGCAAGGCTCTAGATTTTGCCGGACACAGGTAATGAAGTGCTTCAATTCCTGTGGATATCCTTGATTGAATGCTTCTTCATAGATGGTGAACGACCACCCTTGGGTGGAGCCTGCCTTCTCCATCGCATAATCATAGCCATGTTCGCTATAGGTCAGAGCAGCGTTGCCTTGAAAGAGGTCTGCATAGCTTACTCCCTTCGTACCGTATACTTCTATGTTGTCTGTCATCCCGCCAGGCTTCGCCCAGCTGTCCTCCGCGATTGCCGTTACACCATTCTCGAACTCTACGATCGTAACCGCATTATCTTCGCCCTTCGTTATCGCGCCATGCAGTACAGTAGACATTGTCGCATATACGCTTTTCACTTTGGCGCCGCCCATCATCCAGCGGAACCATTGCAGCGCATGGCAGCCCAGATCCATGAGCACGCCACCGCCAGCCTGCTTGATGTCATAGAACCAATCACTGTGCGGACCAGAATGCTTCTCTGCCTGCTTCAGCATATACACATCGCCAACGGCTCCCAGCTCGATCAGCTTGCGCACCCGCTCGAACTTCGGCGCGAAGCAGAGCTCTTCCGCATACATGAGCTTCACTTCTGCGCTGCGGCATGTCTCGATCATCTCGTCGGCCTCTTCCAAGGTAACGCATAGCGGCTTCTCTACGATAACGTGCTTGCCCGCTTGCGCAGCCGCAATACATACGCGGTGATGGAGGAAGTTCGGCAGGCAGATGTCCACAACCTCACAACCGGAATGCGCCAACAGCTCATCCATGTCTGTATACACTTGCGGTATTCCATGCCGTGAAGCGAATGCTTCTCCTTTCTCACGATTGCGGGCATAGACAGCGACTACCTCTGCCTCTGGAACGAATCGGGTAAAGGACTCCATATGAATGTCGGCCACGAAGCCAGCGCCGCAAATGGCTACTTTCGTACGATTCATTACGCTTATCTCCTTTCAAATGCCGCATCATGCTGGTGAACAGCATGTGTGGATGGTTTCGATTTGAACAGCAGCAGGAACAACAGTGCCACGACAAGCGCAGCGCCTGCCGGGTACAGCCAGAAGCTCTTCCATTGTGCAAGCGCAGCCGTTCCGTTAGCTGTCACGGTATCGTTGAACAGACTGCCGGCAATAAGTGAGCCGAAGTAGATGCCGATTCCCTGCGTGAACAGGAGCAGCAAGCTTTGTGCCTGCCCCTTTACTTGGCTGTCTGCTTGCTGCTCGGCATAGATGAATCCGGTTACAAAGAAAAAATCATAACAGATGCCATGGAGAGCGATGCCTACGATCATGAGTGATCCAATCTGATCAGGCGCACCGAAGGCGAATAGGACGTAACGAAGTGTCCAAGCAAGCATGCCGATCAGGAGCATGATTTTGATGCCTAAGCGGCGGAAGAAGAACGGGATAAGCAGCATAAAAGCGATTTCCGACATCTGGCCGATCGTCATCACGCTGCCTACATTGGCGAACCCAGCAGCCTCTAAGAAGGGAGACGCAAACGAATAATAGGCTGCAAGTGGGATGCAAATAAGCATCGAGCAGATGATGAAAACACAATAGCTTCGCTCCTTAAGCATCTGCAGCGCGTCAAGACAGAGCAGGTCGCGAACAGAGAGAGGCTTTCCTCTGGCGGGAGCGGGCGTATTGGGCAGAGTGAAGCTGAATATACCGAGCAAGAGGGATGCAATAGCAGAGATGTAGAAGATGAAGGAACTGTCGGAGTAGCCCAGTTGGCCGATAAGGACGCCTGCCACAATCCATCCGATTGTGCCGAACACACGAATCATCGGGAATGTCTTTGCAGCATCCGCAATATGGTGAAAAGCTACATTGTTGCTTAGTGCCAGTGTAGGCATATAACACAGCATATACAGAAAAAGCGTCCACAACAGCGTTGTTCCGCTGCCTGCCTCGACTTGCCTGCCGACCATCCATAGAAGTGCACTGCCTGCAAGATGAAGGAGGCCCATCACTTTCTCAGAGGCGAAGAAGCGGTCAACTACCATGCCGAGGAAGAAAGGAGCAATAATGGATGCAATCGCTCCAACGGAGTAAGCGGTTCCAATAATGGATGACAAGCCATATTTGCTGAGTGTAAGCCCCGCAGTGGCGTACCAAGCCCCCCATACGAAAAATTGCATGAACATCATGAATGATAATCGTGGAATAACGAGCCGTCGCTGCATCTGCCTCCTCCTCACTTTATTTTACAACGATGAATGTCTGTGCTGTAACGCTATTATCATTCATATTCAACTGAGTTGTCTACTACGCATACAAGTTGCTGGCAAATTGGTTCACATAGAAGGATCATTTTTTTGTGTTTCCCCTAAAAACAGGAAGGCCCAGCCTTCATAAGATTCCAGTATTTGCCGATATATTCAATAATGATTAGGATATTTATACAATTTTGGTAAGAAGAAAAAAAGACCCATCAGATGAAAGATTCCAAGTGAGGGGGAATTGGCGATGAAGCATGCGAAAAATCAGCCTAAAATCGACTCGCCCGGTGCTGGATCAGTAGGATCTGAAAAGCAGCGGATGCAAGACGAGCAGATGGCGGAACATGCGGCCCGTATGAATGCAGAGGAGAAGTGGCGAGAGGATATGCGCAACGGAGTTCACCATGGCGGCGTCGATCTGAACGGCACGATTGTGGAATTCGAAAAGCAAGACTTTTTCGAGCCTGGACTGAGCTTTTTATTTCCGAAGGATTTTCTCCTGTGTACGCTAGAGACCGAACAACAGATGGTTTATCAGAATGAGGCTCATGCTCTGAACATCATCTTGCAATATACAGAACGTCCTGAGCAGGCCATCGACTTGAGGCAGATGAAGACGGATATGATTCGCAGCATGGCAAACATGGAGCTTCATACCGAGTGGCTGGAGGATGGAACGGAGGAAGTGAATGGGCAGCCGATCCATTACTGCTCCTTTTTGAATCCAGTGGCGCATGGCAAGGTGTTCAATTTTCTGTTTTTTGTAGATGCTGGACACAAACGCCTTATCGCCAACATTAACGGGAACGACAAGCATGTAACACGATGGTCCATCATCGCGCTGGAAATGATTCGATCGGTGGAGGTGGCGAGCGCATGAGTGTATCGACATTGTCCTATCAAAATGTACGAATAAAGCCATTTCCCCATATGCAGTTGCTGGAGCTCGCCATCGTGCAGCAGGTGAATGAACACGGAAAACTTACCTTTACGGGCGTTGTCGCGGAGGAGCATAAAGACAATGATCTCTTTTCGCTGAACGAGCAGACGCCGGTTCAGGTGATGGAGCTTCTGGAGCAGGGCGGAGAACGGATATTGTTTTCCGGGATTGTCACCGAGATGCGCATCGAACGGACGAGAGATGTATATACGATTCACGCGGAAGCATGGACAAGTTCCGTCATGTTGGATATTCGCGTCAAGAGTAGATCTTTTCAAGACGCTTCGATGACATACAGCCAGTTAGTTCGGAAAATGGGCGCGGATTACTCCAATTACGATGTGCAGTACACGACGGATCATAATCCGGGTATCGGGCAGTTCGTCCTACAGTATAAGGAAACGGACTGGGCATTTTTGAAAAGAATGGCCTCTCGCCTCGACACGGTTGTGGTGCCCGCCGAGAAATTCAAGGACGTCAAATTCTTCTTCGGCTTGCCGGATACCGGGACGGTCAAGAAGCTGGATGATTACCAATATGTCGCCAAGAAGAAGCTGGCGGATTATATGGCTTATCACCATAATATTCGGCCGGATTCCCAAGAGAGCGACTTTATCTCTTATGAGGTAACGACCAGACAACTGCTGCATCTGGGTGACGCTGTAGACTTCCAGAGGGCGAAGCTGTATGTCGGGAAAGTCGTCTCGACAATGGACAAGGGAGCTATGTCGCACACCTATACGATTACTACCCGCAAAGGTTTGAACCGGGAATTGCCATTCAACGAAGCCATTCGAGGAGCTTCGATAGGAGGAACGGTTCTGGCGATTAACAGAGACAAGGTCAAGGTAAGGCTCGATATCGATAAGAATCAGGATGCTGGAACTGCGCACTGGTTCCCTTACTCTACTGTATTTGCATCTGCGGATGGAAGCGGCTGGTATTGCATGCCAGAGGCAGGGGACAGTGTGCGCGTGACATTCCCAAGCGAACGGGAGGAGGAGGCATTCGCCATCAGTTCGGTCAATTCCTATGCCGGCGAACCTGCAGGTGCTTCTCCGGGTGGCCAGGGAGCGGGTGCATCGGCATCCAGCGGCGGTTCGCAGGATCGGATGGCCGACCCGAATGTTCGTTACTTCCGCAATTCGGCAGGCATGGAGGTTACGTTAGCGCCAGGTCATGTGCTCATTTCGGCCAATAATGGGCAAGCGACGATTATGCTGGATCAGAGCGGCTCGATCACGATTGCCGGTCAGAAGGAAGTGTCGCTGACGTCCAAGGAGAATGTGACCATCCGGGCGGACAAGAAATTGCTCATGACGGCTAGTGAGGAAATCGCGATAGAAAGCCAGAAGGGCGGCAAAATCGTGCTGAATAGCGGTGGAAATACGGAGCTCAAAGGAACCGAAGTATTTACGAACTAGCCAACATTTCTGGCGCTTGGTGCGGAAAGGACGATCAAAGTGACAAGAGAAGAGGCGCTGCGTCATTGGCTGGATACGGCTGTGGCCGACAAGCGCATGGAGCTGATGTTGGCTCTCCATCAGGAGGTGCTGGCGCATCGGGACAAGCTGACCGGCGAATGGATCGAGTCGTTCAAGCAGCTATGCGCGGACATCCGCCGCATGCAGGATGAGAAGCGGAAAGGCAAGATCAAGTATATTCATTATTCAATCCTGCGGAGCCAGATTTTGATCGGGGATCATCGCTGCCGCATAGCTGCGTATGATGCACAGTGGCATGGCGACACTTCGACATGCACGGCCGAGTATGAAGCGGGCTGGGCGTTCGCTAAGTTGGACGAATTCAAGCGGCATCTGTCCGAGACCAGTAAGAAGTATGTCGGCAAGCTTCTGCCGGCTGACGTGGCAGTTGTAGTGCAAGATATCGTCTGGTACATGGCCTATTTGATCAAGCTTGCCAGATATGCACTGAGAGAGGCCGTGCGAACAGACGAATTCGCAGCAATTGATAAGGAAGATGAACTGTTCATCTATGTAGGCGAGCACCGGGATCGCGGAGAGCTGGTGCACAGATACGAGGCAAGAACCAAGGATGTCGAGACGCTGAAGGAGATGTTCTCTGACAGCGGCAGATCGGAATATGTGTATGAAGTTTTTCGTGGCGCGAATTTGAGCGGCATGTACTTTCAACTGCTGAATCTTAGTTTTGCCGACTTTTCCGAAAGTGCATTGGTTGGCAGTTTGTACTTGGGCTGTGGGCTAATCGCAGCCGATTTTCGCGGAGCGAATCTGCAAGGAGCTGACTTGAGCAATAACATCTTGCATGGTGCGAGCTTCCGTGAGGCGAATTTGCAATCTGCCAAGTTGGAGCATATCAAGGCGGGAATGAGTTTTCCGTCGCAGGAACAGCTCCATATCCCACCCTTCATGGAGACAAGCTTTGCGGGGGCGAATTTAGAGCAGGCGAGCTTTCGGGGAGCAGAGCTTAGGGGAGCTGACTTCCGAGGGGCGGTGCTGACGGGAACGAGCTTCGCGGATGCGGACTTGGCCGGGGCGATGTTCCGGGCGTCAGATGTGAAGCGGCTTGATTTAACTGCTGAGCAGTTGGAGCACATCATCATCGATGGAAGCGATAAGGCATGATCAGCGAAGGTTGGATGGTTAGGCTGGGTTGAAGGGGATGAGCAAAGGTGGACTACTTTATCATTTCGCAGGATGAGTGCGTGGAAAATAAATTTCAATTCGCTGGCTTGAAATCCACCAATAAAACGATTGAGCTT
This sequence comes from Paenibacillus sp. cl6col, assembly GCF_900102125.1. Lineage (NCBI taxonomy): Bacteria > Bacillati > Bacillota > Bacilli > Caryophanales > Paenibacillaceae > Paenibacillus > Paenibacillus sp. cl6col. The sequence continues at coordinate 18,656 of NZ_FNAZ01000005.1, forward strand.
ACGCCGGATCGGGCGGATGAAATCAATGACATTACGGCTGTATTCGTCGAAGGCCATGCAGACAGTGTATATCCCGATTATATTGGCAAGCCGGTCGTTCTTGTAGCGGATGAGCTGAAAAAGGTACTGGAGCGGCATAATCCGGAATTGGCATACAAATGCGCCGTGTTGTCAGATCCGAAGAACAGCATGCAAAAGATATATTGGCTGCTTCTATTGCCGAGGGTGGATTGTTTATCGGATCGTACTGTCTTCGACAAGACGGGGGCAGTGAAGCGCATCGTCATTGATCGAGCGAAGGCGGACGGCCATGCGGTATTTCGCGTACAGGGATTGCTGGAGAAGCACGTCTTCATCAATCTCGATGTCGCCGAGAGCTTGCTGCGTAAGGAACTGCTGGGCATCAAGCTGGAGAAGGTGGAAAGCTGCTGCGAGCCGGATCCTACATCGTTTGATTCTGCATAGTTTGGATCCTGCACAGTTGGTACCCTTGTCGGTTTGTACTCCACACTGTTTGTACTCATGCATATTTTATACCCTCGCATAGGATGTGCTCTCGTTATGTTCGAGACTTGCATCATTCTGTTCGCAAACGTTGCGGCAGATAACGGTCAGGAGGAAATGGAAATGGAATTAATGATGGATGACGGAGGCGGACAGAAGGAGCCGAAATACGTCGTGCACGGTGCATATTGCTTTTGTCCCCAAGGGTCACGTCCAGCACGGATCGTCGTTCCAGCAAGCCATGGGGATTACATTCATGATCAGCCGCAGCTGAACGTGAACGATTGCGTGCCAATGGTCAATATCAGGCCGTTCGGCTTGTGCAAGAGTACGAGGAACCCTGCGGTGCAGGCCGTCATCAATGCGCTTCCCCCGATGCCGAAGCAGGAGGAGGCTGGCTGGTTCGCCAGTCTTTTTATTAAGAAAGAGGCACCACCGCCCGAAAAAGTGCCGGAGCCCGAATGTGTGGCGATGTGCGTGCCGAATATTACGTTTCCGTGGCAATCCGGGAAAGAGGATGTGTTGATCGAGGAGGCGCCCGCACTGCTCGATACGTGTTGGAATAAATGCGTATACGGTGAAACCATCAAGATTGTTCATAACGGTCAAAGGGAGTAAAAGCTGGCGGGAGGAGGGGCAAGAATGAAACTGCCATTTGGCGAATTGAGTGTGGAGATGGATGCGGAGCTGCAGCGCATTACCGAACTCTCCTTGCATATGAGTGTCAATGAACATATTGAGCTTCGACTCAGCGCCATCATACCGGAGCAGAAGAAGGATGGATTCCTTCATGATCTGAAATTCGGTGATCGGGTTATTGTTCGGCGCGAGTTGGGAGAGAACGAGGAAGACGGGCGAAGCTGGCATGGAGACGTGTTGTTCCAGGGCATCATTCGGAATATGGAAATAAGCTGCTTCCGACAGGTATATATGCTGCAGGTGGAGGCAGTGTCCTCCACCTATATGATGGATATTGAGCGCAAGAGACGCTCTTTTCAGCAAGTAGACATGACCTATAGTGAAGTGATCGAACAGGTGCTGAGCAGTTATCCGAAGGCAGATTACTTGGATTATGCCATGAACGGTGCCAAAATTGGACAACTAATTGTGCAGTATGACGAGACGGACTGGCAATTTGTAAAGCGCTTGGCATCGTATGTTGGCGCTGTCGTCCTGCCGGATGCGACTTCCGGGGCGGTTCGGTTCTCAGTTGGCGTCTCCTTGAACCAGCAGCCCGTCGCAGTTGCCAATGAGCATTATGTGATTCACAAAGATCTGCGCCGCTATCTCCTCGCCCAGACGAATGAGGATTCCAGGCTGCAGGATACGGATTTTATCAGCTTCGAGGCAGATATACGCCGTTTGCTGCGACTCGGGATGCCAGTGACCTTCGACCGAGGGGTGTTCGTCGTCCATCAGGCGAAGCTTGCCGTCCAAGACGGCCTCCTTCGCTGCACCTATTCGTTCTGCAGCGTTGATGGCGTAAGGCAGGGCCGGATTTTTAATACTCGGCTTCAAGGTGTGTCATTGGAAGGAACGATAACGGAAGTGTCTCGCAATCAGATCCGGATCCATCTCGGCATTGATCCCGCACCGGCTATAGGGAATACGTGCTGGTTCCCGTATTCAACCGGCATCGATAACCAGATTTCGTACCTGATGCCGAAGCCGGGCTCGCAGGTGAAGCTGCATCTGCCAACCGTGAACGAGGGAGAGGCCATTGCGATCGGATCGGTCAGACAAGGAACGGAGCAGAGCAAGTATGGGCATAAGCTCGCTGATCCGCAGAACCGGTCGCTGACCAACGATACGGGCAAGGAAATGCGGCTCACTCCGCACGATGTCCTATTCATCGCTGATGATGCGGGCAGCATCAAGATGCGGCTGGCAGGCGACGGGACGGTCGAAATCGCAGCCAATACCGATATGTATGTGCGGTCTTCGGATAACGTGTCGATTGGAGAGAGCGGGAGTGGCGCGGCGGAAGCAGTCCCGGTCGTGCCTAAGCGGATCAGCGTATCCGCCGGGGAGGATGTGCTTCTTAGTCGCAGTCCTGGGGAATTCGTTACTCTTGAGCATGCGATTGCTGTTCAGGATGCGACTTATGTGATGGCAGCCAAAATCATTTATTTGGGCGAGCCGGGGAAGCCGCCAGCTGTGACCTTCGATGACAGCGCTCTGTTGGAAGAAGACGCGAAGCAGATGAAGGAGGTTAACGATCAGGCGCTCGCCTATCGGGAAGCGTGCATTGCCAAGGCGAAGGAAGCGGAGAGCAAGATCGGGTTCGGGGTTATTGCGCTCGTCGTTGGTGTCGTGGCCGTGGCTGCTGCAACGGTAGTGACGGGAGGCGCAGCCTTGCCGCTTATCATCGGTGCGGCAGGCGCCGTGTCCGCGGTCGTAGGAGCGAGCGAAATCGCGGAGGGCAGAGAGGATTTCGCCAAGGCCCAGGTGGGCGATTTGTCCCAATCCTACAATTTCATGCGGGATACGGTTCTCGGGGGGAACGAGGAATTATACAATATCGTCAAATACGGCTCCGTTACCATTTCCGTGCTTGGGGGAGGCTTCATGCTCGGCGGCACTACCTTGCTGGTAGGCGGATTAAGCGGCGGTGCCATTAGCACGGGCGTAACTGCAATATTCGATCCGTATGCTCCGCTTGATGGGAGCTTCTCGTGGGGAGCGCTTACCGGGCATTACTTGAAGAGCTTTTATAACGGCGCCCTTGCGGGGACCATTTCCGCAGGTATATTAAAGGGCGGGTGCGGGGCCGGCTGGTTGACCCAGTTCGGCCAAAGATATGCGGCAAGCTACGTGTCCGCGAACGTGCTGCAAATTAGCAATTCCGGCAATTCGGATCTGGCTGGCAACGCGGTAACAAGCGTCTTTGGAGCGGCATTTTCTTTTATGGGCGGCAAGAATCCATTTGGAAAATACGGTGCTGGAGTTGCGGGCGATATGACGGGAGAATCGGCTCTCCAGCTCTGGAAGAACGGCCAGCTCGATAAAGAGACGCTGCTCAATCAGTTGAAAATATCGTTGGTCAGTAATGTCGGCAACCTGGTGACGAAGGGAGATCCGATTGATGTCGCCAAAGGAAGATTCTATGTACAGGCGACCGATCTGATTGTGCACGATATTGGAGATGTGCTGGAACTGACGCGTAGCTTCAACTCGCACAATCCGTTCGTCGGGCTGCTCGGCAAAGGGTGGATCAGCGCGCTGGAAAGCTCACTTACCCGAATTGAAGATCGGGCATTCCTGATCTGTATGGACGGGCATTATGAGAGCTTCGTTCAGCAAGACGGCGAATGGAGAAATGAACGGGCTGGTGCGCTCGATTACCGCTTGATTGAAGAGCCTGACAAGGAACGTTATCTCGTCAAGCACCAGCATATGACTTATGTGTATGACGGGGCTACAGGACGGCTGCAATCGTTCTGTGATCGCAATGGCAACGAAACGCTCCTCACGTATAATAAGCACGGATTAAGCACGGTAACGACACCGGGTGGGAAGCTGCTGACGATGACGTGCGAATATGGGAAGCTGCTGGCGGTTGAGGATAATATCGGTCGCAAGGTTGCGTACTGCTATGACGGCGATTTGCTAATCGGGGTTACCTACCCGAACGGAGGTAAGGTAGCCTATCTGTATGATACGGAAGGGCGGTTGCTGACCATAACGGATCAGAATGGCCGCACGTACGTCCGCAACGTCTATGATCGTCAGGATCGGATTGTAACCCAGTATGATTATGAGGATAACCGAACCGATATTACGTATGACGAACGCGGCAGACAGACGACCTTTACGTTCCATGCTACCGGAGTAACCGAGACTTTCCGTTACAACCGCGATTATTTCGTTACCGCAATTGAGTACGGAGACGGAACACAAGAAGCATACACCTACGATGTTTTCCACAATAAGAACAGCCATACCGCGGCGAACGGCGCCATAACGCAGTGGGAATATGACCCGTACGGCAATTTGCTGAAGGAGACGCTTCCTGACGGATCGCAGATTTGCCACCAGTACGACGAGGAGCAGAACCGGATCTGCACTCGAACATCATATGGCAGCGAGACGCATTATACCTATGACGCTTGCGGCAATCTGCTGGAGGAGCGCGTTCGGGTTGATGACGAGGATGGGGTTGTTAATGCGGTGGCTTCGGCATATGCCGTTACTTCCTATCGATACGATGAGCGCGGCAGATTGCTTCGCCGGATCGACCCGCTCGGATATGCAACTTCTTACCGCTATGAGGTGCAGCATGCAGACGCGCCAACCCTCGTCGAGGATGCGGAGGGGCAGCAATTCCGGTACGGCTATGACGATGCTGCGCGCTTGACGAGCATCGGAACCGCGTATGGAACGGTAGAGTTTGCCTACAATGCAATCAATCAGCGAACGCGCATTACGGATGCGGCCGGCAATACAACCATTCTGTTCTATGACCCGATGGGAAATCTCGTGAAGAAGGTGCTGCCGAACGAATACGTGGAGCAGCGGGGCAACGGGATAGGGACGGAATATCGGTATGACTTCATGGATCGGCTCATTCGGACGACGGATCCGATGGGCAATGAATATCGGGTCATGTATGACATTCATGATAATGTGATCAAGGAAGTGAACCCGAATCACTATACTCGCAAGGACGATGACGGGGCGGGCATCGAATATGTGTATGACCACCGAAATCGCCGGGTGAAGACCTTGTACCCGGACGGCGGGATTGGTCGTACGAAATACGATGCCGCAGGCAATGTGATCAAGACGATTGTTCCAGAGCATTACGATCCAGTGACGGATGACGGGCCGGGGATGGAGTATGCCTATGATGCGATGAATCGCCTGATCCAGATTACAGATCCGGAAGGGCATGTGAGCCACCATTTTTTATACGACGCCGCTGGAAGAGTGATCAAGTCAATTGATGCTCATGGCTGGCTGAGCGGCACGACGGATGAAGAGCGCTTTGGCACACTTTATGCTTATAATTGCGCAGGTTGGCTCTCTGAGAAGCGAGAGCCAGTGGAGGAAGCAGACGGAACGATTCGGTACAAGCTGACGCAGTATCGATATGATCTTGCAGGCAACCTGCTGGAGGAGAAACGGACGGCTGAGCATGTGAGCGAAGCAGGATATCCGGGTCTCTGTTACAGTATCCGCTACCGTTACGACAAGGTGGGCCGGGTCATGATGATTCGTGACGATACTGGAGCCGAGGTTCATTATACGTATGATTGTCTCAATCAGAAGACGTCCGAGCGGCGCAAGATAAGCGATCGGAAAGAGCAAATTACCTGCTATGAGTATAATGCGGTCGGCTGGCTGGAGCGGAAAATTGAAAGGATTGACGCGGAAGACCTCGCAGAAGAGCGGGCAGGAAGTGAAGGCGAGAAGGTTGCGGCTGTTACTTCGTATCAGTATGATCGCAACGGCAATTTGCTTAAGCTCGTTACACCGGAAGGATATGAGACGGGAGTAAGCTATGACCGGGCCGATCGCATCGTGCAGATTAGCCGCAGGCCAAGCAAGACTGCCAAGGCTAGCAGTGTGTATTTCAAATATGACCAAGCAGGCAATGTGCTGGAAGAAACGGATACGAACGGCAATCGCGTTCTATACGGCTATGATGTCATGAACCGGCGGATTCGCATGGTGGGCAAGCAGGGAGATACAACAAGGCTGTTCTATAATAAGAACGGGCAAGTCGTAAAGCATGTCACACCGAATCAATATAATAAGCTGACCGATGACGGAGAAGGCACGAACTATCAGTATGACGCGATGCAGCGCTTGACCGCGGTGCGAGATGCCTACGGGCACATTGTGGAGCGGAATCGTTACAATGCAGCTGGCGAACTGATGCGCAAGCTCATCGATGGCGTTGAAGCGGAATATACGTACACGATCGGCGGACGGGTGAAGCAGATTCGGACAGCGGAAGCGATCGCTCGCGGCAAGGTGAGCCAGCAGTATACGTACGACGCACTCGGTCATATTACGGGCATTGTAGATGGGGAAGGCAATGCTACGAATTATAAGGTAGATGCTTGGGGCAATGTTCGGACCGTGACTCGTGCAGACGGAAGCGAAGAGCGGTACGGCTATGATTATGCCGGGAATATTATTAGCTCTACAGATGGCAACGGGAATACAACGCAGTACCAGTACAACAGCATGGGCAAGCTGGCAGCCGTAATTGATCCTTCGGAGCAGAAGATGGTGTACCAGTACGATCGGCAAGGTCGTCTCGCCCGCCAGATTGATCGTAATGAGAAAGTGATTGAGTACGAATATAACTTCAACGATCAATTAGTGAAGCGTAGAGAAGTTTCCTCCGGTAAGGAAGAGATGTTCGTTTACAATGGCGATGGCACGCTGCGAACGGCACAGAATGAGCATATGCGCTACGACTACGCGTATACGGCGGACGGAAGGCTGTCAGCGAAGTACTGGAGCGAGCCTGCGGAGATTGCAGGTGGTCTGTCAGTTGCTGAGAAGCTGCGCCAGTCCGTAATCGAATCGAAGCAGCGCACCTCGCTAACGGATTCGGTTATGGGGTCGAGGGGCAATCCGACTAACGACGTTATGAACAAGCCGGATCACAGGCAGGAGCGGGTCAGACGGAAATGGTTCATGGGAACCCACTCTGCAGAGGAAGCGGGCGGCACCAAAGGATTGAACGGTTCGAACAGCTCGAATGGCTTCGATGGGATTAACCGCTCGAACAGCGCGGGTGGCTTCAATGGCATGAACGTTCCGAACGACACGAACCTCCTGAATGGGGGGGACAGCTCGAAAAGCCCGAATGGCTGCAATAGTTTGCCTGGCTCCAATGTTCCAAACGTTTCGAATGGTTTGCACAGATTGCAGATGAATGGGACGGGCGATCAACAACATGGCGGCATAGAACGAATCAGTGGGCAATCCGGGCAGCATGCAGGCCAGAGTGCGGGACTCGATGGGGCGAATTCTGTACGAGATACATCGCAGAGATTACAGCATGGGCGGCATGATGTAAATCCAAGTGATGCCCATCAACAACAAGCAGGTAAGTTGCCGAATCAACCAAGCGACGTTCAACAGCAATTGCGCGAACTGGAATCGCGTGGCGCTCGCAAATTGTTGGAGTACCGCTACGACGCAGGCGGCAACATGATTGGACTGACCGATGCGGCAGGCAGACGTATTGAATATCGCTATGATAAAATAGGACGTATCCAGGAAGTGGTACAAGGCGAGGAATGTCTTGCGCAATATCGATACGGAGAAGGCAATCGCATCGCCTTGATCTTGTATGGCAGCGGTGTCGGCGTCGAGTATGGCTATGACCGGGATGGTCAAGTGAAGAGCTTGCGCGCGACGAGTCCGGACGGCGACCAACTGCTGAACTATGAATACAGCTATGACGGCAACGGCAACCAGACGGTGAAGATGGAGCCGCAGCAGATGACGCTGTACAACTACGACAGCTTGAATCGGCTGAAGATAGTGGATTACGGCAGCGGAGCTCAGGAGCAGTTCAAGTATGACCGATCAGGCAACCGCATTAGCCGCATCCTAGATGGGAAGACGACAAGGTATTCATATGACAGCCGAAACCGGCTACTTTCTCTTTTGCAAGAGGACACGGAGCAGAAGACGGAGTTCGAATATGATCGTCAGGGCAATCTCATCTTGGAGCAGTCGCACCTCGGCACCACAGCCTATGCGTATGATGCGTTCAATCGAACCTCCAAGGTACTCATGCCGGACGGCTCATACATGGAGCATGGGTACGACCCGGAAGGACTGCGAAGCTGGGCGAATGAAAATGGCCGCGCAAGCCGTTTCGTGTATGATGGCTGGAACCTGATCAGCGAACTGGACGAAGAGCATCAAGTCAAGACATCCTACGTGCGCGGACATGAGCTGCTTGCACAGGTGAATAAGCAAAGGGACCCCTACTACTACCTGAACAACGAGCACGGAGATGTTGTGCGCATCACGAACCGTCTCGGCGGCATTCTGAACAGCTATGAGTACGACGCCTTCGGCCAGACGGTATCTGCCACAGAGGGCATTCCGAACCGCTTCCGCTACGCAGGCGAACAGTTCGACGCGATCACGCAGCAGTACTACCTGCGTGCAAGGTTCTACAACCCGGTCATTGCCCGCTTCACGCAAGAGGATGAGTACCGTGGTGATGGTCTCAACCTGTATGCGTATGTTGGGAATAATCCGATTAATTATGTGGATCCGAGCGGTTATAGCAGTCAGAATGTTGGCTGCGGTGGCGGCGGTAAGAAGGAAGGGCCTTTTGAAAACGGAAAAAATCCTGACCATCCGATAAGAGTTTATAGAGATACTGATTTGGAGATTTTAAACAGAGAATATGAGATAGTTACAAGGGGAGGAACATTTAAAACTAAAATTGTTGCCGACGAAAAGCTTATTATAGAGATGCCTTTCGTAGGGAAAGGAAATCAGAAAGCGAATTCTGAGGGTTGGTTGAGAGACAATGATTATTATTTCACTGAATTGTACAAAAAGCATCCTGAATTCTTTAGTGAAAGAAACATAGATAATTTGAAAAATGGACGTTCTATTGTCAACGATCCTATATTTAGGAGTTATTTCCCACAGTATGATATAGTAGGTTTGCGTAGTAAACCGTTACTTCATCATCATGTTGGGGGTGGAGGCCAATCGATGGCGATACCTGCTCCACTTCATCCTGGTAGTGGAGGTATACACAATAATGAGAAGCAGATAGGGGTATGGGGAAAAGATCAAATATTTGCAGACCGTCTTCAAATATTTATTGACAATAAATGAGGTGAAAAGAATGTCGGTAATAAATTCTTTAAAGGAATATTTTGAGACTTTACATAATTACTGGAACAGTAGCTATGGTACTCTGCCTCAAGTTCCTTTCGATGAATTGATTAACCCAATGTTGTACCAAGGTGAACCAGATGAAGAGGAGTATGTTTCATGGTTACCAAAATTAAAAGAAACTAATGAGGATTTCAAAGCAATCGAGAGTGATATTGGATTGTGTTTGCACTCTTCAATTAAGGAGTATTTTAATTCATATTGGTTCTTAGAGCTTCAAGGTTTCTTTCATTCAAAACTGATTCATTTAGAACCTGTTGAACCAGGGAAGGATCTTCGTAATTTTTTTGTTAATCAAAAAACTTACGAAGAAAATCAAGGTAAACAATTAAAAAATATTCATATTGGTTTTATTTCTCCTGATGATCTGGCTCTAGTCATCAATAATGAAACTGGGGAAGTATTACAAGAAAATTTCGAAACAGGGGAATTAACTGTTATTGCAGAATCACTTGAAATGTTAATTAGTGAATTAAGGATGTCAAAATAAAATTAATATAACAATTAGAGAATGAACTGTAATCTGTATATGAACAAGAGAAGAATTATTGTTAGACTGCTAAAAGATGAATCTCGAACTCATCGAAGGTCATAACATTGGTATTTCTCAAACTTTAAACAAGTGACAGCAAAATCCCCCTCATTTTTGTGTAAGGTGAGGGGGATTTTGTTGCAAATAGAAGGTTCCGAACGCTTCCACTATGTAGGTGATCAATTCGATGTTATTTACGCAGCAGAACTATCTACGCGTAGGGTTTAACAATTCGGAAGGAATACTAAGATTGGTTAATGAAAATGGGCTCACAGGCCGTTCGTAGACGATGGCTGGAACCTGATCAGCGAACTGGACGGAGAGCATCAAGTCAAGACATCCTATGTGCGCGGACATGAACTGCTTGCGCAGGTAAATAGGCAAGGGGATTCCTACTACTACCTGAACAATGAGCACGGAGATGTCGTGCGCATCACGAACCGTCTCGGCAGCATCCTGAACAGCTATGAGTACGACGCCTTCGGCCAGACGGTATCTGCCACAGAGGGCATTCCGAACCGCTTCCGCTACGCAGGCGAGCAGTTCGATGCGATCACGCAGCAGTACTACCTGCGTGCAAGGTTCTACAACCCGGTCATTGCCCGCTTTACGCAAGAGGATGAGTACCGTGGTGATGGTCTCAACCTGTACGCGTATGTCGGGAACAATCCGATTAATTATGTGGATCCGAGCGGTTATAGCAGCCAGCCGATTAGCTGTGGTGGCGGCGGCAAGAAGGAAGGGCCGTACGAGCAGACGGGTAAACCTAACGAACTAAATTCTCGTTACGTTAACTGGGGCAGTAATCTTGATGATATTAACGATACAATAGTAAAATTAGGATTAAGGGCGTTAAAGAATTCAGGAGGAAACTGGAGAAAGTCTGAAGCGTTATTTGAAAAATACTTGCAAACTGTTGAAAATCGGTTACGCAACGTGAATAGTGAGTATGGTGTTGAAATTCAACCTGCGGCTGTACAAGGGGGACTTCGTATCCCAGCTGGCTTCTGGATAGGGAAGAATAAGTGGGTACCATATCGTGGTTCAAGGCGATTAGATGCAGGTATAGTTGATCTTTCTCAAATAGCGAATTCTCCTACTAAGTATCAAGGGAAATATAAAACCGTTGTTTCGGGATTTGATATTACATTGAATCCAACAAAACCTTCGGTGATAACTAAATACCAAGAATACTTTGGGGATATACCGATATTTGACATTAGATTGCCGTAATGAAAAGAGGTTGTTCTTAATGAGTTCAGAAGAGTTACTTCCTTCTAACGAGATAATTGAAGCTGTATTAAAAAATTCGATTTACCCTATTCTTAAGCAACTAGAAAATGACATTGGGAAACTTAAGTATAGATGTTCTATTTATATTGATGATCAGGAAATGAGTTCTCAAGTATTGGATTTTTCTGAAATAAACACTTCTAGTGGAATCGCACAACCAATACGAGTAAGATTCAGACCAACATTTAATGCTAATCAACTAAAATTTCAAGTCGAAGCTGTGTTTTCACAAGATTTATCTCCCCAAGGTTCAGGTTTTTCTGGTTTCTGGACAAAAGGGAAGATTAATATCGATAATTTTATTGTACAGAGATCACCCTGGGTAGCACAGTATAATGTATGGAAATGGAGAGGGTGGAAATAAGCTAGGAAATTTATATTTGAGGCTATAAAGGTGTTCTTTCAAGTAAAAGTGTACATTCAGGTTTGCTTCCTAGAAGCAAGATCATACAATACAACCAACAAGCCAAACAACATAAATAACTTGACAAATACGCTTAGTCCAACTTTCAAAGGCTTATTCCACTTGAACAACGAGGGAGAATAAGCCTTTTATTCTTGTTCAAAATTAAAGAGGACAGGCGATCAGCATCATGGTGGCATAGAACGAATCACTGGGCAATCCTAGCCGCATCCTAGACGGGAAGACGACAAGCTATTTGTATGAAAGCCGGAACCGACTGCTATCCCTTTTGCAAAGGATCGGGGCATAAGACAAGCACCGTTACTTCATCATCATGTTGGGGGTAAGAGGCCAATCGATAGCGATACGCTCCACATGCACAATAATGAGAAGCAGATAGGGGTATGGGGAAAATATTATTGACAATAAATGGGGTGAAAAATAGTGAATAGTGATAATAACATTGTTCACCCATATGAATTACGAATACGTGAAGATCTTGATAAAGTATTGCCCAATGCTTATGACAGTATTGAAAAAGTTGAGAAGCTTCCACTAGAAACGGGTCTAAATTTACTTAAGATTCTTATTGAATATGCTTGCATGAGTCAGAACATAGTTTTAATTACGTTAGCAAGGGAGCAATTAAAGAAAATACCTTTAAAATGGTTGACACAATACTTTCTTGAAGTCGCCAATGGAAGCGTTGATTTTGATGATGAATGGGAGTACCTTAGATTACTAGAATTGGTGCGAGAAGCAGTGCCAGAATTATTAGATGGATTAATTGATCGTGGATTATTATCAGAAAATGACGAAGTTCAGGAAGCGGCGGAGTGGTTTAGAAACAAGTAGAATCCATAGAGCATTAGGGACGATAATATAATTTTGATTTGGAACTGGAGGAAAGAAACAATGTATGATAAAGATTTAATCAGAGATCTTTTAATAGACTCCACACACAGTATACAAGAGGCGAACACTTTTTTTCAGGAGAGACTGAATGATAAGGCATTATTAGATATCCTAGTTGACTTTGATATTAGACGATTATTCTAGTGACGCCTCAATGACGGCTTCTTACTGGATTTCGAACTTTCAGGAGAATTTACTGCTTACAATTGAGGAAAAATTATTAATACTCCAAGACTACAAATTGGATAATATTTTTGTACATGCATGGATCGCACTTGGAAAAATTAAATCCAAGAAAGGGTTAATATATCTAACAGAAAAAAGAATATCACCGAAGTTAAGTTGGGAAGCAGAAGCTTTAAAACATCATCTAAATGAATGTCTTAAAGATTAGGGAAGTACTTGAGATGGCAATGATTCTGAAGAAGCGAAGCGTTCGCCATTGTGACCGATTCCTATCTCGTGAGATTTGAGAGTTTAATGAAACAAGAATTCAGGGAACAACAACGATCGTAGAACATTTCAGGCTGTCGCCCTACTTTGTCTCTTAATGAAGTATCTCACTGCAAAACAGGTTTCAGAACATGTTAATTCTGGGACAATTGTAGGTTTAGGCACTGGATCCCCGGGAACCTATATATTGAAAATCAGAAGTGGGTATCCAAATGAAGCGATACTTGACTCTTCAGATTATGTGCTGAGGTTGGGGATTAAAGTAAATGAAGGAACAGTCTATTTTAGAGATCTCTATGATCTTATGAATGGACTAATAAATGCCCGAATGAAGAGTATCTTCGCAATAACAAACAATTCAATAGATATGAAAATAGAGACTAAAGTAGGTCTTCTCTCACCAAGGAAAACTCGACTATTTTCCCTCCTGGAAGACAGAATTATAGGTATATTGTTATATTTAATCATCTGATCAAATGGTCAAAAGACTCATATGGTGGTATATTTAGACGATATAATAGAGGAGGGAAATTGAGGATGAAGATGAAATCAATTGTAGTTCTAGTGCTGTCGGGCCTATTAGCATTTACGATTACAGGATGCAGCGGCAGTAACGAATCTAATCCATCTACTCAGGAACTAGAGAAGAAGATTGCTGCATTGGAGAAAGAGAACACCGAGCTTAAAGAAAAATTGAAGGCGGACGGGGAAACTGCAAAGGAACAGAGTGAGCCTGCCGACAAAGCGGACAAAGCACCTGAAGCAGCAAACCAAACGATTGAAGTGAACAAAGCGAAAACGATTGATGGCTTTGCTGAGCTGACAATTACAGGCGCTAAATTTGCCAACAAAATTGTACCCTCAAAACCAGATAGCTTTTACACTTACTATGAAGTGAAGGATACCGCAAATACATATTTCGACGTTGTCATTAAGGTGAAGAGCTTGCTGACAACCGGCAAGAGATCGAACGAGTTTGTTTCCGTGAAGGTAGTGTATGACGATAAGTATGAATATGATCCGTTCACAACGATTGAGAAAAACGGCGGAAGCGACTTCACGTATACGAATATTACGGAGATTGAACCTTTGAAGTCGGGCACATTGCACTATATTGCGGAGGTTCCTGCAGGGGTCGCAAAGGATAAAAAGCCGATTAAGGTCATCATCTCATGCAACGGGGAAGACTATACCTATACATATCGGTAAAACCGTGATCATTTCGTTTTCAGCAGTCAATGTTAACCCGTTAGAGCTCCCAATCCGGCAGGGTTAGATTTGCTGCTGATATCAATAATATTGATTAACAAGGGGCTTCCCCTATAGATCTAGCAATCTATAAGGGGCAAGCTCTTATTTATATTCCAGAATGAATATCATCATTGGGAGGGCAATAATTTTCATATTGACAATTTGTAAGCGTATACAATAAACTATCTCCAACAAGACTTTGTTAATAATTTTAACTAACTTAGATTGTGGAGGGAGGATGACGGATTGATTGGCAGAGGCCAGACCGGAAACGCTAAATTGGTGAAGCATATTAACCGTGAGGGAATCCTCCATCAATTACGCGATAATCCTCGGGTTTCGAGAGCCGATTTGGCGAAGTTAACAGAGTTAAGCCGGCCATGCGTCTCAGCGCTCGTCGATGAGATGATTATGGAAGGCTTGATCAGCGAGGTCGGATACGGTGAATCGAAGGGCGGCAGGAAGCCGATTCTTCTGGAATATAACTTTGATGCGTATGGTGTCATTGGCGCAGTATTCGAAGGAAGCACTTTGCAATTGGCGATTGCGAACCTGAAGGGGGAGCTGCTCGTCTCGCGCACGACGAATTTGCCGCATCCTATGGATGGCGAGATGGCAATTCGCAGCATTGAACAGGGATTGGACACTCTTCTCACTGCCAGCGGGTTTCCGAAGGAACGGCTGCTTGGCATGGGTTTGGGACTTCCCGGAATTACACAGCGCAGCGCAGGAACGGTCAGCTACGCTCCCAGCACAGGGTGGATGGGTCTGCCGGTACAGAAGGAAATTGAAGAAGCACTGGGATTGCCAGTCGTTATCGAGAACGACGTGAATCTGATGACGCTGGGCGAATTTCATAAAGGCATCGGCGTCGGCCACTCCAATCTCGTCTACATGTACGCGGGAACAGGAATCGGCGCAGGCATGATTATTGACGGACAGCTGTATCGGGGAGCCAATGAGGCAAGCGGTGAGATCGGCTATATGATGATTGGCCCAATCGGCAATCAGGCCAAAGGCGAGTATGGGGTGTTCGAGCGCAACTACTCGGTGAGAGCCATCTACGAGAAAGCCATTCGCATTCTCCCATCCATTGGCCCAGACAGAAGCATTATTCAGCAGATTGTTGAGCTGGCCAACGTCGGCAGCGACGAGGCTCAAAGGCTATTCGACGATATATGCCGGCACTGGACTTATGGGATCGCCAATGTCACGAGCGTCATGGATCCGGCGCTGCTCATCCTTAGCGGTGAAATGCTGCATATCGGGGACGAAGGCATTCGCAAAATACAATATTGGCTGAATGAATGGGTTCCATCTGTACCCATCATTAAGATGGCCACACTTGGCGATCAGGCGGGCTTGATAGGAGCCATTCACTGTACATTGGAGGCTTTCCCCTCCACGGCTAAATTTCAAAGGTAAACAATGATTTTTTCTCCAGCATGAATTGCTTCTCAGACAATGACAACTACGGATGTGCCTATATTCGCAACCAGCACAATACCGTCAGGTCAATTCTTCTACAGCGCAGAATCCAACAACATAGATGCAGCTGCTCACACATACGACATCAATTATGAAGTTCTACTACTCACGATTGATACTCACACGACAAATTCAACCTACACATCTTTCACATCAAATACAACGAATATACTCAAAATCGTACGACAATCACAATCACACTTACACTCATACCACACTCATCAGATAGTAAAATGTTAATCATTTCACTATAGCAGCACAGAACGATCTCACAGCTAATCATTTCACCATAGCACCACAGAACGAATCATAGCTAATTTTTTTTCACGATATCATCTCAGAACGATATAGAACTGTATGCAATTCCATAGTGGCAAACCGTACATAGCATAACGATTTCCTGCAACACAATGACCAAGTATATACGGATGTTTAGTTGGTCTAAGTAAGGGCTATTGTTCTGAACGTCAGCATAGCTTTGATCCATATAACCAACGAACGGGCTGTTGTTGAAGGACTACTACGTTTTTGCGGGATGCTGCATAGGAACATATCAACTCAGATTCATTTCGTCTTTTGAAGATGAATTCATCCGATACAGCGCGAAACACGAATCAAAAATTTATAGTAGGGGGAACGTCATGAAACAGGTAAAGGGGAAAGCAAAAACATGGTTGATGAGCTCTATGCTTGTCCTTGCGATGCTGGCAGTGACTGCTTGTGGAGGCGGCGGTGGGACTGCATCTGAGGGCGGACAGCAATCCGGGGAGAAATCATCATCGGGTAAAGAAAAGCTGGTTATCTACACAGCGAGAGACAAGAACGTCGTCGATGAGATTATCCCGAAATTCGAGGCGAAATACCCGAACATGGAAGTCGAAGTGCTCACGATGGGCGCACAGCAAATCTTGGAGCGCGTACGTGGGGAGAAGGCGAATCCACAAGCGGACTTCTGGTGGGGAGGCACACAGTCGTCACTGATGACTGCGGCAGATGAAGACCTGCTGGAAAGCGTGAAGCCAAGCTTCGCGGACAGCATTCCGGCATTGTACAAAGACAGTCAAGACCGCTGGTATGGGGAAATGCTGCTGCCTGAGGTCATTATGTACAATTCTCACGCGCTGAAACAAGAAGATGCACCGAAAGATTGGGACGATCTCCTTGATCCGAAATACAAGGACAAAATCATCATTCGCGGGGTGCTTGCTTCCGGAACGATGAGAACGATCTATTCTTCCATGATTTATAAGCAGGATGCAAGTGATCCAACGAAGGGCTTCGACTGGCTGAAGAAGCTGGATGCCAACACGAAGGAATACGCACAGGATCCGACTAACCTGTATTTGAAGCTGGCTCGTGAGGAAGGCACATTGTCCCTGTGGAACCTGCAGGACATTATGATTCAGAAGGAATTGCAGAAGCAACCGTTCGACTTCATCTATCCGGCCAGCGGAGCGCCAATCCTAGTTGATGGCGTCGGTGTCGTGAAGGGTGCGAAAAATAAGGAGTCGGCAATGAAGTTCTATGAATTCCTCTTTGACTCTAATTTGCGTGTAGAGCTCGCGGATAAGCTGTTCCAGATTCCAACACGGACAGATATCAGCAAGGATACGCTTCCTGCTTGGCTGAAGGGGTTGGAGCTGAAGCCGCTTGACATTGATTGGACGGTAATGGCGCAGAAGGAAAAAGAGTGGATGCAGCATTGGGATGAGAACATCAAGGGGAAAGGCACAAAATAATAGGTTCGTTCAGGCGGAGGCTATGCCCTTCGCCTGAGTATGATCATTTCAGAGGCAGGAGGGAGCCAGCTTGATAGAGGTAGCACTAGATCATGTTAGCAAGCAATTCGGGAACGTCAAGGGAGTTACCGACGTAAACATCCGGATTCAACCGGGTGAATTCTTCACCTTCCTCGGCCCTAGCGGCTGCGGCAAAACGACGACACTGCGGATGATTGCAGGATTTTATTTTCCAAGCGAAGGCCGAATCGTGTTCGGCGATCAAGATGTCACGACACTCCCACCGAATAAGCGCAATACCGGCATGGTTTTTCAGAATTATGCTTTATTCCCGCACATGACCGTATTTGAAAATGTTGCATTTGGTTTACAGGTGCGCAAGGTTCCAAAGTCAGAAATGATAGAGCGCGCCCATCGCGCGCTGAAGCAGGTTCATTTGGATGGGTATGGAAGCCGTAGAATTGACCAATTGTCCGGCGGACAGCAGCAGCGGGTTGCCTTGGCTCGTGCACTCGTGATAGAGCCGAAAATACTGCTTCTCGATGAGCCGTTGTCCAATCTGGATGCGAAGCTCCGCGAGGAGACAAGGATCGAAATTAAGAGACTTCAATTGGAGCTGGGAATTACAACGATATACGTCACCCATGATCAGGCAGAGGCGATGGCGATGTCTGACCGCATTATGGTCATGCAGGGTGGGGTTGTACAGCAGATTGGAAGTCCTGAAGAAATATATAATCGACCCGTTAATCGATTTGTCGCCTCCTTCATTGGCGAGTCGAACCTGTGGGAAGGAACGGTGGAACGAATCGAAGACGGCGAAGCCGTCATTCGCGTAGCTCCAGATCTCCGTCTAAGAGGGCTGACAGCGAATGCTTCTGCCAACTGTTCACTGGAAGCAGGCAAGAAGGTATCACTGTCGATACGTCCTGAATCGATTCGGGAGGCTGGTGGAGAAGAGACGGGGGACAATATCGTTACAGGCAGTGTAGTCATTTCTGAATTTACAGGAGTTAGCGTGAACTATGTGTCGCAGGTGACGGATCAGCAGTTGAAGGCGATGTTCGTCAATCAAGGGCATCGGGTTCGCGGACGAGGGGAAGCAATCTCCCTGTTCATTCCGAAAGAAAGCATTTACTTCTTAGGATAGAGAGGGGATGAATGATGATAACGAACACACCTAACGCGCCACGGCCATCGAAGCCACGCATGGGCTTGCCCCGCCGCTCGGGGCCCATTACGCAATCGCCTTACTTCGTCTATGTGCTCGTAGCGCCGCTTTTTCTCATACTGTTGGCATATGTCGTTTATCCACTATTTCAAACATTCGTACAAAGTATTCAAGTCGAGGATCAATTCTCGCTTACGAACTATGCGCGATTTTTCAGCCTAGAGCATACATCCAATCTGGAGGCACTGTGGACCAGCATTTATATTTCCGTCTTAAGTGTGATTACGTGTGCAATCGTGGGTGTAGCCATGGCATTTCTGTTGGAACGCTACGAATTTCCCGGCAGGAAGGTGCTGGCTGTCCTCGTTCTCGTTCCAATGGCACTGCCTCCGCTTGTCGGCGTACTGTCGTTCACGTTCTTGTATGGCGAGAGCGGTATCATTCCACGGGCGCTTAAGGAACTGCTTCATCTCGAACAAGTACCCTTTTATTTAAAAGGGATATGGGGCGTTCTGGTCGTACATACGTTTACGATGTATACCTATTTCTATATGACGGCGTCGTCTGCGATTCGGGGTCTCGATCCTTCGCTTGAAGAAGCTGCTGCAAGTTTAGGAGCAGGCAGATTGTACATCTGGCGGCGAGTGATTCTGCCGATGCTGACTCCAGCGCTTGTGGCCTCGTCACTGCTTGTATTCATGATTGCGATGGCATCATATACGGCTCCGCTTATCTTCGGCATCGAACGGACGATGACGATGCAGATTTATTTGTCGCGTACGAATGGCAATTTGGATATGGCTGCTGCGCAGTCGACGATCCTATCCGTTGTGTCGATTGTATTCTTGCTCGTGATGCGCTGGTATCAAGGGCTGCGCAACTACCAGAACATGAGCAAGGGCATCAGTGTCCATCGCACAGAGGTCAAGAGTGCGGTCGGCAAATATGTTGCAATGATTTTGTCTATTATCGGCGTCATTATTTTGCTGCTTCCCATCTTCGTGCTGGTGTTGATTTCATTGTCAACGAACGGCACTTGGACGACGCAAGTATTGCCGCCTGAATATACATTTGAGCATTATATCAAGCTGTTCACGGACAGCAAAACATGGCGGCCTATTGCAAACAGCTTCCAGATGAGCTTCGTCGCAACAATTGGGAATGTCATCTTCGGCGTGGCAGCTGCTTATGCGATGGTTCGCTTGAAGTTTAAAGGGAAGACGCTGCTTGATGTCTTAATTATGCTCCCATGGGCGCTGCCGGGTACTGTCGTTGCGGTCAACTTGATTGCGGCCTTCAGCGAGCCCAATGTATTCAGCTTCAATCAAGTGCTGATCGGCAGTTTCTGGATTTTGCCTCTAGCTTACTTCGTGCGCCACCTGCCGCTCGTGTTCCGTTCTACTTCGGCAACCTTGGTGCAGATGGATGCATCTGTGGAGGAGGCGGCACGCAATCTAGGCGCATCGTGGTGGTACAGCTTCCGCAGAGTTGTGTTCCCGATGGCATTAAGCGGGATATTGGCGGGTACGCTGCTCGCCTTTGTGCAGGGGATTGGGGAATTCGTATCCTCCATTCTGCTCTTTACTGCCAAGAGCACGCCGCTGTCGGTCGAAATCTTCCAACGGATGTATTCATTCGAATTCGGCACGGCTTGTGCATATGGTGTTCTTCAAATTGCATTGATCATCATCGTACTGTTCGTATCCCGCAAAATAACGGGCGACAACACGGCTATATAATCATTGGTCATTGCGTGGGAACCGCCTAGGGGTTCATCAACCACGTTATGATATACAGCTGGGAAATGGCCATTTCCAGCTGAATAACTATTCCACCATTCGAGGAGGGATTTGATGATCAAAGGTAAGTCGGCCTCAAAGATCTGTTCCATCGTATTAAGCGTTGTATTGGCAAGCAGTGTACTGCTGTCCACGCAAGCCGAGACCGTATCAGCGGATCGGGGAATTGTTGATTTATGGAAGTCGATCAAGCCGCTGACGACGATCGCAAGTGCGATGAACACGGGAGCTCACCCTGATGATGAGCACAGCGCGACCTTGGCGTACCTTTCCCTGGGAAGAGGAGTCAATACATCAAGCGTGATCGCTGTGAGAGGAGAAGGCGGACAGAACGAGATTGGAAGTGAGCTCGGAGCGGGCCTTGGGGTCATACGAACTCGGGAACTGCAGGAAGCATCCAAGATCACGAATGTGACATTGGGGATGCTCGGCGAGCATCTGAATGATCCAATCTTCGACTTCGGGTTCTCGAAGAGTGTAGAGGAAACGCTGGAGAAATGGGGGGAATCTGTTGCGTACGAGCGCTTAATTCGCAAAATACGCGAGCTTCGCCCAGATGTCATCATTCCTGCATTCTTGAATGAAAACTCTACACATGGTCATCATCGGACGATTAACGTGCTTACGGTGCGTGCGTTCAAGGACGCAGCGAATCCTGAAGTATATCCTGAGCACCTGAAGCAGGGGCTTCAGCCATGGCAGATCAAGAAATTATATTTGCCGGCGAATAACAAGGATTACACCGTGAGAGCGCCAATTGGGGAGTACAACTCCATCTATGGGGCCTCTTACCTGCAGCTTGGGGAAGAGTCGCGCTTCATGCACAAGAGCCAAGGGATGGGAAGAGTGGTTGACGAAGGGCCTGCTCAGGGGGACAGCTACTATAAGCTAGACCTGAGCACGGTAAAGACGAAGGAGAAGGAGCAAGACCTCTTCGACGGCATCGCATTCACTTTTGCAGATTTGGCGAAGGAAATTAGTGTGAAGGGCAAGGACGATAAGATTGCGAAGGATTTGCAAGCTCTGCAGCAGGATGCAGACAGGATTGTAGCGGCTTACCCAAGCTTCGCCAATGTCTTGAAGGAAGTCCACGGTATGAAGGCAGACGTTCAGACTGCACTCGATAATGTCAAGAAGTCCAGCTTGGATGCAGCAACGAAGGACGATTTGCTCCATCGCCTGCACGTGAAGGAAGAGCAGTTAAACAAGGCGAGTATGGAAGCGGCATCTGTTGTGGTGAAGGTTAAGCCAGATGCCAATGAACTTGTGGCTGGACAGCCGACGAAGGTAACCGTAACGGCATTTAATGGCGGTTCTACGAAATTAGACAACGTGAAGCTTAGCCTGAACGTGCCTGCGGGCTGGACAGCGGCGCCTGTGGGCGCGACAAGCTTTGGGCAGCTTGGCTATAACGAGACAGCTTCAGCTGTATTCGAGGTCAAGGTTCCGGCAGATGCACCGTTATTCAAGCCATACGAAGCTTCGGTATTCAACGCGAAGGTAGTATACGAGGCATTCCGTACTGTGACGTCCTTGCAGGAGACACCGCAAAATGCAGTGGCGGTACTGCCTCCTTACTCGATGACGCTCAGTCCGAGCGCTACGATTCTGAATACGCTCAAGCCAGGCGAGCCAATTCCGGTGAAAGTAACGGTGAAGAATTATACGCCAGGAGCATCCAAGGCGTCGATTGCATTGCAAGTTCCACAGGGCTGGACAGCCGAGCCTGCAGCAGAGGAGATTAGCTTTGCAGCGAAGGGGGAGACAAAGTCTGTTGCTTTCTCTGTTAAGGCAGCGTCTAACGTAAGCCCAGGCAAGTTCACGGTGACAGCGGTTGCGAAGAACGGCGATGTACAGAGCACGCACGGGACGCAGGTTATTCAATACCCGCACATCGGGAAGACCTACATCGTGCAGCCGGCAGAGCTTCAGATTCAAGCTTTCGACTTGAAGACACCAGAGAAGTGGAAGGTCGGCTATGTGTCTAGCGGCTTTGATAATATCGATCAATATTTGCGTCAAGTAGGCGTCAACGTGGTCAATTTGGATGCGAAGGAAATTGAGTCGGGAGATCTCTCTCAGTACAACGCAATTGTGCTTGGCATTCGTGCCTATGCGTTCCGTCCAGAATTGATTCCGAGCAACCAGCGTTTATTGAATTATGTGAAGAACGGCGGCAATCTGGTCGTTCAGTATCATAAGCCAGAGGATAAATGGTCGCCGGAACTCGCGCCGTATCCAATTAAGATTGGCTCGCCGCTCATTCAATGGCGGGTAACGGACGAGAATTCCAAAGTCACAACACTTGCACCGGAGCATCCAATGTTCAACGCTCCGAATAAGATTACAGATCAGGATTGGAACAATTGGATTCAAGATCGTTCGGCTTATAACCCTTCGGAGTGGGGCAAGGAGTATACGGAGCTCATTTCCAACGGCGATCCGGGCGAGAAGGAGTTCACAGGCACCTTCCTGACTGCGAACTACGGCAAGGGTGTATATACGTACAGTTCACTCGTATGGTATCGCGAGATTCCGGCATTGGTTCCGGGATCGATCCGCATGTTCGTGAACATGATCAGTCAGCATCAATAATGGCATTACTTAGTCGCAATTGTTCAGTTGGATAGATTCATCTAGATTCATCAAGTGCCTTGCACATCAGAACATCGGTGGGGGGCTCCTTCGGGACGTCTCCCCAATCGATGGAGAAGCGGAGGTATAAGGAGTATATGAATGTAATCGGAGTTCACGGACGGGAGCTAGATCAAGTGATCGGGAATACACAGTTCGCCGTTGTCCCTCTCGGATCAGTCGAATACCATGGCCCACATTCTCCACTCGGGACAGATATCATATTGGCGGAAGGCTTCGCTTGGAGGATTGAACCCTCCCTTCAGACGCTCGTGTATCCAGCAGTTCCGTTCTCAGCATGCCCGGGGAAGACACAGCATTATCCTGGAACGATCTCGGTTCGTCCTTCCATTTATATCGATTATCTTACCGATGTTGTCCTGGGGATATGTAGGCTTGGGATTCGCAATATTGTCCTGCTGAACGCTCATGATGCCAATATGGGGCCTTCCCGAACCGTTGCTGAATCCGTGACCGGAGCCTACACGGACGCCAGCTTCCTTCTTATTAATTGGTGGCAGATGGCGAGTGTTGAGTTCACGCAGCAGAACGGCTTATTCGGGAGGCAGGCTGGAAGAGGGCATGGCGGGCCTTATGAGATGTCAGCCGTGAAGGCGCTGCGCCCAGACCTGGTATCGGTGCAGGATACGGACTTGGAATTAGATTCGTGCCCTCCTTTATCTTCGCTGCCATATGTACTTGTGGAAGGATTCCCTCAGGGATGGGATGGATATACCGGACATATTCGTCAGACCTCCATGGAAGCGGGGCAGTTGATCGTTGAGGAAGCAAGCCGGAATATGAACCAGCTCATTCAAGAATGGCTGCATATGAGAATGAAGTCGAACAAGGAGGCTTACTAAGCTATGGGATATCGTGAGAAATGGATGGAAACGGAAGGAACTACTTTCCCCGGCAAGACCTATACGGAGGTTGTGCTTGAGCCTGCATTTAATGAAGCGAAGGCGCATCTGCTTAGCCCGATGATGGCAATCAATAAGGCACATCTAATCATGCTGGAGAAGCAGGAGCTTATTACGCATGAGCAAGCGGAAACTATTGCACAAGCCATCCGTTCTCTTGACCTTGAAGCGCTTAAGCAAGCAAGCTATACCGGTCAGTTTGAAGATTTGTTCTTTCAGGTGGAGCATCAGCTGCTAGAGCATGCCGGCGATATCGCTGGCAACCTGCATTTGGCTCGCAGCCGCAATGATATGGGGATTGCAATCTATCGAATGGTGCTGCGGGAGAAGCTGATCGTCACGTTATCTTCGGCACTCCAGCTTAACGAACAGCTGCTTCTGTTCGCGAAAGAGCATCAGGATACGCTTATGATCGGCTATACACATACGCAGCAGGCGCAGCCAACGACACTCGCGCATTACTTCATGGCTGTCGTCGATTCGCTTAACCGCGATATTCGGCGAATGATTGCGGCCTATAAGAACTGCAACCGGAGCAGCATGGGGGCTGCGGCGCTTACGACATCGGGCTTCGCAGTTAGCAGGGAGCAGATGATGGAGCTGCTCGCATTCGACGAGCTTATCGATAACTCCTATGATGCAATCGGTGGAGCTGACTACTTGGGCGAAGTGGCGACAGCTATCCAGCTCGCGGCGATCAATCTGGGTCGTGTCGTTCAAGATATGCTGCTGTGGTGCACACAAGAGTTCGGCGCGCTTAAGGTAGCTGCACCTTATGTACAGATTAGCTCTATCATGCCGCAGAAGCGCAATCCCGTGTCGTTCGAGCATATGCGGGCACTATTGTCGAGCTGCGTAGGCAATACGAATACGGTGCTGTCGATGATACATAATACGCCGTTCGGAGACATTGTCGATACGGAAGATGATATGCAGCCTTATGCGTGGAGAAGTCTTGCGATTATGGATAAAATGTACCGCTTGTTCGCTGCGGTCATCGGTACAATGGACGTGAACAAAGAGATGCTGCGTGAACGGACGCAGGGCAGCTTCGCAACCGTAACGGAGCTTGCGGATACACTCGTTCGAGTCGATGGCTTATCCTTCCGCAAGGCTCATCATATTGTCAGCGATGTCGTGAAGCATTCCTTGGCGCAAGGGTTGGCGGCCAATGAGATCACACTGTCTATTGTCAATGAGAGCGCCCGTCAACATATTGGTAGGGTTACATCGCTCACAGAGCAGACGCTGCGTGAAGCGCTAGACCCGGTGCATTTCGTCGAGATTCGTTCCTTGCCGGGCGGGCCGAGTCCGAAGGAGATCAGCCGCATGATCGAAGTGCGCATGAAGGATCACAGCGGATTTGCGAGCTGGCTGGGACAAGCGGAAGGCAGCATACAGGCAGCAATGAAGCATCTGGATCAAGTCATAACAGAGTGGAGCGGGTGTTGATGGGAACCTACAGCATTCCTCTGCTTGCGGTTGATGGTGGAGGTACGAAATGTCTCGTTAGGCTGCTCGATAGTGAAGGAACTACGCTTGGGGAGGGAAAGGGAGGATCTTCGAACTATCAGGGAGTCGGTGTGGATGAAGTTGTACGAGCGCTGTCTCAAGGGATTGAAGCGGCGCTGCGTGACTACTGCCGCAAGCAGGAGTGTAGTGCGACTTATGAGGCAATTGCAATCGAATGTGCCGTATTTGCACTTGCTGGATTAGATACGGAGCATGACCGTCATATCATCATGGGCCTTGTACACGAGGTATTGAAGCTGCTGCGTATTGAGGCAGAACATGTCATTGTGGAGAACGATGGCTATGCTGCCCTGCTCGGAGCGACAGGAGGGCAGCCAGGGTTGTTGGTGATTGCCGGGACAGGCTCCATAATATTCGGAATGAATGCTTACGGACTGACCGCAAGAGCTGGGGGCTGGGGCCATCGGATCGGAGACGAAGGAAGCGGGTACTGGATCGGCAAGGAAGCATTGCGAGCAATCATGAAGGGGTATGATGGCAGAGAGGAACGAACGAGACTCGGGGAATGGATTCTGCTTCATCTTGGATTGAGCAATGAAGAAGAACTGTATAATTGGACGTACGGCGAGGAGTATTCCGTTGATAGGGTAAGTGGACTGGCTGAAGTTGTAACCCGTGCTGCCATTGCCGGCAATCGGGAAGCGTCACGAATTCTCGTAGCGGCAGGTGATGAATTATTTCATGGTGCAGCAGCAGTCATGAACCACTTGTCCTTGGTGGATACTCCGTTTACAATGATTCTACAGGGTGGTGTTCTGCGACATGAGGGACACGTTCGCAATCGCCTTATGCATAAGATAGAAGCATATGCACCGAAGGTATCCTTTCATGAAGCATGCAAGGAGCCTATTGACGGCGTAGCTTCTATGGGTGTTGCCTATTTGCAGAAGAAGATGCTTGCCCGAACATAGGAAGATTTGAACAGCAAGGGGCTGAAGGAACATGAGGAAAAGATGGCTATTCGTTTTCGCCCATCCCGACGATGAGACCTTCGCAGCGGGTGGGACGATTGCCAAGCTTAGCAGTACAGGTCATGAGGTATATTTGGCATGCGCCACATCGGGATGCAAGGGGAAATCCGGCGAATTCCATTTTTCTTCCCGCGAAGAACTTGCCCGGTTTAGAGAACAGGAGATGCGAAGTGCCTGCTCGATTTTGGGTGTAGCCGATATTACGCTGTATCGTTATCCTGACGGCGGACTGCAGGAGATAGAGCCGAGGAAGTTGGCGGAGCGTATCGCTTCGACGATTGTGGAGCTGCGGCCGGACGCAATCGTGACCTTCCCGCCTGATGGAGTCACAGGACATCCCGACCATATCGCGATATCCGCAGCGACGCTTATGGCAGCGGAACTGGCGGAGGCGTATTATCCAGTGGATAAGCAGCCATCGCTTTATTATACGTCCATCCCACATTATTACGATTACTGCAAGGATTCGGGTCCGAAGGACAAGTGCCCCATTTCAGCACGGATTGATATTAGCGATTATCGCGGGCATAAAGGGAAGGCGCTGCAGGCATATCGCAGCCAGATTTACTCTGTGAACCGCGCCTATCCAGGCGTTATGGAGGATGATTATTCCGTCATTTGCAATTATGAATTTTATACGTTAGTTCGCGAGAACGGTCAGCCTAGACAGAAGAAGACGGCACTGCCGCTGGATGAGCTGCCGATGCTGGATTTGATTGACTAGTGTTAAATTGGCTGACGGTATGGGGGATATGCAGATTGTCGATGATTACATGTAGAAGCATGGACGATAAAACGGTAAGGAGGCTGCGTGGAATGACAAGATCTGATGCTATCAGGATTGGCTGTCATGGAAGGAACATGGGAACTGATTAATGGCAAAGCGTACAACATGACGCCGTCTCTCAACTCAACCCATCAGTTTATTGTCGGCGTGCTCTATTATGCGCTTCGCTTCTTTTTCCAAAATCAAAAATCTATGTGTTCGTAGCACCGCTCGATGTCTTGTTTAGTGAGCATTTGAATTACGATTCCCCGGATCATGTCGTACAACCGGACATCTCGGTTGTATGTTCGAAGGAACAAGTATCGAAGCAGGGTTGTCACGGTGCTCAGAGCTTACTTGTAGAGGTAATATCTTCATCGACCGCATTGAAGGACTTCAATGAGAAGTTCAACCTGTATCAGAAATATGGTGTGCAAGAGTATTGGATTGTTGATCCTGGAAACCGTACCGTTCATGTGAACACCCTACAGGAAGGCATTTATTCCATTCGCAACACGTATTCAGAGCAGGATATGGCACAGTCTACTCTTTTTCGTGAACTCCAGATTCCACTA
Organism: Paenibacillus sp. cl6col; assembly: GCF_900102125.1. NCBI lineage: Bacteria > Bacillati > Bacillota > Bacilli > Caryophanales > Paenibacillaceae > Paenibacillus > Paenibacillus sp. cl6col. Next base: position 46,501 of record NZ_FNAZ01000005.1, read on the forward strand.
AATCAATTATTCAGCATATAGATGAACACGAAGAAAGAAGCTGGTTCCCTCATTGAGGAGATGGCTCGATTGTTTTTAAGCTAAGATCATCGAGAAATTGTTTAATTTAGATCTCGATTTTCTGGGATATTTTCAGCTATGTTCATTAATAAAATGTTCGACATCAACACTGCTACTCATGATCATTCCTCTTGATCTCATATGATAATTAGTTTGCCGAATAAGCTTATGTACTAGTACTTTCGTCATACCTGTATCATCATTTCATCAAATACCAACTGTATCAAGATGTGAATTTAAATTGAGCGGATGAATTTATTTAGACGTATTTTACAAAGAGTGACAGCATTCTATATTTGTAGTGTGTTAAAATGTCTACCGAAAAAATGTAGTAAAACAACTGACCAGCTACGCATCACTGCCAGGATGGATAAATCTTACTCACTCTCACCTTTATGTCTTTTTCTAGTTCGAATTATTAGACTAAGTCAAAATAAATCGCAACATTCATATGATAAAATACGTATATAACTGTAGTTGAATCAGAGACAAACAAGTTTCCCTCATGAAGCACATCAATATCATTCATTGTTTACTGTGTAATGTGCTATTAGAATATGAACTACTTCAAATATAAAAAGGAGGGTATAACGTTATGACTTTCCATTTCGATTTTTTTATTACAAATATTATGTTTGGTGTTTTGGTACTGGGAATTGCGTGTTTTACCATTAAAAAAAGAAAAAAAGGTTAGAGTAATGAACCCACTACTGAACATTTGAACTATGACCCTTAACGTGGACAGGATAAAGAAAGCACTACGCTGCCAGAAGATGATTCCTATATTCGTAAGGGGTCATCTTCTTTAATGTCCACTGATATCGCTCGGTATTGTAAAAGTGAATATACTCATTAATGCGATTCCGTAGTTCATCAATACTCGTACAATCTTTGTACTCTAATTGGTCTTTCATATGACCGAAAAACGATTCCATTGGTGCGTTATCATAACAATTTCCTCTTCGGGACATGGATTGCCTAAATCCAGTTTCAACTACATGTTTTTGGAACTCAGGATGTGTGTAATGCATGCCTTGATCCGAGTGAAGAATGGCTTCGGGATGAATATTGCCATTAAGTCGTTCCAGTAGCTTGTCTAACGTTCGATTCACAAGCCATAGTTCCAGCGAAGTCGACAAATAATGTGCTAAGATCTCATTCGTAGATCCGTCTTTTACACAAGAGAGATATCCCCATTGCTGCCCATGGTTGTACTTGAGATACGTTATATCTGTGAGCAGCACTTTTTCTGGCTCTGCCTGATTAAACTGGCGCTTAAGCAAATTAGCGCACGTTTTATGTTCCTGAGTAGCTTGAGCGACTTTCCGATAAGGGTTAGCCCGACGGACTTTTGCTATGAGATTATATTTGCGCATGAGTCGACGGATTTTTTTATGGTTCATCACCACGTTATCCACGTTCTCGAGATTCATTTTGATTACGAGCGCGCCGGCTTTTCCGTTTAAACGATCAAAGTGGGTCTTAATGAGCAACAGATCGCGCTCATCGGCCTCCTCTTTTTGTTGACGGGTATCTTCGGCTGAAAGCCACCGATAATAACCGCTAACTCTTACCTTAGCAAGTGAGCAGAGATGACGAGTTTTTATATTAAATTGACGAATGGTTCGATTTATAAGCTCGGAGCACAATGATGTGCTTAATGTTTGTCTTGCTTCGCCTGCCTTTCTAGTGCCTTCAGCTTTTTTTAGAAAACTCATTTTCTATCTCCAGAAGCTTGATCTTGGCCTCAGCTCGTCTTAATTTCTCCTCGATTGAAAGCCCCTTACTGGAGGGTCTTCCAGAGCTTCCTTTGCCTCGCCGTTCCTCAAGAAGACCTGCTTTGCCATGAGTGGCGTAAATAGATCTCCAACGCTTCAAACTCTCCTTTGGTTTACGTGAACTAAACATATCTAAATCAAAGCCAGCCTCAAGGAATATCTCGTTTGGCGTTTTTCCAGCTTTATAGGCTTTAACTGCAGCAAGTTTAAAGACTGGAGTGAAGGATATATTCGTCTCTGATACACGAAATACGTTTGGGTTTCCCTCAAGTTTTTTGATTTGTAACTCGCTATACCACATGCTCATACTCCATTCTCAATAAATAAATTCAATTATGAACGTAAAGAACCCGAGAGAGGCACTTTTTTTAAAGTGTCCATCTCTCGGGTCATAGTTCAATTTTATGTAGTGGGTTTTGTATTTTAACGAATATTGTCGAAAAAAATCTATTTTATAGTACTTTCTTATCAAGTTCCTATTTTCATATTTACAAACTCACTTTAATGGGTTAATCTACAAATGTTTCCAAAAATATATATTACTAGGAGGTATATTCATGAAAAAGCTCTTTAGAAGTGTGACACTTGTATTAGCTTTATCCTTGGTAATGAGTATGACAGTTATGGCCAGCCCTCAAAAATCAGAATTTAATGTTTCTGAATTAAAATTGGCTCAGGATCAAGCTTACGAAATGGTATTACGTGGGGAAGCAGAGCAAGCTGATTCAAATCCAACAATCAAAAAATTTAAAAATTATTTTGAACAAAATCCAGAAGCATATGCTGAATACATCAATACACTAGATGTGTTGAATCAGGATAAGGTTAATGCAAAGCTCGCAAACTCCGAATTTACCACAACTGCAGACGGTAAATTAGTCATGAGAATGAATGATGGGAGCTTTTTAGTAACACATAACACTTTGACAGATGTTGATGGTAATATTATGCTTCCAGAATCGCCTCTATTAACAAATGCTGTGATTCAAGATACTAAATGGCAAACGTATTCTGCTACTATAGGAGAAAAATTCACTAACGATGCAAGACATGATTTCTGGGGCACTCACAAAATGCAAGAAATTCATTTGGTGACTAAATATACGGTGAACAGCACAGCAATACAAATAACTGATACGAGCACAACTGGTACAGCTTCATGGTTCCCAGGGACAGTCGAACCCGGAACACCTAGAGTTCTATCAAATAATGCAAGAGAAGTTGAAGCTACTTGTGGATATAAATACGGTGGGCTAGTAGACTGGGGTAGTTTTAGTAAGAGCGCGTCTATCACAACAAGTTTAAAAGTAAACTATGCTGGCAGCGGTAGTATCAGTTTCAGTGTAAGAAGTATCGTCGAAGGCTAATGCAACTAATTATATGGATTTAAAGAACCGTCCTCCAAAAATGATATGCTCCCATTATAGTGGACAGTAGAAAAAGCAAAAACTTCTACTGCTACAATGATGGGAGTTTTTCTAATGTCTAAAAGAAGACCAGTATCCTGAGCATCAGCTGCTTTTTGAAAAACTTCTATCGCAGTTTCATATTCTTTTCTTTCCAGCATCCTGTCCTTTTTTATATGGAATGATAATCCCTATTCAATTTATCACATCATCGGTCATTATGACATCTCATATCTGATACAAAAAATAGCTTGGAAGCAAAAATAACTGGTGTCCCAGTAATGAGAACACCAGTTACTATATTCCTCTAAATAAACTTCCGCGATACCTTCTTGCCATCATAGGTGAACAGGACCTGCTTGTCATCGACGGTCGTCTCGACGTGAACCGGCTTGCCCCACAGGGTATATACATAAGGCAGGGTACGTTCGACGTATTTCAAATCCAGCTCCACGGCTTCATATTGGTGTACGAGATAGAGCTCGCCAGAGCGCTGGTAATCGCCATCCTCAACTGTAATGTAGGGGAAGCCGCCGTTGACTCGTGAATAGACGAGCTGATCGCGGATGTTCTGCCATGACTTGTCGGTAATTTTCCACTCCGGCCCCTTCTTCTCGAAGATGTACAGATCCAGCTCCTCGGTCAGCTTCTTCGTCAAATAATTGCGAAGGAATGACTGATCCGATTCCAGTTCACGCACTTCAAATATTTTGGCCCGGCCCTGACCAGGTTGACGTCCATACCGCTCTTGCTCTTCCTTCGTTGGCTCATCCCAGCGCTTCTCAATATCCTCGAACAGTTTGATGCCAAGGTAATAAGGGTTCAAGCTATGACGCGATGGCTGTACGACAGAGCTGTTCAGCTTTGCATACTCGACTGTTTCTTCGCTAGTTAAATCCAGCTCACGTATAATCCGCTGATGCCAATAGGAAGCCCAGCCCTCGTTCATGATCTTCGTCTCGATCTGCGGCCAGAAGTAGAGCATCTCGTCGCGCAGCATGGACATAATATCGCGCTGCCAATCTTCAAGAACAGGCGAGAATTGCTGTATGAACCATATGATATCCTTCTCCGGTTCCGGAGGGAAGGGGCGATTTGACATGTCATGCAGGCTGAACTTGGATGACTTGGAGGCTTGGCTTCGTCTGTCTAGCTCCCACAAGTCATCGTACCGTCCAGGATCGCGTGGCTGTGCCTCGCGCAGCTCGCGCAGCTTCGCCTCCATATAGCGTTCCTTATCCAGGTTTCTCGGCTTGATGACATTTGGATCGATATGCTCCTGAATGCCGAGTACCGCGTCGATGAAGCTCTCGACTGCCTGGGTACCATACTCCATTTCATATTGATTGACACGTTCAGCCGTGACGGACATGCTGTCTACCATATTGCGGTTCGTGGCCGAGAACCGGGCGTTATTTTTGAAGAAGTCACAGTGGGCAAGCACATGCGCTACGATCAGCTTGTTTTGGATAAGTGAATTGCCTTCCAGCAGGAAGGCGTAGCACGGATTGGAATTTATGACGAGCTCGTAGATTTTGCTTAACCCGAAGTCGTATTGCATTTTCATCTTGTGAAAAGTCTTGCCGAAGCTCCAGTGGCTGAAACGTGTGGGCATACCGTATGCTCCAAAGGTATATATGATGTCGGCCGGGCAGATTTCATAGCGCATCGGATAGAAATCGAGCCCGAAGCCTTCGGCGATTTCGGTAATTTCGTCGATGGCATACTCCAGCTCCTGCATGTTATTTGCACTCATGTACGGCTACCTCCCGGCTGTTTTTTGAAAAAGTGCTTTAGCGCCCGGTACACCTCTCCCTTTTCCTTAATGACGTAGTGCATAAAGTTGGGCAGCTGGATATTGCGGTAAGCCGACATTAGGGTGCTGCTGCGGTTGTATTGGTTTACCTCACCGTATCCGAACATGTTGGCCTTCTTTAATATTTGGCCAATCAGCTTCACACAGCGATCGTTATCGCTCGTCAAGTTGTCACCGTCTGAGAAATGGAACGGATAAATATTATAGCTGGACGGTGGATAGCGTGTATCGATAATCTCAAGCGCCTTCACATAAGCGGATGAACAGATCGTGCCGCCGCTCTCTCCGCGTGTAAAGAATTCGTCTTCGGTTACTTCCTTAGCCTCGGTATGGTGAGCGATGAATACCAGTTCGACCTTCTCATACTGCTTGCGCAAGAAGCGTGTCATCCAGAAGAAGAAGCTGCGCGCACAATATTTCTCGAAGCTGCCCATCGATCCCGAGGTGTCCATCATCGCGATAATCACGGCGCTTGATTGAGGCTTAATAATTTCCTCCCACGTCTTGTACCGCAGATCGTCAGGACTAATGTGATGAATGCCAGGCTTGCCAGTGAGCGCGTTGCGCCGCAGATTCTCGAGGATCGTCCGCTTCTTGTCAATGTTGGACATGATGCCCTTCTTGCGAATGTCATTGAATCGAATGTCGGTTACCTCGACTTCCTCCTTATCCTTCTGCTGCAAGTTGGGCAGCTCCAATTCATCGAACAGCAGATTTTCGAGGTCTTCGATACTGATCTCCGCTTCAATGATGTCGGCACCGGCTTGATCACCAGCCTGCTTGCCCTTGCCTTGACCTTGTGAGCTGCTGTCCGTGCCGAGCACATCCCCAACCTGACTGTCTCCGTCTCCTTGACCGACGTGCTTCTTCTTATTGAAGTTATAGACGAATCGGAATTCGTCCAGACTGCGAATAGGGACTTTAATGATTTGTTTGCCATCTGACATAATAATGTTCTCTTCAGTAACGAGATCGGGCAGATTCTGCTTTATCGCTTCACGCACCCTCTGCTGATGGCGTGCTTGATCTTGATAGCCTTTGCGATGGAGCGACCAGTCCTCGCGGGACACAATGAACGTCCGTTCGTTCAATGGCTGACACCTCCTGTTGGACGTATTAACTGATGACCTTTGCTGCTTGTTATGATCAATATATTCACGGGTTGCTGGGATAATGAAACGAGAGATGCACGCGCTCATTGAACTGAGGAAGCAGATTGAGGATCGGCTGATTCATTTAGGTTTGAGGTCTGGCAATCAGGATGTGATACAATACAAGGTACTTAATTCTTATTTCATGAGTAACTTGAGGAAGTAGAAAGGGAGGTGCATGCGATGACAGCAGGCTCCAAGGAAGACGTAGAAGGACTGAAGGAGATTGGAAGGATTGTAGCATTGACCATCCAAGAGATGAAGAAGAGTGCACGTGCGGGCATGACGACAAAGCAACTGGATGAGATCGGTGGGGAAGTGCTGAAGCGTCATGGTGCTGTATCCGCACCGATGAAGGCTTTTAAATTTCCTGGGCATTCTTGCATCAGTGTGAATACAGAGGTTGCCCATGGGATTCCAGGCAAGAAAGTGCTGCAGCCTGGTGATTTAATTAATGTAGATGTATGCGCGGAAAAGAACGGCTATGTTGCGGATTCGGGCCAGTCGTTCCAACTTGCTCCTCACAGCACGGAAATTACGGAACTGTGTCAATACACGCATGATACGATGATGAAGGTCATCTCTTCATTGAAGCATGGAGTAAAGCTGAACACGATTGGGAAAATGTTCGAGGAAGCTGCTGATCAAGGCGGATATACCGTAATTCAAAACTTGTGCTCTCATGGTGTGGGGAGAGCTGTGCATGAAGAGCCAAGTATTCTGCCGATTTACAATCGACTCGATACAAGAATCCTGAAGGAAGGCATGGTTATTACGATCGAGCCATTCCTGTCTACAGGCGCGGACTATGCGGTGAAGCAGGCAGACGGCTGGACATTAAGCACGCCTGATGGCAGTGTAGCTGCGCAATTCGAGCATACGATTATTATTACGAAGCAAGATCCGATCATTATCACAGTTGCATAGAAGCATCAGAACGATCTAGACTTTCGTCCGGTAAGAGGACGATAGTTCTGGATCGTATTTTTTACTCGTTGAGTAGGTTCTAACTGTGACACAATCCGTGTTTTTCAAGAAGAGGGGAGCAGGACAAGGAAGGCGTGTTTGACATGAAACCAATAGGTGTCATATAATGAACACTAACATGAAACCAAATGGTTTCGTAATAATGTCGATCTCGTTAGCACATGCTGACAGATATCGAATAGTTGGAGGAATAACATCTATGACAAATCATGCTTCTCAATCATCTCTCGATATTCAAAAAACAATTACATTGCAAGCCCCGATCCAGAAGGTATGGGATGCGGTAGCTACTTCGGAAGGCATTGCAGCCTGGTTCATGCCGAATGATTTCCAGCCTGAGCTTGGCTACGAATTTCACCTGAATGCGGGCCCCTTTGGCAACTCGCCATGCAAGGTTACAGAACTCGATCCTCCGAACCGCTTGTCGTTCCGCTGGGGGAAGGATTGGACATTGACATTTGCCTTGGCTGAAGTTGATGGGAAGACGGAATTTACGCTCATTCATTCTGGATGGGATCCGGAGGGGATTACGGAGTTCGGCGAGACGCATACAGTTGTACGCGAGCGCATGAACAATGGCTGGGACGGATTGGTTCAGAAGCTTCGTTCTATCATCGAGGCGTAAGATGGGGGCATCTGCACCGAAGCATGATGTGTTCCAAGCGATTGCTGATCCTACACGCCGCAAGCTGCTGCAGCTGCTCGCAGATCAGGAACTTCCTGTCACGGTGATTAGCGGACATTTCCCGATGAGCCGGACTGCCGTATCCAAGCATTTGCGTATTCTGGCCGAAGCGGGACTCGTTAAGGATCGGAAAATTGGCAGAGAGGTTAGATACCGGCTGGATCCGGATCCGCTGCTGGAATTGAAGCGTTGGCTGGCCTATTATGATCGTTATTGGGATAACAAGCTGTCTATGCTCCAGCATTATGTGGAAAGCTCAGGTGATTCAGGCCGCTCTGAAGGTAATGTCGGAATACAGGAGCGATCAGACAGCAGTGAGGAATAATTCTATTGGTTAGATCGCTAATGCAGGATATTCCATATAAGTAATTTCTGCATGAAGGAAAGAACATCGTCAGCCGCAGTGACCTGCTAAGTAGCGAGCAGGTTGCTGCGGTTATTTTTTGTTGACAATCTAAAATAGACTTTTTCTAACAAAAATTTGAAAATAACCGATATATACAATGTATGACTTTGAGGGGTGGTGTGCACTTATTTTTGTCCCAATGGGAGCGATTCATTTACATGGATCGTTATCTTGTGGATGTGGGTACTGTGCTGGATGTTCTGTTATCAAAGTCATATCCGGCATTCCTGCTTCTCGATATGATTACATCATTAGTTAGAGGAAAATCCTAATGATGAGGTTGATTGAGATGGAAACAAAACAAGGGCAAGGTGAGATGCTGCCATCACCTTCGCGCCGTAAAGAGAACCACAAGCAGGAAGGGCCAAGAATCACACGAGAAAAACGGACTGTTCTGCTCATGCTCCGCATATATTGTCATCATCATCATACACTGGAGCTGAATCCACATTCCGAGAACCGTTCAGAGCAATACGGATTATGCCCTAGCTGCGCTGAATTGCTTGCCTATGCTTGGAAGCGTCTTACCTATTGCCGCTTCGGAGAGCGCAAGACGACATGTGAACGGTGTGCGGTTCATTGCTATAAGCAAGACAAGCGTGATGCCATCAAACTCGTCATGCGGGAAGTAGGCCCTAAAATGCTGGTTAAGCATCCGATTGTTGCATTCCGTCATGTATGGGATAACCTTCGCGCCCCTGAAGGTGGTAAATAAATCTCCCACCTCAGAATGCCCTATAGGATCATATTTGTTAGTGGAAAAACAGCAATAATTCAGATAATATATAATCGTATGAATATAGTTAAAAATTGCCGAAATGTGGCTTGAAGGAGCGAACATCATGTTGCGACGCTATACGATTATAGGAAGTATAAATATGCTGTTATCCGTCGCTCTCGGTGCATTTGGAGCGCATGTCATGAAGGGGTTGTTGACACCTGAACGGATGGCTACTTTTGAAACAGCTGTTCAATACCATATGGCGCACGCGCTTGGATTGCTTCTTATTGCGATATTGGCGGATAAATTGGCGGATCAGAAGAAGGTCGCATTGTCAGCTCGGCTGATATGGATCGGTATTATTGTATTCTCTGGCAGCTTGTATCTGCTGTGCTTCACAGGAATTAAAATGTTAGGAGCGATTACACCGATTGGAGGAGTGGCATTCATCGCTGGTTGGTTGATGCTTGCTCTTGCTGCTCGTCGATGAGTGTTCGTACTGACTCCAATGCTGGAAGGAAGATACTTAGTGAGTGACCGTAAGGTACAGAATGAACGGCAATTGCAGAAGCGGGATCGCTCAATTCGATATGCTTTATATGTAATGGCTATCTCTTTAATTACGGCAATCGTATGTACAGGGTGGGCAGTGCTGCAGTTGGAGGGATTGGCGCGATTGTGGGTGCTGATTCTGCTTACAGCGATGCTTGGATATGCTGCAGCTGCTAAGATTAGATCCTCACACTATCAACGGTTTGGAGTCGCACATAATCCGATTAGCACGATTGAGCCGCCAGCTGCCTCTGTTCAGCCAACATGGAAGTCTTATTACGATCACCTGCCTGTTCCTATGCTGTTTGTCCGTCACGATGGCAAGGTTGTCGGCATGAACCCAGCGTTCCAAGAGGTAACCGGGTTCGATGGCTCGCTCATCACTATCGGACAATGGATGGAGGAACAAGCTTGCTCGAAGCTGATTCAGGCCATGGATCAAGTAACAAGCGGGGGCGAGATCGAGCTGGAATTGGTCGGATGCTCGAAGGATGGCTTCCCGCAAGACTGGCTCATTCGAATGACGCAGCTTCCGGGACTGACTCATTGTCCAGAAGAGGAAGCCATTTTCTCAGTAAGTCTTCGAGACGCGAGTCCAAATCGATATATGGAAGAACGGATTCGCTACATGGCCTATTATGATGATATGACCGGCTTACCGAATCGTCGAATGTTCATGCAACGGCTGGAAGAAGCGCTAGAGATGGCTGCTCATGCCTCGTTTTCTATTGCGGTGCTGTACATGGATCTTGATCGGTTTAAGCGCATTAACGATACATTTGGTACTGATTTTGGCGATATGCTCCTCATGCAGATTGCCGACAGACTGCTGCGCTCGATGACTGAGAATGATGTCATTGCTCGCATGGAGGGGGATGAATTCATCTGCTTCATGACGAACGCAGGATCAGAGGAGGAAGTGAAGGAGCGTGTACGCCAACTGTTGTCGGTGTTCGAGGAGCCGTTCGAATTGAACGATATCCCCGTTCATGTAACGATGAGCATAGGCGTGAAGCTTATTCATGAAGATATGCGCATTCATGATGCAGGTCTGGCCGTTCAGCAGGCAGACTACGCTTTGTCTCGGGTGAAGGAACTGGGGAAGAACGGATATCTATTCTTCGTTCCAGAGATGAATGATCGTCCGCTTGAGCGTATTACACTGGAGCATGACATGCGCAAGGCGCTGACAAGAGGGGAATTCGAGCTCTATTACCAGCCGCAGGTAGATATGTCGACCTACCGAATTGTCGGGATGGAGGCACTTGTGCGCTGGAACCATCCGGAGCGAGGTCTCATTCCGCCGGGAGAATTTATCTCCTTGGCTGAAGAGAATGGCTTCATTGTAGCCCTCGGGACATGGATTATGGAAGAAGCCTGCAGACAGAATAAGCAGTGGCAAGATAAAGGCCTTGAACGTATACCGGTATCCGTTAATTTGTCAGTTAGGCAGTTCGAAATGAACAATTTGACGGAGACGGTACAGGAGGTACTACAGCGAACAGGGCTGGAACCTCAATACCTTGACCTGGAAATTACGGAGAGCATGACGATGGAAGTATCGCGTGCGTCACAGACCTTGCGCAAGTTGAAAGATATGGGCGTAGCGATTAGTATTGATGATTTCGGAACGGGTTACAGCTCACTGCATTATTTGAAGAACTTTCCGATACACCGCCTCAAGATTGATCGCTCCTTTGTGCGTGATTTGCAGCAAGATCCGAATGATGCTGCCATCGTATCGGCGATTATTGCACTCGGGCACAATATGAATATGCAAGTTATTGCAGAAGGTGTAGAGACGAAGGAACAGCTTATCTTCTTGCAAAATAATCAATGTGACAATATACAGGGCTATTACTTCAGCCCTCCGCTGCCACGCAGTGGGTTCGAATCTCTGTTCCGCAGATATTCGCTGCAATCAGGAAGCGATGCAATGCTTCGTACATAAGTGAATAACAGATATGCAACAGCCGCAATAGGAGTCGACTGATCTGACTTCATTGCGGCTGTTGTTGTTTGTTCATGTGTTATTGAGTTTAGGGCTGCATATCTTCGATCTCATTCAGGTTGAATGCGTACACTTGCTTCTCATCAACATGGTATACGTTCAGCAGCTGATTTGAGGCGTCATAATTGAGGATACGGCAGGGGAGATTCAATGTAATGCCTTTTCCTTTGTTAATGCGCAAACGTAATAAACGATTCTGTTCGATGTAGCTTCGGAGCTGATTCTCGACATCTTGAAGCCGGGCATCATTGGATTGCTGTTGGCTTGGCTCCGTATATTCGGCAGCTGCGGTGCGTGCTGGCTTGTTCATAGTTGCCATTGATTCTGGTGATTGTGCGGCCGCACCCCGCTTGTTATTTGTTCTCGGTGAGGAATTATCCACACGATGATCAGCAGCTGCGGAGCTTGAATGGGCTGCGCGAACTGCCAGCTTGCCAAACGGTGACTGCTTGATATTGCGCTGCTGCATGGCTTCGGCAAGCTCCAACAAGGAACCGAGCTCATTACCGGATTGAACGCGTGCGTCCAGTACGTCGGGGTGTTGATGCAGCAATTGCAGCAAAGCTTCTAGCGCAGCCACGTTGGATTCGCCTTGTACAAGGATGTCAACATTGAACTTGAAGACGGATTGTTGAGATGAAGTAGGATAAAGCATTGTCAGTAATTCCTCCAACCTGGACATTTTGCCTAGATAAATACATTATAATACGGTATAAATTCCGACAAATATAGTTCTTTAGAACTAAATATCGTTTTGCGGGCACATACGCGCCAAAAAGACGGCGATTGCATAAGATGATACCATCCTGTAAGTCAGAAGGAGGCATTCAAAGTGATACGGTTAATACCCATGGAAATTGGTGAGAGAACCGTGCTAGGCGTTGAAGTGCTGCTGCCCAAAACGACACTTTTGTCGATCTCAACCGATAAAGGCTATATTATGTGCGGTGCGCTTGATGTAGGGCTGCTCAATACGAAGCTGCATGATCGAGGGATCATCGCAGGACGCGCAGTCGGGGTACGGACACTGGAGCAGTTGCTTGAAGCTCCGCTTGAATCCATCACTCACGAAGCTGAGCGTCTCGGTATTACAGTTGGCATGAAGGGCAGCGATGCTTTGAACCTCATGTTCTAAGGCACTTCTAAATTAAGCTGTATGATCAATGCGCAGGGGACGCATAATATTGAAGTATTCCGATGTTTTATGTATCAAGCGTCATAGCTGATTTGAAGCAGCTTGCGTTACACTTATGACCTCTAGTCCTTATGGGACGCCGTGTTGCGATGATTCATTTCACGTGGACACGGGTACATATATATAGTAGGCCAGCAGAATAAAGTTGCAAGGAATCGATGAGAAACAGGCTAGAAAAAATTGGCAATCAACATTTGTACAAGAAAGACTTGAAAAATAGTTAATATTAATTTAGAATTATTATTAATAAGAAATTGATATCAATTAGGAGGCGTTTTGATCATGGCAAATAACGAAAAACTTCAATCTCTGTTGAATCAGCAAGTAGCGAACTTGAACGTATTGTATGTGAAACTTCATAACTACCATTGGTATGTAAAAGGTCCTCTGTTCTTCACGCTGCATGAGAAGTTCGAAGAGTTCTATAATGAAATCACAGCGAAAATGGATGATGTTGCGGAACGCTTGCTCACAATTGGGGGCAGACCATATGCTACTGTGAAGCAGTATTTGGAGCATACAACATTGCAAGAAGCGACAGGCAGCGAAACAGCAGAAGAAATGGTGAAGCAGCTTGTTAAAGACTTCAATCAATTGATTGCAGAATGCGGCGAAGCTCAAGAAGCAGCGCAAGCTGCAGGGGACGAGCCTACAAATGACTTGTTCATCAGCATTCAATCTGACCTAGAGAAGCATGTATGGATGTTGAATGCATTCCTTGCATAAGGAATGGCGGATACAAATCTCAATAAGTAAATGAAAATCATATAAGCGCATCCTGAAAAGGGTGCGCTTTTTACTGAAATTATATATAAATTGGTAAAACGATGATGCTCTAGCAAATAGGCGCTTTTCTATAGAAATAGGGAGCTGTTATGCACGAGGTATAAAGAGTGAGGACAGGGCACTGGTTGATTTATACAAATGATTGTTTTAAAATTATATTGAGAATCAATGATAATCATTTTATAATGATTATAATGTGATAAATCTTATAGCGTGGATAAAGATTGCTTGTTCTTTCAGTATACATCTTTTCTACAAATCCATCAATCTGGAGGTTACAACACAATGTCAACTCAATTCGTCATTAATGGTTTGAAGGCGACCATTGAAGGTAAAGAGATTCTGAAAGGAATCAACCTTGAAATGAAAGGCGGCGAGGTACATGCTATCATGGGTCCTAACGGAACTGGTAAAAGTACACTCGCTTCTGCTTTGATGGGCCATCCTAAATATGAAGTAACAGAAGGTTCTGCTACATTGAACGGTGAAGATTTGCTTGAGATGGAAGTTGACGAGCGCGCTCGCGCCGGCCTATTCCTTGCTATGCAATATCCAAGCGAGATCGCAGGTGTAACGAACTCCGACTTCCTGCGCAGTGCCATCAATGCACGCCGCGGCGAAGGCAACGAAATCTCCTTGATTAAGTTCATTCGCCAAATGGAAGGCAAAATGAAAGAGCTTGAGATGAACGAAGAGTTCGCTCATCGTTACTTGAACGAAGGCTTCTCCGGCGGGGAGAAGAAGCGTAACGAAATCTTGCAAATGATGATGCTCGATCCGAAAATCGTAGTATTGGATGAAATCGACTCCGGTTTGGATATCGACGCCTTGAAGATCGTTGCAAATGGTGTAAATGCGATGCGCAGCGAAGAGCGCGGATTCTTGGTTATTACGCACTATCAACGTTTGCTGAACTATGTGAAGCCTGATTTCGTACACGTTATGATGCAAGGCCGCATCGTGAAATCCGGCGGACCTGAATTGGCTGAGCGCCTTGAGGCAGAAGGCTACGACTGGGTGAAGGAAGAACTCGGCATTACAGACGAAACAGTTGGACAAGACGAGTAATTCATTCTAGCAAACGATTGACAGGAGGAGCGATAGACCGATGAGCACGAATACGACATTGCCAGTGAGCCGTGAAGCGGTCGCAGCGCTTTCGAGCCGCAAGAGTGAGCCAGCATGGCTTGCTGAAATGCGCTTGCAGGCGTTGGATCAAGCAGCGGGACTGGATTATCCGATATTTGAGAAAACAAAAATTGAACGTTGGGATCTTAGTGCATATGGTGAACATGTAGATGGTCAATTGGCATCTACATTTGCTACTATTCCAGCAGAAGCTCGCAACATTTTGACAGGGGATGAGTCTTCCGAGCAGGTTGACAATGTGCTGGTTCAGCACAATTCCAGTGTTGTTTTTCGTCAGCTGCAAGCTGAATTGGCAGCGAAGGGTGTTATCTTCACAGACTTGGAGACGGCTGTTCGTGAGCACGAAGACTTGGTGAAGCCTCATTTGATGCAAGCTCTGAAGGCTGATGAGCATCAATTGGCAGCTGTGCATGCTGCAGTATGGAATGGCGGCGTATTCTTGTACGTGCCGAAAAATGTAGAAGTGGATATTCCGCTTCAGGCTGTATTCTATACAGATAATGCGAAGGCTACATTTGCACCGCATGTGTTGATCGTTGCGGATGTGAATAGCCGCGTTAATTACGTAGACAACTACGTATCCGGTTCTTCCACTGATGCTTATGTTCATAATGGTGTAGTAGAAGTATTTGTTAAATCCGGTGCGAAAGTAACTTACGCATCTGTCCATCATTTGGATGAGAAAGCTACGGATATCACGATTCGTCGTGCCATTGTTGAAAACGATGGCCGCATCGAGTGGATTGTTGGCGAAATGCATAACGGTAACGCTGCGTCTGAAACGAACTCGATCCTGAAAGGGAATGGTTCTACATCGGATACAAAAGTAATATGCGTAGGAAATGGCGAGCAAAAGTTGAACATTACGACGAAAGCCGTACACTTCGGCAAGAGCTCTGACAGCCAAATGATTACGCGCGCGGTTATGCGCGAAGCTGCTTCTTCGATCATCAACGGGATTACGAAGATCGAGAAGGGGGCAACAAAAGCGAACGGTGAGCAAACCGAGCGCGTGCTCATGTTGAGCCCGAAAGCTCGTGGTGACGCCAACCCAATCTTGCTAATCGATGAGGACGATGTAACAGCGGGTCATGCTGCTTCTGCTGGTCAAGTGAACCAGGAGCAAGTACATTACATGATGTCGCGCGGTATTGCTCGTGAAGAGGCGGAGAACTTGATTATCCGCGGCTTCTTGGCGCCAGTTGTAGCTGAGCTGCCAAGCGAGCATCTGCAGCAATTGCTGAAGCGTTACATCGAAAGGAAGCTGGGGCAATGATTGGACGCGAGCTTCGTGAGCAATTTCCGATCCTAGATCAGGAAATTAATGGTCATCCGTTGGTGTATTTAGACAGTGCGGCAACCTCACAGAAGCCGAGGTCCGTAATTGATGCGATACAAGCGTATTATGAGAAGGACAACTCGAACGTACATCGCGGCGTCCATACGCTCGGTTCCCGGGCGACAGACGCTTACGAAGGTGCGCGGGAGAAAGTTGCCCGGTTCATTAACGCGGCACGCACGGAAGAAATTGTGTTCACACGCGGGACGACATCTGCGCTTAATCTCGTTGCATCGTCCTACGGACGCAGCGTATGCGGTGAAGGCGATGAAATCGTAATTACGCAAATGGAACACCATAGTAATTTCATTCCGTGGCAGCAGGTCGCAAAGGCAACAGGGGCTACATTGAAATTTATCCCGATGCAGGAAGATGGCACACTCTTGCTGTCTGATGTGGAGCAGTCGATTACAGATCGGACGAAGATTGTATCGATTGCTTATGCATCCAATGTGCTCGGAATCGTGAATCCAGTGAAGCAGATCGCGGAGATTGCACATCGTCACGGTGCTGTAATCGTAGTTGACGGCGCACAGAGCACACCGCATATGCGGATTGATGTTCAGGATCTGGATTGCGACTTCTACGCATTGTCAGGGCATAAAATGTGCGGGCCAACCGGAATCGGGGCATTATATGGGAAGATGGCGCTGCTCGAGAAGATGGAACCAATCGAATTCGGTGGTGAAATGATCGACTTCGTCGAGTTGTATCATTCGACATGGAAGGATGTTCCTGCACGATTCGAAGCAGGAACACCGATCATTGCGGGTGCTGTTGGACTTGGCGCTGCGATTGATTTCCTGAACGAAGTAGGGCTGGACAATATTCATAAGCATGAAATGCAGCTGGGTGCCTATGCAGTCGAGCGCTTGTCTGAGATTGAGGGAATCTCGATCTACGGTCCTCGCAGCGAACGGATCGGGCTCGTTACATTCAATTTGGATGATGTCCATCCTCATGATGTAGCTACTGTTCTGGATGCGAAGGGGATTGCGGTACGTGCCGGACATCACTGCTGCCAACCGCTTATGCGTTGGCTCAAAGTAAGTGCTACGGCGCGCGCAAGTTTCTACTTGTACAACACGGAAGCAGACATTGACCGGTTGGCGGAAGCCTTGCGGGAAACGAAGGAGTATTTCAGCGATGCAATTGGATGATCTGTATCGCCGAGTCATCATGGATCACTACAAGAAGCCACGGAACCGCGGCACGTTCGAGGAAGACACGGTTACGGTTGACCTAAATAACCCGACTTGTGGAGATCGCATATCACTGCAGCTGAAGCTGAACGATGGCATTGTTGAGGATGCCAGATTCACAGGCGAAGGCTGCTCGATTAGCATGTCTAGTGCGTCAATGATGACAGAAGCGGTTAAAGGTAAGACGTTGGAGCAGGCACATGAATTGGCTGAGCGATTCTCTGCCCTGGTTAAAGGCGAGGACGCTGCGTTTGATGAATATGAAGATATCGAGGCTCTGTCCGGCGTGAACAAATTCCCGGCTCGCATCAAGTGTGCGACATTGGCTTGGAACGCGCTGCGCAAAGGGATCGAGAAGCCTGAATAGGCGATAAAGTGCGAGGTTCGCACGAAGGAGGTACAACAACAATGGCGAAGAAAATGCCTGAAATGGAAGAATACAAGTATGGCTTTCGCGATAATCACCAAGCAGTCTTCCAATCTGGTAAAGGGCTGACGCCGGAGATCGTTACCGAGATCTCCCGTATTAAGGGCGAGCCTGACTGGATGCTGGAATTCCGCTTGAAGTCGCTTGAGCAATTTAACAAAATGACAATGCCTCGTTGGGGCGGCGATTTGGATGAGCTGGACTTCAACGACATTCAATACTATGTGCGTCCTTCTGAGAAGCAAGGAAAGACATGGGAAGAAGTTCCGACTGAAATTAAAGAAACATTCGATAAGCTCGGTATTCCGGAAGCGGAACAGAAGTTCCTTGCCGGTGTATCTGCTCAGTATGAATCTGAGGTTGTCTATCACAGCATGCAGAAGGATCTCGAAGAGCAGGGCGTAATCTTTATGGATACGGACACAGCGCTTCGTGAGCATCCGGAGATTTTCCGCGAGCACTTCGCATCTGTTGTTCCTCCAGCGGACAACAAGTTCGCTGCATTGAACAGTGCAGTATGGTCGGGCGGAAGCTTCATCTACGTGCCTAAAGGCGTGAAGTGTGAAATTCCGTTGCAAGCTTACTTCCGTATCAACTCCGAGAACATGGGTCAGTTCGAGCGTACGCTGATTATCGCTGATGAAGACAGCTTCGTGCACTACGTTGAAGGCTGTACAGCGCCTATCTACAGCACGAATTCCCTTCATAGTGCGGTTGTTGAGATTATCGTGAAGAAAAATGCGCGTGTTCGTTATACAACAATCCAAAACTGGGCGCCAAACATCTACAACCTGGTTACAAAGCGTGCCGTTGCGGAAGAAAATGCGAACATGGAGTGGGTTGACGGCAACATCGGCTCCAAGCTGACTATGAAATACCCAGCTGTCATCTTGAAAGGCCGCGGGGCAAAAGGCTCTGTGTTGTCCATTGCGGTAGCAGGTAAAGGCCAGCATCAGGATGCGGGTGCGAAGATGATTCACTTGGCTCCAGATACAACGTCGACAATCATCTCGAAATCCATCTCGAAGCATGGCGGTAAGGTTTCGTATCGCGGCTTGACTTCGTTCGGTCGTGATTCTGATGGTGCAAAATCAAACGTAAAATGTGATACGTTGATCTTGGATAACGAGTCTACATCCGATACGATTCCATACAACGAGATTCGCAATGACAATATCCAATTGGAGCATGAAGCGACTGTATCCAAGGTATCCGAGGATCAGCTCTTCTATCTGATGAGCCGCGGCTTGTCTGAAGATGAAGCGACTCAAATGATCGTTATGGGCTTCATCGAGCCGTTCACGAAGGAGCTCCCAATGGAATATGCCGTTGAGATGAATAGATTGATCAAATTCGAAATGGAAGGCTCTATCGGCTAATTTCTTACAACCCTTGTTGCATCAAGGGTTGTAAGCTAATTATATATTGGCTTAAAATCGCTCATGCTGATTTCATGCCGATTCAAGATTCATTTTTTCGTGTAGGAGGCGAACTTTTTAAGTTCGTCTTCTTGTATTTTTTTGTGATGTCAAGGTCGGTATCTGCGGTTGTTTTAATTGTTTTATGTCCAAGTCGTTTTGATACAAAAAGTAGTCTTACTCCCGCTTCTCAGTAGTCGTACGGTGTGCGTATGTCTGAATCCATGACTACCTTTGTACTCGGCACCCGCCAACTCGCAATACCTTTTAATCGACCTCTTACCGTCGAAGTAAAGCTACAGGATGATTCAGCACGTTACTTCAATAAATTAAATTGGAGCTGCTTCATAGCAAACTAATATCGTCCAGTTAGCGTAATTTATTTTAAGTATCAAATATGTCCTTATCCTTCGCCTCGACCAACATTAAACCGACTGCATAAGATCGGATTTTATTACACATCTGAAGTGAAACAACACTGTCCGATGACTGATGATGGAGGAAGTTCCTGCGAGTCATATTGGAAGTTACCGTAGATTCTCTAGGGTTCATCAACAAATTTGACAAAAGGTAACTAGTTACGTAAAATAAGTGTAACTAGTTACCTTTATTTTAACAGATCGGAGGTATGTAATATTGAATGACATAGAGAAAAAGGCTTACATCTTTGGTGGTATTCTTACATTAGCCAACCGATTACAAGCTCTTGGTGACAAATTGGATGAGAATGTAACTCTTAAGCAGTGGTTGTTGATAGCTGTCATTTTAAAGTCGGGACGATCATCTCCAACAATAAGTGAGGTGGCTAAATTGGTTGGGAATTCTAGGCAAAATATTAAGAAAATGGCCGGTTTACTTGAGAAACAGGGCTTTGTCTCCCTTATAAAAGATGATCAAGACGCTAGAATCTTTAGAATTCACCTTACACCCGAATGTTTCACTTATTTCCAGGCTCGAAGCGAAAAAGAGATGCAGTTTCTGAATGCTCTGTTTGACGCACTTGATGAAAATTTGACCAACGGATTATATAAAGGAATCATTCATTTAGCTAACAATGTAAACAGAATGGAGAATGTTCATGAAGACGGGGAAAAGGGGTAAAAAAACAATGTGGATAATCGTTTCGATCTTTGGCATTATCATAATCGGTATCATTGTATTTTTTAATGTACCTTATTCCAAAACCAATACAGAATTTCTTCAATCCGCTACAGAACAAATCAATATTTCTAATGTCATTAATGATATCTTTACATTCGATGATATAAAAGAATTGCCGTATCCTGTAAGGAAATATTTTGAATATAGTGGATACATCGGCATTCCTAAAATGTCTTATATGAAGGTAGCCTTTAAAGAAGTTAATTTTATTATGTCACCCGACAAGCCACCATTAAAAATCGACTACACCCAATATAACTTTGTACGTGAACCTATAAGATTTGCTTATATTGACACATCAATGTATGGAATACCATTTCAAGGGTTGGATTCTTATATTAATGGTGAAGGTAGTATGAAAGGAGTTCTGGCTAAAGTCATTACGTTGTTTAATCACAAAGGTAAAGAAATGAATAAAGCTTGTCTAGTAACCTTTCTTTCAGAATCTCTTATCATGCCTAATGCTGCTTTACAGCATTATATGACCTGGGAGACAGTTGATGATACCCATGCAAAAGCGACGATATCATACAATGATATATCAGCAAGTGGGATATTTACGTTCAGTGAGAATGGGGAGCTTCTTTCTTTTACAACAGAAGATAGATCCGTTATATCTACCGATGGAACAATTCAGCAAGTAAGATGGTCGGCCATATTTAAGGACTACAAGACAATTGGCGGTATCAAACAACCAACTCAACTTCAGGCAGTTTGGAATTACGATCAGGGAGATCTCATTTATTTTGACGGTGCTTGTTTTACTGTTGAATATGATTAGGAATAGGTGTTTCTTTATACATACTTAACATGATGAGGCTTCCGCGGGTGACAAGGTTTTGAAATCCTTCTTCATCATTCGAGAAGGAAAGGGGCATTACTGACTACGATCTCACGGAAGTTAACTGCACGTTCATGTGTTTGCTGAGCGAGGTCGATCCCGACCACTAGATGCTGACTGTGATTGTGCATATAACATGATTTATAAATATTGGAGGGCTTTATGTGAGTCAAAGAAGGAAAGGCTAATATTTTTTGGCCGATTACGAAATATGCAAGTGTAGAAAAAGAAAATCATCGAGAATATAAAAATAAAGCAGTAGTAGGAGCTGGTGATCCTACACGTCGTTCAGGGATCACTCTAGCCGCATGACCGATTGCTAAAAGTTTTGGCGTGACGACGACAGCTGAACGGGAAATGCCCGGATCTCGTTATTATGCGTCCTCGTATGCAACATTACATCGATGTTTCTTTGATGATTACTCAGATTTATGAGGAATTTACGATTTAGTTGAAGTGTTTAGTATTGACGAACAATTTTCGGTGATCCGATCACCATTGCATTGGAAATCCAGAAACGAGTAATGATCCAGACAGGAGTGCGGATTCGAATAGGGATCAGCGCCAATAAAATATTAGCTAAAACTGAAACAGACATCTGGAAAAAAGTAAAAGCGGTATTTTTACCGTGCATCCGATGTTCCCGCTTTACTGTGGAAAGAACCTGTTCATAAAATGTTCGGTGTTGGATCCCGAATGTGCAAGCATTTTGCGAAATTAGGGATACTTGCGATTGGGGACATTGCGAGCTCCCACAGGATTCTCACGCCAGATGAAAATGCCCGATCGCTATTTTCTCCATGTTTACCCCCATCATTTTGACTGCATCCGCATGGTACACCCCAAATATGGCATACTAATCCCTATGCTGATGTTCAACTTGCTTGCAGCGGGTTCGCATCTATGTTATTTCACTACGCAACAGGAGGATTGGAAATGGTGGACCCTATCCAACAGGAGCGAAAGTTGCGGCATATTCGTCGCAAGCACAGATTCCGTATCATGATGTTATTAGGCGGTATGGTAGTATGTCTGCTTGCACCAGCCAATGCACATTCCATGTCCGTAGCATCACAAATCGACGCCCATCATGAGAGTGCGCCAGCTCGCAGAGATCGTGCCTATTATGAAGGGCGAGGAGATATCGTCTGGGAAGTGCCATCTGCCGGCAAGCGGATTGCACTCACCTTTGATGATGGTCCTGATCCAACCCGCACTCCGGTTATCTTAGACCTGTTAAAGCAGTATAATGCCAAGGCTACCTTCTTCGTCGTAGGATGGAGGGTAAAGTCGCACCAAGAATTAGTGAAGCGCACAGTTCGTGAAGGACATGAAATTGCGAACCATACGTATCATCATAAATATTTTCGCAAGGGTGTAACGAAGGCCGAAATTGAAGAGGAAATTATGAAGGCGCATCGAGTGATTGAAGAGGTAACAGGTACGCCGCCTCAATTGTTCCGGCCACCTGGCGGGTATTATAATGAGCGGCTTGTAGAAATTGCACGGGAGAAGGGGTACCGCGTTATTTTATGGTCGTGGCATCAGGATACGAAGGATTGGCGTTCTCCAGGAGTAGATCGAATTGTCAATAAGGTGCTTGGGCATGCAAGAAACGGTGACATCGTACTGATGCACGACTTAGTAGAAGGAAGCACACAGACCATTCAGGCACTGAAGAAAATACTGCCCGAATTGAAGCGGCGGGGCTATTCATTTGTCACCGTTTCTGAATTAATGGCGCACCGTGTCAAGGCGAAGACTTCCTAAGTTCATTTTGTGCCTGTCAGGCTAGAAGGGTTCATACCTAGCGAGAAAAACGCCGTAAGTGTGCGCATCATCGAGCACACATCAGGCACACATCGGGCACACAGCAGGTTACATGCACACCTCTTCAATATGAAGATCGCGGCATTGTGTTAAATCAACGAAACGATTATCAATTTGCACGAGCGGCCGGAAAAATTCAGTCTGATGATTCATGATGATTGTTCCGGTTCGCCCGTCGCTTAGGCGTGCCTGCTTATGGATGAAGTTAGGCAGCATATGGCGAATGAAGGTATGGACAATGTGGGGATCAAGTCCGCTGTAGCTCATCGAATCAAGCTCTTTCAGAACCGTAAATAAATCCTGCTTGTCCCGATAAATTCGTGTAGACGTCATGGAGCTATACACATCAGCAACTGCGATGATACGTGCTGTCGGATGGATCTCCTGCTCAGCAGCACCATAAGGGTAACCGCTTCCATCTAAGCGTTCATGATGCTGGAGGGCCGCCATCGCGAGCCAATTGTCGCTATAGGAGGAACGGATGATTTCATAGCCGATCACAGTATGCGACTTCATCTCTTCGAACTCCGAGCTCGTCAGCTGTCCAGGCTTGAGTAGGATCGACTTGTGAATGCGACTCTTGCCGATGTCATGCAGAAATCCTGCCTTGCATATGCGCTCCGCATCCTCTTCTCCGTAATGCATCCACTTGGCCAAATAGTAAGACAGCATGCCGACCTGTACGGAATGCTGGTACGTATAATTATCCTTCGAGTCCAGCAGAAGCAAGAGGGATACAACATCACGCTGCTTCTCCATCTGTTGAATAAGCGGTGTGATGGACGATTGTACAAGCTCATCCTGCAGAAATCCGTGCTGGATAACATCCTGAAAGATGCTCTCCACATTTCGAGTTGCCTCCATGTAGCCTTTCTGCATTTCCTCATGAACGATATGATTTGAACTTGGCGGCACATTGATCTGGGATGGGGATACAGCCTCTTCACCGGTGAGTGGTCTTGCTTCGATGTCTACCATATCCATGTGATGACGAATAAGTAGGGCGATGTCCCTATGCTTCATAACGGTTCCAGCAGACAGAACCAACAGCCCTCTATCATTGAAAATATCCTTCGTGAGAGTGTCCCCTTCGTGAATTTGCGTGACATGAATCCGCACCAAATGTCTCACCCTTCTAGTCATTTTGTACTACATGTATCATTTATCATATCAAAGCCAGTCACAAGATAACAGTAACATTTTCCAGGAAAATGTGAAGAATTGGTGCTGAAATGTTCTCTCTGCTCGTATACAAAGAACAAGATACTTTGTCCGAACGTGTAATGCTCGCAATCATTCAAATCATCATGCTGAGTATTTCTACGTATGGGGGAAATGAGGGGTTTAGCCATGTTCTATGTCATTGTTGCAATTGTACTGGGCATCGTGGAGGGACTGACAGAATTCATACCTGTCTCATCAACAGGTCATATGATATTGACGACGAAGCTGATGGGGATTGAGGAGCAGGCCAACTGGCTCAAGACATTCGAAATTGTCATTCAACTGGGGGCGACCTTAGCCATGACGGTTGTGTATTGGAATCGCATATTGGAGATGCTGGGATTGCGCAAGCGAACCGTACAGCAAGGACATGTCATCTGTCCTCGTCTGAATCTGCTCCATGTCATTATTGCAATAGCACCTGCATTAGCGGTGGCCTATGTAGCGAAAGACCATATTAAGCAATTATTTGACAGCACGGAAGCGGTGTTATGGGCGCTTGTAGTCGGCGGTGCATTTATGTGGTTCGCAGAATGGTATGGGTCTCGCAGACAACCCTCGGCGGACACGATCGATGAAATTAGTTATAAGCAGGCCTTTTCAATAGGACTCTTTCAAATATTGTCTGTGCTGTGGCCAGGGTTTTCCCGATCAGGCTCTACCATGTCAGGTGGTATGTTGAGCGGTGTCAGCTACCGGGCATCTGCTGATTTTTCCTTTCTTATTGCGATTCCCATTATGTGTGCGGCAAGCGGCTATGAACTGCTCCAAAATTATAAGATGTTTACACTCGATATTTTCGCTTTTTTTGTACTTGGTTTCTTAGTATCCTTTGTTGTAGCCTATGTGATTGTTGTTGCCTTCCTCAAGCATATTCAGCGTATTAAGCTTCGTCACTTTGCGATATATCGCTTTGTTCTCGCAGCATTGTTCTGGTACTTCATGATGTAGCAGATATTAGATATTGAAAATTCATGAATATCTCTGTGTGAAGTTCTGAGTATTTCTGATAGGATCATTTCGAGGTATTTAGAATGCCAGTAAATTTCAGAAGTATGCAACAGTTGTGTGCTTTTATTCATCCAAATTACTTGGAAGGTGGAGAAGGGCGGGAGTGAAATCTGCCATATTTTCTACGTAAACAAAGGAATGTACGGTAGTGACTCGCTAGTCTAGCGAGAATTTGATATGATTAATTCGATGCATTTTAAGTGAATGTAAATATCATAACTTCAGGGGTTGACTCTGCTTGCGATGGGTACCTATACAAGCGTGCCGAGCTGGCATGCGATTAGCAAAACAAATATATAATGAAGAAGGTCTAGTGCTGCTCAAGGAGCAAGTAGAGCTTAATACCGCGTATATTCAGCGCTTGGAAGCGATGGGCGTATCATACGTATATGTAGAAGATGATCGGACAGAAGGTATTCATGCGCCGGATGTGTTGAGCGATGAGACGCGAAGGCTAGCTAATATGACGATTCGCAAGCAATTCAAGCAATTGATTGATGAAGCCATGACACGGAAGCGTGCTGCCTCGAATTCTACATTGAATCGCGAGTTTTTCGATGTATTGGATGCCATCATTGGCGATTTGTATGGCAACCATAAGGCGATGGTAATGCTGAATGATATGCAGACAACTGATCATTATTTGTTTCGACATTCCCTTAATGTGTGTGTATATACGACTCTGCTAGGACTTCATCACGGATATCCCCGCAATGAACTGCGGACATTGAGCATGGGGGCGCTCCTTCATGACATTGGCAAGACGCAGATTAATCTCGAAGTATTGAACAAGCCAGGTTCGTTGTCTGATGCTGAATTTGTACATATGAAGCAGCATGCGGAGATAGGATACCGCATGTTGAAGGATGAGCCGAACATTCCGCTTCTGGCAGCGCACTGTGCTTATCAGCACCATGAGCGGTTGAACGGTTCTGGCTATCCGCGCGGCATTAAGTCGCCGGATATTCATGAATATGCGAAGTGGATTGGGATTACGGATTCATATGATGCGATGACAACCCATCGTGTATACCGTAAGGCAATGCTTCCACATGAAGCACTTGAAATTTTGTATACCGGATCAGGGACACAATACGAGCAGGGTATGCTGGAATTGTTCAGAGACCGTATGGCTGTCTATCCGATAGGAATGTCCATTCATTTGAATACAGGCGAGACATGCGTTGTTGCCCGCATTCATGCTGAGTGTCCACAACGACCAGTTGTAAGAGTACTGTACGACGCTGATGGCAATCCATTGAAGACCCCTCATGAGATCGATCTATCCAAGAAACTCCACGTTATGATCGTGGGCTATCACGCAGCTGATTAATGAGCGCGTAGGCAACACACAACGAAGCAAGTAAGCTCAGCACTTATTCATTATTATCATATTCCCTTTATTCAGTCTACAAGTGAGCAGGGGGTTCAACACGTGAGGGAAACAGCCAGAACAGGTTGGTTGTGGCACTGGGGAAAGTGGATGTATCGTTGGCGTCATGGGGTATTGATCATATGGACGCTTCTATTTGCAATGGCTTCGATATTGGCTATACAAGTGCCTTCCATGCTTAAGGATAATGGGTTTACGCCGACAGGAAGCGAATCTTATGTAGGATATGAGCTGCTGCGTGATGGGCTTGGTCTCTCTTCTACGACGATGGATATTGTCTATGAGAGCAGCGACGGCAGGTCGCTATTGACGAAAGAATCGATACAGCAGATTGAACGTTCCCTTACTGAATTGAAGCAGAATTCATCCGTCGGTGACGTTCAGCTGCGGACTCAGGATAGAACGGGAGTGCGTAGCGATGTAGTTGCTGCACATGTCCGTCTTAATATGGATACGGATGAAGCGCTGGATCGATATACCGATCTGCGTAAGCTTATTTCCGATATCCCGTTCGCGAAGGCCTATGTGACTGGTGCGACACCGGTCTACTATGATATTCAGACTGCGAGCAAGAACGATATTGTGAAGTCGGAACTAATCGGATTGCCAATCGCGCTGATCGTCTTATTGTTCGTCTTCGGAACATGGCTTGGGGGATTCCTTCCGCTCATTATCGGGCTGTTCAGTGTGACAACTACGCTCGGGATTATTTATGGAATTGCTCAGCTAACAGATACGTTAAGCAATTTTTTGCCGAATATGGTGTCCATGTTGGGACTAGCTGTTGGCATTGATTATGCGCTCTTCATTGTAAGCAGGTTCCGAGAGGAACTTGCCAAGCAATTTTCTGTTGAGCAGGCTGTCGCCATGACGGCGCAGACCGCGGGCCAGTCCATTTTATTTTCTGGTGTTGCGGTGCTGATCGGCTTAATTGCTATGCTGTTTATTGATTTATCCTTGTTCCGCTCGTTGTGCATTGGTGGAGTTATCGTCGTCATGATGTCAGTTATAGCGGGGAACACGCTCCTTCTGTCACTATTAAGTGTACTCGGCGATAAGGTGAACAAGTTCCCTATCATTCCTGCGCGGTGGAGAAGTGCCGAGAAGACGAGTGGCAGTGAACTATGGAGCCGTATTGCGCATGGTGTGATGAAGCATCCCGTAGGGATCGTTCTGCTGCTCACAACTGCATTGGCTGCTTGTGCATGGCCGATAGGCAGCATGAAGATTGGGATACCGGATGCAGAGATGCTACCGCCGAAGTACGAATCGCGCTACGGTGCAGAATTGATGAGAGAAGCGTATGATGAGCAGGCGTTGAATCCAATTCAAATCGTTGTGGAGACGGACAAGCCCTATTCTTCTATCGAGACGATACAAGCGATTCAAGGGCTAGCATCCCGTATTCAACTTATAGAGGGTGTACAGCGTGTTGACAGCTATGTGGATGCATTAGCTCAGTTGAATATTACAGGAGCTGAAGCGCAGGCAGCGGCGTTGTCCCGACCAGAAGTTCGCACACAGATGGAGGCGAAGATGCCGCTTCGTGACAAGATGCTTGTGGTGCAAGTGATTCTGAGGCCTGACATGAAGGGTGATGCTGCGTTCAAGGTAGTGGGCGAGCTGCGTCAGATAGATTCAGGTTCGGGATTGAGCAGGAAGTATGTAACCGGAGGGCCGGCGGTTCAGCATGATATCATTGAACGCATCACGACTGCGCTTCCGTATGTGATTGCGTTTATTCTTATCGTGACCTATATCGTGCTCTTCCTCGCATTCCGTTCGGTTCTTCTGCCGCTGAAGGCGGTCATCATGAATATGCTGAGCCTTGGCGCAAGTCTTGGCATTGTCGTCCTGGTCTTCCAGCATGGCTATTTAGCTGATCTATTGCATGTAACGTCTACAGGAATGGTGGTGGCGATGCTTCCTGTCATCATTTTTTGTGTCGTGTTCGGCATATCTATGGATTATGAGGTGTTCTTGCTGTCACGGATTGCGGAAGAGTATGATCGAACGAAGGACAATGAGCACAGCACCGCTCAAGGGCTGATGAAGACAGGCAGTATTATTACAAGTGCTGCTTTCATCTTGATTGTTGTTGTTGGTGCGTTTATTTTCACCGATAACGAGATGATGAAGGCTATCGGGCTTGGGCTTGCAGTATCTGTATTTTTGGATGCAACACTCATACGTGTTCTGCTCGTTCCCGCATTTATGAAGCTGATGGGGCATGCCAATTGGTGGGTCCCGAGCATGTTTCGACGCAAGGAACGGCGAAGTATGCTATAAATAAGTAAGCAATTATTTTCTGCAATAAAGATTGTAAGCAGGCAACTAGAAAGTTAGGTGGAATGAATCATGAATCAATTGCAAGCGGAGAAGGCAGCGAATACGGAGCAAAGAGGAACAGTAGGTCTTAAAACAATTAGTCCAGCCTACGATCCATGGGATCCGATTCGTTCTTTGCAGCAATATGGCCGTCATCTATTGACGAGTGTGGAAATGACTGTGGCCCAGGCATGCAATATGCGCTGCGAGCACTGCGCAGTAGGACACACACTCGTCGCAAATGAGCCTCCCAAGCTGCCGTTTGATCTAATGCTTCAACGTCTTGAAGAGGTTGAGCACTTGGAGACGATAAGCATTACCGGCGGTGAGCCGATGTTCCACGAGAAGACGGTCAAGGAGTATATCGTTCCTCTGTTAAAATACGCACGTGAGCGCGGGGTACGTTCCCAGATTAACTCGAACTTGACGATGGACATGCGCAGATACGAGATGGTTGCTCCCTATTTGGATGTCATGCATATTTCATTCAACTACACATGTATGGAGGACTTCCATGCAGTCGGCTTCACGCACAGCAGCCACGAAGTCAAATCTGGGGCCGCAGGTCGACTGTATGAGCGCATGATTGAGAATACACGCAAGCTGAGTGAGGCAGGCATGTATATTTCCGCGGAATCGATGGTCAACTATCGGACGCATGACAAGTTAAGCGAAATTCATCAGATCATCGATGAAATGGGATGCAAGCGACATGAGGTTCACCCGATGTACCCGAGCTCCTTCGCGGAGAACTTGCCGGTGCTTCCAATCGAACAATTGCGTACCTCTATTCATCGGTTGCTGGATACTCGCAATAAGGACATGTGGATGTTGTTCGGCACGCTGCCGTTCTTCTCCTGTAATTCCAATGAGGAGGATCAAGCGCTGCTCCGCCGCCTCCATAGAGAACCAATGGTGACCGTGCGCAACGATCCGGATGGCCGCAATCGATTGAATGTCAACTTGTTTAGCGGGGATATCTATGTTACGGACTTTGCAGATATTCCGGCGTTCGGCAGCATCTACTCAGGCAAGCTTGACGATACATTCAATGCTTGGCTGAATGAGCATCCACTCTCCAGAACGGTGGATTGCCATTGTCCGCAAGCATCCTGCTGCGGGCCGAACTTGCTCGTTGCGGATATGTACTATCGAGGTGTTAATTTCAAAGAACGGACAGCGGTGATGTCTTAGTTCATCCATAAGGAAGCGGGTGGGTTCATTGTACCCACCCGCTGCTCTTAACGGGATTGCTGCTCCAAATGATTCGCAATCAGCTTACCATGATGGCGGCCAGACTCTATAAATATCTCATTGGCATCCCGGCCTGATGAGATGACTCCAGCTACATACAATCCAGGGACATTCGTCTCCATCGTATCAGGATCGAATACCGGTTTCTCGCGATCGCTCTGCAGCTCAATTCCGCTAGCAGTCAGCATCGTTCGATCCGGTCTGAATCCGGTCAAGGCGAGGACGAAGTCGCTTGCGATGACATCGGTGCCCCCCTCATTACGCTCAATATGAACCTTATCAGGTTCGATGCATACGACCCGAGAATGATAGTGCATGTCAATATGTCCCTTCGCAATCATACTCTCGAAAATGGGACGTACCCATGGCTTAATATGAGCAGTTAACTCATCACCGCGGTATACAACCGCCACTTTAGCTCCAACTCGCATAAGTTCAAGTGCAGCATCAACGGCTGAATTGTTGCCGCCAATAATAACAACATTCATGCCAGCATAAGGGTGAGCTTCTTGGAAATAGTGCGATACATGCGGAAGTGTCTCTCCTGGGATCCCAAGCATGTTCGGATGATCAAAATACCCTGTTGCAATGACTACATAACGCGCGCGGTGCGAGCTGGATAAGCCGCTGCGTGTCGTAGAATGAACGGTGAACGTGCCATCCTCCTCTTTGTGAACATGCTTCACTTCTTCATAAGATCGAATTCGCAGCTGATATCGCTCCGCAACTTTGCGGTAGTAGACAAGTGCTTCATCCCGGTAGGGCTTGTCGTGCGGGCTGGCGAATGGCATGCCGCCGATTTCGAGCATTTCCGGTGTACTGAAAAATTGCAAATGGGTAGGATAACGATATATTGAGTTCACAACACAGTGCTTCTCAATGATAAGCGGATTCATACCAATCCGTTGTAATTCTATAGCAGCGGACAGTCCACATGGACCCGCGCCGATGATGATCGCCTGTTCCAATTGATTCGCCTCCGTATGACTAGTTGGTTGCTGTATAATCCAGTGCCTAGTATATTCAACATCCTTATCATATCGAACGTAAAGGGAATTGGCTATCCTCATCCTGACATATTGATTACAAAACATTTACAATATTACTAATGATTCGACGATCGATGTTGTGTACAATGATATATAGTCTGTGCAATGTCAACCATAGAATTGGAGGGAAAGTAATGACTACATTTTCTGACGTATCTCGTACTGCGAGCACTTTGAAGCGCCCGGAGGCGATGATTTTTGATATGGATGGAACGCTGTTCAAGACAGAGACGTTGTTGATTCCGGCGTACCACAGAACATTTGACCAGCTTCGCAATGAGGGACTGTTCGAAGGGCCAACCCCGCCGGAGGAGCGCATCTTAAGCTCTCTTGGTATGCTGCTTGCAGATATTTGGGAGCGGGTTATGCCAGAGTCCAGCGAAGAGGCAAGACTGCGCGCAGATGATTTGCTGCTCGAAAATGAGTTGAAGGGCTTGCAAGAGGGTGGAACGGAGCTGTACCCGCAAGTGGAGGAAACACTTGCCAAATTTCGGGAAGCTGGTGTAAAGTTATTTGTGGCAAGTAATGGGTTGGAAGAATATGTGCAAGGTGTAGCTGCTGCGCACGGATTGACCGAGCTATTCACGGAGCTGTATAGTGCTGGAGGACGGCAGACTTCGACGAAGGTGGAGCTTGTAGAGCTTCTGTTGAAGGAGCATGGTATCTCCTCAGCATGGATGGTTGGTGATCGCTCTTCGGACGTGGAAGCCGGCAAAGGAAATGGACAAACGGTTATCGGCTGTCAATATGCAGGTTTCGGTGCGGACGAGGAATTGAGGGGCTCGGACGTTCTTATCCATAACTTCGATGAACTGCTGGAATTGTATGCTTCATCGGATCAATAACAACAATTAACAATTATTGAAGGGAAGATAGTAATGAAGAAGTAACGTAAGCATGTACCGTGGTGGGCCAGACCTCCTCCAATGTTTATTGTAGTTGGACAAATGCGTACGCGCGTAACTACTTAAAACATGTGGAGGCTGATTGGAATGAGTAAACCTGAGATGAATGTTGCTATCGTATGTGGACCGGATTGTGATATGGAGACACAAGCGCTTCGAGCTACCTTGGAGTACTTTGGGGCAAGGGTGTTTATGTATTGGGTGGGAAAACCGAATGACTTTATCGATGTATTATCCGGCAAGGATCTGTTCCCGAATACGGATCTCGTCATTTTGAACTTTCACGGCGACGAGGGTCGCTTCGTGATGCCTGAGATTGGGGACGAGGCATATGAGGAAGGGGAGCCGCGCGGTGATTTCGGCAGCGAGGCAGTTCGGCAATTTGCCAAGCTCGATGGCCGGACGGTCGTCTGCAACGGATGTGATCTGGGCAATAAGGAGATGGCTGAGGCATTCTTGTATGGTGGCTGCCAGACTTATATTGGGCCTGATGATTATCCATATGGGAACAGCACGTTGATGTTCGTCACCCGTTTCTGTTATGAACTGATCCAGAACAAACGAAGCGTTCAGCAGGCTTATGATCTTGCTCGTGTCGTGGACGAGGATACGATGATGTATCAACTGTATACGAAGTAAGAGAGGAGATGTCGCACACTTGTGCGGCATCTTTGCTATGTATGTGAACATAAATAGGGTTGACCCAAGTGGTGAGTAGGGGTAAGATGGGTGGAAAACTTTAGGGAGGCGGATGAATGATTCGTATGATGAAACCCAAAAGATTGAAGCAAGGCTCGAAACTTGCGGTGATATCTCCATCGAGTGGACTCCCATACTTATTTCCAGAAACCTTCGAGCTTGGGCTGAGCAATCTGCGGGAGATGTTCGGATTTGACATTATCGAAATGCCGACAGCTCGGATGGAGCCGACTGAACTGTATCGCCATCCTGAGCTGCGAGCACAGGATATCAACCGATGCTTCGGTGATTCGAGCGTTGACGGCATCATTTGTTCCATTGGCGGTTATGAATCAATTCGAATATTGCCCTATTTGGATACTGAAATCATCATGAACAATCCAAAGTTCATTATGGGATTTTCCGATGCAACAACGTTCCTCTCGTACTTTAATCAGCTCGGAATGATCACCTTCTACGGCCCATCAATATTGGCGGGAATAGCCCAATTGAAGCATCTGCCTGAAGCGTATTCAGAGCATCTTCGTGATTTCTTATTCTCGGATCAATTTCCCTACAACTATGTTCCATATCGTCGGTGGACCAATGGATACAAGGATTGGGGCAACCTCGATACGCTTGGAGAGTGCCAGGAGTTTTACCCTAATGGGGATGGATGGAGGTTCTTGCAAGGAAGTTCTGTCCAGCAGGGTGAAGTATGGGGCGGCTGCATCGAAGTACTGGAATTTATGAAATCGACAACGTACTGGCCTGATCCATCGTTCTGGGACAATAAGATTCTCTGCTTCGAAACTTCTGAGGAGAAGCCTTCACCGATGCATGTAGGCTACATGCTGCGCAACTATGGGATGCAGGGTGTATATGAGATGGTGAAGGGAATTATATTCGGTAGAGCCAAGGACTATAGTGAGGAAGAAAATAAACAATTGTACGACATTATCGTCAATATTGTAGAAGGGGAATTCGGTGCCGGAGATCTGCCGATTGTTGTGAACTTCGACTTCGGCCATACGGATCCGAAGCTTATCTTGCCATTAGGCGGAAGAGTGGAGCTTCGCCCTCATACCAATGAGGTAGTGCTTCTCGAAAACCCATTTCGTGACTAGATGCGAACAACCCACATCACCGTATCCATAGGTACGCGCGATGTGGGTTGAGCGCTATTATTTTATTTCTGGTCTTTACCGGATGAGAGTGCTCCTTCAACAATGGAGATAGCCGCATCTCCTTGGCGCTTCCCCTTCTGGCGATATAGCCATGATGCATATTCCATTGGTCGTGCGATTGCATTCCGATAAGTATCTCGATCCCCGATTCGATGGAACACTTCTCGTGCAGGCTTCGGATTTACTTCGAGCAGCCATACATGCCCCTTGCGGTCGATCGCGAGATCCAGTGCCAATTCACATAAGGCTCCATATTTCTCTTCTAGGAACTGTGCGATCTCGAGACTGATTCTCTCTGCGTCATCTTTCACTTCTGCAATTCGTTGCTCATCGCCAATCCATCTGCGGAGCAGTTCATCCATTCGAACCGCCTCGCCGCCGCCATGCAGGTTGGAAGTGATGCTTTTATTTGCTCCAACCCGACCTGCACAGCCTGTCACTTCCCATTTACCTTCGCCATTTTTTTGCACGAGCATGCGATAATCATGCACGCGTCCGTTCGGCAGCTTCAGTGCAATCCCTTGTTGGACGAGATAACGGTCTCTAGCTCTCCAGGCAGCCAGTTTCCTTGCTAGTTGGCCAATCGTGAGCTTCTGCGGACGAATAATCCGGCGCTGATGATCACGCCCTTGTACGAATACGATGGTGGGATTGAGAGACGAACGCTCGATACGCATAATGCCCCTTCCACCTGTACCGTTTATCGGCTTCAAATAGATTAAGGAATGAGAGCGCAGCATACTCTGCAGATCCTGCATTGACTGATATAAGCGGGTAGTTGGCAAGTGCCCCTTGACCGAAGGGACGGTCAACAGCACCTGGTGAATCGTCCATTTGTTGCGCAGCGGCCGATTTAAGAATAGCAGGTGATTGTACTTGCTGCGGAATCGGCGAAGCTGAGTGAAGCGATGGCTGTTTTGGAGACGGCATCGATCAAATATCATATTCGGAAAACGCGTCCATTTCCGTGTCCAGCGCCTCGTTTCTGGATGATAACACATCGCGTGAATGCGTCGATGTTGGTCATCTACATCCTGTGGTGTGAACACATACACGTCGAGTCCTATTTTTTTGCCGGCAGTGATCATGCGCTGATAGATGAGGCGCTCTTCCAGATGCTTTCGTTCATTCAAGTATAGCGTCAATATACCGAGTGTCGGTTGACTCAAGCTGTATCACCTTCTTCCCGTCCCTTAACCGCCTAATTTGGCAAGATATTGGCAGTATTGAAATATACGCTCGAGCGAACGTTGGCGGATATGAGGCTCATCGAACTTCATCGGTTTGGCATTTGCTTCGAAGAACCAAATGCTTCCGCCAGCATCGACACCTAAATCCATAGACATCTCTCCATGTAGATGCCCGGATGCACGCTCGATCTGTCTTGCGATAATCAGCGAAGCATGTCTGGCACGAATCATGATGCGCTTAGATTGCTCATTACCGAACACAGAGATTAAGAGCTTCTCCGGGTCGTCTATACTACCGCCGCGAGGTACATGTGTCGTAATGCTCATTGTACCTGCGACACGTGCGCCCACGCCTGTAACCTCCCATTGTCCCCGGCCGTTCTTCTGAATCAGGACACGAAGATCGAAGGGGCGACGATTGCTGGCTGCAAGTGGGATGCCTTGTTGCACAATATAGTCGTGGGCGCCGGCTTCCTTACGGATACGGCTCCATAGCTTCGAGATCGTAGCGCATTTATACGATACGCTCTTCTTTTTTTCCTGGATCTTCAGACGGTACTTGAGTGCCTTGGTATGATTCACGCGAAGAGTCATAATCCCTGCGCCTGCTTTGCCGGATTCCGGCTTCAAGAACAAGTAAGGATGTTTATGCAGCATTTTACCTAATGCGGCCGAGGTTTTCAGCCGTCTGGTTGAAGGGATATACTTTTTCGTAATTTTTGATTTTTTCAGCCATTCGAATAAGTGCCATTTATTGAAAAAGTATGGGTTGAACAACTTGATCGAAGGATGTGCGAGCACCTCTTTAATCTTGCTGCGAACCGCTGGAAGACTTTCATCCTCACGAAGGGGGATGCGATTATAGATAACGTGCGGAAGCGGGAACCACTCCTGCTTCCACACATTATTCTCATAGGAATAACCGATGACACGCTTCGCGTGAAGCTTCAAATCCCGAACTGTTAGAAGAAAAACAGTAAACCCCATTTCTCGGCCCTTTTTGATAATATCGGCAAAATTATCTCGGTTGCCGCGGAAGTACTCTCTGTCATCATCCATCGTTAGTATTGCAATGACAGGTGTTTGTGTCGTTTGCTCGTTCCCACTCACGTGATCTCCCCCCTGCGGAATTTGCTTAGGTACAGGCAGTGATCCAAAATATGTTCAATGGAAGCTTGCCCTTCATTCTTAAGGGAAGGGTGCTTGAATATCGAGCGTCCCGGCTTCGCATTTGCCTCGAACATCCAGACCTGCTCATCACGGTCAATCCCAATATCGAAGCCGAGCTCTCCGATCAAATGCGGATGATTGCGCTCAATTGCTTCTGCCAACTGGATGGCGATCTTCCTCGCCTTGTCGAGCACTTCGTCTGAACGTTCTCCGAATGCACGTTGAAGCGCCTGGGAAGGGGTCATGAGTCTACCGCCATTTTTGACGTGAGTTGTTACACTGCCTTTGCCGGCCTTCTTGGCCCCTACGCCCACCACCGCCCACTTGTTTTCTCCGTTCTTATGCATATGGAAACGGAAATCAATTGGACATCCGTCGATCTCGATCAGGCGAACGCCCTGTTGAATCACATAATTGCGCAGGCTGCGTCCATGTCTCGCTTCGAGCATGCGCATCAGACTGGAGAAGGAGCGGAAGCGAAGGAGTACGTTCTTGCCATTTGAAGTATACCGGGCGAAGAACCCCTTCTTCGGCAAGTAGGTCAGCCGGTAGATACCGATGCCAAGACTGCCTCCAGAAGGCTTATAATAAGCAAACTGATGTCGTTCCAGCATGGTTCGGATCGTGTCTGATGAAGGATTCATGACGGATTCTGGAACATGCTGATTGGCTTCTAATTCATTCTTAAGCAGGGCATATACATCCGATTTATTGAAGAAGCTCCAGTTGAAGAAAGGAATTTTTTTGCGAGTGAACCGTTCACGAAGCGTATTGTAAGAGCCGGATGTTTCGGCACGTCTGCTAGGCAAGCGGTTGTATACGACATCAGGCAGCGGTACGGTTCGCCTTATCCAGCCTCCCGAAGGACCAAGAAAATAGCCAAGCACCGTATCGTTATTCCAATTAATGTCGCGGGGAGCGAATGCGAACACGTATGCCTTCTTATTGCCAGTGCGAAGGATCTGTCTAATAAATCCTGTACGGCTGCCGAAGGGGGCTGAAGATGAGCGGGACGTTCCGTCAGACATTATGCCAATGAGAGGGCCGATGTGAATGTCGCCTTCAGCTTCATTCAACAGAAATACAGAACCAGATTTAGGGACGCGTACGGCTGACCGTAATCCTGCCGTTACATAGAGATGCTTGCCGGGCTTCTGGATCGGTCTGACTGAAGCAGGAATGATCGTCTTTCCGAGCCTGAGCCGTACCGATCTTTTGCCGGCAAGTTTGAGCTGTTTTAATAAGGAGTTGGATACATATAAAATTTTTTCGGAATTTGGCGTCAAATGGACGTTGCATACCGTCAAACTCATGAACTGACCCTCCTAAGGTACCGAACCAACACATGGCGTGCGTACAAGATGGGATTTTCCACTGATTGCAGGGCAGCTTCGTATTCTCCGGTGTGTCTGAATACGGATCTGCCAGGTTTGGAATTGACCTCGAGCAGCCAAGGGCGAGCCTTGCGGTCAATCCCGTAGTCGAGGCCGATCTCGCTTATTCGCCCATATTGGGCTTCCAGAAGCGGTGGAATGTATTCGCTGTACGTACTCAGTTGTTCTATAAGCCGATGAACATGATTCGGTTCGAATTGGCTTTCCAAGAATGGTATGACCGAGACGGCGCGACCGCCTCCGTGCAGATTAGATGTGACGCTGTCAGGCTGGCCGACCCTTGCTGCCATACCGGTTAGAACCCAACGGCCGTTTCCGTTTTTTTGCATAAGAACGCGGACATCGAACGGCTCTCCTTCTTGGGTAACCAATGATAAATAGGGTTGTATGACAAATCTGCGCTTGCCGACAAATTGTTCGATCCAAGCGAATCCTTCCTGAGGCCGGGAGAAGCTGTGTTGTATGGGATGATTATCATCGTCCCTTCCACGAAGTTCCAAAGTGCCGGGAAGAGCAGCTGATATCGAATCAGTCTTCTCCTTATCGTTGTCGCGGTAGCGAACATGCAGTGTAGACTTTCCATGAGTGCCGCCATGTGGCTTCAGAAATAGGCCGCCATGATAACGATTCAGCAGAGCAGCAAGACTGGAGATGCCTGCGAACAACCGAGTGGGAGGCAGTATAGGGGATAGGGATAAATCCTTGCGCATTGAACGATAGATATCCCATTTTCCTCGTAAGCCAATGCCGAGAAGCGTGACATTCGCCAACTGCTTCATACGGATGATGGCAGCTTGTGTTTTACGGTATTGCTGCGGATTGCTGTAGGCGCATCTGTCATAAGCGAGCCGAGGAAGGGGGAATGTACGCCGTTCCCATCTGGACTTCTCATATACAAATGCATGAACGGTGCAGTCACCCCATTGTATCCATAACGGGGAGAACACGATAACACGGATACCATGCTTGCGACCGGCGATGCAAAGTTTGCGGCAGTATTCTGCCTCCGCGAATGGCAGCGTTCCTGTGCCTTCACATTGCAGAACGCCAAGCGTCAGCGCAGAAGGTTCTGACATGTTCATTGCTGCCACCTCCTTAGATCCCGGTTAGAAATCGAGAGTAATCCACGATTTTGCGCACAGAGGGCCGTATTTTTCGATCACCTAAAGGTGTGTTGTCGTTTTTGGATGGTTTGGAATTGACCTCGAGGAGCCAGACCTTCCCCGAGTTATCTACAGCAAGATCGATGCCGAGCTCACCGAAATGAGCGGGAATATAAGTGTCTACTCCTTGAGCGATATCAAGTGCAGCTCGCCTCAGCCGTGCACTTACATCATTCTTCACCGAAGGAGGCAGGTTCGTGCGGAATATGGCTTCCTTCACGGTACTGAGTGAGCCGCCACGTGCCAGGTTGGATACAAAGTGCTGATTGCTCGCAATGCGGGCGACGATCGAAGTGATCGTCCATTTGCCAGAAGCGTTCTTCTGGACGAGTGCTCGGAAATCCACCGGACGCCTACTGTGATCGATTAGCGTTAGTCCCTGCTGAATTTGGTAGTGGTTCGTTTTCAACTTGCCAGATAAGCTGGAGAAGACCTTAGTAAGACTGCTAAACTGCTGCCGTTTTGTTCCGTTTATGGTGGAATATAAGGCTTGATAACTGTGATCCGGGAGCCGGGTGATGCGAATAATGCCTTTGCCAAGGCTGCCGCGTGCGGGCTTTAAGAACACAGTAGTATAACGGCTGCACATGCTTTTTAAGGTGGAGAAGGTACGGAGCGAGTAAGACTCTGGCAAATATTTGGATAGCTCTGCATGAGGTCTGAGTGCTTCGAACACTTCTGTTTTATCCAAGAATTTTTCATTGAAGACAACGGACTGATATCGCGATTTTACTTCTTTCATAAAATGCTGTACGCTAGGTTTGTTCTCCAGCTTGCGTGACGTCAACCGGTTGTTGATAATATCCGGTATCGGCATCGTAACCCGTTGCCAGCTACCATTGGTATTGACCCACGCTTTGACATTGTGGAGGTCTTGGATATGATCGGGTGTGAAGAAGCATACCCATGCTCCTTGGAGCTGGCATGCATCAACCAATTCCTTGCAGAAAGAGGTAATAGAACCGAATGGCTTATCCGGCATGCTCGGATAATCACGGCTTACTAATACACCAATAAGCGGTCCAAGGCTCAAGATTTGGCTCGATGTCTTGTAGGCCGCACGCAGTGACTGGCCGTTCGTTAGCCCCATCTTTCGTGCAAGTGAGTGATTCATTCGTAGCCCGTCGAAGCGGGAGACGGATATTACTGTCACGCGCTGCTTGAAGGAACCGAACTTCAGAGTCAGCGGCTGGTTGACAGGAACCTTCCACAGCTTGACATAAGCCTCTCCCAACATGAGCACATCGTCTTGCAAGAGGCTGGAGCTGATCAACTGGAGCGTCACTTTTGATTTAGACATGGAGGTTCTCCTTCCAACAACAACTTGCAGTCATTCATACGATCCCATCTGCATGGGTCGATACAGATAGACCGTATACGTTAATTCATCATATGAGGACATATTTCCCTTGGTGATTGACCTATTGAAGGAAATAAAAAGGGGGAATAGACATGCCTATATGGCTGTTTATCAGTTTTAGTGTTGTCGTTGCTGCTATCGTAGGTGGGGTTACCAACCATTTTGCGATCAAAATGCTTTTTCATCCGCGCAAAGCCATGTATATTGGCCGCTGGCACATACCATTTACACCAGGACTTATTCCGAAGCGCAGAGAGGATATTGCCGCTTCTTTCGGTGATGTTGTAGCCGAATATTTAGTTACAAGTGATGGGCTCCGTACGATGCTGAATAGGCCCGATACTCGTGAGAAGGCGACAGAAACGGTTCTGCGCATGACTCAGAATTGGTCGGAAGATGACAGAACGGTCAAAGAGTGGGC
The DNA here is from genome assembly GCF_900102125.1 of Paenibacillus sp. cl6col. Lineage (NCBI taxonomy): Bacteria > Bacillati > Bacillota > Bacilli > Caryophanales > Paenibacillaceae > Paenibacillus > Paenibacillus sp. cl6col. The sequence goes on from NZ_FNAZ01000005.1 coordinate 87,149, forward strand.
GGTCAAGTTGTTTCCGGATAAGGAATGGGATGAGATTCGGGATCAATCTGTGCATCGATTGCAGGAATGGACGGCAAATGGGGTTAAGAAGTGGCTCGAGGGGAAAGGCTGGGATGAGCGCCCTCTGATTGAATGGCTTCCTGAAGGGTGGGAGCAGTCATCTGCGAAATGGGCAGACAAAACCGCTGTTGTGATGCTGACATCTTTTGAGAAGGAATTGACCTCGTTGCAGGGACAACTGCTCATGACGAAGCTGGCGAAGGATGTCATTGATCGTGCCTCAGGTTTCTTTGGCGCTATGGCAGCGATATTTGTGGATGAGGATAAGCTCGTAACCAAGATGATGCCTGTGCTCGTCGAACAGCTTCGCTCGCCCAAAGTTCGCGCGACCGTTGCAGGTTTCATTTTATCGAAACTTGGTGAATGGCTACAAGAGACACCTGCTCAGATTGTTCGATCGTGGACGGATATACCCGAAGAGACGAATTCCCTTGATTATATTGCGAGCCAAGCCGCTGCGATGATTCAGTGGCCGAAGCGGATCGATCGACTTGGCGAGATTCAGCCGGCGCATCTGGTTGGCAAGTATGAAGCAGTGTGGAGCGGCTATATTCCACGAGCTGTAGAGGCAGCATTTGCGCTGTTGGATCGCAATCTGGACGCTATTGTTCGCGCAGCTCGCTTGCAGGAAGTGGTACGCACTCAGGTGGAGCAATTCCCGATTGAACGTCTGGAGACGATCATTTTAAGTGTGTCGGGCAAGGAGTTCCGAGCAATTACATGGCTGGGGGCTTTGCTTGGGGGCATTATTGGATTGGTGCAGGCTTTTGTTCTATTAGCTGTTGGATAAACGTCATATTTGGATGAGGACAGTAATATGGAACTATGATATGCTGAAGATTGTATTTTTTGCGGGAGGTAATGAATGATGAGCGTATACGACAAAGCGCACGACTTGGCACGTGCATTGCAGTCCTCTGAAGAGGCCAAAGCTGTAGAAGAAGCAATGAAAGCAGTGGATGCGAACCCTGAAGGCAAGCAGATGCTGGATGATTTCCGTGCACGTCAGATGGATATGCAGCAAAAGATGATGACAGGTGAAATGCCAGATCAAGAAGAGATGGAAAAGATGGAGAAATTGTTCCAAGTGATCAGCATGAATGCGGATATTGCGAAGCTGTTCGATGCTGAACGCCGCCTTGCCGTTGTCATTCAAGATGTGAACAAGATCGTCTCCGAATCGCTAGGCCACCTGTATCAATAAGGACAAGAAAGAAGTCATGGGATTCATATAACCGGCATACGCTCTAGTATAGGACAAGAATAGAGATGATGCTTCAGAGTCACGGCTCGTCTCAAGTAAGGAGCGTAACGGGATGAAAACGGAACATCATACGGCTATTGTGAAACCACGGAATAACTGGAAGCATGTCATATCCATCATACTGGTTGTAGCGATGCTGATTTATGTATTGCCTACATTGAGCTTCAAGGATGGCTGGACAGCAGCTTCGACGTTCGGCGTTGTATGGATGGCGTTTGCGTTGTTGATTGTGGCTGCTCATTTGCACCGCTTGCTGCGGGTGGATGAGGAGACGGAACAGCGTCTGCAGAAGATTAAGCGTGAGAAATATAGACGCCTTGAAGAGCGTATGAAGCGACAGCCAGCCAGATTGAAGTAAGCACAATAGCTGAGGAGTAGAGTCTCTCCATTAGGAGAGGCTCTATTTTTTTTGGTTCTGAACCGCTGATTGCGGTCATAATTGTGACATTGTGGGGCAGGAGAAGCATCGCTGAAGCGTTGGAAACAGCATTGTTTTTTGAGTTGGCATTTGGGGTATTTGTCATGTTAAATGGGTTTCATTGGGAAAAAAATTAAAAATTGAAATTTGAAAAAGGCTAAGATATAATACTCACATCTGTCAAATTAGAACCGTATTAACAAAATGGTCATTCGGTCAATAAGGAGGTGACAGCGTGAATAGTATTCGTTTTTTCTGGTCGGAATTCGTGGCGAATATCCGTGCCAAAGATGTGCTTGTACCCGTTTTGGGCCTGCTCATTATCCCGCTGCTGTATTGCGGCGTATATCTGGTTGCGAATTGGGATCCTTATAGCAATGTCAAGCATATGCCTGTCGCTGTCGTCAACGAGGATCGACCGGTGATGTACGAAGGGAAAGAGATTGCCATCGGCAGAGAGCTGATCGAGAAGCTGCGCGATAATGAGAAGGTAGAGTTTCATTTTGTAAGCAGGCAGGAAGCGGAACGGGGATTAAGCGAGAACAAGTTCTACTTGATGATCCGCATCCCTGAACAAATGTCGCATAATGCAACGACGATCCTTGATCCGCACCCGCAGCCGATGAACCTGATATACACAGAGAACAGCAGTTATAACTTTATTTCGGGACAGATCTCAGATAAAGTAGTGCAGAACATCAAGGCAGAATTGTCGCAAAAGGTAACGGAAACATATGTTGAGCAAATGTTCAATGCGATTGACAAAGTAGCGGATGGATTGAATGCTGCTAGTGAAGGTGCGAGCCAGATTGAGCAAGGCTTAGGCCAGCTTGGTGAGGGGATTGAGAGGTTCCGCGATGAATTGAATGCGGCGGTCGATTCGAAGACCTCTCAGGCTGGAACGATGGTGGAACGTGCCTTGGAGGAGAACAAAGAGAAGCTTGATCAGATGATTCATAAGGAGATCGATGAAGCGATCCGCAGCAATAAACCGAAGATGATGGATAAGATTCATCGTGAAATTGATACGCAATCTGATAAGTATTATGATATCGTGCACGATTCGCTGCATATCAAAATTGACGAGCTTGTTCGCACCAAATCTATGCCAGCTAAGGAAAAAGTACATGAACAAATTGATCTGCAAGCTAACAAGTATGGTGAGCAAATTCGGGAGAATATGCACAAAGAAATTGATCATGCTTATGAAGCGAACTTGAACAATGTACTGGCGAAGATCAGCAAGGAGCTTGATGATTCGATAACGAAAATGGAACCTGCAGCTCGTGCCAAGATGCATACCATCATCGATAATGAGTACAGCAAACTGGACAATACGATTCGTTCGTCCATTCATCGCTACATTGATGAGAAGGTGGATGCGATCTTTGACGGTGCAATTCAGCGTGGCAAGGATGAGATGAACAAGATCCACGAGGATTTGAAAATACTTGAGGAGAAGCTTAAGCCCTTTGAAGAACAGATTCCGCCTGCTATGAAACCGCAGTGGGATGAGTTGAAGAAGAAGCTAGGGGATGCTCGTGCGAAGGTCGAGGATCGGCTGAACGGGGAGAATCTGTTGGCGCTCAAGAGTAAGGTGAAGCAGGATCTAACGGAGCTTGCGGATAGAGAGCTGAGCAAGGTGGGAAGTTCGCTTGTGAAGAAGCTGCACGAGGCAGCGGATCAGAAGTTAGATGAAGTCTTCCCACAGATACGCTCCATGGCGAACCGCATGGTGATTTCGAAGGCGAATGAATTGGCTCCTCAACTGCGAGACAAGGCGCATGAGCTTGCAGAAAATATGTATCAGCAGAAGTCGAAGCAGCTAGTCGATACGCTGCATACGCTTGTTGATGAGAAATGGAAGGAATACGAGCCGAAAGTCGTCAACGGCATTCATCATAAAGTAAATGATGAGTTGAACCGATTGGCGCCAGAGATTACGAAGAAGCTGCATAAGGCTGCAGACGACAAAGTAAATGCGATGGAGCCTATGGCGCGTGATATGCTGCATAATTTGGCGGATATGAAGCTGAATGAAGCAGCCAGTCATGTGCAGAAGGTTATGTTCCAGAAGATGAGTAATATGCTGAATCAGGTAGAGAAGGCCAAGGCATCGATTAACGACGGATTTGCGATGCTATTAGATGGTCAGAAGCGACTGCAAGATGGAGGTGCAGAGCTGCGCGACAAGCTGAGAGAAGGTGCAGAGAAGGCGATGCAGCACCCGACCGACAAAACGTATGAGATGATCTCATCTCCGGTCGGCAGTGACCAGCTTGATAATCATGATGTCACAACGTATGGCGTTGGTATGGCCCCGTATTTCTTGTCGCTTGGATTCTTCGTGGGTGCACTTATGTTCTCCATGGTCTATCCGTTGAAACAAACAAGCGGGAGACCTCCATCTGGTATGGCTTGGATGGTAAGTAAATTTGGCTTTATGACAGTCGAGAGCATTCTGCAAGTGATCATCTGCGGTACAGTTGTACTGACGGTCATTAACCTGCCTGTAACCAATATACCGATGTTCTTCCTTGTATGCTTGACAACGAGCTTAACCTTCTTTGCCTTGATCCAATTCTTCATTACGACGTTTGGCAATGTAGGCCGGTTTATCATTATTATTTTGCTCGTGCTGCAGTTGTCTTCCACAGCTGGCACGTTCCCAATCGAGCTGACACCGCCATTTTTCCAAATGCTTCATCCATGGCTTCCGATGACGTACACAATACGGGCTTTCCGTGGTGTTATCTCACTAGGTGATATGAGCTATGTATGGATGAATCTCGGATTCCTGTCGGTGTACATTGGACTCGCACTGGCAGCAAGCAGCTTGTCGTTCCAGATATTCTATCGCAAGATGGTAAACAAGGAGAAGGCAGATTCATCCGCAGTGATTGCGGGATAAGGCTGTGTATTCCCTCGTATGCTTAGCTAACAAGCTGGTATCTGAATCGTCAGATGCCAGCTTGTTTATTTTGCAGTTACCTATAAATATATGGTAAACTAAGCACAGAATACTACAGTTCGGGATATAGGGGTGTAACAGATGGATGGCCATGATGCGACGCTAACGAAGCACGAACAATTGCTGCAGCATATTGAAAGTTTGAAGCCGGGGACGAAAATATCGGTTCGTAAGCTGGCGAAGGAAATGGGCGTTAGTGAGGGAACCGCCTATCGTGCCGTGAAGGAAGCAGAGAGCATCGGGATCGTAGTCACGAAGGAACGTATTGGCACGGTTCGGGTAGAGAAGAAGCCGCGCAATATGTCCGAACAGCTGACATTCGGTGAAGTTGTTGATATTTTAGGCGGTCATGTTCTTGGCGGAAGCCGCGGTCTGATGAAGACACTGAACAAATACGTCATCGGCGCGATGAAGCTGGATGCCATGGCTCGTTATATTGATGCAGGGAGCTTGCTCATTGTCGGGAACCGCGAGGATGCTCATCGTCTTGCGCTTCAGCATGGAGCAGGTGTACTTATAACGGGTGGATTCGGAACAAGTCGAGAGGTGAAGCTGCTGGCCGATGCGCTGGACTTGCCAATTATCTCTTCGAAGTACGATACATTTACGGTCGGCTCTATGATCAACCGCGCGCTGTTCGACCGGTTAATTAAGAAGAAGATTATGATCGTTGAAGACATCGTTACAGCGAAAGACAAAATGATTGTGCTGCGTCCATCCAGCACAGTTGGCGACTTCCAACGACTGCGTGATGAGACAAGTCATACTCGATTCCCCGTCGTAGACGAGTGGTACCGGGTTATTGGTATGATTACATACAAGGATGTGCTGGGGGCTGAACCAGACACGAGCATTGAAAAGCTCTATACGCGGAGTCCGATCACGGCTACGCTGCAGACGACGCTCGCTTCGGCAGCGCATACGATGGTGTGGGAGGGCGTTGAACTGCTCCCGATCGTCGATCGCAACCGCAAGCTCATTGCTGTAGTGACCAGGCGGCAGGTGCTGCAGGCGATGCGTGATGCCCGCAAGGAGCCGCATCTCGGGGAGACGTTCGATGACCTGATATGGAATGGGTTCGAGGAAGAGAGGGACGATAAGGGGCAGCTCTATTTCCGTGGTGTCATCACACCGCAGATGGTGAATGGATTCGGTTCTGTATCGGAGGGCATCTTATCCACCGTTATGACGCAGGCCGCTTTGCGGGCGGTTAAGGACGTTCGCAGCTACGATCACGTTATGGAGAATATGACAACTTATTACGTCCGTCCGCTTCAAATCGAGGATATCGTTACGCTGCATCCGGAATTTATCGAGATGAGCCGCAAGTTTTGCAAGCTGGAACTGTCTATCCGCCACGGAGAGCATCTCGTCGCCAAAGCAATGATGACCGCACAGTCGATCGATCACGACTAGCGCACAGCTATGCACCGCAGTAGGGACTTAATGTTTTGGTGAGAGAATGTATGTCTAGTTGTCTAGTGCAAATGCGTACGCAAAGAGCAACTGGGACTTAGATATATGGATATGGATACTTCACGACGAGCAAATAAATGGGATTGCCTCTGCTGCTACAACGCGGCATATGAGAGGCAATCCCATTTTGTTGATGAGGCGATTATTTTTTACCTGCGGAATAGATGGCTTGATAATGGCTGTGATTGCGCAGCCCAGCGAACAAATTGAATAATCCGATTACGAGCAGTACAGCTCCTACAATGACTCTAACTGTCGATGCTGTGAACATGAAAATTTGGATCGTTGCGATGAGCAGCAGCATGATTCCCATACACATGTTCATTCTAGCCGCATACAAGCCACGAAGTGCTGTGGCCTGCTCACGTCTTGAACGAAAGCTGTAATACACAGACATTCCTGAAGTCACACAAATCAGGATAATGAGCACCCATTGGATAGTTTCCATCGATTAAGCAACTCTCCTTCTTTGACAATATGGAAACGAATACAATCTAAACTCCTTTATATTACCATATTCCAGGGGGCTGTCCTACAAGATTTAGTGGGCTGCCTAAGCGTGCGATGATTCCCCTAAGGGGACGTTGGTACATAAGTATGTACATCAATCCACACATGAAGCACTCCTTCGGTGACGAGCATTGTTCGGAGCTGAACCGTGTAGTCCTTGTCATTCACGTCGGGATATATTTTACGGGACAATAGCCCTTCCACAAGCTTGCTGTATTCATCAATTTTGAACACGTTGCGTCCCTTCAATACGGCTAAGTCCTTGAGCAAACGCCGTCGCAGTTCCATTTCATCTGCTTGCGGGATGCTAGTGTCGTTCTGTTGTTTGTAGATGTGCAGGTCGATGCTTTTAATAATGGTTTTCCGATTTTTGTAGCGAAGCAAGTCTTCCGTTTCAGCCTTGTAATGGGCAAGGCGGTCGCGCAGATCAATATTGATCATCATGACCTCATTAAATTGACGCAAATAGACCGCATGGTAGATTCCCGCACCGATGACGCTGCCGACAATGATGAGTGCGAGATTGCTGAGCCATAATGGGGTTTTACGCTGGCGCATCGTGCAAGCTCCTTCCTTCCCTTGACTCCTTTACGCGATGTTATGCGCGATTCCGGCGTAAGAAGTGGTTGATGCAGAATGAAATCGGTGGCGTATTGCGTTATACGCGATCTCGGCAAATCCAGTGAATAAGCTCTGTGCTCAGGTGAGCTCCCAAGAATGATACGAAAATGAAGATGAGCTGCTTAAATACTGGATTCAAGTTGCCCATCCAGAAGTTGCTCTCGATGACTCGGATCGGGTCGATCGTTCCACCTACGGCAGCTACGACTGCCCATATTTTAAGATGCTCCGCAATATGGCGCATCGTATCAGAAGGGGGTTGAAGAGCGATGACGGATCCTATGCCCGCCAGTATGGCGCCTCCGAGCACGATGCCGAAGGCGATGAAGAAATCGAGAAGTGCTTTCGAGAGAAATGAACCCATCGTAACGCCCCTTTTCACATAGAATTGCCCTTTGTACATGTATAGGACTTGCTGGCGGAATTATGATACAATAAGAGACGAAAATATGTTCGTATAACATGGCAGGTTGAAGGAGTGAATGGTATGGATCAGTTCGTGCATTTGCACGTGCATAGTGAATACAGCTTGCTCGACGGAGCAGCGCGTATTGAAGCGCTTGCTGCACGAGCAGCCGCATGCGGAATGAAGGCGCTAGCCCTCACGGATCATGGGGTGATGTACGGAATCATTCCTTTCTATAAAGCATGTATATCGCATGGCATTAAACCCATTATTGGCGTGGAAGCGTATGTAACGACAGGAGCGCTCCAGGAGAAGGTATCGCGCAAGGAACAGCCTATTTATCATTTCATATTGCTGGCGAAGAATGAGCAGGGATACCGCAATTTGATGAAGATTTGCTCGGTAGGGCACTTGGAGGGATTTCATTATAAGCCTCGTGTCGATATGGATACGCTCCGCAAATACGCAGATGGGATAATCGCGCTAAGCGCCTGCCTTGGCGGCGAGGTGTCGCAGCATGTGCTTCACGGCAATGAAGAGGCAGCGCGCAGCGCGGTTGAACGATATAAGGATATTTTCCGTGATGGATTTTATATTGAGCTGCAGGATCATGGCCTTCCGGAACAGAAGAAGGTTAACATTGGCCTTATAGCTTTAAGTGAGCAGACGGGCGTTCCGCTCGTTGCAACGAATGATGTGCACTATTTGCAGCAGGAAGATGCAGCGATGCAGGATGTCCTTATTTGCATAGGTACGGGGAAGTCGGTTGAGGATGAGGGGCGGATGCGCATGCATACCGACCAGATGTACTTTAAGTCGCAGGAAGAGATGACGACATTGTTCCGTCATGTCCCGGAAGCGGTTGCGAATACGGCTCGTATTGCGGAGCAGTGCAATGTGACGCTGGACTTCGGAGGGCATGTCCTTCCCGCCTATCATCCGCTCCCTGAAGGCATGAATGCAGGACAGTATGTGCGGCAATTGTGCGAAGAGGGGCTGACGAGTCGCTATCAAGCACTGCCGGAATGGCAGGATGAAGCCTTCCAGCGAGAGGCGAGAGAGAGGCTTGTCTATGAGCTGAATACGATTGAGAATATGGGATTCTCTGATTACTTCCTCATCGTGTGGGATTTCATTCGCTTCTCCCATGAACAAGGCATTATGACAGGTCCCGGACGGGGCTCGTCAGCGGGTAGTCTTGTGGCATATTGCTTGCGGATTACGAATGTCGATCCGCTCAAGTATCATTTATTGTTCGAGCGATTTTTGAATCCGGAACGGGTGACGATGCCCGATATCGATATCGACTTCAACGATGAGCGGCGTGATGAGGTTATTGCTTATGTTGCGAATAAGTATGGCCATGACCGCGTGGCGCAGATTATTACGTTCGGTACGATGGCTGCGCGGGCAGCGGTGCGGGATGTCGGCAGGGCATTGAATGTGCCTTATAACGATACGGATCGGGTAGCGAAGCTGATTCCGAATCAACTCGGAGTCACGCTTGAGAAGGCATTGCGGGCAAGCAGCGAGCTAAGCAGTTGGAGAGAACGTGATTCGCGCATACGCGAGCTTATTGATATGGCGTCTAAGGTAGAAGGCATGCCGCGCCACGCATCAACCCATGCAGCAGGTGTTGTCATCAGTGAGGAGCCGTTAACGCATTATGTCCCCCTGCAGGCAGGAACCGAAAATATTGCTCTCACCCAATACTCGATGGAAAATTTAGAATCGATCGGCTTGCTGAAGATGGATTTCCTCGGCTTGCGAACTTTGTCGATTATTGAACGAACCTTAGAATGGGTCAATCTTCGCGGCGATGAACCGCTTGATTTAGGCATGATTGATGATGCGGATGAGGCGACCTATGAACTGTTGTGCCGAGGGGATACGACAGGGTTGTTCCAGCTTGAATCAGCTGGCGTACGGCGTGTTCTGCGAGAACTGAAGCCATCTGTATTTGAAGATATCGTATCCGTGCTTGCGTTGTATCGTCCGGGTCCAATGGAGTTCATCCCGAACTATATTCATAGCAAGCATGGGTTGAAAGCTGTCGAATATCCCCATCCCGATCTGAAGCCAATCCTGCAGGATACGTACGGGATTATTGTCTATCAAGAGCAGATTATGCATATCGCCTCCAGAATGGCAGGCTTCTCTCTTGGAGAAGCGGATTTGCTGCGGCGCGCGGTCTCGAAGAAGAAGCGGGAAGTGCTTGATCAAGAGCGGTGTCATTTCGTAGAAGGCAGTCTGAATCAAGGGTATACGGAAGTGGAAGCAAATCGGGTGTACGATATGATCGTTCGCTTCGCTGATTATGGATTCCCACGGGCTCACGCAGCTGCATACGGCGTGCTAGCCTTCCAAACTGCCTATTTGAAGGCTCACTATCCGACAGAATTTATGGCGTCCATGCTGACAGCGAATATGGGAAGCCATCGGAAGATTGCAGAGTACATTGAAGATTGTCGAAGAATAGGCATAACGGTATCGCCTCCGGATGTTAATGAAAGCTATGTTCGCTTTACGCCCGTTGATGGCGCAATTCGCTTCGGCCTTGGCGCGATTAAGAATGTGGGTACGCTTGCGATAGAGAGCATATTGAAACAGCGACAGGAGAAGCCATTTGCAGATTTGCTCGATTTCTGTCAGCGAGTTGATCTTCGGGTGTGCAATCGCAGAGTCATTGAATCGCTTATTCAAGCGGGGGCATTCGATTCACTTCCAGGTCATCGGGCACAGCTATTGGCCATGCTGGATGAGGCCTTGGATGCGGCTGCGAAATGGCGTAAGGAAAGAGAGGATCTTCAAATTCAATTGTTCGGCTTCGTCGAAGTAAACAATTGGACGATTGATTATCCGAATATACCGCCGTTCGCTATGGCAGAGCAGCTGGAGCTGGAGCGCGAGCTGCTCGGATTATACTTATCCGGTCATCCGCTGGATGACCATGCACAGCTGCTGGAGTCCTCCGAGACGGATCGGCTTGTTGATTTGCATGAGGTGCCGGACGAGAGTGAGTGTACCGTTGCCGGGATGGTCGTGTCGCTTCGAACGATAATGACGAAGAAGGGCAAGCCGATGGCATTCATTGAAATTGAGGATCGAATCGAGCGGGCTGAAGTGGTGCTGTTCCCCGAAGTGTGGCGCCGATCAGAGCCGTTGATTGGGAAGGGAGCATTGATTGCGCTGCGGGCGAAGGTGCAGCGTCAGGATGAAGGCTATAAGCTGCTTGCTGACGAGGTTGTACCGCTTGAGCCCCATGCGATTGCTGCGTTGACGAAGCGTGCTGCCCATCGCAGACGCTCCTCTGAGACGCGTGGTGGGCAAGCTTCTCAGTCGCGTATAGCCGGCGAACAACCGTCTGGACGAAGCGCGAATCACCGAGAGGCAGCGGTCAACATACAACCTGGTGCTGAAGCAGCTGTCGACATGAACCGAGATGCGGGCAGCATGTCTGCGGATAGGACGGATAGGAGTTCATCCGCAGCTCGTCTGCGGAACACAGCACAGGGTGGGGGAACCGAAGCTCCTGCTTCCAGAGCGAGTGGGCGCCAACCACAGCGACAGCGAGTATATATTAAGATTACAGCCGATCATGAGCGGTCAGACCTGCTGCAACAGCTGAAGGAACTCTTGAAGTCGCAGCCAGGGCCGCTGCCGACTGTATTGTTCTATGAGCGAGAACAGCAATTGCGGGCGCTTAGCGAGGCGTATTCGCTGAAGCCGTCGCCGGATCTGTTCAAGCGGATCGAATCAATGTTCGGTGCTGGAACCGTACGCGTCAAATAACAATTGTCAGGGATCGAATCTCCTCCCGCAAGTAGCACAATTCCTTATCATCCCGCATAGAGTGGTCATACGCCCTATTCACGGGTAGGTAAAGTTGAAGGGGCGAAGGGAGGGGACGCCATGACATTCAATATGGCGGAACAATGGCTTGTTAAGCGCGGCGTATCACTTGAATCCATCGCGGAGATTGTGCTCCATCTTCAGCAGCCATACAATGCAGCGTTGACGCTGGAGGATTGTCTGGACAGCGTACGAGCCGTAACTCGCAAGCGCGAAGTTCAATATACGCTCATTACAGGCATTGCATTGGATTTGCTTGCCGAGCAGAAGCTGCTGCCGGAGCCGCTTCAAGCGATTATGGAGACGGATGAATCCTTGTATGGTGTTGATGAGACACTTGCTCTTGGCATTACGAGCGTATATGGAATGATCGGCCTCACCAGCTTCGGATACTTGGATAAGGCCAAGCTTGGCATCATTCATCAGCTCAATTCGGATCGTACGCGAATTCATGTTTTTCTAGATGATATTGTAGCCGGATTAGCTGCTGCTGCGTCAGCTAGAATTGCCCATCACGATAAGCGTGCTCAGCAGTATGGCGAGGGTGGAGCCTGCAAGCTTGACGATAAGAATGCAAATTCTTAAAGAATACGAATAGCCGAGATAGGATAAGGCTTGGCGCTGGTTCATCGTTGCTTATTAGGCAGCGCATTGCAGCAAGTCTGTTGGAATTTGTTGCGATGAAATTGACAATTATGATATCATAATGGCATTATATGAGCCGTTTCTGGAACGTTAGGGGGGTCAATCGCGCGTGTGGACTGTTATCTACATCGCACCGACTGCCAATTTAGCAGATAAGATTCAGCGCAAGCTGACCGAGGAAGGATTCCTTATTCAGATCCGTCCAATCCATCTGTCTAAACAACAGTTTGAAATTCTAGTGCCTTCCGGAGAAGTTGAAGAGGTTCAGGAAGTGCTTAATTCGATCTTGCATGCATGATGCGGCTGATGAATGACGATGTTATCGTTCAAACAGCCGATTTTTGTTGTCTATGGTTAGGACAATCTCTAGTATGAAGCAATAGGATGATGTCCTGTATTTCAACTGGAGAAATCACGCCTAAAGAGGTGTATCGGGTGTTTAAAGACTTATTTCAAAAGAAAAAGTACGCAACGGTGCCGTCCGGATCTGTACACGATGACCGTCCCAAACGCGAAATACCCGAAGGTTTGATGAATAAATGTCCAAAATGTGGCTCGATTCAATATCATAAAGAGCTGGAGAAAAACCTGAAGGTATGTACGCAATGCGGGCATCATATGCGCTTGAATGCAAGGGAGCGCATTGAGATGACTTTGGATGAAGGCCGATTTTTTGAATATGATGCGGATATCGTATCCGCAGATCCGCTTGCTTTTCCAGAATATAAGGACAAGCTGGAACAGCAAAGAGCGAAATCCGGCATGGATGAAGCTGTTATTACGGGCGAGGGGACAATTGGAGGATTTCCGGTTGTCGTAGCTGTGATGAGCTTCGATTTCTTCACTGGCAGCATGGGTTCGGCAACAGGAGAAAAAATTACACGAGCTATTGAAACTGCTATGCAGAAACAATATCCGTTAGTCATCTTCTCTACATCTGGCGGCGCAAGAATGCAGGAGAGCATCTTGAGTCTGATGCAGATGGCCAAGACAAGTGCAGCGCTTGGGAAATTCCATGAAGCAGGCGGGTTCTATATTTCGGTATTCACGGATCCGACTATGGGTGGAGTGTCTGCAAGCTTCGCTATGCTTGGCGACATCATTATAGCTGAGCCTGGGGCAAGAGTAGGCTTTGCTGGCCGTCTCGTAATCGAGCAGACGATTCGTCAGAAGCTTCCGGAAGAATTCCAAACGGCTGAATTCAATCAGAAGCATGGACAAATTGATCTGGTCGTGCAGCGCAAGGACATGAAGTCCACGTTGGCGAAACTTATCGATCTGCATACGGTGAAAGGGGATGTAGCTCATGGCGAATGAACTTCCGTTCGAGCAACCTTTGGTGGAGTTGAAGCAGAAGATTGCTGAATTAAAACGGTTCGGCGACGAGAAGCAAATTGACTTTACTGAAGAAATCGCCCGGTTGGAGGAGCGTTACGCCAAGCTAGCGGCAGAGATCTATGCTAGCATCTCCCCATCGCAGAAAATGCACTTGGCGAGACACCAACAGCGACCAACCACACTGGATTTTGTCCAGCATATATTCACTGATTTCATTGAGCTTCATGGTGACCGACTGTTCGGCAACGATCTTGCTATTGTGGGCGGATTGGCGCGACTGAACGGGGTGCCGGTAACGGTAATCGGACATCAGCGGGGCAAGGATACTAAGGACAACATTGCAAGATTCTTTGGCAGCCCGCATCCAGAAGGCTTCCGTAAGGCACTTAGGCTCATGCATCAAGCGGACAAGTTCGGTCGTCCGATCATTACATTCATCGATACGAAGGGTGCATATCCAGGCAATACAGCTGAGGAACGAGGACAATCGGAAGCTATTGCACGCAATTTGCGGGATATGGCCATGTTCGGCGTGCCAATTATTTGCGTCGTCATCGGTGAAGGTGGAAGCGGCGGCGCGCTCGCGCTCGGCGTAGGCAACCGAGTTCTTATGTTGGAGAATGCAATCTATTCATGCATTTCCCCGAACGGTGCTGCATCTATCCTCTGGAAGGATGCGTCCAAAGCCGACCAAGCAGCAGAAGCGATGAAGATTACAGCTTCTGACCTGAAGGAACTCAATGTTATCGAGGAGATCATTCCAGAGCCTCAAGGCGGTGCGCATAAGGATGTTGAAGCGGCCTCCGCCAACATGAAAGATGCGCTCTGGCGTCATCTGACCGAGCTGATGGGGATGTCCCCAGAGCAGCTTCGCGAAGATAGATATGACAAATTTCGCAATATTGGCGAGTTCGGCATTCTGCAGCACGGATAAGTTCAGTGGCGTCTGTGTCCTTAATCCCGCGTCCTGACTGGGATGACACGGTTTTCATGAGTCAATTGACTTAAAACATCGTTCACTGGTAAAACTTATAAATATGATTATCTTCATATACAAATTTTATTGAGTATAGTAAATTAGATAGTTGAGAGCCTTGTTTTTAGCAATACAATATAGAGATACAGAGAGACACACATAATTGGAGGAAGCCCATATGCGTAAAACAAAAATCGTCTGTACTATCGGTCCTTCCAGCGAATCTTTAGAGAACACTAAAAAATTGATCATGGCTGGCATGAACGTTGCTCGTCTCAATTTTTCACATGGTGATTTTGAAGAGCATGGCAACCGAATCAAAAACATTCGTCAAGCATCCCAAGAGTTGAACAAAACGGTTGCAATTCTCCTTGATACGAAAGGCCCTGAAATTCGTACAGGTAAGCTTGCTGTTGACTCCGTTGACCTCGTTGAAGACGAGTTCATCACATTGACAACAGAAGAAATCCTTGGCGATAAAGACCGCATCTCCGTAACTTACGAGAACTTGCCTCGTGACGTTGAAGTCGGTTCCACAATCTTGATCGATGACGGCCTCGTTGGTTTGACGGTTGTTGAGATTCAAGGTACAGAAATCAAATGTAAAATCG
Source organism: Paenibacillus sp. cl6col (assembly GCF_900102125.1). Lineage (NCBI taxonomy): Bacteria > Bacillati > Bacillota > Bacilli > Caryophanales > Paenibacillaceae > Paenibacillus > Paenibacillus sp. cl6col. The sequence continues at coordinate 102,297 of NZ_FNAZ01000005.1, forward strand.
TTAACGGCGGCACAATCAAGAGCAAAAAAGGCGTTAACGTTCCTGGTGTGAAAATTTCCTTGCCAGGTATTACAGAAAAAGACGCGAACGACATCCGCTTCGGTATCGAGCAAGGCGTTGATTTCATCGCTGCTTCGTTCGTCCGTAAAGAGCAAGACGTTTTGGAAATTCGTGAATTGCTTGAGAAGCACAATGCAACTCATATCCAAATCATTTCCAAAATCGAAAACCAAGAAGGCGTAGACAACCTGGATGCAATCCTGGAAGCGTCTGACGGCTTGATGGTTGCTCGTGGTGACCTTGGCGTTGAAATTCCAGCTGAAGAAGTTCCACTCGTTCAGAAGCGTATGATCGAGAAGTGCAACTTGGCTGGCAAGCCAGTTATCACAGCTACACAAATGCTTGATTCCATGCAACGCAACCCACGTCCTACACGTGCGGAAGCAAGTGACGTAGCAAACGCAATCTTCGACGGTACGGATGCAATCATGTTGTCCGGTGAAACAGCTGCTGGTAAATACCCAGTTGAATCCGTATTGACAATGTCCCGTATCGCTGAAAAAGCTGAATCTGCGCTTGAATACCGTGAAATCTTGGTAAAACAAAGCTCGAGACAGCAAGCTACAGTTACTGATGCAATCAGCCAAGCAGTTGCTAACACAGCTCTTGATCTGGATGCAAAGGCAATCATCAGCTCTACACAAACAGGCTACACAGCGCGTATGGTATCCAAATACCGTCCGAAAGCTCCAATCATCGCTGTGACTCCTTCTGAGCAAGTAATGCGTGGTTTGTCCTTGACTTGGGGTGTTACTCCAGTTAAAGTCGATCAAGCTACTTCTACAGACGAAATGTTCGACGTTGCTGTTGCAGGCGGCGTGAAGACAGGCATCGTTGCAGAAGGCGACTTGGTTGTGATCACAGCTGGTGTTCCTACAAGCTGTGCAGGTTCTACAAACCTTGTTAAAGTAAGCCAAATCGGACAAGGCCGTTGCTAATAAGAATAGGCCTATCCAATTGAATATAGAAGCAATACCAGACAAGAGCAATGGTTGAACCATTGCTCTTGCTGTATTTGTGAACGTACCCTCGAATGCGCTACAATGGAGGAGGAATGAAGATGTATCATGACGTTAGGGAAGAAGATCAATCGGTATGGTTTGGTTATCCGCTGCGTGTTCGCTATCAAGAGACAGATCGAATGAATGTCGTATTCCATGGCAACTATGTGACGTGGTTCGAAGTCGGAAGAACGGAATGGATCCGAGCTCTCGGTATGAACTATCGGGATCTTGAAGCAAGAGGGCTGCTGCTCCCTGTGGTCGATTTGCAGGTGAAGTTCAAGCGTCCCGCATACTATGATGATCGAGTGATGGTATATACTCGCTTGATGCAGCTGTCGCCTCTCCGGTTGACATTTGAGTCACAAGTATGCAGGATAGAGGGCGGTACAGACACAGGCCTGCCTGAAGCAGGCTGGGTCTCTAAGCCATCCGGCAAGCTGCTCGTGGAAGGAACAACTACTCTTGCTTGGCTGAATGCGGATTGGCGGCCTATTCGTCTTGAGCGGGAAGCGGAAGATGTATGGTCATTGCTGGAGCGAATGCGCCCGACCTCTTAATTCATCTTCAGTATGAAGGATGTTGATTTCTCCATTTCAAGAGATGGATGGGAATGATTCTACTTAGAATGTCATCCATGAGAGTTGCATGATTGTAATGCAAGATGCAATGCATAAGTCATTATGCAAGGGAGGGAATGGTTCTTGAATCCGATGGTATGGGTACTCATTACTCTGACATTAATTCCTGCACTGGAAGTGTACGGTTTCGTACTGATGAGCAACTGGGTAGGGGGCTGGAATACGTTCCTGTTGATATTGCTTACCGGGGTTATCGGAGCAGTAATTGCGCGCTACGAAGGGAATCAAGTGTTGGCAGAAGCTCAGAAGCAGATGCAGGCAGGGCAAATTCCAGGACGTTCTGCGGTAGAAGGCCTATGTATTCTTGCAGGAGGAATCTTACTGCTTACACCGGGATTCTTTACGGATATTATTGGCTTCACACTTGTATTTCCGCTGACTAGACCGATCTATCGGCACTATCTGCTTAAGTGGTTGGAGAAAAAGATGAAGGACGGAAATTTTATTTATTTCCGCCGTTTCTAAACTTGAAATATACACGCCCGCTGAATGGTGAAGAACCATGTGGCGGGCGTTTTTGTGTACATTTGAACAGTGCGTTTTTTATTTTCTGCCGCTGATAATATACGTCTGTAAATCCAGAAAGACATTTGCTCGCTTCATGGCAGACAGCAGAACGAGGGAAACGGGACCGACAATAAGTCCGAGGAAGCCGAACAACTGCATGCCGACGAACATGGCAATTAGCATGAGGAGCGGATCAAGACCGACTGTTGACGCCAGTACCTTCGGCTCCATAATCTGCCTCGTGAGCAGGACGATGGCATATACGATAAGTAAGCCGATGCCAAGCGAACCTTGGTCAACGGCAAAGCAGTATACAATCCATGGAATCATGACAGCACCGACACCAAGGTACGGCAGCAAATCGATAATGCCGACGAGAAGGCCTATGGTGATTGCATAATCCACGCGCAGAACAATGAGTCCTGTTGTAATGATGAACATCGTAATGGAAATCAGAAATAACTGGGCTCGCAAGTAACCGAATAGGGCCTGCTTCAGATCGCCCCAGATCGTACGCATGGATTGATTAATGGAGGCAGGCATGGCACGTGCAGGGATGCCCATCCAACGCGACCAGTCCTTGCTTATGAAGAAGGCGGATAAGAGAATGATGATTGAAATGGATGCCACATTTGGAAGACTGGACAAGAGACGGACGATCGCATCCAGAAAAGAGGTGATGAAGTTGGTGATCACTGTCGTTATCTTTTCTGCAGTGCTCGATAAGTTACTGTTGATCGAGCCTTGAAGATTTGGATTATCTTTGTATAAGGAGCCAAGCGTTTCAAGAAATGTGCGAACCTTATCATTTTCGAACAGCTGAATAAAGAATTCCCTCCATAGACGGAGAAAATGATCCATAGAATTAGACAGATTATAAACCTCTCTCACCACACGCGTAACTACCGCTGCCGCAACCGTTAGCATCGACGTAATGAACAGGGTCAAGCATATCGTAACACTTAGCCAGCGCGGCATGCGGAACTGTTCTGACATCCACTCAACAACGGGATTGAGCATTAGAGCGATCAGCCAGGCAATGAGAAACGGATAGAGCAGGGGGACTAATAGATAGCAGGATAAGAGTATAAGTATACCAACGGTCAATACCCACCCTCCGCGAAGAATACGCTTGATGATGTGCTGCTCCATGATCTCAATCACCTCCATGAATCCTACTGTAAATCCTCGGTTTCCCAGCACGTCCGATCTGGGAGGACGACCCTCTCTATATGCTATGCGCCATACCCAATTTCCTTGATTTTTTCTTTTTATCCTCAATGATTTCAAGGTGTTTAAAAAACGTTTATACCTCTGATAAAGCATTTCTATCCATATTTTTCAACTGAAACCGTTCACATTTCCGACATTATCCATTATCATCTTAATAGAAAAACTTGCCTTTTTTTCCGGGGCGGAATACTTCGAAACACATCGAGATAACACAGGGAAAAGAAAGATGGGATGGTATTAGGTTACATATGCAAAGGAGAGAGGGCAGATGACAGCAACGAAAGGTTTGGAAGGCATAGTTGCAACGACTTCTTCTATTAGCTCAATCATCGATGGTGTGCTAACATACCGCGGTTATAATATCGACGATTTGGCCGATCATACGACATTCGAAGAAGTTGTTCATTTATTGTGGTTCGGCAAGCTGCCAAATCAAGAGGAACTTTCGGAGTTACGCACTCGTCTGGAGAAGAGCGCTGCAATTCCTTCAGCCGTTGTTGAACAAATGAAATTGTATCCGTCAGACGCGAATACGATGGCTGTTCTCCGAACTGCGATTTCTGCATTGGCTCTGTATGATGAGCAAGCGAATGACACGGGGCATGACGCTAATGTACATAAAGCCATTGCGCTGCAAGCACAGCTACCAACTGTGGTCGCGGCTTTTGCACGCGTTCGTGCAGGGAAGGAGCCGATTTCTCCGAAACCGGGTCATTCCATCGCTTATAATTTCCTATATATGTTAACTGGCGAGGAGCCTTCCGATAGCGCTGTATCTGCTATGGACAAGGCGCTTGTCCTTCATGCGGATCATGAACTGAACGCCTCTACATTCGCTGCCCGGGTTACGGTTGCCACCTTGTCGGATATGTACTCCGGTGTTGTATCGGCAATCGGCGCGCTGAAGGGGCCGCTGCATGGGGGAGCCAATGAAGCGGTTATGGTGATGCTGGAGGAGATTGCTGACCTTGATCGTGTTGATGATTATATTCAGTCCAAGCTTGACAACAAGGAGAAGATTATGGGCTTCGGACACCGTGTGTATAAGAACGGGGATCCTCGGGCGAAGCATCTGCAGAAGATGTCCCGTGAGCTTGGAGAAGCGTGTCAAGATATGAAGCTGTATGATATGTCGACACGCATTGAGTCTCTCGTTACTGGACAGAAGGGACTGAAGCCGAACGTTGACTTCTATTCAGCATCTGTCTATACCATGCTGGGCATTCCGAGAGACTTGTTCACGCCAATCTTTGCAATCAGCCGCGTATCCGGCTGGACAGCGCACATTTTGGAGCAGTTGGACAATAACCGTATCATTCGACCGCGTGCAGAGTATACAGGCCCATCCAGTCAGTTATTTATCCCGATTCAAGAACGGTAATTATCAACTCAATTGAGATAAATGTAGAAGTTTTTGAAAACATAGGTTGTCTTACAAATTGACGGGTTGCTACAATAGAAGAGTAGCTCCCGTTAGCTGTTTGTGTGACAATGAAATTGAAGGAGGAACATCTGTGATTCAATTGGACAAATTTGCACCACCAACCGAAGGCGAGAAAATTAAGATTGAGGATGGCAAGCTTCAAGTTCCTGTTCATCCAATTATCCCGTTCATTGAAGGGGATGGCACAGGTCGTGATATTTGGCGCGCATCCAAGCGTGTATTGGATGCAGCTGTTGAGAAGGCATACAACGGCGAACGCAAACTTGCATGGTATGAAGTATTCGCTGGCGAGAAGGCATTCAATGAATACGGTGAATGGCTGCCGAATGATACGCTGGAAGCCATTCGCGAGTACATTGTAGCGATTAAAGGTCCATTGACGACGCCAATCGGCGGCGGCATTCGCTCTCTGAACGTTGCACTTCGCCAAGAGCTTGATCTGTACGTGTGCTTGCGTCCAGTACGTTATTTCGATGGTGTTCCTTCTCCTGTTAAGCATCCTGAGCTGGTTGATATGGTTATTTTCCGTGAGAATACGGAAGACATTTACGCTGGCATCGAGTATGCTTCCGGATCGGAAGACGTGAAGAAAGTGATTCAATTCCTCCAAGAAGAAATGGGAGTGAAGAAGATCCGCTTCCCTGAGACATCAGGTATCGGCATTAAGCCTGTATCCTCCGATGGCTCCAAGCGTCTTGTCCGTGCTGCGATCGAATATGCGATCAAGCATAACCGCAAGAGCGTGACGATCGTACACAAGGGGAACATTATGAAGTTCACCGAGGGTGCGTTCAAGAACTGGGGCTATGAAGTGGCGGAACAAGAATTCGCAGAGCACACATTCACTTGGGGACAATATGACCGTATCAAAGAGGCTGAAGGCACGGAAGCGGCTAACAAGGCGCAAGCAGAAGCTGAAGCGGCTGGCAAGGTCATCATTAAGGATGCAATTGCAGATATCGCATTGCAGCAAGTATTGACTCGTCCGAAGGAATTCGATGTCATCGCGACATTGAACTTGAACGGCGACTATTTGTCTGATGCATTGGCTGCTCAAGTTGGCGGCATCGGCATCGCACCTGGAGCGAACATCAACTATGTGACAGGACATGCGATCTTCGAAGCAACGCACGGAACTGCTCCGAAATATGCAGATAAAGACGTAGTAAACCCAGGTTCTGTTATTCTGTCTGGTGTTATGATGCTTGAGCATCTTGGCTGGCAGGAAGCTGCAGACCTCATCTATAAAGGCATGGCAAACGCCATTAACAGCAAGACTGTCACTTATGATTTCGCGCGTCTGATGGAAAACGCGACAGAAGTAAAATGCTCGGAGTTTGCTGACCACATCATCAATCATTTGAACTAGGAGGTCGAATCCGAATGGCTATTCGACGCAACAAGATCACAGTCGTTGGTGCTGGTTTCACTGGAGCGACAACTGCTCTTATGTTGGCTCAGAAAGAACTTGGAGATGTTGTATTAGTAGATATTCCTCAGTTGGAGAATCCGACGAAGGGCAAGGCGCTTGATATGTTGGAGGCTGGCCCGGTTCAAGGCTTTGACAGCCGAATTACAGGAACATCGAACTATGAAGACACGCAAGATTCCGATATCGTCATCATTACAGCAGGGATAGCTCGCAAGCCTGGTATGAGCCGTGATGATTTGGTGACTACGAACGCGAGCATTGTGAAGTCGGTATGTGAGAATGTGAAAGCTTATTGCCCGAATGCCTACGTGATTATTTTGAGTAATCCGGTAGATGCAATGACATTTGCTGCTTTTGAAGCACTTGGATTCCCTAAAAATCGCGTAATCGGCCAATCCGGCGTTCTGGATACCGCTCGCTACTGCACATTCATTGCAGCAGAGTTGAACGTATCCGTTGAAGATGTGCGCGGCGTCGTGCTTGGAGGACATGGGGATGATATGGTGCCGCTCGTTCGTTATACGAGCGCAGGCGGAGTACCGATTGAGAGCCTCATTCCACAAGAACGCATTGCGGAAATCGTACAGCGTACACGTGTAGGCGGCGGTGAGATTGTCAATTTGCTTGGCAACGGAAGTGCTTACTACGCACCAGCTGCTTCCATCGTGCAAATGGCAGAAGCCATTTTGAAAGACAAAAAACGGATTCTCCCGGTCATCGCATACCTCGAAGGTGAATACGGTTATGACGCGTTATTTATGGGCGTACTGGCTGTACTCGGTGGAGATGGTATAGAGAAAGTGATCGAGATCGAACTGACGCCAGAAGAGAAGGCTGCACTGGATAAGTCGGCCGAATCCGTCCGCAACGTTATTCAAGTGGTCGCTGGAGAACGTGTATAATGCAATGATTCCATTATTTATGAACATTGTGACAAATCTCATAGAAATATCAAGAAAGACATCGAATATTTCGGTGTCTTTCTTTGTGTTAGTAAGTAAATTTTAGTATAATGGAACGAAGATTGAACCATATCATGTCTATGGAGGGAATGTATTTCATGTACAGTGCCTTTAGTCTTTTGCACATTTTAGGTGCAGTAGCAATGGGGTTCTATGCCATTGTTCCATTTATCGTAGGGAAATTAAACAAGCTGTCTACAGCAGGACAAGAGGGGCTGCTCGTGGGCGTGGGAACGGCGAATCGTCTGGGACAGTATTTCTTAATCGTTCAGTTCATTACAGGCGGTTATCTCATGAGCCAAGCGAAGTACAGTGTGCTCTGGATGGTATTGACAACGGTTGTCTTCCTAGCGATTGCTGCATTTAGTGGCATCATGGGCAAGCAAATTAAGCTTGCGGTGCAGTCCGCAAAAAACGGTAAAGCGGATGCAGCAGCTACAGGCAAGGTTCGCACTTTCAGTACGCTTATCTTCGTATTGTTCATCGTCATCGTGCTTCTGATGGTTTATAGCTATAAGTTCATTACGGTAACGGCAGGATAATAGAATCGCCCGGTCAGACTTACGTCTAGCCGGGCGATTTTTTTGAATGTCGCTATGGTTGGTCTAAGATTCTAAACTAATCGATGAGTGATACAGCCTGATCGTCTTCTTTACTGAAAAAGGAGCCGGTCATAATATAGCGCCATACATCCCGGAACACATGAGCTTTCTGCAACGCAGTAAGCACGACGAGGGCGAGGATACCAATAATGATGCCGGGTACGCCAAACAGCTTCAAACCACCATAAAGAAAAATGAGAAGCAGAAGCGGATTCAGTCCAATGCTGTCCCCGTATACTTTCGGTTCAAAGGCGTGCCGAGTAACGAGAATAATAGGCCACATAATGAGCAGTCCTGTTCCTAAAAATACATTTCCTTCAACATAGGCGAATACAGCCCATGGCACAACGATAGCAGGGATGCCGACTAATGGGATCAGGTCTACAATGCCGCCAATAAGGGCGATGGTGAATGCATATTCTACTCCGAGTACAAGCAAGCCAAGAAAGAAGACAAATGCGGTAATACTGGAGAGAATAATATGGCCCTTAATATATCCGAACACGGCGTTCTGCAAATCACTTGTCACGACGCCAAGAGAGCGGCGTACCCGTTCAGGAATGAGTGTGGTGCTTTTGGATGAAATCGTATTCCACTGTTTGCTGATTAAGAATGTAGCTACCAAGACAATGACTGTGATGACCGCAAGCTTAGGCAGGAATAAGACGGTAGCTTTCAAGAAATGAAACAAGTAGGTGACAATTAACGTGCCTCCGCTAGCAATCGTTCCTGTGTATTTTGACAGCGATGATTTCAAATCTGCAAAGTTGAATGTATCATTCATGTCGGTGAGAAAATGCTGGAACTCCGCAGAATAGAAATAAGCTTCAGCCTGTATTCTCCATTCCACAATCTGATTCTGTACGATCCCCATAATATGCCATGATTCGGAAATGATCTTCGTCGTGAATAGGTACAGAATTCCTGCGATGATGGCTGCGAAGAGCAGTAGGGCCGTCATCACGGCGAATCCACGGCGGAACTTCCAACGCTTCTCCAAAAAACGAACGATTGGATTCATCATGTAAGCAAGCAGCCAGGCAATCAGAAACGGGCAAATGATCGAAAAACCGAAATAGAATACCGCTGTAAACGAAGCAATGATCAGTAGCACCCATGTTGCTCGGAAGATGCGGTGAACGAGAGTAGGATTAAAAATAGGCATTCATGACTTCCTTTCTATGAAATCAATCTGTGGTGTTGGTATTTCCATTATTGTAACAAACACATGAATTCATACTCGACTTCACATATGTGTCTATGACATCAGCTCTTAGGTATGCTCTTCTTCATCCGATAGAGATATTTCATCCAAAGTCATGTTGAAGCTCGGAGCGAGCGTAGTCAGGAAATATTGTACCTCTGGCATATTCAGCTGCTTCAGCTTCTGTTCCGTCTGGCGCTTGGCGACTTCGAACTCGCGATTGCCTGCAGCTAGCTCACTGATGCATTTAACGTAGGCATCCAGTAGATCGGCTGCCTTCACATAACTCCGCAACTCATGATCTCCTTGGGGATCTATGAGGGGCGTGTAGATGCTTTGCAGTTCGGGAGGAATCATGCCGACCAAGCGTTCGGCGGCCAACTGTTCAATTTCACGGAAATTGTTCAGCAGTCGGCTGTTGTGGTGCTTGACAGGAGTAGGAATGTCGCCTGTAAATACTTCGGTAGCATCATGAAATAAGGCCAATGCTACAGCTTGCCCGGTGTCTACTTGTTTATGGAACACCTCATTAGCAATCGTGCACAGCATATGGGTAGTCATGGCAACATGGAAGGTATGCTCCGCAACATTCTCTTTGTCTGTATTTCGCATTAGACTCCAGCGTTCGATATGCTTGAGCCGGTACATATAGGCGAGAAAATGATGGGGTTTGGTTGTTGAATTCTCAGTTGTACTCATAGGTTCCTTCCTTTCAGGGGGTTATCTAGACGCTCTACAATTGCAGCAATCAGTTGACTGCGGATTGTCGCAGGAGATAGGCGTGGAAAATGCTTCGATTAGGTGCACGCCTTGTGATATTATAATAGCATTGGAACTCATTTGACGAAATTGTAACAATGACTACTTCCCGTTGCTTCCGAGATCTGCATCAAGGACACTCATTTCCCGGGATGATTAGAGATGAGAGGAGCAAGTTCATGATGACATCATTTTTGCAGAGTGTGTACGATTTAATTGTAGAAACGTCTACAAATTTGCCAGGGGATGTAAGGCGCGCGATACAAGAGGCACAGGCACAAGAGGATGCTGCAACGCGTTCCGGCTTGTCCTTGAGCACAATCGCTCGGAATATCACCATGGCTGAGAAAAATGTGTCGCCGATATGTCAGGACACAGGCATGCCAACCTTCATTGTACATACACCCATTGGAGCGAATCAAATCCAAATGAAGAAAGACATTCGCGAAGCGATTAGCCGCGCAACGAAAGAGGGCAAGCTTCGTACGAATTCAGTTGATTCCTTAACAGGAGCGAACAGCGGAGATAACTTAGGACCGGGCACGCCAGTCATCCACTTCGAGCAATGGGAACGTGAAGATATTGAAGTGAAGCTGATTCTCAAGGGTGGCGGATGTGAGAATAAGAACATTCAATACAGCCTCCCTGCGGAATTGGAAGGGCTCGGCAAGGCAGGCCGTGATCTGGACGGCATTCGCAAGTGTATCCTGCATGCTGTCTATCAAGCTCAAGGGCAGGGCTGCAGTGCAGGCTTCATCGGTGTTGGCATCGGTGGCGACCGAACGACTGGATACGAGCTTGCAAAGCATCAACTGTTCCGCAAGGCAGATGATGTGAATCCTCATTCTGATTTGGCACAGCTGGAACAATATATTATGGAGAAAGCTAACGAACTCGGGATTGGAACGATGGGCTTCGGCGGTGAAGTCACCCTGCTCGGATGTAAAATTGGCGTGATGAACCGTCTTCCAGCAAGCTTCTTCGTATCTGTTGCGTACAACTGCTGGGCATTCCGTCGTCAGGGCGTGATTATCGACAGCGATTCGGGAGCTATCCGCGAATGGATATATGAGCGCGGAACAGAGGTAGCTATGGCAGCTTCACAGAAATCAGAGAACTCTGGACAAGTCGCAGCTGCCTCTGAGCAAGGAGAGAGTCGTCAAGTCGTGCTGACAACTCCAATTACGGAGGAAGCGATTCGTTCCTTGCGTGTGGGCGATGTTGTCATTATAAATGGGGAGATGCACACTGGCCGTGACGCCCTTCATAAGTACTTGATGGATCATGATGCTCCGGTTGATTTGAATGGGGCAGTTATCTACCACTGCGGTCCTGTCATGCTGAAGGATGAGGAAGGCTGGCATGTCAAGGCTGCTGGTCCGACGACGAGTATTCGCGAAGAGCCTTACCAAGGTGATATTATGAAGAAATTCGGCATCCGTGCTGTTATCGGCAAAGGCGGGATGGGAGCGAAGACTCTGGCTGCCTTGCAGGAGCATGGCGGGGTGTACTTGAATGCAATTGGTGGTGCTGCGCAATATTATGCAGAGTGCATCAAGCGTGTAAATGGCGTTGACTATATGGAATTTGGTATTCCAGAAGCGATGTGGCATTTGGACGTAGAAGGATTTGCAGCAATCGTTACAATGGATTCCCATGGGAACAGCTTGCATGCAGATGTGGATCGGAGTTCGCTTGAGAAGCTGTCTCAGTTCAAGGCTCCGGTATTCTAATGAATCGACAAATAAAGTTCGATCGTAATGTCGGTCTGATCGTTAACGATTGGTTCGAACGGTATATGTACTTGCTTATCCCCAGCTGCTTGGTGCTGGGGGTTCTTTGTAGTGAGCCGTTGCTTCCGTTCGTGCCCTACGTTCCGTGGATGTTCGGACTTGTTACTTTCGTTATGGGGCTAGGTTGTGGACGCCGTGATGTGATGGGAGCCTTTCAGCAGCCGGTTCTATTCGCGGCCGTATTCATTCTGACGCATATCATCTCACCGATCGCAGCCTATGGGATAGGCACGCTTCTGTTCGGTGGAGGATCATCTTATACGGCTGGACTCGTTCTGTTCACGATTATCCCGTTAGGGATATCTTCTGTGCTGTGGGTGGAGATGGCGAGAGAATCTGTCCCTCTGATGTTGGCTCTAGTGGTCATGGACTCACTGCTTAGCCCCATCGTTGTTCCCGCATCGCTGTCTGCGATGTTCGGGGCTACCATTGCATTCGATGTATGGGCAATGCTGCTTGATTTGCTGTGGATTATTGTGGTTCCAACCGCAGCAGGCATTTGCATATATGAATGGTCAGGAGGCAAGGCCAAGGCATCGGCTGCGCCCGTGCTTCTGCCTGCATCGAAGGCTGCATTTGTTGGTGTTGTACTCTTGAATGCAGCAGCGATTGGCCCCTATGTGCGGGCATGGGGGAGTGAGGCAATAGGGCTGTTCTTCGTCGTGCTGCTGCTCGTTGCCGTCTGTTATGCACTAGGCTGGGGATTGAGCTTTATGTTCAAGCGCAGCGGCACTGCGATGCAGGGGACATTGGGCTTCGCTTCAGGGATGCGCAATATCTCTCTTGGTCTAGTGCTAGCGATGAGGTACTTCGGGCCGGAAACAGCCGTTGCTGTTGTACTCGCCATATTAATTCAGCAGCCAGCTGCCACCGTGTATCACGCGATTTTACAAAAGATTAATAAACTTTCTGCTGGTCAAACGGAAAAGGGATAAGTAGGATTAATACGTAGACAGTAACAACAATGAATTGAAGCAGAGAGAAGGAGTAGAACCATGTCACGTTTTCGCACAAGGTTGACCTTTGTGTTTGTCTTGCTTATCGGTATTTCAGTGCTAACAGCGGGCATTTATATGGCATCTACATTCAAGACGAGTCATATTCGGCAGCTTGAGCAAAATATGTCCCGGGAAATTATGCTCATCGAACAGACCTTGGTCTGGAAGCAGGGAAACCGCTTCGAAGAGCTTGCCAGCTACTACACAGACTGGGCTCGCAAGCTTCATGATAGTGCTGACGCAAGGGTTACGTTCATACTGAAGGATGGAACCGTTGTCGGAGATTCTGATCGTCCAGTAGCTGAGTTGGATAATCACTTGAACAGAGAGGAGATCGCTGCTGCGAAGAAGGATGGACTAGGCTCCAAAATTCGCTATAGCGATACCCTTCGGCAAAATATGCTGTATGTTGCTAGTCCTGTTCATACTCCAGACTTCGATGGCTACGTACGCTTAGCGATGAGTCTGGCAGATGTAGAGAGCAGTGTACGAGAGTTGTGGGCTTATCTGTCGATTGGGCTCGCTTTATTGTTCCTTGTCGCAGCTATTGTCAGCTATCGAATAGCGTATAACATGACACGGCCAATTGAGAATATGACCCGCGTCGCGATGCGTATCGCGCAGATGGACTATCGGGCACGAACTCAATCTGTCGGGAAAGATGAGATCGGGCAGCTGGGCTCTGCGATTAATGCGATGGCTGATAGTCTGCAGGTTCAAATGTCGGAAATTCGCGAGAAGGAAAGCCGCCTTCAGGCAGTGCTTGAACATATGATTAATGGCATTGTTATGATTGATGCTCAGGGCCAAGTTGGTCTGTTGAATCGCAAGGCAGAGCATATATTTGGCATTAAGAGCACCGAGTGGATCGGACGTACCTTCGAGGATGTTCGAGCGCCACATGAGATGCAGCAAATGACTGCAGAGGTGCTGGAACGCAAAGTAGCGAGTCATGATGAAATTACACTGTATTATCCAGAAGAACGTCTGCTTGATGTGAGTGTAGTACCCGTTTACTTCACAGATAATGAATGGGCAGGTGTACTGCTTGTCATGCAGGATGTATCTACAATTCGGCGTCTTGAACGAATGAGAAGTGAATTCGTGGCCAATGTGTCCCATGAATTGAAGACACCGATTGCTGCGGTGAAGGGATTCGCGGAGACCTTAATGAATGGCGCGATGAATGACCCAGAGATAGCAACGTCGTTCCTGCAGATCATCCATGATGAGAGTGAGCGGTTGAATCGCCTAATCGGCGATATATTGGAGCTGTCTAAGATAGAGTCGAAGCGGGTGCCGCTGCAATATTCCCCGGTTCAGGTCGATCTGTTCTTGGAGAAGACGGTGGAGATGCTCCAGAAGGAAGCTGACAAGAAGCGAATAGATGTTCTTCTGAGTACAGAACAAGATATGTATGTAGAGGCTGACGAGGATCGCTTCCGTCAGATTGTACTGAATCTCTTGTCGAATGCGATTAATTACACGCCAGAAGGCGGTCACGTAAAAATTGTAGCAATGCCGATTGAACATAGCGAGAACGGGGAAGCAGAGTGGATTCGTCTGACTATATCCGATACTGGCATCGGTATTCCGAAGAAGGATTTGCCGCGCATATTTGAACGGTTCTATCGTGTTGATAAGGCACGGTCTCGCAGTTCCGGAGGAACTGGCCTAGGCTTGTCCATCGTGAAGCATCTCGTTGATGCTCATCATGGATTAATTCGCGTAGACAGTGAACTTGGGGTGGGTACGACGTTCACGATCGAGTTGCCAGTCGTGCAAGATATTCAGATGCTATCGAATAGTGTAAAGTAGGCCACGCGATGAGATCGGCTGCCTTTCATTAATTTTCAACATTTTCAAAAAATGCTTGGTCAACATCACATGATATATGTTACGATAATGTTGAGAAACGATGAAGAAAGACGATTACGTATAATCGATTCGACTTTCGGAGGAAGATTATGTCAGAGATTAAAGTATTGGTAGTTGAAGATGAACCGACACTGGCGCGACTGCTGTCCTACAACCTGACTTTGGAAGGGTATGAGACAACGGTTGTCGATCATGGGACTCAGGGCTTGCAGATGGCGCTCCATCGCAAATTTGATCTTATCGTTCTAGATATTATGCTTCCGGGAATGAACGGTTTCGAAATATTGTCGCGAGTAAGACAGGCAGGGATTCGTACCCCAGTGATTGTTCTAACTGCTCGAAATGCGGAGGAAGAGGTCGTACAAGGTCTGAAGTGTGGTGCTGATGACTATATTACGAAGCCTTTCGGTGTTGCAGAGCTGTTGGCAAGAGTGGGAGCGGTGCTAAGACGGACATCGAGTGACGGAACCGGATTGACATTGTCCGAAGAGTCTGATGACAAGATGATTGCACTTGGCGATCTGCGGATTTATCCAGAGAAGTATGAGGTTACGCTTCATAATGATCTCATTCCACTGCGGCCTAAGGAATTTGAAGTATTGTTATATTTAGTACAGCGCCCTGGAACCGTAGTAACAAGAGATGACCTGATGAACGCCGTATGGGGGTTTGACTATATTGGCGGACAGCGGACAGTAGATGTGCATGTCAGCTCTCTTCGCAAGAAGCTGGAGATGAATCAACAATCTGTGCAGATTGATTCGATTCGTGGCGTGGGCTATAAGCTTGTCGTTCATAAGAAGCAGGGTGTGCTTCCATCTTAGGTTGCATGAAAATTAGAATATGGAATTTTTAATATAGTAGGGCTGTCCCGTCACATCCGATGTGATTATGGGGCAGCCCTATTTTTTCTTTTGTTGATCTAATCAACCATCCAGTATTTACATTATCAATAATATAGATTATTATTAACCTATGTTATAAGTAACCTAATGAGGTGTTTTTCGATGTCGATCAAATATGCCATTCTGGGGCTTCTGAGCTGGAAGCCAGCTTCCGGATATGAATTGAAGAAGATTTTTGAGGACTCATCAGCGATGTATTGGTCCGGCAATAACAATCAAATCTATAAGTCGCTTGTTCAGCTATTGGATGATGGCCTAGTCACTAACGAAATCAAGCATCAGGAAAGTTCTCCATCCAAAAAAATTTACAGCATTACAGATGAGGGAATGCTCCGATTAAAAGAATGGGTGCTTGAGGAACCTGAACTTCCCGAGCTTAAGAATACATTCCTTATCCAATTGGCATGGGCAGACCAACTAGACGACGAGGAATTAGATGATCTGCTTGATCGGTATGAGGACAGGATCAACATGCAGCTCGTCTATCAGCAAGAAAAAATGAATCGTGGACTCCAAGAGCCGAATCGAAATGAGCGGGAAGCCTTTTTGTGGAATAAAATTTCTGAGAATCTATTGTCCAGCTACCTCAATGAACTGAAATGGGTGCAGGGAATTCGCATGGAGTTTAAGACAAGAAAACAAATGAAGGAGAGAATGACTATGAACTATAAACTCGTCGAAAACGAAACGAAGGCATATTTCGAATTGATTGCAAGCGACACGCAGTTAAGTACGGAGCAGGATGCTGTGGATTTGATTGCCTTGTGCAAGGAACATGATGTTGAGCTGCTTCTGGTACACGGGGAAGCTCTTGCGGGGGAGTTCTTCAGTCTTAGAACGGGCGTAGCGGGAAGAATGATTCAAAAGTTTACGAACTACCATGTGAAGACGGCTGTCATCATTCCCGATCCATCGTTGAATAGAGGCCGCTTTAAGGAAATGGTGGGAGAATCCAATCGCAGCAATCATTTCGGGGTCTTTGAAACGCGGGAAGATGCGGAGAGCTGGCTTATTCAGTAACGGTTAATCGACGGTTAGGGAATGTAGGAGATACGAATATGTATTTCCCAGAATGGCGGGTATGTAAGTCGCAATTTTGACGAGGCCTTGCTGTATACGATAACTGATATTGTACGGCATGATGAAGCTACGCCTCAAGAGCAGGATGTTCGAAGGCTGTTTTCTTGTAGTGGATCACTACATAGGAGACAGCTTTTTTATATTGAACGAAGTCTAAGTGCAGATGAGAAGAGATTCCTTTAGGGGAAATTTAGGTTGAAATTGGTGAGCCGTGGTTTGATGATTCGGACTTGGAACCGGAGATCGGGTTAAGTGAGCCGCATGCAAGAGATGATGGAATCCGAACATGCGGAGCATCGCCTGCAAGCAGCGGAGATTGTACTTCGTCATGCGAAGAAGCGCAGATTCCGGCTGTCTTCCTAAATAAATTGCCAAAAAAGATTTACTCTAACCAGTAAGTCTTTTTTTATTCGGGGCAGATAAATATTCACTCAAAATTTCACGAAGAAAAAGTTTCCCCAAAATTTAAAATAGTAAAATCAAGGAAAAATAGGATATTATTATTGTAAGTCCTAGAATAATGAAGGGGGGGGAGAACGGTTGTTTGAAAGTGAGGGACGGTCATATATTTTAGAAAGGAATGTCGAAACATGAGGTGTGCAATTATGTTCGTAGTACTGTCATTATTGACGTTTTCCGTAACTAGCGTAAGTGCTCATCAAGCGGAATATCGTTATGACAAGAATGGGAATCTATCGGTGATCACGCAAGGTGATACAGAAATCGCCTATCAGGCAGATAACAATGGAAATCTGACAAGTAAAAGTTTAAGAGAGAGGACATATAAGGATAAGCTGGAAAACGGAGATTTTCATGAAGTAAACAATGGTGGCAAAGCGGTAGGCTGGTCATATATGACGGATGACAAGGCTGCATCGAGCTTTAACATCCAAAAAATAGGATCAAGAAATCATCAACAGATTCAAGCGAGTAATATTCCAGTAGGAGATTTCATTGGAATCAAGCAGGCACTGTGGATTACGAAGGAATCCAGCCGTGGGTTTGATCTGAAAGCTTCCTTAAAGATTGAACATCTACAGAATGCAGAGGTTGTGATGATGGTCGATTTTGTAGATAACACAGGAAAGGTTATCGGTAATGCGAGACAAAAAAGCACGCTGCAGAGAGATTTCTTCTTCACGATGAGCCTCAGAGAGAGTATTCCCCAAAAAGCAGAAAGAGCGATTGTGCAAATCGCGATCCATTCAACTGGCAATAATGCGGCTGGCACGATAGTAATTAAGGGAGTCGATGTCTCCTATGGTTTAGATTATTATTTTAATTTGCTCATGAATCATGATTTTCAGGGCAGAGAAATTCAAGTCGCGGAGGGAACAATTCCAGATTATTGGGAAATCTCAGGGGATAATGGTTCTGCTAAGTTTAACTTGATGACTACTAGTGACTATAAGAAAAGGCAGGTCATCTCTTATAATTCTAACGGCACTAGTAAAGAATCATACCTGATACAGCATCTATTAATTGATGATTCGAGAAATTATCAATTGAGAGGGATATTTAATCGACTTGGCAATGTAAATACTCATTTTCAAATTTTGTTTTTTAATGAGAAGGGGACATTGCTAGGAACGAATTATACAACATCAGATAGTATAACTGACCAGACTGCATCACTAAGAGGGAATATTCCAAAAGGTGCAGTCTATGCAACTGTGTACGTGGGAGCGCGTTACAGTGGAGTAAGCAATGTCAACATCAACATCAACAATGTTTACATTGCTCAGGTTTCAATTGAGTATAGTACTGAACCGCAGGCATTATGGAACTCGTTATTTACGTTGTTTGATCAAAAAAGCGATATCGCACAAGGCTGGGCAAAAAGAAGTAGTGGAGCGGGTGTAGGAGCTATTTATGGGAAGAGTAGTGGTGATGGAGGCCAAAACATATCCGTACCATTTGGAATATGGGGGAATCTTTCGGCTGAAATTTACCAAGACATTTCACTGGAGCCGAGTTCTGAGAAAGGGAAATTCGCCTTATACGGCGAGATTTCGATTCTAAGCAGCAGTAATGCAAAATTGGAAGTTGAGGTTGGGCCTCCTAAGAGAATCGGTAGTTTTCCCCAAAAAACGTATAAAGAGACTTATATATTAGGCAATGGTAGACAAGTGATTACTATACGAGGAGATATTGCACCAAATACTAGAGAAATATCGGTTTCTGTCCGTTTATTGCCGATAGTTCGCAACAAAGCGTGGGCAGAAAACGTCATAATTCATAATTTGAGATTTAACCCGAACTACAACCCTTCAGGGCCGGTAGAAATGTTTCTTCCAGAAGAGATGGAATGAATGAAGTGAGTTTAGACGAGCATACATCAGATGAAGGCTTTTTCAACCGATGTCTAATTGATGTGCAAGGAAAGATAATTGATAGGAGAGATTATGTTGAAAAGATGGCTATCACTTATTCTCGCATGTGTACTATTGATTACAAGCGTGCCTTTCGCTTCTGCAGAAGAAGCTATTGCATCTAAGAAATCGGTGAAAGAAATCTATCCATCGGTAACCTCCAGTGTATATGGTCCGCACGCAACGTTCACGGATTTTAATCCAGACAAGCTTATTACGATTACCTCCCTAACCGAAACCTTTGGCGTAACGAGGGATTGGATAACGGAGGAGCTGTTCAAGGGCTACGAGCTTCATCAAATCTATCAAGGTCTAAAAGCCAAGCAGCAGGGAAGAGACTATGAGCAATTCATGAACAGCACTTATTTGAAGCCTGCTCCAGATCCGTTAATTGAGCATCAGGAAAAAATGAAAAGTGTATCGGAGGCTGTGTATCAAGCCAGCGTAACGGAGCAGGTCTACGGGAAAGGGAAACCGTCGGTGACGGATCAAGTGTATGGATTATGGGAGAAGCGCTCGTTAGCCTTCCTTGGGAATAATCTATACGATGAGAAAGCGCTCCGCAATCGTCCAATCCGGTTGGATCAAGCGCCTTACTCCGTCGGATCCTTTAGCGACCATATCTCGCCTGTCGACGGCTCCTTGCGAGTGGAAGTAACGGATATGGTAATGCCTGGACCGAACGGCATGGATTTCGCGCTGCGGAGAATTTATGACAGTTCCCTGGCGAAAGATGATATCTATGTGAGCGGATATGAAAGTAACGGAACACAGGCAACCTGGGAAGAAGAGATTTTTCATCTCGGTAAGGGATGGATTTGGGATATGTCGTATATAAAGTGGGTTAACAATTCTCGCTATATCTATATATCGGGCGTCGGTACATATGGGCTGGACGATGATTTGGTAGGATATCCGCTCGGTGATTTGGTCTTTATGGACTCGGATAAAGTATTGCAGTCCGATGAGCGAGCCGCCTATGAGCTCCTCAATAAGACGACGGGAGTCAGTCAATATTTTAGCTATAGGGGCAATCTCATCTTCATCGAAGACACAGATGGAAACTATATTCAATTCTCATATAAGGATGAGCCGGACATAGGATGGGTTTTGTATCAGGTAAAAAGTTCAACCAGGGATTATCAAGGCAAGAATGAAATGAATATTTCCTACAACAATGACAACACGATTACCATCCAAAGCGGAGATCGAAGGGTGATCTATAAGAAAGAAAGAGTAGGAAAAATAAAAAATGACACGCTCTCCCGAGAGCAAGATATTTTAACGGAAGTGATCGATCCGGAGGGCCGCTCGACGAAGTATGATTATGGCGTATGGAATAGGCTGCAATTCAATTTGGTCAGATCTTATAAAGGTCTCCCAAAAAATTCGAACGACCGCAAAATATTTTGGGGAGAGAACGAGATGATCGCGCTTGGCGTCATCGAACACCCGACCAAGGCCATTACGGAATTCGGATTTGATGGCGCAATTGAACGAACGATTGGGGACTTTGCAGTAGAGAACGTAGTGCGTTATAAATCTCGCCGTCATTATTATAGCTCGTCCACCTATACGCAAAAAAATGAAATGACTCTTAGATATACAATGGATCATAGTAACGACAAAGATAGAACGGGGATTGGAGATGGAGGAAAGTACATCGAGCAGGATTTCAGGTTTTCTGTGGATGTGTACGATAAATTCAAAACGACGACCTATACGTACGAAAAACAATTCGTTGCGTATGATGCGCCTTCGGCAATCTATAACACGAGAACGGAAGTTCGTGATGAACAGACGAATAACCGTCAGGTGTTCCAGTACGGGTATGACAGATTCCGAAGAAATCCGAATCCGATCCAGATTGAAGAGACGTATTATCAAGGGGGATATGCATCTTCGCCTCGGGTAACAAAACGAGAGTATGATTACTGGGGACAATTGACCTCGGAAACGAATCCGCTCGGCAAAACAAGCCGTTATGAGTACAAAGATGTAGTAGAGAATAAGCTGTTCCGCATGAAGAGTAGTAGTGTGCCGATGGATCAGGGAATGACGCTGCGCTCTGAATATGAATACGATCGATATCGCGGGGGATTGAAGCAGGCCGTTTCCAAAAATGACAGAGGCGAAATTGTCCAACAATTGAACTATGAGTATGACTATGCTGGCAACCCGATTAAGATTCGGATTAAGGAAGACAGCGGAGAAACGATTTTTTACCAAGACTTCAGTCACGATTTCAAGCGTTTCTTCTTAAGCAGGCAAACTATAGGCGTCAAGAATGTTGACGGAAGCAATGAAGTAATAGAAACCCGCATGGATTATACACCCGAGACGGGGCTCCCGACGAAGTTTACGGATGGCAATGGCAAGAGCATCTCCTATACGTATGACAAGCTGGGACGGATTACAGCCGAAATCAATCCTGACGGAACGAAAATGACCGTCGTATATGATGATCAGAACAATAAGATGTTCATTACCGATCCGAATGGGCTGCAAATCGAGAAGCATTTCGATCCGCTCGGCAATCTGATTGCTGAAACGAATGGGCGAGGCATGGCCCAGCACACGTATGACGAGAATGGCCGGCTGATTCGTAAAGGGGACTTTAACGGATCCCAGATTCAATACGAGTATGACGCATGGGATCGGATTATCAAGGAAATAGTTGGAAAAAGTACGAATCGAACTGTCTATAACGATGTGGCTAATACGAAGACAACCATCGATGGGTCAAATAACAGCATACGTGAAACATACGACATCATGGGCAGAGTCATCAAGAAGGAAGAAATCAAGCCTTCTGGCCAAGAAGTCTTGTTAGCTCGCTATGAATACGACTATGTGGGGAACGTCAAGGTAGCCTACGATGGAAACAACAATGTAACGAAATACGAGTATGATGTACTAGGACGCTTGATCGCCGTTACGGATGCTGAAGGGAAAACGACACGGTATCGGTATAATCTGTCGGGCGATATGGTCGAAATTAAGTATGCGGACGGAAATACGGTTGAGAAGCAGCATGACGGCATCGGTCGCCTGCTGAAGCAAACCGATTCGAACAAGCAAAGCAAACGCTTCTATTATGACGGCAACGGCAATGTAATCAAAAGCATCGACCGGAAAGGACAGATTCAAGAGTTCGTATACAATAGCCGGGGCTTCCTAACGGACATCGTTGCGTCGGACGAGAGAATTTCGTTTAACTATGACGCAACAGGAAAACGGACGACAATGACGGATCAGACAGGGACAACGAGCTACGCGTACTATCCTTCAGGCGAACTGGCATCCATCACGTATCCGGATAAGACGGTGTTGACATTTGATTATGAGAATCGGGGACTGCGCAAGGAGCAAGCCATCACGTCGGGCGCCTACCGCTTGGCAAGCCAAACGGAGAGGATTATCCTAGTTCCTGCTCCAAGAAGCTTGAAAGTA
Source organism: Paenibacillus sp. cl6col (assembly GCF_900102125.1). Taxonomy (NCBI): domain Bacteria; kingdom Bacillati; phylum Bacillota; class Bacilli; order Caryophanales; family Paenibacillaceae; genus Paenibacillus; species Paenibacillus sp. cl6col. The sequence goes on from NZ_FNAZ01000005.1 coordinate 124,621, forward strand.
GTGGACGGAGCCGGAGGAGCGCTGGCTCAATTCGACTATTCGTATGATGATTCCTATCGGATCGCCAATCTGAAGTCAATGAATGGGCTGAATGAAGTCTATACCTATGATGGAATAAACAGGACGGGTATCCAGCAGAAGCAAGGCGAGTCGTCATTTGCGAATTACGGCTATACCTATGATAACAACCGCAACATTGTAGCGAAGAATGATAATGGAGCAGGTTATCAATTTAGCTACGATCCGCTGAACCGAATCAAGACATCAAGTCAGTTCAATGAGGCATATTCGTATGACCAGCGGGATAACCGCAGCACCCTGCAAAGCGATCAGGTACCGAACATCAAGGGAGCCAGCTACGTGTACGACAGCCGCAACCGTCTGACCCAAGTAACGACGGAAGACGGCAAAGCCGTCAGCTACCGCTACAACGGCGACAACCTGATGGTAGAACGCACCGAAGGCGGCGTCACGACCCGTTACTACTACGATGATCGGGCGAAGATAGTAGCAGAAGGAAGAGTAGAAGGAAACGGCAGCGTCACGATTACAGCATCGTATGTCCATGACGATTACGGCAAGCTGCTGGCTCGTCAGGTTCCAGGACAAGGTATGCAATACTATGTATCCAACGGACACGGCGACATTACGGAAATCCGGGATGCACAAGGCAATGTCCTGAACCGCTATACGTACGATATCTGGGGCAATCCATTGGTTCAGGAGGAGCGAGTCCCGAACATTTTCCGCTACTCGGGCGAATACTGGGATGCGACAACGAATCTGCAATATTTGCGCGCAAGATGGTATGATCCAAGTATAGGGCGGTTTATTAATGAGGATACGTATGAAGGGGAACTGGGTAACCCGCTGACGCTGAATTTGTATACGTATGTACAGAACAATCCGCTGAAATATATCGATCCTAGTGGGAACAGATATATACCTTCAGATATGAATTCTATTCTCGCAGCGACTATGAAGATAACTTCTACCGAAAGTAGAGCATATTCATACGCTTATAACTTGTTAAGTCAAGAGTTTGCAGATGTGTATGATAATAATCGTTTTAATTATTTGTTTGGTTTATTAACGCAAACAAGTGCATACAAGAATAGTGCAGGAAATGCGGACTGGGCAAGAGCGGAGTTAGCCAAGGATTACAGTAAATGGCATCAGGAAATCTCCTTTGCGGAAGCTTTGGCTTCATTGGGGCCGATAATCGGGGGCATAGGAAAAGCTAGAGAAGTTGGTGGAAAGGGAAGAGCGATTGGCGGGTGTAACTGCTTCACAGCGGGTACCAAGGTTCTAACAGACGATGGGGAGAAATCGATTGAGGAAATCGAGGTAGGGGATAAGGTTCTCTCGAAGGGTGAACAGACTGGAGAGATGGCTTACAAGGAAGTCGAATGGCTCTTCCAACGTGTGGTAAAGGAAACGTATAATATTACTGTTGGGAGCGAAGTCTTAACGACAACCGATGAACATCCGTTTTGGATAGTTAATAAGGGTTGGGTAGAAGCACAGAATCTTGGAGTGGGCGATGTTCTGATTACTTCGGATGGCAAGAAATTAGCCGTTGAGAAAATTGAAGTCAAGAAAGAACAGAAGGTTGTCTACAACTTCAAGGTAAAGGACTTCCATACGTACTTTGTATCCAACCTTGGCATTTGGACACATAATGCTTGTAGTACACCTAATACAACTACGAAGTGGGATATAAAAACAAATTCTAAAGCAAAAGTTAGCTACAAATTCCACGGAGATACAATAACAGCTTACCAAGATAACACTAAGAAGGGCTATTGGTGGGCAAAAGATACTACCGGGCATGGCGGTTCAGCTTTTAAGGTGTTTGTAAGGAAAGGAAATGAACTACACTGGGTTACTGATGCAGATGAGTACGGGAATTTCATAACAGGGAAACACAAGAGTACAACGGGTACAGTCATAAAGTTGAAATAAACATAGTATAAAATGCCGTAAAGGGAACATCAATTTCCCTTTACGGCTATATGATGGGGATGATTTTATGGAACATGATCAATATTTAGATAATTTTTTGTTGCATTACTTTGACGGAATTCATCTGAAAAAGCCTTTGTTTTATAGTGCATCATTTGCCATTAGATTTGAAATGGGGGGGGATATTGATACGCCTAAAGAAAGAGTGGAGCAGGTGAAACAGAGAGCAATTGCTTTATTTGACAGATTAACTGAACATGATAACGATATTTGCTTTGTGATATTTGTAGATAAATGGAGTGATGAATCAATCAATGACATTGAGAGTGATGTCTTTAAAGTATTCAATACTTATATCAATAAGTTTGATTTTGGACATGTTTTTAAACAAGAGAAGGAGTATCGCTACAGAGATTCCGATGAAACTGATGATATAGTAACTATGAGATATTATATCAATGTGAAATCTCAAGATTTGAAAGTTGATAGTTTGATAGAGGCAATTGCAAATCGAACACTTGGTTTAGAACCTAGTATTGATGGTGACATATATTTAATAAATGACACGCACAAAACAATCTTTCATCTTTATGATGATAGAGGTTTGGACATTGTAGCAGAAAACAAGGAAACTCTAAGAACTGTTTACCAGCAGTATAGTCATTGGATATTGGACTATGACCGAAATAAAATCAATGAATTATTTTCATGAAGACCTTGGGGGCAACAATCCTCAAGGTTTTTCTTTGTTTACCTATACCCATTGCCGAATGAATTGAGCGGCACGTTCCGAAAGAACTTAACCCTCATCATCCCCGTATGATATTTTCCTGACAAGACGGTGCGTACAATTGAGATCAACAATTATATCCTAAATCACTATATACTTTTACGATATTCAGGTCGATTTCAATTGTTACTCGAGGTTTATTGTCTTTATGGAATCGAGGATGACAAAGAATATGGTGACATTCCTCCGTTTTGTAAATCGGGTGCGGAACAGCCTGGCTACTGCTGCATGGAAAATAGTTGTCCTTTTGTAGCCTACACAGATGCACCGTTTGAGATTGCATATGCTGGTGAATCAGGTGGGGTGCCTAACGCTGATTCTTGGATTGGCTTTGGCGGAGACATGGAACCTGATGATGCGGATGAGGGAAGAATCACTGATCTAAAAAAGTTATGGGAAGACATATGAAAACAGAAGGTCCAAGAAGCCTATAAAGAGTATATGAGAAAAAGTGGAATAGAAAAATAAACATTTGACCTTGAGGATGTATTACAGATTCTTCAAGGTCTTTCTATTTCCCATCCGTGAAAAATAAATCGAGTGGAAAGTCTAGAAAGAATCTAACTCTCATCACCGCATTTTTAAGTTAAATACCTTACCTCGCTTTATGATGATTTTTCCGAAATAAATTGAAACTGTAATCCGTTGAAATTTATCGATCCTAGTGGGAATAGATATATACCGTCAGAGATGAATTCCATTCTCAAAGCGACAGCGAAGATAACTTCAACCGAAAGTAGAGCATATTCATACGCTTATAACTTGTTAAGTCGAGAGTATGCAGATGTATATGATGATAATCGTTTTAATTATTTGTTTGGTTTATTAACGCAAACAAGTGCATACAAGAATAGTGCAGGAAATGCGGACTGGGCAAGAGCGGAATTAGCCAAGGATTACAGTAAATGGCATCAGGAAATCTCTTTTGCGGAAGCTTTGGCTTCATTGGGGCCAATAATCGGAGGCATAAGAAAAGGTAAAGAAGTTGGTGGAAAGGTAAGAGCGATTGGCGGATGTAACTGCTTCACAGCGGGAACCAAGGTTCTAACAGACGATGGAGAGAAAAATATCGAAGACATTGAGGTCGGAGATAAGGTTCTCGCCAAGGATGAGAATAACCCTGATGGAGAATTGGCTTATAAAGAAGTAACGGGGTTATACCGCAACCAACGTGATGATATAATTAAGTTGAACGTTGGGGAGCAGATCATCGAGACGACAGACAACCATCCATTTTGGGTAGAAGAAAAAGGGTGGGTCTTCGCAGATGAACTCCAAGTAGGTGATAAGCTCCAAAAATCTGACGGAAGCAATCTGATAATTGATAAGGTTGAGTTTGTTAATCTGGATGAACCAGTCACGGTTTACAACTTTACAGTTGCTAACTTCCATACGTATTATGTCACGGATTTGGGTATTTGGGTTCATAATACCAATTGTTATAATGATTATAACAAAATACTAAAAGGTGATAATTCGACATATAAGATACTAAAAGAAGAAACAAATTGGATGAAAGACCAAGGTATGGTTTCTAAGGGGACGATAAACGGCAGAAAAACTTGGTATGACGGGAAGTATTATTATCAGTGGGATAGTAAGAAAGGTGCTCTAGAAAAATGGGACAACAAGAAAAAAAACCACTTAGGTGAGTTTAATGCTGTGACTGGAGAACAATCAGGTAAAGCGGTGAAGAGAAGAGAATGGGGAAAATAAGGAGGTATTATATTGTCCCATGGAATGAGGTTTGTCGAAGAACATCGTCAAATTAATAAAGTTTTAGAAAAATTATATTCGAAGAGGGAACTAGACCAATGGTATGTAGACACAAGCCGAAAGAAACTTGAACTTCCTAGAGAAATATATGATATCGTCCAAGTTTCCGAAGTGAAAGTGCAAGATGGATTTTGTCCTTCTGCACATGTGTACTTGAAACTAAAAGATAGGCTCGGAGAAGGAGGATTTGTTTTACTGCAAGAAATTCAGTTAACAATTTCCAAACTAGTGCCTGTATACGAGTACTTGCTTTTCCATGAGGTGAAGCATAATGCTCTAGTTGGCAATTTAGGGTTAGTTGGTCCTGCAAATACGTTTGAGCTAATCGAAGCAGAAGTGCAAGTTAATAAAATACTTCAACAACATGGTTACATTCAATTAAGTCATGAATATGATTTGTATGATACTGTTTACGAGTGGGGGCAATTAGAAGGAATTGACCCCGTAAACCGGAGATTGACTCTAAAGGATGCAGCATTTGTTGATATATTGGAATTATGTAATGATTAGTGAAGAGGCCTTGAGGGAAGAAAACCTCAAGGTCTTTCTCTTACCCCACATAGTGCGGATTGAATCAGGTGGCATGTTTCGAAAGAAACGAGATGCTAAAAGTAATCTACACCAAAGACTCTAAGGGAAATATTAAAGTAATTGAAGTGATAACAACCCATGATGTTTATTAATCAAATGAAATAGAGATGGTTCGATGAAAATGAGAATCCAATTCGGATACGCCTACGACGGTGTATACGACCAAAATCGAAACGCAAGCGATAGGGGCGACTCAAAAAAGAATCACAGAATATGAGTACGATAGATCCCGAGGCCGCGCAGTTCCGACAAGAATTAAAGAAAGCAGCTACGATGGCGGCCGATGGTCACCAGATCGTTACACCCATCGAACCTATAATAGATGGGGATTTATTACTGCCGAGACAAATCCTCTAGGTGTAACAAATAACTTTCAATATGATTTTGTTTCAGAAAAGAAGGTTGCTTTGCTTAGTAGTACACAACCGTCAGCGAATAATGAATCCTTGCATTCTTCCTACCAATACAATTTTGCTAACGGTGAATTTATGCAGCTTATTATGAAAAATAACCATGGAGCTTTACTACAGCAAATAAACTATGCTTATGATGCTGTAGGGAACCCCATTACGATTCATATTAAGGGAGATCAAAGAGATACAGTCGTTCAGCAAGAATTCCATCCACGATTTAAATCATCCTATCTAAATAAACAGTCTGTTCAGGTGGCGAACGTAGATGGGGCGGTTTCGACCATTGAACAGCATCTAGAATATGAACCCTACCTAGGACTCGTAATAAAATCCATTGACGGCAACGGAAATGAGACCCATTACACGTATGATAAGCTTGGACGCGTGACATAGCGGCTCTACATCCAGAGTATACATGCCTGATGGTTCTACAGTGAATGCAACAAGAATTTGGGTAAGAAATAATGGTTCAGGTACATTTCATGGTTATCCTGCACCATAGAAAAAAGGAGACTGCCTATGGATTTTAGAATTCAAGCAGGATGTCCCAGATTTACTGGGGAGTTTGATGAAGATATATCTTCCTTGTCTGATGCTCTTGAGATTGTGTTTCCTCTTTGGACAGAAGATGTAATAATTATGTGGAAGAACATTTGTATTCCAATAGGGTACAAATACGACATGAGCCTGATGATAAATGACATCTTAGACATTCTTGAAAACCTTAGGACGAAAGTTTCTGGTGAGATAAGGGTTCACTGGCCATCAAATTCATTTGCATGTAAGTGGGATTTAACGTGGGATTCAAGTAATCTGGTAATTCGTTCGGAGTGGGAAAATGTTGTAGGGAAGACCGAGAATTTACTCAATCAAAGCGGTCATATTGTAACTACAAAAGAATTTTTTCAGTCAGAATGGAAAAGAGTACTTAAAAATATTATTGATGGTATGGCGAATTCCGGATTCAATGCAGTTTCAGTTCCTGAAATGGTACGATTAATCCGAAAGTAGAGCATATTCATACGCTTATAACTTGTTAAGTCAAGAGTTTGCAGATGTGTATGATAATAATCGTTTTAATTATTTGTTTGGTTTATTGACTCAAACCAGTGCTTATAAGAATAGTGCAGGGAATGCGGACTGGGCAAGAGCGGAGTTAGCCAAGGATTACAGTAAATGGCATCAGGAAATCTCCTTTTCGGAAGCTTTGGCTTCATTGGGACCAATAATCGGGGGCATAGGAAAAGCTAGAGAAGTTGGTGGAAAGGTTAGAGCGGTTGGCGGATGTAACTGCTTCACAGCGGGAACCAAGGTTCTAACAGACGATGGAGAGAAAAATATCGAAGACATTGCGGTCGGAGATAAGGTTCTCGCCAAGGATGAGAATAACCCTGATGGAGAGTTGGCTTATAAGGAAGTAACGGGGTTATACCGCAACCAACGTGATGATATAATTAAGCTGAACGTTGGGGAGCAGATCATCGAGACGACAGACAACCATCCATTTTGGGTAGAAGAAAAAGGGTGGGTCTTCGCCGATGAACTCCAAGTAGGCGATAAGCTCCAAAAATCTGACGGAAGCAACCTGACGATTGATACGGTAGAGTTTGTTAAACTTGTAGAACCAGTTACGGTTTATAACTTTAGTGTTGCTAACTTCCATACGTATTATGTCACGGATTTGGGTATTTGGGTTCATAATACAGAGTGTAACTTAAGCCCTAAAACTCTCGCTACTATGGGTAAAACAAACACAGGAAACGCAGGTCTAGAAGTTGGCTATATAACAAAAAGTACAGCACAAACAGCAGCTACTGAATTTGTAGGAAAAGGTTATACAAAAGGTACTGCTAGTAACGGATATACAACTTATGTAAGCTCCGATGGCAGATATGTAGCAAGGTATGGTTTTAAGAAAAATGGAGGACTTGAGTTGAATTTAGAGGATACTCAGACGGGTGGCAATTTTCATATCAAGGTCAAATGACAAAAAGGTGGAGATATTAGTTGGTTGTTCCCGTACTCAAAGGTATTGATTTCATTGAAATTAAAGATGGTTTGAAAGGCTCTAAATTAAGAGGTACAGCTTATATTGCTGAAGAAGATGATGTCGGTTCTGATTGTTTTCATTTTCAAGTGTTAACACCTGAGTATGTGATAAAAAGTCTTAATGAAAATAAGATGCTAAATTGTAGAGCAACATTCATTGTTCAAAACTTTGAGCTAGAATTGTTAGAAACAGAAATAAAAGAAATGCTCAAAGATTGTATTCGACCTACTTGGGAAGAAGCCGCAAAAGCTATCAATCGTCATTTGAACTGGGAGTATGACAATATCCAGTTCTATACGGAAAAAGATATATTATCAAAGCTAGACGAAAATAAGTAATAGGTTACACCCTTGGGGAATACGCAACTTTCTCAAGGGTTTTCTTTTACCCCCACTCAGTGCCGAATGAATCGGGCGGCACGCTCCGAAAGAATTTTACCCTCATCAACTTCGTATAATGTTTTTCTGAAATGTGGACGTACAAGTGAGAAGCGGTGATTAGAAGACAGTCATCGCCCATTTTATCGAGTGTAGGGCGGTTTATTAATGAGGATACGTATGAAGGGGATATCAAGAATCCGCTGAGTTTGAATTTGTATACGTATGTGTACAATAATCCATTAATTCATTTAGACCCTACAGGTAATTTTGTTTATCCAGTTTCTCCGTCTTTAACTTATGCGGTTGATATGGGAATTATTAATCAAATTTGGATGCACAAGTTAAGGGAGGTAAGGCTGTTGCAAAAAATGGGGCTGACTTCCTACTTCTTGATGATATAAATACAATGTTGGATCCTAATAGCTCATTAGGAGATAAGGGACTTGTGTTGTTGGGATTTTTACCTCCGGCAAAATTAATTAAAACAGGAACCAAAGTTAGTAAAGCTGCTGCAAAAGTACTAGCAAAGTGCAATTGCTTTACTGCAGGGACGAAGGTATTAACAGACGAAGGGGAGAAACCTATCGAGGAAATCGAAGTAGGGGATAAGGTTCTCGCTAAGTCTGATGAAACCGGAGAAGTGGCATATAAAGAGGTCGTGGGGCTGTTCCAAAAACAGGCTGACGAAATTTATTACGTCCACATTGGGGATGAAATCATCGAGGTTACGGGTGAGCATCCGTTTTGGTTGGATGGTAAGGGATGGACGTTTGTTAAAGACTTGAAGGTTGGCGACTTGCTTGTTTCGAGTGTCAGTACTAAACTAGCGATAGATAAGATTGAGAAAGAACCTCGCGAAGCAACAGTTTATAACTTTGAGGTTAAGGACTTTAATTCATACTTTGTTTCAAACCTTGGGATTTGGGTGCATAACTGTAATTTAGCAAAGATAGGCGACAGTTTTGGAAAGTCTGGGGTTTTAGTAAACCATCCTGGTACTAGGATTGAGTGGTCTAAGGTTTCCAACCACGGATTAGAGAGAATGGGACAACGTGGAGTAACCCAATCAATGGCAGAGTCTTGGGTGAAAAATGGTAAGGCACTTTCTCAGAACAATGGAAGTAAGCATTTGTTCTTTACCAAAGATGGTGCTGTAGTTGTGGCGACCGATGGAACGCTTGTAACAGCAATCCCAAAAAGTCATTATGATGATGCGTATAAAGCACTTTCTAAATCATTATTTGGTGAATAAAACTTGGTGAGGTGATTTTTTGGTAGAGGAAATAACAAAAATAATAAATGACTGGAATCCCGCTGAAATTTACCCACTACTTCATGATGAATATCAATGTGAGGTTAGTAAAATCGTTGAACTACTCAGCTCTTTTGAATCTAAATCGACCATTTCTAAACAAATATACGACTTATTTGAGAGCTGTTTTGGTAATGAGTTCCGAAAGCCATATCATGAATGTGAAGAAATAACAGAAATATTAATAAATATTCAGTCATCTAAATAAAAATTGATACCTTTAGGGTGGATGAACTGACCCCTGTCAAGTAGACAGTGTAAAAATAGCTCTGGCACCGATCCTTCACTTTTGGTCGGTGCCTTTTTTTATGCTGCTGAAATGACGCTTGTACATCAATGCCGTCATACAGTTTAATTTTTTTGGTATCAATAATTATTGTAGTACTCAATGTATTCCATAATTGCTGCTTCCATTTCTTCGTACGTATTGAATTTCTTGAGGTTTTACATTTCGGATTTCATCATTCCCCAGAATGATTCCATTAGGCCATTGTCTATGACTTGGATACCCTGGACATAATTTGTGCCATTCCTGCATCATCTGGCATTTTCTTGAATGTTCTTTACAACCTACAGGTAATAACAAATGTGCATTTACAGAAACTGCAATGGAATGCGTTGGGGGCGGCAAAGGTGATGGAGGTGGTTCTTCCAGTAACAGCTATGTGGGAAGTACAGTTGTTAGAGGTAACGTTGCACCTCCTCCGAAAATAACACGTGCTTCGCCCAAGGTGAAATTTGAGGTTTCTTGGAATGAAGCAAAATCATTTAACAAACTGAATATTGAAAAGGCAATGAAGCCTCAGGGGACGGGTTATATTGGAAAGTCATATTCAGGTACAAGAAATACCGCTTCTGATTTTACGAGAGGTAATGGTAAGAGTACTCTAACAAAAACACTTTAATGACCATAAAGGTGATTTTGGTTTTACTACTGAGGCTCAATATCTTAAAGGTGCAAGAAATTTTCTTGAGAAATCTCCAACCTCAACAACACAATCTTTTGTTTCAAAAGAAGGCACATATTTTAGGTATGATACAGCAACGAATGAATTTGGAATTATTAATCAGTATGGTGGAATATCAACTTACTATAAGCCAACTGATGGAATTAAATATTGGAAGGAGCAAATCGGATTGTATGCTCCTAAGTGAGAGAGGGTGTGGAAATATGAAGAGATTACAGTGTCCATGTTGCTGTAATTTTACTATTGAAAGTAAGGATGAAGTGGTTGTAGATATTTGCGATGTGTGTTTTTGGCAGTTTGATGTTGTAGCTCATGCTAAGCCCGACATAAACATAGGAGCAAACCATATTTCGTTGAATCAAGCCAGAGAGAATTATAAACAATTTGGCGTATGCAAACTTCAATATAAAAATATGGTTAGAGAGCCGTTGGAAGAAGAATTACCAAAGAATAATATTGAGTAATTTTTATTCAGAAACTTTAAGGTCTGCATACCTATTTTAGGGTTAACAGCATGAAATATCACCTCAATAAACGAATAACACTTACAAAAGAGCAGAGGATTTACTTCTTGACAATTGGTTCGTACAAGACAACCAACAAACCAAACACTAAACAACTTGACTAACACACATGATAAACTTTCAAAGGCTTATTCCACTTGAATGATAAGGAGGAATAAGCCTTTTTGCATGCCTAAAACCAAAGGAGGATAAGAATAATGACAAAGCAGGTACAGGCAACGGCAGCATCACGATTACAGCATCTTATGTCCATGACGATTACGGCAAGCTACTGGCTCGTCAGGTTCCAGGACAAGGTATGCAGTACTACGTATCCAACGGACACGGCGACATTACGGAGATTCGGGATGCACAAGGCAATGTCTTGAACCGCTATACGTACGATATCTGGGGCAATCCATTGGTACAAGAGGAGCGAGTCCCGAACATTTTCCGTTACTCGGGCGAATACTGGGATGCGACAACGAATCTGCAATATTTGCGCGCAAGATGGTATGATCCAAGTGTAGGTAGGTTTATTAATGAGGATACGTATGAAGGGGAACTGGGTAACCCGCTAACGTTGAATCTGTATACGTATGTGCAAAATAATCCGTTGAAATATATCGATCCTAGTGGGAACAGATATATACCGTCAGAGTTGAATTCCATTCTCGAAGCGACTATGAAGATAACTTCTACCGAAAGTAGAGCATATTCATACGCTTATAACTTGTTAAGTCAAGAGTTTGCAGATGTATATGATAATAATCGTTTTAATTATTTGTTTGGTTTATTAACGCAAACAAGTGCATACAAGAATAGTGCAGGAAATGCGGACTGGGCAAGAGCGGAGTTAGCCAAGGATTACAGCAAATGGCATCAGGAAATCTCCTTTGCGGAAGCTTTGGCTTCATTGGGGCCAATAATCGGGGGCATAGGAAAAGCTAGAGAAGTTGGTGGAAAGGGAAGAGCGCTTGGCGGATACACCAGTACTAAGAGTAAAGGATTTAACAAATCATACGATAAACTTTCTAAAAATATACAAGAAAAAGCAGATGCGGCTTTTAAGCAATTCAAGAAAGATCCGGATCATCCAAGTTTGAATTTCGAGTATCTAAATGGTGCTCCAGATGGTAGAAAGTATGTGTCTGCTAGAGTTGATGGTTCCTATCGGGCTTATGGAATAGTTCGAAAAAACGGTGTAATTGAATGGGTTGGAATAAACAACCACGACTATAAGGCCGTCATTAGGGAACTAAATACCGCTTATTGAGTGTAAGGAGGAGTCAAATGGGATGGAAACATATTGTTCTAGAGGCGAATTGTTTCTATGAAGACAACGAAGAGAATCATGATTCAAAATGCTGTAAGGGAAATATAGGTGTTCATTGTTTAACTTACAACCAAGATGGTCATCAAATTTGTCCCAATTTGGTTTTCGGTAAAAGTAGGACATCTGTTATTGCAACCGATAAAGATGGTAATGCAGTGGACTCTTCTACGTTCTGGACGGACGAAAAATTAAGTTCTGAAGAATGGGTGAGAAGAGAAGAAGAATGGTTAGATGAGAAGAGAAGGCAAATGAATATGAATAGTAAGTAATAATTTGGTAAGGGGAAGAACTAGAGAGTATAATGATATGGCTCCTACTTGAAGTAAACAGTTTTATAATTTCAACTGTCCACCGCAAGGCATATCAGAAATCCTCAAGGTCTTTTTTTACCCCATTCCTTGCCGAATGAATCGGGCGGAATGTCTAGAAAGAACCTAATCCTCATCAATGCTGCAGCTGAGATTGAATCTATATCAGAACAATCCGTTGAAATATATCGATCCTAGCGGGAACAGATATATATCTTCCGAGATGGACTCAGCTCTCGTAGGGGCCATGAAGGTAACATCTACCGAAAGTAAAGCATACTCATACGCTTATGACGAGTATGCAGATGTGTATCATGATGGTGGTAATCGCTTGGTTTATTGACTCAAACCAGTGCTTATGAGAATAGTGCAGGAAATGCGGACTGGGCAAGAGCGGAGTTAGCCAAGGATTACAGTAAATGGCATCAGGAAATCTCTTTTGCGGAAGCTTTGGCTTCATTGGGACCAATAATCGGGGGCATAAGGAAAGGAAAAGAAGTTGGTGGAAAGGGAAGAGCGATTGGCGGATGTAACTGCTTCACAGCGGGAACCAAGGTTCTAACAGACGATGGGGAGAAAAATATCGAGGACATTGAGGTCGGAGATAAGGTTCTTTCCAAGAATGAAGAGACGGGTGAGCAGGATTACAAGGAAGTTACGCATCTTTATCGAAATGATAAGGAAGTCATCTATGAACTTACCGTAGGCAATCAAGTCATTGAGACGACCGACAATCATCCTTTTTGGGTTGAAGGTAAGAGTTGGGTACACGCGGCAGACTTGAAGGTGGGGGATAAGCTGCAGCAGAGTAACGGAAATACCTTAACGATTGACAACATTAGGATTGTTAAGCATGATGAAATGGTTAAGGTTTATAACTTTACTGTTGCTGACTTCCATACTTACTTTGTAAGCGATTTGGGGATTTGGGTTCATAATACTGGTTGCGATGTAATGAAGGTTTGGAATTTAGAGGGAACAGGCGATGCAATATCAAAGAAGAATCTAAAAAGCATTATTGAGAATATGAAAAAAAACGGATGGGATGGTGACCCAATAGAGATATATAAAATAAATGGTAAAAGTTTAATTGTAAATGGACATCATAGGGCTAAAGCCGCAAGGCAAGCAGGCATTGAGAATGTACCAGTAAAAACTTTAACAGATAAGGAACTCAAAGATATTTATAACATAACTCCAGAACAGTTGCTTAATGAATATTACGGAAGGTGATTGTAATGGGTTTAGAATCATACAACTTGTTATTGGTTCCACATGACTCCCAAGTTACGATTGAAGATGATATTGTTGATTATGTGGGAGGGAGGAGAATCTCTTTTTCCAAAGCGGTTGAAACTATTTTATCAATAAAAGAGATTCGAGCATATGTGCCACCCGATATAACTGCAAGTAAAAATGCGGAATGTTACTATGCATATTCAGATGCTAAAAGTATTGTTGAGATCGAAATAAACGCCGGAATAGTTGAAAAGGAAGGTATAGAGGAAATTTCGGTGCGTTTTGCGGTAACTAGCAATGAAGAAACATTTGAAGTGGCTGTATTTATTAGCAAGGTTTTGAATGAGCGGCTACGAATGAAAACTATTGATATGCGCCTAAAAGAGGAGATAGATTTAACAAACGACTTTCAAATAAGAAGGAGTCAGAAAGCGTTTGAGCAAAAAAAGCGGATGTTTTACGAAATGTACTCCCTGCCCTATAATTGTATTACTGAACCAATGAACTGCGGAAAAGCATTTTTCGAAGCATTAAGGGGCAAGTAATTTGATATCAAAATGGAATTTCTATAGTTAACCGACCTTGGGGGACACAATCCTCAAGGTTTTTCTTTTATCCCACCCAGTGCCGAATGAATCGGGCGGCATGTCTCGAAAGAACCTAACTCTCGTCAACCCTGTATGATATTTTTCCAATATGGTTGTACGTACGTATAGCATTCAGCAAATTCAGAACAATGCAGCATTTGCGAACTACAGCTATGCCTATGATAACAACCGCAACATCGTAGCGAAGAACGACAATGGAGCAGGGTATCAATTCAGCTATGATCCATTGAACCGAATCAAGACCTCAAGCCAGTTCAACGAAGCATACACGTACGATAATAGGGATAACCGCAGAACCCTGCAAAGCGATCAGGTACCGAACATCAAGGGAGCCAGCTACGCATACGACAGCCGCAACCGTCTGACTCAAGTAACAACGGAAGACGGAAAAGCCGTCAGCTATCGCTACAACGGCGATAACCTGATGGTGGAACGCACCGAAGGCGGCATAACGACTCGTTACTACTATGACGACAGAGCAAAGATCGTAGCGGAGGGCAAGGTAGAAGGCAACGGCAGCGTCACCATTACCGCAGCGTATGTCCATGATTCGACCGGCAAGCTGCTGGCTCGTCAAGTACCAGGGCAGGGGATGCAATACTACGTATCCAACGGACATGGCGACATTACGGAAATCCGTGATACCCAAGGCAATGTATTGAACCGCTATACGTACGATATCTGGGGCAATCCATTGGTTCAGGAGGAACAGGTTCCGAACATTTTCCGTTACTCGGGAGAGTATTGGGACGCAGCAACGAATCTGCAATATTTGCGTGCAAGATGGTACGATCCAAGTGTAGGGCGGTTTATTAATGAGGATACGTATGGAGGGGATATCAAGAATCCGCTGAGTTTGAATTAGTATACGTATGTGGATAATCCGTTGAGATGGCTTGATCCAAGTGGACATATAAAAGATAGTTTTGGGGCGACATTACCGATGCCGAGAGATGCAGAGGAAGCAGCAAAGCTAATTTCACAAGCAAACAAACTGGGCATATGCTCAACAACTCTTCAATAAAATCAGGAAAAGGAACGGGAATGTTATGTAAGGGGTGTATCTCTTATTATTGGAGGAAAACTAGGTGCAGAAATCAAAGATGACAAAATGAAATTATATTATCTCGCAACTTATGGTCAAGGGGGAGAAAACCTATCCTTAACAGGGGGGATTTCCCAAACCAATGATTTAATGGGGGAAATGAGCAGTTGGACAGCAAATGGTGGTGCTTCATATGGGGTCTTTTATCTTGGTGAGGCAAGCATTAAATCGGATTCGAAGTATATGGAATTTTCCAGTGGAGGTGGAATTGGAGCGGCCGCTGAAATTTATCTTCTACCAATATCAGGAGAAAAAGAATATTCAATAACTTGGGAATTATCATTCAATCTCGGTAAAAAGCTGCTATTTTACCATCATATGTGGGTGCACTTAATGCTCAAGAGTGGTTAGATATGATTGGAGGAAAAGGGTGGGAAAAGAAAGGAGTGCTCAATGAGTCCATTTTTATTAATTGGGGTTGTAGCTGTGATTTATTCACTGCTTCAAATTACTATTCCGGATATAATTTTGAGTATGAAACCATTCGGTGTTAAGACACGAGAAGCAGTTAGAGTTGGAGGATTTATAACATTACCAATAGGTATACTAATAATTATAGCTGACTTGGTAATGAATTAAGTTGAACAAGTAAGGTGCATGATGAAATGAAGACCTTGTTGGGATTTTTAGTCCCTTCAAGGTTTTTTCTTTGGTGGATGCCCCACCCAGTGCCGAATAAATCGGGCGGCATGTACTTTACCCAGTATAGTTACTTTGGTAGCTTTGATTTAGACGAGGAAGAGTGGAAAAACAAGAATCACTATGGATAACAAAGTAGAAATTTAAAATTATCAAGGAAAAAGTGAAAGACATTAATTACGCTTGGGGTCTGACAACAAGAGTGAGCCACCAAATTTAAGTAAAGATGCAGATGATTTAAATAAGATTGGACAGGTTTCTTGATACGGTAAAGTCTGACGAAACAGGAGAAATGGAATATAATGGGGTCGTTGGAATGATCTAAATCAAGCAAACGAATCTATTACATCTACATTAAGGATGAAATCATCAAAGTTTATCAACACAAAATCCCTTAACGCTAGTATGGAATCGGCATAATGAAGGGGGGGCTTATCGCTTAGAGAACTGACAGATCAGTGAGGAAAGATAGTGAGCTAATTATTTCAAATTTTCGTTCAGGAGGTAATGAGTTTTCATGCCAAGAGCGCTAAGAGTGATGAAATTTTGCTTAATACTATGCTTTTTTGTTATTTGTTATGTCGGAGTGCATGTCCAAAAGGTAGATGCTTACTCACCGAATTTATCTGAGAGGATGCTTCAACAAGATTCGAAGGAGCTTGTGAGCGAACGAACGGATACCTCCAAGACTTTTCTTCATTCCAATAATTCAAGAACTACATATATTTCATCTCGGCCTATGCATTATAGGACGACGAGCGGATGGAAAGACATTAACAACATCTTTAACATATCAAACAACTCAAAAACCATAGCATATATGAATGAAAATGTGTACGAGTTGGACGTTGCAAGGAAAAATGCAGCACTTCATATCAATTATGTAGGCAGCAATATGGCACTAGAACCGTTGAATACCATCTCAAGTTCTCCGCAAGTGAAACAAAACCGGATTTATTATCCTAATCTGTGGTCGAACGCATCATTTCAATATATTTCACAATATGATCAGATGTTTCTTCAGATTCAGCTTCATAATAAGAAGGCCTCGCAAGAATATGAGTTTAAATTGCAATCTAAAGATCTTATCATATCATCCAAAAGTTCAAGCAGACTGGAATTAACAAATAAATTGAATCATGACGAAGTTTTTCAGTTAGATGGGTTCATTATTGATCGGAAAGGAAAGATACGCGATTCCCAATTTTCTATTAAACATGTGAATGTTAATGAATCGGTAGTCAAAGTCAATGTAAATGATAAGGAATTGGAGTATCCGCTTCAGATTGTAATGATGGCGACACCTGGTATCTCGAAAACGTCATCTCCGGATTATTCCAACAGCAACAAAATATATATAGACACACCAAATTTCCCAATTTCGCTAATTGAAAAAATATCATTTACGAGCCACTCCTTCGAACTAACCCCTGATGGAGATTATTATACATTCAGCAGACCGATGAAGGCATATCTTACGCTAGAGGAATATGAGAATGCAGGTTATACAAATTGTAAGGAAGAACCAGGTCTCGACGGAAGGTTGGTTAAGTACATCGGAAAAACTGCTGATGGCGAACCCAATGAGCTGCACGTTGGGAAAGATGAGCTGAGAACTGCTTGGGGAGGGACTACGGGGAAGTTTTATGGAGCAGCCTTTTACTCTCCATTCATATCGAGTTCTAGCTCTATGACATATGTAGAGGTTGCAATCACTTATACCCCGACAACTAGTTTCGCCCCTATTGTCTCAAATTTAAAGCCGAATAATAATGAGGTAGTAACAGATGATACGATTCATCTGTCATGGACATATTCGGATGCAGAAAATCAACGTCAGTCTGCGTATGAGATCGAAATTTTTAATGGTGACAAGGTCTATATAAAGAAAAAAGAGATGATTAATACGAACTCTTTCGAATTACCACCAAATTCTTTATTGAAAAATTTCCATTATTCGTGGAGGGTTAGGGTATGGAATTGTGATAATCAAGTATCTGAGTATTCAGCCCCTGCGACCTTTTATTGGAAAGAAAAAGAGAAGCCACTAAGAGCCTATGAACTATCGAATCATTTTAAGGATGGGACTATCTTTTTCAACTGGAAATATGAATCTCCTAGTAAGAGCCCGCAATCAGCCTATGAAATCAATGTTTATGATGAAAATGGAAAAGAGTTCTTATCGACGGCCAAAATAAATTTGAATAGAAGCTCCCACTCGGCTGAACTGGGTCTATTTAATACCAAGAAGCAATATAGTTGGGAAGTAAGAGTATGGGATGATAAGAACACTGTGTCGGCATATTCGGAGCGTAGGGCGATTATTTGGGGAGACAAGCTTAAGCCATTGCCTCCTTCTCAGCTACAATCTCGTATCACAAACGGTGCTGTAGAATTCCAATGGAACTATAAATCACCGAAGGACAGCCCTCAAGCTGCATATGAACTCTTGGTATATAATCAAAATGGACAAATTGCTCTCCAAACTGGGCGTATAAGCAGCCAACGTTCTCTTCACACTCTTTTACTTAGCAGTATCAATACAAAAGAAACGTATACTTGGAAAGTGCGGGTATGGGATCAAGACAACGGAGTATCTGACTTTTCATCAATATCAATGCTCGATTTGTATCAAGAAGTAGAATATCATTACAACTCGGATGGAAAGCTCATGTTCATTTATTCGAAGAGCAAAAATAAAAAAATTATAGAATATGTATATGATAAAAATGGTAATCTTCTCAAAGTGATTAGATATTAAATCATAAAATGTACGCCTTGGATTGTTAATACTAAACTAGACAACTTTTTTAGGGTCAATTTTTTTAATCAACTGGGCTCCTATAGCCTAGTGTTCCATGAATTCGGTGTTTATTGTACCCGTTCACATAATCATTTAACTCCAGTTTCAGATGCTGAAGGCTATTTGTACTTCTCTTTGATCAAATTAACAAAAATAGAAAGTGGATGGGTAAAAAATGGAAAGTGGATGGTTACAAATGATTTCTCAAATGTTAATTTGTAGTTAAATAATTATTTGAACTTAAATAATTATAAATAATTACAAAAGGAGAAATTTATTGTGGGGAATTATCCTAAATATCGCGCAGCAGCTGTCCAGGCTGCACCTGTATACTTGGATTTA
Source organism: Paenibacillus sp. cl6col (assembly GCF_900102125.1). Classification (NCBI taxonomy): domain Bacteria; kingdom Bacillati; phylum Bacillota; class Bacilli; order Caryophanales; family Paenibacillaceae; genus Paenibacillus; species Paenibacillus sp. cl6col. The sequence continues at coordinate 143,749 of NZ_FNAZ01000005.1, forward strand.
GATGCAACAGTTGAAAAATCTTGCAAATTGATTGCTGAAGCAGCATCTAATGATGCAAAATTAGTTGCTTTTCCCGAAGCTTTTCTTCCCGGTTATCCTTGGTTTGCATTTATTGGTCATCCAGAATATACAAAAAAATTCTATCATGATCTCTACAAAAATGCAGTTGAGATTCCTAGCTTAGCTATTCAAAAAATAAGTGAAGCAGCTAGAAAACACGAAACTTACGTATGTATTTCTTGTAGTGAAAAAGATGGTGGATCTTTATATTTAACTCAACTATGGTTTAATCCCAAGGGCGATTTAATTGGAAAACATCGAAAGATGAGAGCGTCTGTTGCTGAAAGACTTATATGGGGAGACGGAAATGGAAGCTTGATGCCCGTATTTAAAACGGAGCTTGGTAATTTGGGTGGACTGATGTGTTGGGAACACCAGGTTCCTTTAAATCTGCTTGCAATGAATTCACAAAATGAACAAGTACATGTAGCCTCCTGGCCAGGATACTTTGATGATGAAATCTCAAGCCGGTACTATGCTATTTCAACTCAAACCTTTGTTTTAATGACATCATCTATATATTCGGAAGAAATGAAAAGTATGATTTGTTTAACACCTGAACAAAAAGAATACTTCGATACATTTAAGAGTGGACATACTTGTATTTATGGACCTGATGGAGAACCAATTAGCGATATGATCCCTGCAGAAACAGAAGGAATCGCTTATGCTGATATAGATATAGAGAAAATAATTGATTATAAATATTACATCGATCCTGCTGGTCACTATTCTAACCAAAGCTTAAGTATGAATTTTAATCAAAATCCTACACCTGTTGTTCGTAAGTTTGGAGATAACGAGACTAAGAAAATTACTTATGAGGAAATCAATCTACAGATTGGCAGTCGAAACTTTTCAGGTGAAAATGCTTCCTTTTAATTTTGTCACACTCCCAAAGCAAAGAAGAGCATTAATCTAATAAAGTGAGATGACATGAGAAAGCGTCTTGAACATCGATCAAATAATGTTCAAGACGCTTCTATTTTCATGCACGTGGCATGGGTAAAAGGGTATGTCGTAAAACCCGGCATCTGAACGACACCGATTTGGCATTATCCTATTTTTCGAAACTACTCTGTGATTTTTCACAGACAGGCATGATCGCAATTGGCGGAAGAGACAGAAACATCGCTTGGTAACACACATTTTATTTGTCGCCAATGGAACTGACAAATCCGGCGAAAATTGATTGATCCTGTTTGTCATAGCCGAGACCGAAATGTTGTTCGAAGCGGATTCATCCGCATGAGCAAGAGCAGGTGTTGCTCCGGTCGCAAATCTTAAACCTAATGAGAGAGTGAATACTGCAATACCAAATTCTTTTTCGTGAGCATGTTTTGTAATCCTCTCTTTTTATATTTTAATAGAGGACTTTTTCATGCATCTCTTTTGATGCTCCAGTATGTAAATGTCTAGAAGCTGGCTAATTTGGACGACTTCGTCATCGATAAGATTATTCTTTTGGTTCATGAGGCAGGTTAATTCTTGCCTGAGTCGATCAATTTTATTTAATAGATCATCACAGTATATAATAGTCCGTCACCTCGGATTAGGGGGAATAATGGGGCGCCCTGTCTTTACTATTAGTATACAGTGTGTCTATTGGATTCTAATAAAAGGGATTAAAGGGAAACTTTTTAAAATAAAAAAGAGTACCAAGTTGGCACTCTTACCATGGGTGATGTCCGTTATCACTTCCCAATGTCGACAAAAATGTTGTTAGTCCGATAATAACGGTGAAAAGGAGACCATTGTATAGCTTTGCTTTGAAACGTTTCACATGAACCCCTCCAATTTATGTTCTTTAGCTGCGCTGCGTTTATAAAATGTATTCAATTTAGCTAATGTGGATATGGGCATGTCAAGGTTTTGTTGCAGATGGCTATGCACGATTTGATTTATGCATTCTTTTTCGTGATCAGTGTCATTAATTTTTGAATAGTGCAGCGCGCTCTCCAGAAAATCAGATATCCCTTTATCGAGATCGTCAACGGCAATGAAATATTCAGCTCGGTGATAATAATATTCGGCTAGCTGCGAGATTATGTTGGGGTTATTCGTACTAATGGATTTTGGACATATTGGGTATGAAAGTAATTGTTCGGCTTCATATAACCGATTTCCTTTAAAATATATTTTTAATAACTGATTGATTGCTAGAAGAGCATCATCCTGGTTGCATGTTTTTAGAAAGTTCTTAAGCAGTTCGATAGCTACTTCGGAGTTTCCCCTTCTTGCGTTTAATGATGCCTTCATAAGCAGTGAATACGCCTTGATGTGTGGGTAGTCATATTTTTCATATTGTATTGAATAATATTCGGACTTGTCGTAATCCTCAAGATAGAAATAAGAATCGCGCAATATGCCAAGCGCATTGATGTAGTACCAATTGTCTGCATCTGCTTCTTGGAGTACATGAAGGCAGAGATCAATGCTCTCCCGGTATAAAAATAAATTAAACGCGTGAATTCCTAATTTGTAATACAGAATGATTCTGTCCTCGCAGCTTAAAAAATGGGCGTATTCCACAATATATTTACGCCCATTGTAAACCGTACGGAGCCTTGTAAAATCATCTCGTTCGATGAGGTACACCTGGAGTAAGCCTTTTGCCAAAAAAGGCATGATGCCGTGATCGCGTGAGTAGTCAACGATCAATTGGTATAAGGCCAAGCGAATATCCTTGCGTTCCACTGAAGCTGTGAAGCTATATAGGCGTTCGACTAAGGAGTGGCTGTCGTCGCTTGGTGATTCTAGAAACTTGGCACCTACTGTTCGTGCCAGTTCGGCGGAGCCTGAATGCTGGATCACGTCCTGCAGTATATGCAGCCGCATTTCTGCTCGTTTGTCCACGCTTATGTACAGTTCGACAACCGTATCCAACGGGATGCGCAGTGCTTCGACAAGCGGGCGAAGTGTCGTATATTCTGGCCTCTTGACGTCTTCGTTTTCGATTTTCGATATTGTGCCTTTATGAACGCCGGATGTTTCTGATAATTGCGCTAAAGTCATGCCGCTATTGCGCCTATAACTATGTATTAATTCGCCGATGGACAATATCTGTGCCATCCTGTATGCACCTACTCTCATTTTCAATCATATACTCCTATAATTTACCATAGATTTTGTCGAATGGGAATGTTTGGATTGTTTGGATGGGATCAAAAGTTAAAAAAGTGTCGATTATAAGGAAATTAATCAATTCCATTAACAAAAAAGAACCTTGCCCGTACGGTGGCAAGGTTCTCCATGGATGATGCGAGAGACAGCGATCTAAATATCCTCCTCATTCATGTCTCGTGAGCCCCAATAAAATAGGGCAATGACGAAAGCGATGACAATAATGAACGGGGCATAAAAGATTAAAAATTGATTCATCTGCTCTGTGCTCCTTTATATTTAATATAGCACTGCGCGACATTCATATCTGCCGCTTCATCCGCTACATAGCACTGCATGAATACCTTCTCATCCTCTTAGATGTGCTTCTTCCCTGTACGCCCGCCTTTTCCGCTTTTAATCCCCTTCACATAGTTCGCGTCGAACAGGAACAAGCGAAGGAGCAGGAAGAGGGAAGGCAGCAGAATGAGCAGTCCAAGGACGAATACAACGATCAGCGCATAGGCCATAGCCGGATTCGTGACATGCTCATAGACATTGATGTATGGGTAGAGCACATAAGGCAAATGTGCCGAACCGTATCCGAACCATGCGAACCCGAATTGTAAGATGACACATAGAAACGCTAAGCCATAACGGCGTCTTCTCCATACATAATAGACGGCGATGACGAAGAACAGGAAGGACAGAACGAACATCCATGCCCGATCCACCATATTGTTGAAGTGCTCCGCATTATGACCCTGAATGGCGTAGAACACGAACAAGCTGGCTAGGATGGTGGGCGCGGACCACATCAGGGCATATTTGCGCACAATGTTGAGTGCCCCTTTATCCTCAGCTTTGGATGCATAGTACGTCAGGAACATGGCGGAAATGTACAACACGCTGACCAGGGCGAGCACGATAACGGAATAGGGGTAGATGTTAGTGAACAGGCTCAGGAACTGGAATGAAATGCTGCCGTCAGCCCCCTCCGTGATATACCCTCCTTCAGAAATCGCGAGCACGGTGGACAACGCAGCGGGAATGAGCCATCCACTGACTCCATATAGAAACAGGTAGATACGATTACTCTTAACCCCATATGTGCTAAAGGCATAGTACGATCCTCGTAAGGCAAGCAGAATGAGCGCTAGACTGCCTGGGACGAGCAGTGCTGTTCCATAGTAGTACGCGGAATCGGGGAAGAATCCGACCAAGCCGATGTAGAAGAAGACTAAGAACACATTGGTTACTTCCCATACAGGGGACAGGTAACGCTCAATCACGTTATGGATTATATGGCGCTTGCCCGTTACCGAGCTGACATAACTGAAGAAGCCTGCCCCGAAGTCGATGGACGCAACAAGCAGATAGCCGAACAGGAAGATCCATAGAACGGTGATGCCGACTAATTCGTAACTCATTTCTTCCCTCCTCCTTCCCAGCCAAGTGCCTTAATTTCGTCTTCAGCAGGGTTGTGCTTGAACATGCGAATGAGCACCCGAATAGCAGTCACTGTGATTAATAGATAGAGCAGCGTGAACAGCCACAGCATTGTATCCACGTGATTGGATGTTGTTGCGCCCTCGGTTACCGTCATGACTTTCCATAGAATCCAAGGCTGCCGTCCAATCTCAGCGAACATCCATCCGAATTCGATAGCCAACACCGAGAGCGGAGCGCCAAGCACAACGGCTCTTAGCAGCAGACGATTATGTGGCTTTTTCAGACTTTGCCGGCGATTGCGCATGAACCAGATGACATACCATAGGGACACGACCGTTAAATACATGCCGATAAACACCATGGAGTCGAAGAAGTAGTGGGATGCCTTAAGCGGAGGTCTCTCCTCCACGGGCACTTCGTTCAATCCCTTCACGACAGTATCGGGGGTGCCGCCTGCTAATATGCTCAAGGCAAATGGGATATGAAATCCGTATTTTACCTCATTATTTTCGGTAAGAATGCCACCGAAGACGAGCTCAGCATGGGACTTCGTCTCGAAGTGCCATTCTGCTGCCGCCAGCTTCTCGGGCTGATATTCATGCAAATACTTGCCTGAGAAGTCGCCGATGACAGCTGTTGCGACAGAGAAGAGCAGGGCGGTCACCATCGACATGCGGAGCGCTTTTTTGTAATACGCGTGAGTGCGGCCGCGCAGTAGAGACATAGCAGAGATGGCTGCCATGATGAAGGCGCAAGTCACATAGGCGGTCGCGAGTACATGTCCAACTTTCGTTGGCATGGCTGGATTGAACATCGCTACGATGGGTTCAATATTCGTCATTTTCCCGTTCACCAAATCAAATCCGCGTGGTGCATTCATAAAGCCGTTAACAGCCGTAATGAAGAAGGCAGAGGCTGAGGAGCCTATAGCGACCGGGACGAGCAGAAGGAAATGATAGATGCGGTTCGGGAAGCGATCCCAGGTGTATAAATAGATGCCAAGAAAGATGGCTTCCACAAAAAACGCGAATGTCTCCATGAATAAAGGCAAAGCGATAGCCTGTCCTGCAACCCGCATAAAGTTCGGCCACAACAAGCTCAACTGTAGACCGATGCATGTCCCTGTTACGACGCCTACAGCTACAGTAACCGTGAACCCGCGAGCCCAGCGGCGCGCCATAAGCAGATAATAGGAGTCGCCTCGCTTAATGCCGATCCATTCCGCAAGTGCAATCATTAACGGCATTCCGACACCAATAGTGGCGTATACGATATGTACGAACAGTGTTAGCCCGGTAAGTATGCGGCTGAAAATAACCGGATCATAGGTGAGCATGTGAGGTCAACACTCCTTCAAATATAAGTTCCGATCGTTCAGAATAGCCTTCGCAAGAAGGACAGCAGCATGATCGCGCCAACAACAAAGCAGACGACGATAAGCATTTTTTCTTGCTTTCTTATTTTTTCAATATGGTTGTTATCAGATCCCATTCATAGTCCCTCCCTTTTATCCCGAGAGAACGATCCCCGAAAAATAGGTTTGCCCTTGAAAAAGCTCCTAGTGAAATGATGCCCGTTTTTTCGATGTCTATGATGAAATCGTGAAAGTTAGTCTTATCAAGATATGAAAATGAGGAAAAGTCGATTTACAAAATCTTAAAACACGCAATATGGCAGCATTAACATTACCGTGCTACATTGGGACTAAAGACCGATAACAGGACTAGAGTAGGAGTGGGAGCTTATGACGATGTTGCTAACGAAGATGGAAGTAAGACGTGAGGGAGCGAATCGACAATCCATAATGAAGAGAGAGTATGAGGATCTCATTCAATTCGCACCGATCATTCTTGCCAGCACCACCATTGAAGAAGCGGATCATCGATTTCGGGAGGATGGCTCGCTGCGCTGCCTTGTCATAGGAAATGAACATTCTGAACCGATTGGCATTGTGATGCGGGAGAGATTCCATGAAAAAATGAGCAAGCGATTCTCTCCTGCACTTTATTACGAAAAACCAATTGTACGCGTAATGGATAATGAGGCACTCATTGTCGAATGCGGTATTGAAACTGAACAACTATTGGATATGTCAGCGTCCCGTTCTGAGGAACGAATGTACGACAGTATTGTGGTCACACGTGGGGGCAAATATGTCGGAATACTCACCTCCAAGCAGCTGTCATCCTTATCCAATCAAATACGACTCGAAGCGAAGCAGAAGGAATCGGAGGTTATTACGTCCACGCGGGGAGCATTGCACAGCATATTAACAGAAACAGAGCATGTCCGCCAAGCTTCAGCAGATGGCAAATCGCACGCAGATCGGATGATCGACGAAACATTGACGGGAAAGACAGTGCTTGATCAGGTATCTTCAGCATTTCAACAGGTGTCAATACGTGTGGAGAGCCAGGCAAGACAAACAAAGAAATTGACAGAGCATACAACAGCGGTGGCGGATGCCGTCAGCGTTATTCGCTCATGGTCGGATTCTTGTCATATGCTGGCGCTCAATGCATCCATTGAAGCTGCGCGTGCAGGGGAGCATGGGCGCGGGTTCGAGGTGGTTGCGTCCGAGGTGCGCAAGTTGGCTTCGTTAACCAAGGCAGCCACGGAGCAAATCGATGAGACGCTCCATCAGATGATGGAAGCTTTAACGCTGACGATTACGACTGGCGATCAAGCTCATTCCGAAGTGAATACGACGCTTGAAGGCTTGAACGCTGCCTTGTCCAAGTTCGAGCAGTTGTTCCGTGCCATAGCAGAAAATCGCAATCGATTGGATCAAGTAGATGCTTACGCAGCACGCATGGCTGTGACAGCGAATGAGGCAAATCGACAGTTACAGACAATGTCAGCGGAAGATTGATTTTTTTACATTCCGTTAACAAATAAACCAAACAGTCTTAACAAACAGCCATTAACATACTAGATGTGAGACAAACAACGAATACATTACAACACAACACATGGGAATCAATCAAAAGGAGTGGATTGTCTTGAAAAAATGGGGAAAACAAATCATGATGCTCACGCTCGTAGCAGCGTTGACAGTAGTATTGGCTGCTTGTGGAGGCAAGAAGGATGATGCTTATGCAAATCAAGGAAACAACGCGGCAACAACGGAAACGAACAATTCGGCGAAGGAAACGACTAGCCCTGAGAAGTTGACAGGCACGATCGAAATAGATGGATCCAGTACAGTATATCCAATCGCAGAAGCGATTGCAGAAGAGTTCGGCAAAGAGAACGGCGAAGTACGCGTATCGGTTGGTACAGCAGGTACAGGCGGCGGTTTCAAACGCTTCATTAATAGTGAGACAGCAATCAGCAACGCTTCTCGTCCAATCAAAGAAAAAGAAGCAGCTGCTGCAAAAGAAAAAGGGATCGACTACTTGGAATTGTCTGTAGCTTATGATGGCTTGTCCATCGTAGTGAATAAGGACAACACTTGGGTGGATCACATTACAACAGATGAACTGAAGAAAATCTATGAGCCTAACTCGAAAGTAAAAACATGGGCTGACGTTCGTGCAGGATGGCCAGCAGAAGATATTAAAATTTATTCGCCGGATACAAACCACGGCACATTCGACTACTTCACTGAAGAAATCAACGGCAAAGCACAAGAGAGCCGCAATGACAAGCAAATCACATTCAGTGCCGATACGAATGCTATCGTGCAAGGGGTATCTGGTGATAAGAACGCTATGGGCTACTTCGGATTCTCTTACTACGAAGAGAACCAAGACAAGCTGAAACTAATACCAGTTGACGGCGGCAAAGGCGCAATCGCTCCTTCTGAAGAGACAATTAAAGATGGAAGTTATGCACCACTGTCCCGCCCGCTCTTCATCTATGTGAACAAGAAGAAGCTGGAGCAGCCAGAAGTGAAAGCATTCGTTGATTACTATATGAAAAATGTAGGCAACATCGCGAAGGAAGTCGGATACGTTGCACTTCCACAAGAAAAATACGATGAGCAAATGAACTTGTTGAAATAAGAGAAGTACTGACTTCGGCTTCGGTTATAGTCAGCATCATACTAGCAGTGAAATGTGATGTCTCTCCAAAAACAAATGTTTGAGGCATCACATTTTCACGAAGTCAATGTTAACGAATTGTAAAAGAACGCAAAGAGAGGTTAGGGCTATGCACGGTAATCTCCCGCAGCGAGAGACGACGATATCATTCAAAAATGGCAAAGTACATGTAACCGATAAAATTGTTCCGATTTTATTATTTCTATGTGCCGCTTTGTCTGTAGCGACAACCATCGGGATTGTTTACACGCTCTTTTCTGAAACGTTCTCTTTCTTGAAGCAAGTCAAGATTACAGAATTCTTGTTCGGTACAACGTGGAGCCCGCTCATATCACCGAAGTCCTTCGGCATCCTGCCGCTGCTAGGTGGTACGTTAATGATTACGGTTATTGCTTGTCTGGTTGCGATACCGATTGGACTTGCAAGTGCAATCTACTTGAGCGAATATGCACCTACTCGTGTTCGCAAAATTGTGAAGCCGATTCTTGAAGTATTGGCTGGTATCCCAACGATTGTTTACGGTTATTTTGCTCTAACCTTCGTTACGCCGTTGTTGAAGTTTATCTTCCCATCGACGGGAATGTTCAATGCGTTAAGCGCAGGTCTTGTTGTCGGGATTATGATTATTCCGATGGTCTCTTCCTTGTCTGAGGATGCGATGTCGGCAGTACCGCGCAGCTTGCGAAATGGGGCATATGCACTCGGGGCAACAAGATTTGAGGTTGCGTTGAAAATTGTGGTTCCAGCAGCTTTCTCGGGTATCGTATCATCCGCTGTACTTGCCTTCTCGCGCGCAATTGGCGAGACGATGATAGTAACGATTGCTGCAGGTGCAACACCGCATTTGACCTGGAATCCGCTAGAGAGCATCCAGACGATGACGGCTTATATTGTACAGGTCAGCATGGGAGATACACCGCATGGCTCCATTGAGTATGGAACGATCTTTGCTGTTGGTATGACCTTGTTCGTGATTACGTTCCTGCTTAATATTTTGGCGCTGTGGGTGGCAAGACGCTTCAGGGAGGAGTACTAAGCTAATGAGTATGTTTCAAGATGCAAACCGCAAACAGATTGGTACCCGCCGGAAGGTAGACCTTGTGCTTCATATCCTGTTCCTGGTGGCAACTTCTATCGGTATTATTGCGCTAATGGCCTTGCTGATTCAGATCATGATGGATGGATTGTCTCGTTTGAACCTTGATCTGTTTACGAATTACCCTTCGCGAATGGCTGCGAAGGCTGGGATGAAATCAGCAATTGTCGGTTCCATTTACATGGTGCTTATTATGGCTCCTATCTCGTTCGTCCTCGGCGTAGGAGCGGCGATCTATCTTGAGGAATATGCGAAGAAGAATAGGCTAACACGGTTAATTCAACTGAATATTAGTACGTTGGCCGGGGTTCCATCCATTGTGTACGGGATTCTAGGATTAACAATCTTCGTACGCGGATTGGCTCTGGAACGCAGCTTGCTCTCCGGAGCGCTTACGATGACGCTGCTCGTGCTGCCGATTATTATCGTGTCTGCACAGGAAGCCATCCGTGCAGTACCTAGGGCGCGCCGGGATGCTTCATTCGCTCTCGGTGCAACGAAATGGCAGACGGTATCCCGTTCTGTGCTTCCGTCTTCGATTTCCAGTATTATGACAGGCGTTATCTTGGCATTGTCCCGGGCAATCGGGGAGACAGCACCGCTCGTTATGATTGGGGCATTGACTTTCGTTGCGTTTCTGCCAGAGAGCATTATGGATCAGTTTACCGTTATGCCGATTCAAATCTTCAACTGGGTATCTAGACCGCAACTTGCATTCCATGAACTGGCTGCAGCAGGCATCATCGTGCTTCTGGCGCTGCTTATCATTATGAATATCTCAGCAGTTATTCTACGCAATAAATATCAGAAACATATTTAAGGAGACGATAGCATGAGCACAGCGACTGCCTTACAGACGTTAATCGACATTAAGAACTTAAACTTGTACTACGGTACGTATCATGCCTTGAAAAATGTCACTATGACGATTCCGGAGAAGGCAGTCACTGCGTTCATCGGACCGTCCGGCTGCGGGAAATCTACGTTGCTTCGTACATTGAACCGCATGAACGACATGATCATAGGCACGCGTATTGAAGGAACAGTTGCGATTGGTGGGACAGATATCTACAGCAACGAAGTTGATGTGGAAACACTTCGCAAAAAAGTAGGTATGGTATTCCAGCAGCCGAACCCATTTCCGAAGTCGATTTATGACAACATTGCTTACGGCCCGCGTCTTCATGGCATCCGCAGCAAAGCGAAGCTGGATGAGATTGTTGAGCAGAGCTTGAAGCAAGCTGTACTGTGGGATGAAGTAAAGGACTACTTGAAGCGCTCTGCCTTCAGTCTGTCTGGTGGTCAGCAGCAGCGTCTCTGTATCGCGCGCGCATTGGCAGTCAACCCTGACATTCTGCTGATGGACGAGGCGACTTCGGCCTTGGATCCAATCTCTACGCTGAAGATTGAAGAGCTTGTTCAAGAGCTGAAGCATAAGTACACGATTGTTATGGTTACGCACAATATGCATCAAGCTGCTCGTGTATCGGATCAGACGGTGTTCTTCTTGAACGGGGAAGTCGTTGAATTCGATCATACGGAGACGTTGTTCTCGAATCCAACTGATAAGCGGACAGAGGATTACATTACAGGCCGCTTCGGCTAAATTTGATAAGAAGGATAAGGAGTGTAGCTGCAAATGATCAAGCGGAGAGAGTTCGACTTGGCCTTAGAAGAACTAAGTACATTGCTTGAAGAGATGGGAACGCGGGTAGAGCGTGCCTTGTCGGAATCAATTGAGTCATTGAAGAATATGGATGTCGAGCGTGCCAAGCGAATCATTTCCGAGGATGCTGAGCTGAATCGCATTGAGGAGAAAATTATCGATTTGGGATCGAAGTTGATTTTGACACAGCAGCCTGTTGCGAAGGATTTGCGCCGCATTCTCGTTTCCTTCCGCATCTCCAATGATCTGGAGCGGATGGGAGATCTGTCGATTGACGTAGCGAAGGTTGTGCTGCGCATGGAAGGACAGACGCTCATGAAGCCGTTGATTGACTTGCCTCGCATGGCGGAGACGGTACAGCTGATGATCAGGGAGTCGATTCAAGCTTACATTAAGGAAGACGTGAATCTTGCTTACAAAATGGCGAAGGACGATGACCTCGTCGACCAGTTGTACAGCCAGATCTTCCGAGAGCTGTTGACGTACGTTGTGGAGAATCCGCAAAATGCATCTCAGGCGATGCTGCTTACCTTCGTCGGACGCTACATCGAACGGATAGCCGACCATGCGACTAACATCGGTGAGGCGGTCGTCTATCTTGTGACGAACCAACGCCCTGATCTGAATAATTAATCTTATGGAATCATTGATGAATATGTCATCTTATTCTCCATCCTCCAACCGACCGCGGATCACCCGGTCGGTTATTTTTTTCCCATAATATCATCATTTTCTTTTCTAGTACTGGCTATGCTATCATGAAGGTAGAGAATGGATTGAGGTGCATGAATCAATGGATAAATGGATCATTATTGACGGCAACAATATTATTTACCGCGCTTTCTTTGCAATGCCTCCTCTGACGAATGCTCAAGGATTACATACAAATGCTGTATACGGATTCACGACGATGCTTCTTCGCGTTATTGAAGAAGAGAAGCCGACCCACTTGCTGGTTGCATTTGATGCTGGCAAGGAGACATTCCGACATGGAGATTACAAGGACTATAAGGGCGGTCGGGAGAAGACGCCTTCTGAGCTGTCAGAGCAGTTCCCTGTCTTGAAGCAGCTCCTTGATGCGCTTGGTGTTCCTCATTTCGAGATGAGCGGATACGAGGCGGATGATATTATCGGTACCTTGACTCGCGAAGCGAATGAGCAAGGAATTGAGATGGCGGTTGTGAGCGGGGATAAGGACATGCTCCAGCTTGCTTCTGATCAGGTTACGATTCTGCTCACGCGCAAGGGTGTGACGGAGATTGAGAAATATACACCAGCAGCTTTGCAGGAGAAGTATGGCATTGAGCCATTACAAATTATTGATATGAAGGGTCTAATGGGCGATTCCTCGGACAATATTCCGGGTGTGCCCGGTATTGGAGAGAAGACGGCTCTTAAGCTGCTGCATCAATTCGGCAGCGTAGAGAGTGTGCTTGAGCATGTGGACGAGCTGAAGGGCAAGATGAAGGAGAACCTCATTAATCATGCTGAAGACGCACGCATGAGCAAGAAGCTTGCAACGATCTTCCGTGAGGTGCCGCTGGAGAAGAGCCATGAGGAGATGGCGTATCACGGCATTAAAGCGGACACGGCGATTCCGATGCTGCAGAAGCTCGAGTTCAAGTCAATTATTGAGCGTATGGAGAAGATCGGCCTGATCGAGGGCGGCACGGTTGCATCAGCACCTGCTGATGAAGAGCTGTCTGAGGATAAATTGAACGTGCAGCTCGTGAATGGCGATTTCAGTGGGTTGAAGCAGATAATTGCTTCCGCGGATACAATCATCGTGGAAGCGCATGGAGACAATCCACATCAAGCAGAGCTTATTGGTGTGCTTATCGCGGAAGAGGAGTCCAACTGGTTCTTGACCCGTGAGGAGCTTCTATCTGACGAGGCACAGTTCGTACGGGAATGGATCGCCGATCAAGGGAAGCCGAAGAGCGGCTACGATATGCATTATGCGGAATTGGTGCTGCATTGGACAGGCGTTCCCTATGATGGCTCCGCATTCGATGCTCAGCTTGCTTCCTATGTGCTCAACCCGGATGATGCGGCACTGTCCCTTCAAGCGATTGCGGAGAAGTACGGCTTGTCGTCTAGCCCGACGGATGAAGAAGTGTACGGGAAGGGCGCCAAGTTCAAGGTTCCTGAACTTGAGACTGTTGCGCTGCACGCTGCTCGCAAGGGCAAGCTTGTACGCCAGCTGAAGCCTGTGATGGAGCAATTGCTCCAGGAGCAGGAAATGAACCGGCTTTATTTTGACCTGGAGCTTCCATTGTCTCGCGTACTGGCGCAGATGGAGAAGACCGGCATTCAAGTCGATACAGATGCGCTAAATCAATTAGGTACGCAGTTTACGGAACAAATTGAGACGACAATGAAGCGTATTTATGAGCTCGCGGGCACGGAGTTTAATGTTGGATCGCCGAAGCAGCTTGGTGAGATTCTATTCGATAAGCTCGGACTTCCTGTCATCAAGAAGACGAAGACCGGATATTCCACAGATGCGGAAGTATTGGAGAAGCTGGAGCCTTACCACGAGATCATTCCACTGATTCTGCATTACCGTCAAATGACGAAGCTCCAATCGACGTATATTGAAGGATTACTGAAGGAAGTGCGCAAGGAAACGGGCAATGTCCACACTTACTTCCGTCAGACCATTACAGCGACCGGACGGCTAAGCAGCCAATATCCGAATCTGCAGAATATTCCCGTTCGGCTTGAGGAAGGACGCAAGATTCGTCAGGCGTTTGTTCCTTCGGAGAAGGGATGGCATATCGTTGCTGCCGACTACTCTCAGATTGAGCTTCGTGTATTGGCTCATATCTCGGGAGACGAGAAGCTGAAGGAAGCCTTCCTGCATGACATGGACATTCATACGAAGACCGCGATGGACGTATTCGGTGTATCTCCTGAGCAGGTTGACGCGAATATGCGCCGTTCGGCGAAGGCGGTTAACTTCGGGATTGTATACGGGATTAGTGATTACGGATTGTCTCAGAACTTGAATATTACGCGCAAGGAAGCAGCGCAGTTTATCGAGCAGTATTTCGCTGTATTCCAAGGCGTTAAGCAGTATATGGAAGACATCGTGAAGCTCGCTCGCCAAGACGGCTATGTAAAGACAATGCTGGAGCGCAGACGGTACTTGAAGGATATTCATGCTTCCAACTTCAATCTGCGTTCATTCGCAGAGCGGACGGCGATGAATACTCCGATTCAAGGAACAGCCGCAGATATAATTAAACTCGCCATGGTTCAGATGGATGCTCGTATGCGCGAAGCGGGACTGAAGAGCCGCATGCTGCTGCAAGTACACGATGAATTGGTATTCGAGGTTCCGGATGAAGAAATGGAGACGATGTTGAAGCTTGTTCCTGAAGTAATGGAATCGGCTATTGAGCTCTGTGTTCCGCTGCGAGCAGATGTAAACAGCGGCGAGAATTGGTATGAAGCGAAGTAGAAAGTAAGCCTAAGACGGTGAGCGAGAACGATGTAACAACCGCCAAGCCTACATGAAAGCGGCTTTTTCGGTATAATGAATATATCAAGAGGTGATAGGACATGCCGGAATTGCCGGAAGTAGAAACAGTCAAACAAACATTAAATACATTAGTCGCTGGAAAGCGGATTGAGCGGGTAACGGTTACGCTGCCTCGTATTATCCAGCGGCCGTCAGAAATAGAGCAATTTTGTGATGCATTGAAGGGTCATACGATCGAACGGGTTGAACGCAGGGGCAAGTTCTTGCGGATCCTGCTGGATGGGCTTGTCCTTGTATCCCATCTGCGTATGGAAGGACGCTACGGCGTATATGCTGCTAATGAGCCAGTTGAGAAGCATACGCATGTTATTTTCCATTTCGATGACGGTACCGAGCTGCGTTATAAGGATGTCCGCCAATTCGGCACGATGCATCTATTCGCAGCAGGAGAGGAATGGGAGCAGCCTCCTCTTCATAAGCTGGGGGTAGAACCCTTGTCTCCTGAATTTACTGTCGAACGCTTCGCGGAAGCGATGAGAAGACGGCGCAGCTTTATTAAGCCAGTCCTGCTGAACCAGCACATCGTAGTAGGAATCGGAAATATATATGTGGATGAAGCTCTGTTCAGAGCAGGCATTCACCCGAATCGTGCGGCAGATGAGCTTACGGATGAAGAGTACGCGCTTCTGCATCGCGCGATTATTGAAACCCTTCAGGATGCGGTTGAAGCTGGCGGCTCCTCCATCAAGTCATATGTAAATGGCCAAGGGGAAATGGGGATGTTCCAGCATCAGCTGCAAATGTATGGACGTCAAGGGCAACCTTGTGTTCAATGCGGTAGTATCATTGAGAAGACAGTAGTCGGCGGTCGGGGTACCCATTACTGCCCGGTATGCCAGCATCGTTCTAAGTAATGGAAACCTAGGTAAACTGAAAAGTTGAATAAGCACTCTTATCCACTCTTGCCCATATGATATGGTAAATCGGGATTCCTAAGCTGTGAGTTGTACGCTAGTTTGCACTAGCTTGGGAACTGCCTAGCGGGAGGGAACGGTAGTTGCTTATTCATACAGTATCTTTGTTCATCCTGGCTTTTGCCTTGAGTCTGGATAGCTTCGGAGTAGGAATGACCTACGGATTGCGCCGGCTCCGCATCCCTTGGACTTCAATTGCTGTCATTGCATGCTGCTCTGGACTGGTCATTCTACTGTCGATGCAAGTGGGCAACTTGCTTATTCAGTATGTATCACCTGCTGTAGCTCAATGGATCGGATCACTTATTCTTGTCGGGATTGGCTGTTGGGCTATCCTGCAGCTGCTTCGCTCATCGCACGATGAGGATGATCCGTTGAATCACATAGCAAGCAGTGAAGATGCGGCAGCAGATCAGATGCATATATCAGCAGTTGTTCAATCCTCTTCAGTTCCATCTATTCCGATGGGGGATGAGCCGAAGCAAGTGGTGCGCATTCAATTGAAGAGCCTGGGCGTTGTCATTCAAATATTGAAGACTCCAAGCGCAGCGGACATGGATCGTTCAGGCACCATTAGTGCAATAGAGGCTGCGTGGCTTGGGGTAGCGTTGTCGTTGGATGCATTTGGAGCGGGTATAGGAGCCGCACTGTTAGGCTATCCTGCACTCATGACCGCGATTGTTATTGCCTTATTCAGCGGCATATTTCTGCGACTCGGCATTCATGTTGGGATTGCATTCGCAGGCGCGCGCTGGATTGGGAAGCTGTCATTTGTGCCGGGACTGATGTTAATTATAATGGGGATTATTAAGCTGCTGACGTAAGCGGCATTATTATAGAATGAGGTGAAGGCATGAACATCGGGTTAACCGGAGGCATTGCTTCCGGCAAGAGCACCGTCTCCCGATTACTAGTGGAGCGAGGCGCTCTGCTGGTTGATGCTGATAAGATTGCCAGGGAAGTCGTTCTCCCTGGCAGTCCCGTGTTGGAACAAATTGCGGTGCATTTCGGATCGGACATGCTGCTTGTGGACGGAACGCTCAATCGGAAGCGATTAGGGGAGGTTGTCTTTGCAGATGAGACAAGTCGCAAAGCGTTAGAAAGCATCACCCACCCGGCTATCCGGAAGGAAATCCAGCGTCAAATGCATCAATATGAGACGGACTATCCAGAACGTCTTGTTGTCGTTGATATTCCGCTCCTGTATGAGTCAGGTCTAAGCGAGATGTTCGATTCGATATTGGTAGTGTATGTTCCAAAAAGTGTTCAATTACAGCGTCTAATGGAACGGGACGGTTGGAGCGAGCGCGAAGCTGAACAGAGGCTGAATGCTCAGTGGAGTATGGAGAAAAAGCGAGAGCTGGCGGACATTATTATCGACAATAGCGGTTCGTTGGAAGATACGATCAAGCAGCTCGACCATTTCTGGTCGGAGAAAGGCTTGCCATGAATCGTATGATGAAAATGCTCCGCAAAAAGAGAGTGCTATTGCTGTTGTTTTTGGGCATGCTGTTCTTGCTGTTCGTTCAGTCGCAATGGCTGGGGAGATGGATGTACCCGATTGCATATGAAGACGAGATCCGCAAATATGCAGCTCAATATGATGTAGATCCTCTGCTTGTGGCTGCTATCATTCGAGTGGAGACGAACTTCCAAGCGGGGCGCGAATCTCGCAAGGGAGCGATTGGAGTCATGCAGCTGATGCCGGAAACGGCTACATGGGCGATGGAGCAGCTGAAGATGAATAATCGTTGGTCTTTAGACGAGTTGAAAAATACGGCCGACCCCAATATTCTTATTGGCACATGGTATCTGAAATCGTTGCATAAGCAATTCAATGAGAATTGGATCGCGGCGATCGCTGCTTACAACGCGGGTCCCGGCAATGTGAACAAATGGATTCGCAACAAAGTATGGGACGGCAGCTATGACACAGCCAAGCAGCAAATTCCATATGGGGAAACAAAGTTGTACGTACAGCGTGTTATCCATTATTATGATAAGTATAAAAACATCTATCCGAAAATGAAGTAGAATGAAGAAGAAGCATCGGACAAGCCGATACCGTTATCGCGCATGATGTCCGACGCTTCTTCCGTCATTATTTGTATTGACCTGCAAGAGATTGTTCAGCGATTTGGACAAGGCGCTTCGTGATGTAACCCCCGATAGAACCCGTGTCACGAGTTGCCATGTTGCCATAGTATCCGTCAGATGGGATGGCAATGCCCAACTCTTGTGCGATCTCGAACTTCATTTGTTCAAGAGCTGCTGTCGCTTGAGGTACGACCAAGTTGTTGCTGGAACGATTGTTTTGGCTCATTTGATTCACCTCCTTGCGGTTGGTAATTGTATTGTGTGCATTCTTTCAAAGATCATTACAGGTAACCACTGGTAACTTTTTAAAAAGTGAATTGTGATAACATCAAGAGTAGAACGGAGGAACGAAAATGAAGTGTCCTTATTGTGACCACTTAGGAACAAAGGTACTTGATTCTCGTCCAGCGAACGACAATAAGTCTATTCGCCGCAGGCGGGAGTGCGAGCTGTGCAGCAGACGCTTTACTACATTCGAGATGGTGGAGGAGACTCCGCTCATCGTTATTAAGAAGGATGGAAGCAGGGAAGAGTTCAGTAGGGATAAGATGCTGCGCGGACTTATTCGTGCCTGTGAGAAGCGTCCCGTATCTGTGGAACGGCTGGAGATGATTGCTTCGGAGGTCGAGAAGCAGCTGCGCGATACCGCCTATGCGGAGGTAGACAGCCGTGTCATCGGTGATTTCGTCATGGAGCAGCTCTATCCAGTAGATGAAGTTGCTTATGTGCGGTTCGCATCGGTCTATCGTCAGTTCAAGGATATCAGCATGTTTATGAAGGAACTGAATCATCTTCTGTCGAAGAACGCCCTTGGCGAACACTCAGATAAATAATTCAAATGAGAACCTCTTAAGCAGTAATCTGCTTGAGGGGTTCTTTGTATTTTGTCGATCAATCAATTGTAGTGTGGGTTATAAATAACTGCAGATCTACATTGCAGACGACTTTCCATCGTAGCGGGCATTTTCCCCGTTTTGAGGAGCTGGAGCGTTATCTCGAATTGTTCGTGAGTTTGTCGTGCAAATAAAAACTCCCTCAAACATTTGAGGGAGAATAGGTCGTTAAAAAATAATTCGTCTACGGGTATCAAGCAGCACGATAGCAAGGAGATCGAAGAGCACCAACGGCAAGATGAAAGGGAAAAATGAAGTGTGTACTTTTCCCGCATGCTTTACGGAGTTGACCTTTAAGTACACTCTCTTTTTATCTACTTTCACGATGGTGCCTGTATATATGTTACCGTTTTTGGCCTTTATCTTTACGAATTTTTTCAAGAACTTTACACTTTTGGAGTAATGGGGGGATAACGTCTTAGACGTGATCTTCTTAGGCGTGATTTTTTTAGGCATAGAAAGACCTCCTTTTCGCATAATAGCGGAACATACAATGTGCTTAGATATGTTATGCATGATGTACGAAAAGGGTGTCATAATGTGTCACAATTGTCCTTGATACCATTGTACGAACCCAAGTTTCCAGGATACGTAGTAGCATAACGCGATTCCGCCTAGCAGAAGGAAGAGTAAGGCCCAATCCTTCCATGTAACTCGAAGCTTCACATAATAAGCTCTTCCACGTCGGCCTGTGAATCCCTTCGATATCATGGCGGCAGCTACACGCTCCGACTTGCGGATAGCTGAAGCAAGCAGTGGAATTGCATGACGCTTCCATGCCCGCAGCTTGCTCTTCCAGCCACGCTCCCGTTCTATGCCTCGCATGCGGTGGGCATCCTGTATGATGCGCAGTTCTTCCTTGAAGAAGGGTAGGAAGCGATAGCCTGCCAGAATACCGTATGCCCACTTGGGCGACAGCTTGCACTGCTGCATCAGGCTCAGCATGAAGCGAACAGGATCTGTCGTCAAGATGAAGATGAGCGACAAGGCGGAGAAGATAAGCACTCTGAGTCCGAGTGATACCGCCTGCTGGAACGTGGCCTCTGTAATGATGAACGACCCCCACTGCCATAGAATGGCACTTGAAGCGGGATCGGCAGAACGCGGGAAGACGAGAGCCGTCCACACGTAGCCGATGCCCATAATGAGGAAGGGGCAGAAGCTAAGCAGCCATTTACGCCATGATATGTTCCCTAATAGGAATGTAAATAGAACGATGTAGACAAGTGCTGCAAGCGGTGTAACCGGATCGAATGTCAACGACAGCATAATAACCGCTATAATGATCGCAAGCCCCTTAATGCTTGGATTCCAATCACGGAGTATCAGGATGATCTCCTCCTTCGATACCTGTAGTCTGTACAAGTAAGCGAGATGTCACCGCGAAGTTCATCGGCATACGTAGATGACACTTCTCCACGAGCTCAGGGTGCTCCTTCCACAGCTTGGAAGGGCTGCCGTCAAACTGTATGCAACCTTCATCTAGCACAATAATTCGGTCGGCATAGGTCTGAACCCACTCCATATCATGCGTGATCATCAGGACAGTTGCGCCTGCTTGGGTTCGTGCTTGCAGGGTGTCCATCAGCTGCTTGGATGTATAAGCGTCTTGTCCATATGTCGGCTCATCGCATAACAATAGCTGTTGGCTGTCGGTAAGAACGGAAGCGACACTAAGTCTTCGCTTCTGTCCTTGGCTGATGGAGAAGGGATTGGCATTGGCCACCTTGTTCAAGCGGAAGCGTGTCAAGGCTTCTCCAACATGCTGCTGTACTTCTTCTTCGCTCAGAAGCTGCAAGCGCATCCCGAATGCAAGTTCATCGAACACGGTATCAGTAATGAACTGATGCTCTGGATTCTGGAATACATATCCGATGAAGGCTCTCAGCTCCCGCTCTGCATATCGATGAAGAGGCATGCCATTCAGAATGATTTGACCTTCATCCGGCTGTGTCAATCCAGATAAGAGGGAGGCGAGGGTAGATTTCCCAGCTCCGTTTGGACCAACAAGTGCTACCCATTCCCCTGAATGCAGAGTAAGGGACACGTGATCGAGGATTACTCTCCCTTTACGCCAATAGACAAGGTTGTGCGCTTGCAAGACTTCCTCAGGTTTTCGTGGGGAACCGTTCGATTGAGCTGATGTTAGGATGCGCATCACATCCTGCTGTGCGAATTTAGGGAGCGACAGCAGCAGCTTCAAGAGATCCTCGTCTGTGAGTGCAGGGTCCGCGGCTGTGAGACGCTGACGAACGAACTGATCATCATAATTGCTGAAATCGCTAATATTGCTACTATCGTCATCGTTGTTGCCATCGCTACTGTTGCTGCGATTAAACCGCTCACGGATGAATTGCTGCAGTTCCAGCGCTTGCGGGAGCCAGATACCACGTGACTTGGCTTCAGCTGCATGATGCTTGAAGTAAGAGGCAGGAAGCCCGTCAAAGACGAGAGCTCCATCCTCATCCATCACGAGCAGGCGATTCGCCATGCCGATCCAATCGTCCAATTGGTGCTCAATGATGAGCAGAGCCATCCCTTCCTTGCGTGCCAGTTCTGAAATGAGTACAGCAAATTGATGTCTTGTATACGGATCGAGATTCGATGTGGGCTCATCCAATACAAGCATGTGCACGCGAAGGGCTAGAGCGCAGGCGAGAGCCAGCTTCTGCTTCATGCCTCCCGATAGTTCGTGAATATACGCATGACGCCATGCGAGCAATCCTACCTTTTCTAATACCTCTTGAATCATGGATTCCATCTCAGTTCGAGGACAATCCCGATTTTCTAGGCAAAAGGCTATTTCCTCTTCTACACGCAGCATACAGAACTGACTTTCGAAATCTTGAAATACAATTCCGATATGCTGGGCCGCTGCACCGGAATCGTACTGTTCGATTGGCTTGCCGTACACGAGGACACTGCCTTCAACTAGACTGTCTATTGCATGTGGATATAGCCCGGTAAGGCAAAAGGCTAGCGAGCTCTTGCCACAGCCACTTGGGCCCAACAGCAGAACGGTTTCCCCCTCATGCAGGGTGACATTGATGTTGGATAAGACAGGCTTGCCTTCGGTCTCGAAGGCGAGTGTCAGATCAGTGGCTTCCAGTGCAATAAGAGCTCCATGCTCGGCGTCACGTTGTAAGGTCGATTGTGCTGGGTGATTGGGAATGAGAAGCGCTGGGCTTGCCATGTTATCGCTGCCCCTTTGCAATTGGGAAGCTTCTAAGAACTCCTGTATTGGCCAAGGCGTCCGCAATCCATTTGCCAAGCAGACCCGAGAGGAGTGCGCCACTTATACAGCGAACGACGAACATCGCGAGGATGAGACCAACAGAGTAGGCCGCATAACCGTTGCGGAAATACCCCCACGCGAAGCTGAATACAGCGGAGCCCACCCCAGCCTCCATAAGCACTTTGGTTGAATAATTCCGATATCTTGTAGCGGCAAATACGGCTTCGGCACCCAAACCTTGAATTAGGGCGGATACAATCAAAATAGGCCCTACGGCGTTGCCGATTAATACCTCAATCAGTCCAGCGACTGTCTCAGAAATGACGGCAGCCCCGGGCTTGCGGATAATATAGGTAGCGATGATCGATACGATAAACCAAATGCCGAAGATGACTTCATATCCCATCGGCCCCATAAAGCCAACAAGCACATTGCCTAATTGCAAGAAGAGCAGATAAATGACGGCAAACACAACAGATAATGAACTGAGAACGACAATATCTCGTAATTTCCATTGGCTGTTTCGCGAATTCATGAACATTCCTCTTTTCTTAGAACGATGATCGGATGAGTCCGTTTGGTTTGTAATTTGCATTTTGGAAATTCTTTATCTTCAGCTGCTACCTTGTGGAAGGGCTGTTGGCTGACATCGTAGTTGTCATCACTACATGGGACTTGTCTGATTTTCTCGCCCGATTAAACGCGTTCTTAAGTGTAGTAAATACTCGCTGTGCATCTCCTTCTAAGCGGCTTGCATAATGAGCGCTCTCATCGAAAGTGCCTTCTTCCTTAGCAAGGCCAATGATCTCATAGATCGTATCCATGTAATCTGCCGTTCCGAGCGGGTAGAGCGCAAAATGAGCAGCGACCTTGAGAGGAATCGCTTGATACCGTTCCGCATTCATTCGAATTTCGTCCGTATTCATGAAGGCATCTCCTTGTGTGTCGCCCGGACAGCCAACAGAGAAGGTAGCATTCAGCACAACATGTTCTCCACTTGCCGCGCTATGTAAAAAGATTGACTGAACGACATCGAATACGTGTTCACTGCGCCCACGAACCCAGGTGCTGACATCATCGGTATGGCACCATACCTTAGACATGTCTGTGTCTCGCAACGCTCCCAAAATAAGGTCAACGAAGCGATCGCTCATCGGATAGATAGAAAAGCGACAACCAACGATGCGGCTCGTACCGCAAGATAACTGACTCATAACTTATATCCTCCCTGACGAATCAATATGTGGTCAGCAGACAACAAAAAAACTGCACCGTGAGTCGGTGCAGTTACGCTTGAGGATACAAGGGTATGACATGGCTTCATGCAATGACGAACATGACGAAGCCGCAGCTTATATCAATCAGTCGACTACACTTCCCCACGCTAGTATTATCTAGTTCGGGTTGTAAGGGTTAACAGCGTTGCCGCTGTCTCTCAGCTTGTTACAGCACCCCTAGTGTTCGAAATTCACTATGCAGTTTCCATCGTTCATATGCTTGACAGCTTTCATTATACACGGGATGATCCGTTTGTAAAGGGTGTAACACCAAAAGGAATACTTCAAACTGGAGCTTAATATTGCAATGGGCTAGATCCGGGCATGCAAACGATCCGTGGTATCGAAGCCTGAAGGTGATGCCCGACATCATGAAGGAACTCTAGTCCTCCGTAATAGTCAACGTGATTTGAAACAAGGTATGGTAACACTGATCCTGCGTTAGTTCAATCG
Source organism: Paenibacillus sp. cl6col (assembly GCF_900102125.1). NCBI lineage: Bacteria > Bacillati > Bacillota > Bacilli > Caryophanales > Paenibacillaceae > Paenibacillus > Paenibacillus sp. cl6col. The sequence goes on from NZ_FNAZ01000005.1 coordinate 167,587, forward strand.
TGCCATCATGGAGCGTTATGATTTTTTTGCAAATGGCGAGACCTAAGCCTGTACTGTCTTTAATCGGGCCATCGCCGCGGATGAATTCTTCGAAAATATGTTCCTTGATCGGCTCCTGAACGCCGATACCATTGTCTCCGACTGATAGAATAACGTTACCTTTTTGCCGTTCAAAAATGAAGAGGATGCAACAAAAAAACGGCATTCTCTGCCGTTTTGATCACATAATTGGTGGGTTCTGAGGGGTTCGAACCCTCGACCTGATGATTAAGAGTCAACTGCTCTACCAACTGAGCTAAGAACCCGTATGATAACTGGGTTCAAGGGGGATTGCTGCATCCCGATTGAACGAAGCTGTTGTGAAATGCCTTGTTCCTTAACACCCCTTAAGTATAGACCTCTACAGGCGATTCGTAAAATAGAATTAAGGGGGTTATCCGTGGATATTCAAGGATATTCCCTTCTCTGCTAAGGGTGTAGCATGACTCTGTTAGGAATACTTCCATTTCCCGTATCATGCGATAAGGAGCAGGGATTTAGTTCTCTACTCCTTACCGTACATGTTTACATTTGGGTGTTAAGATGTTTTTTCAGTTACCGAAATTGTTGAGGGCTGCTTATTTGAAATTTAGGTGCGGCGCATATACGCGCGGACGGTGAGTGGGGCAAAGATGGCTACAATGACCATAGCGCACAGGAGAGTGAGGCCAAATTCAATGCCGATCGTGCCTTGATTGGCGAGCTCACGAACAGCACTTACTAAATGGGTGATTGGGTTTATATTAGCAAACCATTGAAGCCAATCTGGCATCGTATTGACCGGTACGTACGCATTAGAGAGAAAGGTGAGCGGGAACAGCACCATCATGGCAATCCCTTGTACGCTAGCTGCTGTACGAGCAATGACGCCGAAGAAAGCAAAAATCCAGCTGACTGCCCAGGAGCATGCAATGACAAGCAAGCCGGCGATTGCGACATAACCTAGGCCTCCGGCTGGGTGATAGCCCATTAAGTAGCCCATCACGAAGGTGAGTACGGTTGCAATGGCAAAGCGGATCGTATCTGCCAGAAGGGCTCCCGCCAAAGGCGCAATACGCGCGATCGGAAGGGACTTGAAGCGGTCGAATACGCCCTTATCCATATCTTCACGCAATTGGACACCAGTGGCGACGGCACTCGTGATGACCGTCTGGACAAGAATGCCGGGGATAATGATTGGTAAGTAATCATGTACATTTCCTGAGATTGCTCCGCCAAATATATAGGTGAACATGAGGGTAAACAAAATGGGCTGAATGGTTACATCGAACAATTGCTCGGGGGTACGCTTTATTTTGAGCAGCCCACGATAGGCCATTGTCATTGAATTACGTAGTGACTGACCGAAGCTGGCATAGTTTTTTAACTGCTGGTGTGGGCTCTTATTTACAGTTGCATTACTCATACTCGTGCCTCCTCTCTAACGTTCGTAAGTTCAGTATTGTGGATCGCGTTCGTGTTCTCTATAGCACCCGACGAGCTGTTCCCGGTGATGGTTAGAAATACTTCGTCAAGTGTAGGTTTTTGTACACTGATTTCGGCAAGTCGAATTTCTTGGTTGCGAAAAGCGATCAACAGGTCTGTTACTTGGTCGGCGTCGGCCATCGGTGCAGTAATAGTTCCAGCTTCGGCGGTTACATTGGAGCGGACTTGAAGTACTTGCTCTACGATTGCACGCGCATCGGCGATATCTTTTTCATGTTGAAGTCTTAAATGCAGCGACGACGTTCCAACGGAAGCCTTAAGTTCATCCACGGTGCCTTCTGCGACAACTTGGCCTCGGTCGATAACCGCGATACGATCTGCCAACTGATCGGCTTCATCGAGGTATTGTGTGGTGAGGAGCACGGTTGAGCCTGTGTCGACTAAACGGCGAATCGTATCCCACATCTGTGAGCGGGTACGCGGATCCAGCCCTGTTGTCGGTTCATCCAAAAAAATGAGCGGAGGCTGAGCAATGAGGCTCGCAGCCAAATCCAGCCTGCGTCGCATACCACCGGAGAAGTTCTTGAGCGGCCGCTTGGCTGCCTCTGACAAGCCAAATTCCTCTAACAAGTCAGCAGCCTTGCGCCGTGCCTCAGCACGACCTAGACCGAGCAGCCGCGAGAAGATAATGAGGTTCTCAGTCGCGCTTAAAGACTCGTCAACCGATGCGTATTGTCCTGTGACCCCAATTAATTGACGGACGATATGGGATTCCTTCACGACATCGTGTCCGAAGATCCGTGCCTCGCCAGCATCCTGACGCAATAAAGTAGCTAACATTCGAATCGTCGTCGTTTTCCCTGCTCCATTTGGACCCAGCACGCCGTATATCGAACCAGCTCGAACGTTCAAGTCTACGCCATCGACAGCGCGATTATCTCCGAATGTTTTGACGAGCCCACGGGCTTGAACGGCCCATTCATTGCTGCTCGAACCTGCTATGTTGAAATTATTGTTCATTTCCATTTCTCCTTACTTAAAGATGGAATGTTTGCACTTGTTTTCAGTCTATTTGCATTGTAAAAGTAATTTACAGCCTGTTAAACCTTCTGTGGAATGGTTTTCCAGTCAGTCTGTAGACCGATAAACAACGGCGTAAGATGAAGCCTTGTTATGAGCACAAAGAAACACGCCTAACCAACAGCGTGTTATCTAGGATAAATGTTATTCAATAAAGATGTAGATAATGAATGGAATAGTGTGCTTGTGTTCGGTATATGCTTGATACGAGCGTATGTCCGAGAATGATGTTTGCAATGATGATATGATCATTTTGGAGGAGGTATGAATAGAAGCCGGGAAGAATGTGAAAATCCTAAGTAACCCCATACATGGGCGAGTGAGATTATAGAAGCAGGAAGCCCTAGCAGCAGTAATCTGGACGTATCGATTTTCCGAGTTTCCTTGTCGCGAGATGAACCATTCAAGAGGCTTAATCCTAGTAATCCTAGAAGTGCTCCTATGCCTCCAAAACAACCAATTGGATTGACGATGATGTAGACGAAGTTATACTCAAGGGTGTGCTTCGAGGGGGTAAGAAAAGGGGATATCTTCGTTAGAGAATACAATGATATCCATTTCAATCAATTGATAATGAAATCGATGTAACAAAAAAACACGACTCAACGGATTATCTACTTTGAACGGTTTAATAAAAGAGAAAGATAAATCGAGAAAAAAGAAGAAATGATGTCTAATTGCTTCATATTGCTATAAAATTGTTGAAAAGAAGAAGAAAATAACCTGCCAAGTCCGATAATAGGAATTTGCAGGAAATTGCACAGAGGTAGTATAATGGTTTGGCATACAAAAATATGGGGCCATAGCTCAGCTGGGAGAGCGCTTCGCTGGCAGCGAAGAGGTCAGGGGTTCGATCCCCCTTGGCTCCACCAAATAAATAATAAATGCAGCTGATTGGCTGCTTTTTTTATTATGGTGGATTGCAAAAGGGGGCGAACCCCGGGGGTCGTCCGCGCGCAAGGAGCCAAAGGCGAGAGAGCACGGCGTCCCATTCTACCTCTAAGGTAGTCATCGTTGAGTGAGCTTCGCCAGCAAGAATAATCAGGAATGGGACATCCCGTAAAGGATGGAGTGAGGATTGCGAGCGTAATCACCTTGGCTCCACCAAATAAATAATAAATGCAGCTGATTGGCTGCTTTTTTATTATGGTGGATTGCAAAAGGGGGCGAACCCCGGGTTCGTCCGCGCGCAAGGAGCCAAAGGGGAGAGAGCACGGCGTCCCATTCTACCTCTAAGGTAGTCATCGTTGAGTGAGCTTCGACAGCAAGAATAATCAGGAATGGGACATCCCGTAAAGGATGGAGCGAGGATTGCGAGCGTAATCACCTTGGCTCCACCAAATATATTAATAAATGCAGCCGATTGGCTGCTTTTTTTATTATGGTGGATTGCAAAAGGGGGAGAACCTCGGGGGTCGTCCGCGCGCAAGGAGCCAAAGGCGAGAGAGCACGGCGTCCCATTCCACCTCTAAGGTAGTCTAACTACTTGATGATAAAGAGAAGGAATGGTACTCTAGGATGAAAATCGCGATAATTATACATAGTATGTAGCAACGTACATTAAGATGGAAGGGGCTATTATGTATGAAATTTATTCGATTAACAAGTGCTGACGGCATGTTTTTTAGGGAAGCGATGGACTTATATGGGATGAGTTTTCCTCAGCACGAGCAGTGAATATTAGATGATCAAATTATAGTTTTAAATAATTCAGCACATCATTGCGTAGTGATTATAGAAGACGATGAGTTATTGGGCTGATATTTTACTGGAGTACGGAACGATTTTCATACATTGAACATTTTGCAATTAATCCAAATATGAGAGGGAATAATCTAGGATCGCGCTGCTTACAAGAATTTATAGAAGCGCACGGAAATGTGATTTTAGAAATTGATCCACCGAAAGATCCTATTTCAAAAGTATATTGAAATAAAGAAATGATATTACTATGCGTACATACTACACTAATTTGATAGGAGGATGTGTTATCAAAAAGCTTTTACTTAAGAGATTGCCATTGATCTCACTTGGAGTTATGGCTTATATACTGACAAAATACGCGCAGAACCATCAGGATTGGGCAGAAAAATACAGTAGGTCTGTATATCCGATATTGTCAAAAACAGTAGAATTTGTACCTTCTTGGGTTAAATTTTCTGTTAGTGAATGGCTCGTAGTGTTGGTTGTGTTACTTTTGCTATTTTATATAGGTTATTATGTGCGCAAGGTTATCATGAGTAAAGGTGCACGTAGGATGGTAGTTTATCGTGGTACTCTAGGAATAGTTGCAATCTGTAGCGTGATATATTTTTGCTATACTGTTTTGGGTGGAATAAACTATCACAGATATTCTTTTTTGTCTTATACCGAATATAAAGAAGAGAACTACAGCAAGGAGGAACTGGTCAAATTGAGTAAGTCGCTTGCCGTTGAAATGGAATTGGCAAGGGAAAAGTTAGAGGATACTGATCTTTTGGCTCAAGTACCAGAGGTTTTTGATTATTATGCACAACACGCAGTGCTGTCGATGCAAATGTTATCAAAGAAATATCCTGTTTTGGAGCATTCTTTATATTCAACACCAAAACCAGTGGTGATGTCAAAACTAATGTCGCGTGCAGGGATACACGGTATTTTTGTCCCTTTTACTTTTGAATCCAATATTAATGTTAATGTGCCAGTTTTCTTAGTGCCTGCTACTATGGCACATGAATTGGCACATCAGAGTGGTTTTATGCATGAGGATGAGGCAAATTTTATAGCTTATCTGGCATGTAAGCAGCAGGATGATCCAATGATACTCTACAGTGGTTTTTTTCTAGCGTTTGATTATTCTATATCAGCACTAAAGAAAGTTGATTCAGATCAGGCGTCTGATATAATGTCCAGTCTGTCCAAGGCGGTGCAGCATGACATAGTACAAAATGAACAGTATCGGGATAAGTATGAGGGTGTTATTTCGAGTATTTCAAGAATTGTAAATGACTTATATCTGAAGGCGAATAATCAGACAGACGGTTTGAATAGCTATAGTGGTATGGTAAATTTGTTGCTGGCAGAGCAACGAGGAATAGAGAAGTATCATTAAATAAAGTATAGATATTATTAGGAGTGAAATAAACAAAATAAAAGTATTTCCCATTCCATATGCTGGAGCGTCGGTAAATGTATATTGTGAATGGAAAAAACTACTGCCGGATAGATATGAATTGTGTATATGTGAATTGGCTGGAAGAGGAACTCGATTCACAGAGCCTTGCTACCAGTCTGTTGGTGAAGCAAGTGAAGATATCGCAAAAAGAATAAGTGAACAACATCCATTAATACTAAATCTTCTAAATGCTCTGCCATATTAGGATATTTTGCAGCTATTATACGAACTGAAACGAAGGAACTGGAGTACAAGGACTACGTTATAATAAACGTCCTGAAAACGATGATCGATAAAGATGTAATTTATCAATAAGTGTGATAAGATCATTCTGGGAATTCCGTCCAATAATATATTGTAGGAGGTTTAAAATGAAGAAAAAGCAGGTCATTGTTTTATCACTTGTTTTTGCTCTTACCTCTTTGTTAATTGGGGGAGCATTTGCTAGTGGGAAAATTTCAATTGTTGTAAACGGTCGAACAGTACCTACTGACGTTTCGCCTCGCAATGTTGATGGAAGAGTCATGGTTCCTATTAGTACGATTTCTAAGGCATTAGGTGCTGATGTGACTTGGGATTCTAAAAAACAAACAGTAATTATTAATCAGAAAAGCGGAACTTCAGTTTCTACTCCTGATCTATGGAATGAAAAATTAAATCTGACTGGGGGAGAATGGGCAGACATCGTATCTTTGATTAATAAGTATTTCGTTACATATGATTCAAGGGATGAAGAAGCTTGGAAAAAAACAATAGCCTCTAGTTACTTGAATAACGGTTCAATCGAACTACCAGGAGGAGGAGTATATCCTTCCATTCTAGAGTTGAAAATAGTAGATGCTAAAAAAATAGTAGATGCTAAAAGAAAAGGGGAAGGTAGGAGCGATGGAGACCAATACAAAGTACGTGTAAAAATAGTTCATTACATGAACTTATCCACACCATTTGTGGCTGAATGGGACTTTGATGTAGCTCCATATATGAGCAAGGGATACCTGATAGATTATGCAAACATAATCAGTGATACCCAATTAAAGAATTATACCGTTTTCCCTGGTTTAACATTCCAAGATGTTTCTGAATAAATATTATATTTATGATATGTAATGAAGCCCATAGCTTATCGGGGAATTTCCTATAAGCTATGGGTTTTCCTTTTTTTTAGCGTACTTTTTCTAGTTATTTCTTACATATTTGGAGCATTTCGCCGCAATGTACAAACTAAAGATCGGCATCAATTTGCATCGTTTGGGATTAGTCCGAAAGATCGTTATGTTGCCGCGCATCGAGTAATTAACAGTGAATTAACAAGAATCGTATGAGGATGACTTCTCATAATTTCTATAAACTTCAATTTCAGCAGTTTCCTGCTAATGTCGCTATTAGTTGATTCGAAGCAGTATATTCGGGCCCGAAACCGAGTCATTCCACCTGAAAAGGTGGATTTTTTGGTTTTTATCAGAGCACGTTTGTCATCCCAAACATATTATTTATAGATGAATGTCATTAGATGAGGCTTTAAGCAGTACTATTCTACATGAAATCGGAGTTGAAAAAATGGATAGAAAAAAAACAAAATTGACCGCGAAAATCATAAAGCCAGAGGATGCACGGCATGATGAGAAGCACAGGAACGCAGACAAAGCTATTCGAACGGCGAAATATTGGGGTTATCCAGTTCGAATGAGGAATTCAGGGATTTACCGAGGCAAAGGAGTACCAGAAAAAAGCAATAAAATTTTTTTCAATAATGAGAAGAATTCCGTAAAGAAAGTATATCAAGACGATCACAGCATACTTAATCATCCGATTGGACCGAGTGCCAACCGATTAATTGGTCAGGGGACAAAAGTTCATGCCAAAGGGAGTATTACTGATGTTCCGGGTATCCTAGTGGGGCACGCAGAGGATAGAAGCGGTCGTACTGGTTGCACGGTTATTTTGTACCCTGAAGGTGCAGTTCCCGGCGTGGATGTCAGAGGCGGTTATCCGGGTACGGAACAGACAGATGCGATTAAACCCGGAACTTCAACGGATCTTATACAGGGGGTTCTTCTTACAGGCGGCAGCAACTTCGGTCTTGCGGCAACAGCAGGTGTCGTGAACTGGCTTGCAGAGCATGGGTATGGTACCCCGACAGATGTTGGACCGCTCCCTACTGTGCCTGCGGCTGTTATTTTTGACCTTTATTATGCGAAAGGCTCCCGCAGGCCTGATGCACAGTTGGGCTACAAGGCAGCACAAGCTGCGAAGTCCGGTGCCGTGGCGCAGGGCAGTGTTGGTGCTGGAGCGGGTGCGACGGTAGGGAAAATCTACGGTACGCCGATGAAGGGCGGAGTTGGAACCGCCTCTTGGCAAATCCCGGGCGGTCCTATAGTAGCCGCTATTGTAGTCGTCAATGCGCTTGGAGATATTTGGAATAATAATCATATCATAGCCGGGGCGCTCGAGCCTGATGGTAAATTCGTTAACCAAACTAGGGCAATTCTTGAAGGAATACCACCAATGCCGATCTCGACCCGGAGCAGAAGCACAACCATCGCTGTCATCGCAACCACTGCAAAACTAGACAAAGCCGAGGCTGGGAGGGTTGCGACACTCGCCCATGACGGAATGGCGCGGGCGATTTCCCCGGTGCATATTCAAGGTGATGGGGACACTGTATTCTGCATAGCTACCGGAACCGATACTAGCGGGCTTATTGGTAATGCCGCCGTGACCGCAGTCGGCACCGTCGCAGCGGTGGTGCTTGAACAGGCCATCGTCAGAGGAGTAAAGGCAGCCCAAGCAGAAATTAAACATCAACAAAGTAAGAAGTGAAATGAGGTTTCGATCACTTCCAAACTATTCGTTCAAACAGCAAAAATGGGCTGAGGACAAGATCCTCAACCCATTTTGTCAACAACCCCTTCTAGACATGGGACTATTTACGTAAAATTCCTATCACTCTTATCTATTAGTGCATCATTTAGGGAATTCCATGTGATTCAAGTTAACTACTTATCCTGATTAAGTTGAGCTCGCAACACGTCTTGGCCTGTTGCAATGGCACCGTCCCTAAGGGCAGTTACGATTCTCCCCAAAACAATATCAACAGGTTGGTTTTCGTCATTTACTGCATCTAGAAGATGTTTGCCGAAGTTGTTAGCGCCGCTTTTTAAAGCAGAATCAAGGAAACCCTTGAAAAATTCTTTGTGTTTATCAGACATGTATCTCACCCCCTTCCGATAATACGGGTATCCCCCTGAGGTATAGTCTGATGGGGATTCGACTTCCTGCTAACGTCGACCAACTAACATCAGGAGTGGTTTAGAAGGAGAGATATTTCTTTTCTTTTTCTAAGGCCATTTCTTGCACTCAGCTATTTGGCTTTTTCTTTCGCGCGTCTTTTTGCACGATCCTTTGCACGATCCTTTGCACGATCCTTCGCGCGTTCTTTCGCGCGTTCTTTCGCGCGTTCTTTCGCGCGTTCTTTCGCACGTTCCTTCGCACGTTCCTTCGCACGTTCCTTCGCACGTTCTTTCACACGTTTTTTCACGCGTTCTTTCACACGTTTTTTCACGCGTTCTTTCACACGTTTCTTCGCACGTTCCTTCGCACGTTCCTTCGCACGTTCTTTCGCACGTTCTTTCGCACGTTCCTCCGCACGTTCTTCCACATGCTCGTTCACACGTTCTTCCACATGCTCATTCACACGTTCTTCCGCATGCTCCTTCGCACGTTCTTCTACATGCTCATTCGCACGTTCTTCCACATGTTCCTTCGCATGCTCCTTCTCATGTTCCTTCGCGCGTTCTTCCGCGCGTTCTTTCGCGCGTTCTTCCGCGCGTTCTTTCGCGCGTTCTTCCGCGCGTTCTTTCGCCCGTTCTCTCGCGCGTTCTTCCGCCCGTTCTTTTGCCCGTTCTTTTGCCCGTTCTTCTGCCCGTTCTTTCGCACGTTTTTTCGCGCGTTCTTCCGCCTTTTCTTTCGCTTTTTCATACTCCTTATCATTACCAAACCAAGAAAGGAGGGCGTTGCCTACAGTTCGAGTAGCTTCAATCAAGATGGAAGAAGGGCCTTTGTTTGGTATTTTTTCAACTGCTGGTTTTCCTTCTAGCTCTTGCAGCTTTTGCTTGGATAGCTGCTTCCATGCCGAATTTTGTGTTTGACTCTCCAATTTTCTAAAATACGTAGCCGCGTCTTGGTTCTGGCCTATCTTAATGCAAGCCTCACCGAGTTCATAGATGAGTTCCAATTGTTTTTCAGTGTCAAGCGTGTCAGATGGTGTATTGAGGACGTGGGTGAAATCTTCAATCACCGTCTTCGTCCGATGGAAGTACTGCTCTGGGAGATTGTAAGAGGACTTGCCGCGAAGCAGTCGGATCGTACTGTCGTGTGGGTCGGCGGCTACCGCATTGTCGAGCATTTTCAATCCCTGTTTTGACCATTTCAATTTATCAGATGCCTCTGTTTTATCTCTTGCAATCAATATCATGGTGCTGCCATAGTAAGCACCAACAAGAGGATGATCTGGATCATCGACGTGCAGCTGTTCTAAAATCTGATGTGCTTCTTGAACAGCAGCCGCACTCCCAGCTACGCCATCCAGATACAGTTGGATAGCTAGGGTGAGTCTTTCATTGAACGGGTCAGACGGAGTAGACACCTGATCTGACACGGAATTTAGAACAGATTCGGTCAATGAAGCATGATCATCGCTCGATGTTGAAGTCTCATTTAAGTCTGAGCCTTCCATATCGCTGGGATTAAGGTTTGTCACTCAATTCATCCTCTCTGTACTCATGCATGAACACATTGCTCGCTTGCATGATTCTAATCATCTTTTTTCTTTGGATACATGGAGGCAAGACGCTGTGAGACTTCATTCGCCTTGGCGGGATTGCCGCTATTTTGGTAGGCTTTGCTCAGCTTTCGAAGTACTCTTCTGACTTGATTGTGGGTAAGGTAATTTGAATCTTGTTGATAACGGTCAAGGAGGAATGTGAAGTCCTCGATCGCTATTCTCGAAGAATAGAAATAAGACTCCGGCAGATGCAGGCAGACACTTCCGCGTAAGAGGCGAATTTCTTTTTCGTTGGGATCCATTTCTACTGCTTGATTCAATACCTCTAAACTCTCGAGTGCTTTTTCTTCTTTCTCAACAAGTTTGACGGCATCACGTGATAAGAGGGCTAATGAACTACCGTAATAGGCTTCAATAAGCGCATGATGAGGCTGGGTCTCACGGAGCCTTAAAAGCTTCTCATGCGCTCTTTTCGCTGCCTGTTTGTCTCCATCAACTCCATCTTGAAGAAGCTTTTTTACGATCTTGAATTGTTTTTCAGGAGTGCTGTCAGATGACATGTATGCCTAACCTCCAATTTGCTTCGCCATTCATTTGAAAGTCGAGTCCCTCTACGCCAACAACTCATGATTTCGAAGGTTATATAATTGCTACGATATGCGAGTCCCTACTGCATTGATTGGATGAAAAAATCAGTTTTCAGAAGATATACAGTTGTCCGAGTCAAGGGTGACATTGCCTGCATTTCATATAAGGATGACTTGGAGGGATGGGGAGTACAAAAAACATTGAGAGAATGCTAGACGAATAACATGCCGCAGGTGTGGACTGAAAATGGTTAGGAGGATTTTTATGAAAGCACAAACCCATAAAATGAAGGTAACCGTGGACGAACATACATCCCATCTAGAACAATTCAAAGCATTTTTCACGAAATTGGATGAGGATGGAAGCACCATTGAGAAGCTGCCTCGGCAAAAAATCGAAGAGTATCAGTTACAAGCAATTAACGCCACGCTTGCTCATGTTTGGGACCACAATGAATATTATCGTTCAAAGCTGGAAGAAGCAGGCTTTACAGTGCCGGAGATTGAAAGCCTGAAGCAATTAACAAATGTACCGCTATTGAATAAAGACGTCATTCGAGGCGATAAGCAGAAGATCTTATGTGTAGACCCGAAAGAAATCGGGCAGGTTCACCTTACGAGCGGTACTTCGGGAAAGCCTATTTATACCTCGTACTCGTTAGCTGATCAGTATGTCTATGATTTGCTGCCGAAATATTTGGAATTGTTTAAGGAAACGGATGTTGATGTGGTAGCCGTCGCCTTGCCTTATGAATTTGCTCTGCCTGGTCTTGGGTTTCAGCGGTTGTTTCAGTTTGCATTTGGAACGGCAGTACTGTCACTTGGCAAAGGCGGTTACATGGCTCCCGTCGATAAGTCATTAGAATTGATGAAGGAGTTCCAAGCTACCGTTCTGACTACGACGCCCTCTTATGCGGCGCTTTTGGCTGAAGAAAGCGAGCGCTTCGGTATCAAAATCGGAGAAGACATACGATTGAAAAAAATAGTGCTTACAGGTGAAGGCTGCTCCTATAAATTCCGTGAGCGTTTGGAAAAATGGTGGGGATGCGAAGTATCCTTCTTCTACGGATCGACCGAGTGCGGCGTCGTTGCGGTCGAATGCAGTGAGCACAAAGGTTATCACGTGATGGAGGGACATGTAAAAGTCGAAATTATTAATCCAGTTACGCGGGAAAAGCTACCTTACGGCAAGACGGGAGAAATCGTGGTAACGACGCTGTTGCGCGAGGCCATGCCAATGGTGCGTTATCGCAGTGGGGACATCGGATATCTACAGAAATCCAAATGTGATTGTGGTCTCACGATGGACGTCCTTCATTTGAGAGGAAGAATGGAGAGTATGATTCGATTGGGGGATGAGGACTACTCACCGTTCCTATTAGAACAATTTTTGATGGAAATTCCAGATGTGGGTATGTGGTATCACTTCAAATTGAATCAGGGATCATTCAAGATTGAAGCCGAACCGTTTCGGACGGAATTAACAGATGAGCAATTGGCAACGAAAATCCGGAAGCATATGACGGATCGAATCGGCATTGATTGCGAAGTGGAAATCAGACATGATATTCCTCGGACTTTTGGCAAAGCAACGCGAATATTCACGTAAGACAGCTAGGAGCATGGGGCCAAGGATTCGCATTAACCATCCTGAAGCGCCGTGTTACGCCGAGAGGAGGTGCCCTTATGACCGATATTCAGAGGGAGCGGGAGGAGAAGTTCAAGAATTTATTAGTACGCCTAATGAAATCTCCTCTATATCAGGATCGATTAGCGAACTATAACATCGATGATATCGGGATGGAGCACATTCAAACACTGCCCTTGACAACGAAAGAAGATCTCCGGAATGCCGGTACTTTCGGACACCTAGCTGTCGAAATGAGTAAGATTGCCCAATACCACGAATCCACGGGTACAACCGGAGAACCTTCCGCTTCTTGGTTCACGCATGAAGATATGCGAGTAGGCGGAAGACAGCTTCAGGAATGCGGAGTCCGATTAACAGCGGATGATCTTGTGCTGATTCGATTCCCGTATGCACTGGCGCTGCCCGCCTTCTTAATGCAGCAAGCTGCTTGGCAGACAGGAGCAGGGGTTGTACCTGCAAGCGGACGTACGGTAGTTACACCATATCCGAGAGTATTAAGTCTTATGAAGCGCCTACAAGTTACCGTATTAGCGGGGCTTCCGCGCGAGATGGAGCTTCTGGCTGAGACAGCGCGTCTCATTGGTTTGGATGTGAACACAGAATTACCAGCGCTACGGGCTATATGCGTCGCTGGTGAGTTAATGAGCGAGAAACGCAAAGAGCATATCGAGAGGCTGTGGGGTGTACCCGTTTTTAATATGTATGGTTCGACTGAAACCGCGAATATTGCAACCATGTGTGAGTATGGATCGATGCATATCGTGGAGCAGGATTTTTACGTGGAAGTGCTGCATGAAGATGGTTCAGGTCCTGTTGCTCAAGGAGAAAGAGGGTTTGCGGCGATAACAACGCTCACACATCAAGCTTCTCCTCTGTTGCGATACTTTAATGAAGATATTATCTCCGTCGAACCTTCCAGGTGTGCTTGTGGGCGAGCAATGGGCAAGTTGGTGCATTACGGTAGAAGTAAGGATCGAATCGTAATCGGTGATACGATTCTAGATGCTTATGACATCCAAGAAGCTGTCTATTCGTTGACACCTGCCCCAGATGCATGGAAGGTATTGGAGCAAGAAGAGGGATTGTACGTTCTTCTTGATTCGCACGATGCTGGACAATGGAGTAGGGAGGACATCCAAACTCGATTAGCTGAAAAGCTTCATTTACCAATCACCCTTCAAATCATTACCGACGCAACGCTTCTCGATCGAGTTGGGCTCGTAAATAACGCGCCATCGACCAAACCGGTATATATCCAGAAGCGAAATAAAATCTAAGCTGATGAGGGAAAGGCTGCAGTCAATTGTGAAAAAGAGGGGTGTACTCGTATTGAGCGACAAATGGAAACAATTAATTACGCAATGGGATGGAATTAATAAACAATTGCTTGATCTGATGAACGAACGTGCACGAATGGCTGCGGAAATCGTTCAAGAAAAGAATAAGCAGGGCATTTCACAAGCGGAGCCAGTTGGCAACCAACAACTACTGAAAGAGCTTGCTACCCATTCTTTGGCGAATCCTGAAATAAAAAAAGAGGCTCCTGCCGAGCGCAAGCTTCTCGTTAGCCGCCAGCATAAGAGTGAGGATACCGTTATTCAAGTAAATCATACTAAAATCGGCGGCTCTTCGCCTATTATCGTCGCTGGCCCCTGCTCTATTGAAAGCAGAGATCAGCTGCTTACCGTTGCTGCCGCAATGAGGAATGCCGGCATTACCGTCTTACGAGGAGGCGCGTATAAACCAAGAACATCACCGTATGATTTCCAAGGCCTTGGCGAAGAAGGATTGCAAATCATGAAGGAAGTGGCTGATGAAACGGGGATGGTGACGATCAGTGAGATCATGAGCCCTAAGCATATTGACACGGCAGCTCGTTACATTGACATCTTTCAGATTGGTGCCCGCAATATGCATAACTTTGATTTGCTGAAAGCCGTTGGCCAAACCCAAAAGCCTGTCTTGTTGAAACGCGGTCTCTCCGCCACACTCGAAGAATTCGTATTTGCGGCTGAATATTTGCTATCCAGCGGGAATAACCAAGTTATGTTAATTGAGCGCGGAATTCGCACCTACGAGAAATGGACGCGTAATACACTCGATATTTCTGCTGTTCCGATATTGAAACAAGAGACCCATCTCCCCGTTCTCGTGGATGTTACCCATGCGACTGGTCGTAAGGATATTATGCTTCCATGCGCGAAAGCAGCGTTAGCAGCTGGCGCGGACGGTATTATGGTCGAAGTGCATCCGAATCCGCAGGTTGCACTTTCTGATGCGAAGCAGCAGTTGAATCTTGACGAATTTCACACCTTCTTGCAGGGTCTCCGCGATTCCGGTCTCTATCGTTAGCAGCAAGGCATCATCCCAGAAGTTGCTGTACACAGGTTATATATCAACACGAGCTGACATACGGCTAATGGAGGTAACTGTATGACAGATACCGATGGCAAGGACTCGAAGTATGCGGGGAAAGAATTGGACTTTTTGCAGAAACTGATTTTCGATTTGCTATTAGTGACAGATGGAAGGACAACAGATTTGCTGGAAACCTTGTTGGATGAAAAGATGCGCGTAACGGTCATTCGACAAGAGCAATTGAATGAAGTACCTGCTGATTATCAAGTGGACTCCTCTGCCGCTCCTTTATATCTGAGAGAATCATTATTGATAAGCGACAAAAGTGACTTAATCGTTTCTCACAATATTGCAATCGTGAATTCAAAGTACGTACCCGATTCTTTGTTTGAGAGTATTGCTCATAGACAAGAGGGGATTGGCAAAGCAATCAGCTCGATGGGATTACAATCCTACAGGAAAGTGGTTGATTCTGGGCTCAAGGGCGAAGAAGAGGCTGTTGATCTGTTCCAAAAGCCTCACAATCTTCGTATCCCTGAGCTGCACACTACTAAAATCCCTTACAAGAGATATGACATTTATTTTCAGGTATTTCCAGGGATTCATATGCTTGAATATTTTAATCCAGAAGTCATTAGATACCGTTTGAACAAGGTTCTCAATTCCAAAATGGAGGGATAAAACATGAGTGAGGAAATGAAAGAACAGAAATCGACGGACAAAGAGGAAAAAGAAAAGGCGAAAGAGCAGGCTAAACTTGAGAAGAAAGCAAAGAAAAAAGAAGAAAAGAAAGAAAAGGAGAGACTGAAAGAACAGAAGGAGATTGAGAAAAAAGCTAAGAAAAAAGAAGAAGAGCAGGCAAAAGAGCAAGCAAAGAAGCAAGAAAAAGCACAAAAGGAGCAAGAAAAGGCACAAAAAGAGATTGAGAAAGAGCAGCGTGAAAAAGAAAAAAAGGAAAAAGAAAAAGAAAAAAAAGCAAAAGAGAAGGAAAATAAAGAGTAATAAATACATGAAAATGTAATAGGGACTGCTTTCTTATTATCGTTGAAGGAAGTGGTCCTATGTTTTCTCAATAATTCAAACCATGCTCTCGTAGCAGATGCGTGTCCAACTCAAAAAAACCTCTGGTCAATAACGTACGTTCATCAACCAAGAGGAGAAAACACGAAACAGAGAGTCAACCCTTTTATTTAATTGTAGCGATGGCAAAATTCACTTTCTCTCCATATTGCTTTTCTGACTGTTTTTCATTTGTTCTGCGAATTCCATACCTGAATTCACCAAATGCTCACTGGCATGTTGTACGCCAATTTTAACGGCTGCGAACAGCTTTCCAGCAGGAATATCGGATGGTTGATCCGCATCCTCCATCGCATCAATAATTTGCTTCTCTGCTACATTCGCGCCGCTTTTCACCGCTACGGAATAGGTATTGGCGAAATGTAAAAATCCGTTCTTCACATCACTAAAGAACTTCGACATCCCTTGATTACTCGTTGCCAATTGTGTCATCTCCATTCTAAAATCATCTAATTCGGTGGTCTCTCTTGCTTATCATTGACTTGCAATTCTTTTTCTTCAGATAATTGCTCACTTGTGGAAACACTTTCCAAAGGTGCTTTTGGATCATCCTTTAGCATTGGAGCTGGCTGAACTTGGATGGTTCGTTCCTTTCTATCCATGAAAAATTTTAATATTGCAACAATGACTCCGACCAGAAGGACAAATGTCAGTACACCGGCTAGGGTTAGTCCGAGAATAAAGATTACACGATCAGCAAAGCCCATTTCCTTCCTATCCATGTCAATACTCACATCCTCTCACAATAGTCCAGTATATGTATGGAGTGCCTCGATAATATGGACACATGAGCACCCTCCAGCGTAATTCCACGATTGTCTATTCCATAAGGAGGATAAAGAATGAATTTCACTTTATTTCGAAATGTAGCTTGTCTATTCTTGGTTGGATCACTTATGATCTCCCTGCAAACGCAAAACTACATATTGATGGGTTTGTGGGTATCCTGTACTGGCTTGCTTTTCATTTACAAGCCAATGCGATCATTTCTCCTGACAACGATAGGCTTGGGGGTCGGATTTGCTCTCTATTTATTCATAAACTCAAGTTGGATTCACGATTTGGAGCCCAAAGAATGGCATATCCTTCTCAACAGATTGTCACTGATTTGTATCCTCATTCCCTTGCTTGTCTTAGCGCTTATTCAAAAATTACCTTTTATGCTGTATGCGAAAAAACCGCTTTGGAACGAGCGGATAGATATACCATTTATTTGGTCGGGCTTCCGTCAATCCAAAGTTAAGGTTTTCTTGCCCGTCGCAATTGCAGCG
The DNA here is from genome assembly GCF_900102125.1 of Paenibacillus sp. cl6col. NCBI lineage: Bacteria > Bacillati > Bacillota > Bacilli > Caryophanales > Paenibacillaceae > Paenibacillus > Paenibacillus sp. cl6col. The sequence goes on from NZ_FNAZ01000005.1 coordinate 185,015, forward strand.
ACTTCTGTAGCTTTTATGCCGTTTGTGATTCGAAACGGATGGGGTCACGTGCAAGAGATTTGGTTATTCGCGCTCGCTTTTTCATTCATAAATGTGTTGGAGGAGATCATCTGGCGAGGGGTGCTTCTTAGTCGGTTCTCTGAACAATTAGGTGATAGGTGGGCAGTAATTGTGACTAGCGCAGGGTTTGGTTTACAGCATTATTCCCTTGGATTCCCATGGGGCGTTTGCATCGCCTTTGCGCTGGGTGGGCTGTATTTCGGAGGAATTACGATCAAATCCAACAGCCTCATTCCTGTCGTGTTCTGGCATACGTGGATGAATGTTCTTATGATTTTCAGTGGTCTGCTCTTATAGCCGCGAGCGGTACTAACATGCGTTCACAGCTAGGAAAGGGAAGATAAAAAAAATTTTAGAAAATGGAGGGTTATTCAAATTTACAATGAATAAATGGTATAATTAGGTTGCTTTGTTGAGAGGAGAAAAAGGGCTGAAAGTTTATGCTGCAAGGCATAACAAAAACTCCCTTCCCGCACGAGGCAGTAAGAGAGTTTGTATTCTGCTTATATTCAGTGAACGAATCCGAACGGATGAATCGTTGTGCGATTTACTTAGCCAGCAGTTCAGGCAAGTTGATCTGCTCGTCAAGCTGGTCTGCGAAGCGACTCATGCATTTGCAAATGAAATCCTTGCGGCAAATCGGGCATGGAATAGTAAGCAGTCTGCTAACATGTTTGGCACCGTGATTATAAAAGACGCGGCATAGCGTACCATCTTGCAATTTTACTTTTACTTGATAAAGGTTATCGGCATCGTTGCGTTCGATTAACGTTTTTTCCTTTACAATCGGTTCATAGGTCACGTTGGCTTCACCTGCATCCTTAAATTTTTTGCAAGTAACATATTATGTTGTTTGGGCTCGTTTGTCAATTTATTTCTTCACGAAGGGTGGAAAATCCATATTCCAAAAATTAAGTATTTTCATTTGTCTTGCAGATGGTGATACATATAGTGAGCGAATGACTTTGAGACAAAATTGGAGGAGCCCACCATGCATGAAGACGACACAGAATTCAAGCATCTTAGTGAACTAATTGAAAAGAGAAACGAACTTCAAAATGAAATTAACTCCATACTTGCGCGAATGACGATGAAGCAGGAGGAGCGGGTGTCCAAACTTGCTGAGAGTATTTCCGCTTCACACAAACGCAAATAAGCCTTTCTCATAATCTTAACCAATGTTCACCTCTATATTCATAGCAGAATGCCAGGAGGTTGATAATTATATGATAAGGTACTCTGACTTAGAATCATCGGGCCACGCTTCAGTTGAAAAGGGAGGCGAGCAGCAGAACGTGATGATGCCGAGAATCGAGCAAATGGTGCAAGGCAATCATCCAAGGGTGACCCTCGCGCATTGGCACTCGCATTGGGAAATCAATCGTGTCGCTGGGGGGGGCGGCCTATATATCATTAACGGAACACAGTATACGATCCAGCAGGGCGACATTGTGCTTATCCCACCTCAGCAATTGCATCGGGTATGCGGGACAGATCAGCTGCTGCTGGAAGCGTTTCATATTGAGACGCCTCACCAGATGAATGGTTGGTGGGCCGAAGATATGAGTTCCGTAATACATCGTATCGGACAAACTGTGCCACATGTCCTGTATCGGTCTATGCCGCAATGCGGATTGCTATCCGAAGTGTTGATGGATGTGAAGAAAGAGCTGGCTCAGAGGGAGTTTGGCTATGTATCTATCGTTCAAGCACAATACATGCGGCTGCTGTCGCTGCTTAGCAGATATGCTAGCAAACCCCTCTCTAGCTATACTCCTGCGCCATCTAGAGGTGTGCAGACGGTGAAAGAAGTCATACGCGTAATGGAAGGTCAACTAGCCTTTCCATGGACGTTGAAGAAGCTCTCTGATTTGGCACATTTAAGCCCATCCCGATTCAGTGCGTTGTTCCAACAGACGGTAGGCACATCACCACTGGATTATCTCATCAGGCTTCGATTGACATATGCAGCTCAGTTATTAACCTCTTCGAATGAAAAAATCATCGAGATTGCCGCAGAAAGTGGCTTCCGCAACCTGTCCAACTTCAATCGACTATTCAAGGATCACTTCCAAATGTCACCTAGTGAACTGCGAGATACGAATGAACAGCTAGAAGCGTAATGTTATTTTTTACATGGATATCTTCTCCTCAAGACACAAGAAATGTCATTTTACACCTATTTGATGTTCATTGAATTGTCACATTTACAAAATTTGCTTCCGGAATTTACAAGAATGTATTGAGAGAAATAGGAAAGATTTTGTAATATGAGAAGTGATGAATGTAACTGACGAAGGGGCGTAGAACTGTTATGCAGAAATGGGCTATGTTCATTTTGTTCAGCATTGCGTGCCTGCTTGCCGCTGGCTTGATGCTGTTCAATATGCCGAAGCCGGAGGTCGAGGAGGCAGCTCCTGAGGGAGTCACTCTAGTTAAGCTTGTGGCAACGAGTGATTTTAAGTTCGACCAACCGGAGTATAAAGTGAAGGCTGGGGAGAAGGTTCGCATGAAGCTTGTGAACAAATCCGGCTTGCATGGTGCTGAAATTAAAGATTTAGGCATTGATCTGAAGGATGGCCAAATGGAAAAGGACGTTGTATTTGAGAAACCAGGCAAATACGAAATCCAATGTTCGGTTATGTGTGGAACAGGCCATGATGATATGAAATCGGTTCTTATTGTAGAATAATACGTTTTTAGTTGAGAGAAGGGGCTGGCAAGCTCCTTTTTTTCATGCCGCAGGCAGGAACAGGAGATTGATCACCTACGCCGAATGTAGTAATGGGACGGAAGACTTAGGCTTTGAGGGATGAAGTAGAAGTCGACTTCCGCGTTATACGCAATACCATCTCAAGGGAGGGCTAACGAATGTATTACGTGAACATGGAGCAGATCGAGCAGCGTCTTGATTTTATACCGAATCTCATACAGACAGTAGAGCAGATTATAGCGAAATGGGACGGAAGTCTACATAGCTCGTTCGCGCAGGAACGTGCGCTGCACATCGCGATCGAGATCATAACCGATGTCGGCAGCTTGCTTATTGACGGATTCTTGATGCGTGATGCGAGCAGCTATGAGGATATCGTCGAGATTATTGCTCAGGAACAAGCGGTATCACCTGAGCTTCATGCGTCGTTGCTTCAGCTTGTTGTCTTGCGCAGGGCGCTGGTTCAAGATTATATCGCTTGGGAGAGAGGGGCGATACATCCTCAGCTGTCCAGCCTCCCTGTATGGCTGCCAGAATTCGCTCAATCTGTTCGCCACTTCATAACGAAAGAACTGGCACTAAAATAATTCATGTATGGGATCTTAGGCAAGGTTGTTGTCTGTATGGGAGTGATGCGATACAATGACGATACGATGACAACCAAAGTTAAGGTGGTTACATGAAGCAACCAGTACGCAAATTATCCACACGTGAAGAGATTATGGGCTTACTCAAGACAAATGGAGCTATGTCTGTTGCTCAGCTTGCCAAGCAGCTGGAGATGACAGAAATGGGGGTAAGACGGCACTTATATGCCATGCAGCAGGATCATTTGCTGGACACCGAAATGGTTCGTCAGCAGATGGGTCGTCCCTTGCAAATGTATCGCTTGTCTGATACGGGTGACGAACGATTTCCGAAGCAATATCATCAGCTTATATTAGATCTGCTTCAAGAAATGGAATCTTGGCAGGATGAGAATAGTGTCCAACGTCTATTCGAAGGCAGAAAACAGTCGATGCTGGAAAAATACACACCCCTTGTCCAAGGCAAGAATTTTGAAGCACGATTAGAAGCGCTTGGTCACATCCAAGACTCAAATGGATATATGGTAGAGACGGAGCAAGTAGACGATGGAAGCTGGCTCCTGCATGAGTACAATTGTCCGATCGCACAAGTCGCTCAGCAATATAAAGAACCGTGTGCTTGTGAACTAGCTTTGTTCCGGGATTTACTGGATAGTGATGTAGAACGGACAGAATGCCTTGCTGAGCGGGGTCAGCGCTGTACGTACAAGATTCGTCCTCGAACAGACAAGCAGGAATAAATGGAATGAGTTCAGCGCACACCGTTGCACAGCCGTATTCCTGCATAGGTTAGGTAGATGTAGGCAGACCCCTCAGGGGTCTGTCTTTTTGTGCTGCACAGGACAGGCATACCCAAAAAGTACAGGCATGGGTGTGTCAATACGAGCCCAACTTCCTTATACTGTCAATACGACATGGGCATGCGCCCGGTTGATTTCACAGCTAAGGAGGGGAGACGATGACGGAATGGAGCATCTTGTTGGCTGCTATTGCTTGGAGTGCTGTATGTATAGCTGCTATTGTTCTGATTATCCGTGGGATGCGCACATTGGGGAAGGCAGACGCTAGTTTGGATGAAGGGAAGCAATTAGCTCACCAGCTCCAAGTGTTGACGCGTCGTGCTGAGGATGTGCTGAAGGAAACAGAACAGATAGTAGGAACGGTCAAGGAGTGGACACATGAATTGCAGCGTGCCCGGGATATCATTCAACGAGGAAATGATGCATTGGAGCGAATTATATCTCATGCTAGCCAGCAAGGTACGGAATCTGCATGGAAGCAGCGACTGACGGATATCCTCCAGCTATTCGAGCTAGGATGCTCTATATGGGCCTCCATTCAAGGGAAGCTATCTGGGCGCTCTCCTAGCTCGTCTACATCTCCTAGCTCGGAGAAATAGACCGGGAACTGAGTGATGAGGAGGAAGGAAAGATGAGCAATAAGAAGTTTTGGATAGGGGCATTAATCGGAAGTGTGATTGGATCGGTATCGGCATTGCTGTTCGCACCGAAGAGCGGTCGCGAGCTGCGCAAAGATATTGCAGAGGGTGCACAGCAGGTCAGTGAACGGACACAGGAGTGGGCAAGGCAGGTTGGAGAGCAGACAGACGAATTGATTTCATCCGCCAAGGGCAAGGTTTCATCCTTCAAGCAAGGCTTCAGCTCATGGAAACAGCGGAATTCAGAAGAGGCGCAAATCGCGGCCATTTCAAGCTTATCTGCTGAACAAACAGCAGAACCGACTGAGGAATGGAATGAGGAAGCAGAGGCGGAAGTGAACGTGCTGGATGGGGAGAATAAGGAAGAAGTACAATAGCCGCAAGGAGACGTTAGCAGCGTTTATTGTTAAAAATCCCTACCACTTTATGCGTAAGCAATGAGATGGTAGGGATCATTGTGTTTTCAAATACGTCTAATTAACGTTGATTACCACTTGGATGGATCGATATCACCCGGATTCAATCCTTCCCAAATGTTAGGGATGTTCGCTTCTTCAGGATGTTCAAAAATTAAAAATGCAGTAGGCAAGTAACGTTCGCCATATTGGCTTGATGGTGAATTTTTGATGACGCCGTCCTTCTCGACAAGTACAGTAGACGAGCCTCCGTCCAAGTTAGCAGCGATGATTGCGCCATTCTCGAGCATAATTTTTTGGCAGTCGTATAAGTCGGCCCCGATACTATGAGGCTGGCGGCCATCAATAACAAGGAATAAAATTGCTCCATCCTCACGCTGCCCCATTACCGTCCGAGGTGCAATTCCCCAACCGTCCGCATGATTGCGGATTTGCCCCTTGCCGTTCACGATCATGCGAGGCTGGAAGGTAACTGCTTCTTTTACCCCCATGTCGAGCAGCTCGCTCACCGAGAAGTTACCGGCGACCATTTTCCCATCCTTATCTATCCCTACAATTTGTGTATTTTTCTTGCCTACTCCGTTGTAATATAACTTGCCGTCGTTGATGACGACTCCGATTGGTTTGAAGCCATTGCCTTCCCAGTTCGGATCAGCGAATCCACCGCCATTGACTCCTGCAAGGGCACCAGTACGTTTTACCATGCTAGAGACCTTCTCGCCTCTTCCAGCCTTGCCGGGAACGCCAATTCGAATTTTGGATGGATCGTTCACTATCATCAGATACCCACTGAACGAAGCACCGGTAGCGCCTGTACCACTTACTTCCTTATATTCGATGAGTGGTTTTTTTGTTTGTTCAGCAATGGAAGGCTTCTTGATATCAATCGTGGCTTTCTCATCTCCCATTCGCTCGAAGTTCTTCCAATACTCTTGGACACGCTTGTCTAATTCGGCCTGACCAATAATATACTTGGCCCAATGTCGATGCTGCGTCGTGATTAGTGTATCGGCAATCAAGAACCGCATATCTGTACCGGAAGGGGTCAGGAATAACCATCCGGCGCCTAGGGAGCAAATTAGGATGAAGATAGCCGCAACCATGCGCAGAATGCGCCATACAGATCGTTTTTTCCTCGGCTTCCCTTGCTTGGGATTGCTAGTCCGCTGTTTTGCTCGAATTGCGTGGCGCGGAGGCAACGCTCGATTCTTATTGTGTTTGGAGATAGAACGCTCCGTTTGCATCTTTTTCAACCCTTTCTGATTTGTCTCCACCTATTAATGACGTTTTTTGGAAGCGAAAAGTTTCGCACCGTGTTTTGCCAGTACTAGATGACTTGAACCTTGTCCTTCTTACTGATAAGATCGAGGTACGTTTTATTTAAAGAGTACATATGGTAAGTAAGGTCAGTCAATCAAGAGACGAAGGAAGCGGTGTATTCGTGCAGCAAGCTATAGCCATGCTCGATTCGGGTGTCGGTGGGTTGACAGTTGTCAAAGAAGTGATGCGTCAACTGCCGCGGGAGAAAGTCATCTATTTCGGTGATACAGCCCGCTCGCCTTATGGTCCTCGTACTGCCGAGGAAGTAAGGCTGTTCACCCGTCAAATCGTAGATTATCTTATTCAATTCCAGCCTAAAATGATCGTAATTGCATGCAATACAGCGACAGCCGTAGCATTGGAATATATTCGAGCTTACGTGTCCATTCCTGTAATCGGAGTCATTCATCCAGGTGCCCGTGCGGCGCTGTCCGCTACCAATAGCGGCTATGTCGGTGTTATCGGAACAGAAGGCACAATCCGCAGTGGCGCATATGAACAAGCATTGAAGCGGCTGTCTCCTCATGTTGAAGTAGTCAGTCAAGCTTGTCCTCGTCTAGCTCCTCTTGTTGAGAGGGGGATGTTCAGAAACAGTGAATCGACCTCTGATGTTGTACGCGAGTCACTCGAACAGTTGCAGAATGTACCTATTGATACTCTCATTTTAGGTTGCACCCATTATCCATTCCTGTCCGATTCTATCCAAGATGCGATTGGACCTAAGGTACAATTAATAAACTCAGCGGAAGAGACAGCGCGCGAGATCAGTACGATTTTGCAGGACAAAAGCCAGTTGGCGAATACGGAAGCAGTACCGGTTCATCAGTTTTTCTGCAGCGGCGATCCGGAAATATTCCAGAATATCGCCCGCCAGTGGCTTGGCGAGCAGATTCAGGCTACTCCAGTCATTTGGCAAATTCCTAAAATCATGTAATCCAAAATCATTCAATGAGATTCATGAACTTATATATGATCATGATATTTGAGGGCGTTCCTTTGAGCAGATAGTCTGCCAGATAGGAACGCCTTCTCTGTGTTACGACCTAGGGATGATCATCCTTGAAGTTATGAACCTCTATCCCGTCGCATATGCTCAACCAATAACGAATTGGGAGAGGAGCGACAATCGTGGCTGTTCCTTATCTAGTGCAAAAAGGGGATACCTATCTTCGTATTTGTGCACGTTACGGCATACAACTGCATGCGTTGATGAACGCCAACCCTCAGCTGCGCTTAGAGGGATACGCAATTCCCGGACAAGTAATTGATATTCCGGAGCTTCCGTTTAATAAGTATGTTGTGCAGGCAAAAGACACGTTCTATCATATCGCTCAGCGATTCCAAGTATCGACACAGCGACTCGCCGAAGCGAATCCAACCATTGATCCGAGGAGAATCATACAAGGTCAATTGATGCTAATCCCTTACGAGTGGAGTAGGGAATGGGAGAGGAAGACCACCGAATACGGTTATGGTCAGTTAGTACGAGATATTCATCATTTGCAGAACAGTTATCCCTTCGTCCGCGTTGAGCAGATCGGAATGAGTGTGCTGGGGAAGCCGATTCCCGCAATTGTAATCGGCAACGGTGCTGTGCCCGTGCATGCAAATGGTTCCGTACATGCGAATGAATGGATCACATCGGCGCTATTGATGCAATTTGCCGAAGATTATGCAAGAGCCTACGACAGTGGTGGGGCATGGAACGGGTGGGATCCCCTTGCTGCGTATGAGCGAACGACATTGTGGATCGTACCGATGACGAATCCTGATGGGGTAGAGCTTGTGCAAGAAGGAATCTCCCCGAATCATCCGTTCTACAATTCGATTATGGAATGGAATCAAGGCTCTCGCAGATTCCATCGTTGGAAAGCCAATATTCGCGGGATTGATCTCAATGATCAGTTCCCTGCCTTTTGGGAGGAAGAACAAGCCCGAAGGGGTGTGTATTCGCCAGCACCTCTCAACTATGGTGGGACGAGGCCGCTGTCTGAGCCGGAAGCAGCTGCGCTGGCGGGGTTATCAGAGCGGATTCCATTTGAACTAGCTCTGTCCTTCCATACGCAAGGACAGGAAATATATTGGAACTATCGTGGTTTCGAACCAGATGAATCCTTAGCGTGGGCAGAACGATTCCAGAGGGCAAGCGGATATCGGGCAGTGAAGTTGTCAGGCAGCGATGCGGGCTATAAGGATTGGTTCATACAGCGCTACAGGAAGCCTGGTTTCACGATTGAAGTTGGCAACGGAATAAGTCCACTGCCGCTCGATGACTTCGATGGGATGTATCGGGAAGTCGCCGCTATCATGAAGGAAGCGCTGCTTCCATAGCGAAGATAACGATAAGGAGGACATGCAAGGTATTACTGCATGCTGCTGTATGAACTCTGTTTCGCTACGCACACTAACAGCAGGAGGTGTGTAACCATTGGCGAATCCAACTCCACGCAGTTCACAACGGCAACCACGTCCTAAGCGGTCTTGGCAGAGGCTGTGGCTGCTTCTCAGCTCGGTGCCAAGACTATTGACGTCGAAGCGTGTTCCTTTTTGGGAGAAGGCGATATTTGTAGGCGCAATTGTTATTTACTGGTTAATTCCGGTGGATTTGATTCCATTTATGCCGATTGATGACATTATTCTCACCTTAATTCTGCTTCCTTGGTTTTCCAAGCGTGCCCTAAAATATGAAGATCCGAACCCAAAATGACGGAATGTGACGCAAAAGGTTGCTTCTCGCCCCAGGTTCCCGTACAATGACATAGAGGTTGGCGAACGCAACAATTTCATTGCGAAAGTACAACAAGACAATGGGGTAAAGCGGAGTGAAGAACAATGGCGAACGATATTCGTATTTGTGATAAATGTCGGCATATCAAAATGAAGACTTTTTTGCCGAAAGTCAAAGGTCTAGATCCGGAAGCGGATATCAAGATTGGCTGTAAGTCATACTGTGGGCATTGTGCCAAGCGAGTGTTCATCTTTATCAACGGACGATACGTAATCGCTCCGACGGAGGATGAAGCTATCGAGAAGGCGAAGCCTTTTGTGAAATAGTAAGTTTTTAACCGCATAGAAAAAGCTGCGAAGCGATATCCTAATCGTTGGAGACAACTACTCTCTGTTGGGAACAGTCCATACTCTGGCGCAGGAGGCTCGCAGCATGTCCAAATATGACTCAAGCTTGCAATCGCAAAACCCGATTTCGCAAGCGCAGAACGCAGTCAAGACAGCGCACAACGCTGTATCTCAAGCAATGTCACATCCTTCGGACCAATCCGTCTATCAGGCGGAGCAATCTCTTCAACACGCTGAGCGTGCCGTACTACAGGCCGCAGACAGCGATAATCCACATCCGGTCCAATTAGCTGAAGAAATGCTTGCAGCGGAGCAATCCCGGTTGAATTCCATTGGTGCAGACCAACTGGATTCCTTTGAGGGATAGGTGCACGCAATTTATGTCTTTTATCGTCATGATATTTGTTCTTGTCCCGGACTATGTCTGGGATTTTTTTGCCCTTCCATCGCCGACATCAAGTCTTAGCATCTGGGAGTGAGGTTATGGTATTTGGTATATCAGTAGTAGTTATTTTAGCGTTTGTTATTTGGGGTTTCCTGTCCCCGGAGAGCTTATCCACGCAATCTAGCGCAGCCTTGTCATTTACGACAGAGCGGTTTGGATGGTTCTACCTGATTACGGCGCTAATCATTTTAGTATTCTGTCTTTATCTTGCATTTGGCAAGTTTGGACATATTACACTAGGCAATGATGATGATGATCCGGAATACTCCAATATTTCTTGGTTCGCCATGCTGTTCAGTGCAGGCATGGGGATCGGGCTCGTATTCTGGGGGGTGGCCGAACCCATCAGCCATTACATAAATCCGCCAACGCTGAAAGGAATGACGCCTGGTGCTGCGAATGAAGCGCTGCGCTATTCCTTCTTCCATTGGGGATTGCATCCTTGGGGCATTTATACGCTTGTCTCGCTGGGAATCGCTTATTTTACGTTCCGAAAAGGCCATAATGGCTTGATCAGTTGGACTTTCGAGCCATTGCTTGGCGATCGGGTAAAGGGGCCGATCGGTAAGACGATCGACATATTGGCGATTATTGCAACGGCCTTCGGGGTAGCAACATCGCTAGGTCTCGGTGCGATGCAAATTAATGGTGGACTTGCCCACACATTCGGTATTCCGAGCAATGCAACGGTGCAGGTCATCATTATTGCGATTGTAACGGTGTTGTTCCTTGCTTCTGCAGTGTCGGGACTGGACAAGGGAATTCGTATTCTCAGCAATACGAATTTACTTATTGCGTTAGGCTTGCTCTTGTTCACTTTGCTGCTGGGTCCAACATCCTTTATTTTTGATTCCTTTACGACGACGCTTGGCGGTTACTTGCAAAATATTATTCAGATGAGTCTGCGGCTGACGCCGTTCACAGAAGATTCCTGGGTAGCAAGCTGGACCTTGTTCTATTGGTCGTGGTGGATAGCGTGGGCGCCATTTGTCGGTTCCTTTATTGCGCGTGTCTCCAGGGGGAGAACGATTAAGGAATTCGTACTAGGAACGATGCTGTTGCCAAGTGGATTCAGCTTTATTTGGTTCTCGGTATTCGGTGCTACGGGTCTGAAGTTGGAAATGTTCGATGGACTCCCAATCGTAGAGTCGGTCAAAGCGGACATTACGTCAGCATTGTTTGTGACACTGGATGCTCTGCCGTTTGGAAGTTATATTGCCATTCTGGCGACGCTGCTGATTATTACCTTCTTCGTTACATCAGCAGATTCCGCAACCTTCGTGCTCGGCATGATGTCGACGAACGGGAATCCGAATCCAAGTGCGCTGATTAAAATTGCATGGGGTTTATTCCAGTCCCTTATCGCAGTTGTCCTGCTGCTCGGAGGCGGCTTGGAGGCATTGCAGACCGCATCCATTCTTACAGCCCTGCCATTTGCCGTCATTCTGCTCGGGATGTGTCTGTCCATAACGAAGGCGCTTCGCAAAGAGGAGCGGGACTACCGCTTGAAGGAGAAGCGCAGACGGCGCAAGGTTGATAAGCTGTTGGAGCAGGAGGATTTACTGTAAACACTGCACTACATGATGTCTGTACACCTTGGTTCACGGTCAGCAAGAAGATATAAGAAGAGCCGCTTGCGATGATGCAGCGGCTCTTTTCGTTGTTTATTTTATTTCTTGCGTTCACGCAATTGTTGAATTGCGTTGTTCATAATGATCTGATCTGAGATGTGAAGTCGGTTCTGCGCTTCTGCCGCGAATGGCTGGCACGCAGCTACATCAGTTGGCTGGCGTGTCCCATAATCATAGCAGGTACCGTGTTCGAGCAGTCCGTCAGCAGACGGTACATAATATATATTGCCGTTTGTGAATGAGCCATTACGGAAGACGACTAAGCGACTTGCTGAGTTCAGCAGATTTTGCCCCATGAGGTGCTTATCGCTTGCATCGATTCCGAGCCAATGCAAGAGCGTCGGCTCAACATCTAGCTGACCGCTCACGGTATCATAGGTACCCGCATTTGCTCCATCAGGCAAGTGCACGATAAGTGGCACTTGGTTTTTCATTTCAAGCATATCGAAATCACTGATCTCATGTCCAAGCATGCGAGCAAGCGGTTCGCGATCTTCAATCGAATTATCATGATCCCCGTACATCATCCAAATTGTCTTATCCCATAGACCGCGCTGCTTCAAATCTTCAATCATTTCGCCCAGTGCTGCATCTACATAATGGATAGCCTGCAAATAGTCGCCAAAGATCGTGTCCTGATATGGCTCGACATTCAGCTCCTGTTTATCTGCTGGCAGCTTGTACGGATGATGGCTGGTCAACGTAATAAGGAAGCTATAGAATGGAGATTTGCCGTCAGCCATGTGCGCTACGGATTGGTGCAGGAATGACTTATCACCAAGTGACCACCCAAGCGGCTCGTCTATCTTATAATCGGTACGGCTCATAAAGGTGTCGTACCCCATATTGCTGTACATAATATATCGATTCCAGAACCCCGCATCATAGGCATGATACGCACCAGTGGAATATCCTGACGATTTCAGAATAGATGGCAGCGAATCATACGTTTGATCTGGATAACGGATAAAGACAGACCCGGTTGGCAATGGGTGAAGGCTTGCGTTCACTCCAAAGTCTGCATCTGATGTCCGTCCTTGTCCGGTTTGATGGGAGAAACGACTAAAGTACATGCTTTCCTTCAGCAGTTTGTTCAAATTCGGTGTAATCTCTTGTCCGTTGAAGGACTTGCCGATAACAAAATTCTCAAAAGCTTCTGCCTGTACAATAATGACATTGCTGCCCTTATATTTGCCGAAAGAGGCAGGTGGGCCTTGCAGCTTCGCACGGTGATCGTCGAACCAATGCTGCGCCTTATCCAGTTCTTCTTCGCTAAGCTTATTTCCGCCGAACCATTTCAATTCCGCATAGCGGTACACATCATACCCATGAAATCCGAACAGCCCTGTTATGTTATAGATGGAAGCATTCCACCAATTGCTCGAGAAGACGCCGGATGCCCATGTTGTCGTTGCTTGATGTATCGGCACAGCCATCATGAATGCGCCTATGACAAGGCTAAGAATATAGGTGATTAAGCGACTCACCCATGCCGGTCGACGGCGCCGTTCACTGCTAATCGAGTATCCACTCCGATGTTCCCGGCGTTCCTTGGACAGTACTCTGAAATACATGATCGTCAATGGAATAACGATGATCCAATCGATGAATAGCCAGATGTCCCTGATATGGATCAAGGATGCGATACTGTCGCCAAGCGAGCTTACTTGTCCAGCTTGCAGCAGCACCGGTACTGTGATGAAGTCTTGAAAATAGCGAAAGTATACCAAGTCGGAAAAGATAAGAATTGTAAGTAGTACATTGAGCACAAGCAGTACTATTGTACGCCAGCGCTTGGACAGCCAGAACGTCCAACCGGCGATAAGGATAACAGCGCCAAGTGCGACGAAAAAGTCGGGCGTGGTCATTGTCATATAGGGAATCGATAGCGTTCGATCGAACCAAAACAGCTTCCACATCATGAAGACAATGAACCATACCATATCGAATCGTCCGAATATGGACGAGAAAGAAAGACGACGGCTTGAGTTGTGGTACGAGCCATACATAGACGAATTCATACTTCCATCCTTTCTGTACTTCTACTTATTCAAACAATCTTCATCATACCAGATTTTACGATAATGTAATAATTGAAAAAGAAGGTACCTGTTACAGTAGTGGACTTCGTTTATATATTTACCAATTATTTAAAAATGGAGGTATTTTCGTCAACGTTTCTATCCGATGGATTCGATAAAAAAAAGGCCGCCCCATCCTAATCGAGTGACGTACAACTCGATTGGATAGAGGCGGCCTCCAATTAAAATTAAGACTGTTGCTCCGGACGCGGCTTGCGTGGTGGGAGCGGGCCCATGTATTGATAAAACTGGCATTCGATATTGCCGTTGAACAGCTTGCGGCGCTTCGTTGCTGGATCGCCGATTCGATGTTCGAACTGGCGGTTTGGACTGATGACGAACATCGACCATGTCGGAAGCGTCTTATAGACGAAGCCGAGCTGGCGGATCATGCGGTCGACTTCCTCCTGCTCACTTAAGCGTTCCCCGTACGGCGGGTTCGTCAATATGACGCCGTAATCTCCGGTAGGCTTAGCCTGTGCAACCGGTGCAACACGGAACTGGATCTCACGACCGAAGCCTGCGCTTTTCGCTGCTGCTTCAGCTAGGCGAATCGCTTCCGGATCAATGTCAGAGCCCATGATCTGCAGTTCAATATCGTCCCGAACAGCATCGAATGCTTCATCTCGTGCTTCTTCCCAGTATGATTCGCCGATGACGGACCATGCTTCACTGGAGAAGGTGCGGCGAAGTCCGGGAGCTACATTCCATCCAATCATAGCTGCTTCGATGAGCAGTGTGCCGGAGCCGCAGAATGGGTCATACAGCGGCCGCTCTGGATTCCAGCGGCTAAGCTGAACAAGTGCAGCGGCCATTGTTTCTTTGAGCGGGGCTTTCCCAGTCAGCTGCTTGCGATACCCACGCTTATGGAGTCCAGGCCCTGTTGTGTCTAATGTAATGGTAGCGATATCGTTAAGCAGGGATACCTCAATCCGGTATAACGGCCCTGTTTCCTCAAACCACTCAATATGGTACTGCTGCTTTAATTTATCAACAACCGCCTTCTTCACGATGCCTTGGCAGGCAGGCACACTTGACAGCTGGGATTTGTGTGAGCGTCCATCAACCGGGAATTCGCCGTGAGCCGGAATCCAATCATGCCAGTCAATGGCCTTGGTTCCTTCAAATAGCTCATCGAAGGTGCGGGCAGGGAATTGTCCCATCTTAATTAGTATGCGATCCGCGGAGCGCAGCCATAAATTGGCGCGGCACACATCCAGCGGGCCGCCAGTGAAATTGACGCGTCCGTTCTCGGTTTGGGTTTCATATCCTAGTTGCTGCAATTCGCGTGCGACGACGGATTCCAGCCCCATCGGCGTAGTTGCGATTAACGACCAAGGTCGATTCATTGTTCTCATTCAACTCCGTTTTCTCGTCTGACTTGTACTCATATGGCATTCATCATATCATAAAAAGCAGGAGGTTGTGAAAATGTCTAATGAAGCGGTTGAAACATATTTGGAACAGCTCTATAAGAAGGATCATGAATTAGAGAGGATTAAGGAAAATATTCGGCAACATGGCTTGCCTGATATATCCGTACACGAAGGGTACGGAAGATTGCTGACCATGCTTGTAAGTATGTCAGGGGGCAAGGATGTACTGGAAATTGGAGCCCTGGGCGGCTATAGCGGCTGCTGTCTGCTTCGCGGAATGCCGTCAGACGGCAAGCTGGTATCGCTTGAATTGCGTCAGGATTATGCGGATATTGCCAAGAACAACTTGACAGAAGCGGGATATGGAAGTCAAGTGGAATATAGAGTCGGTGAAGCGATGAACGCCTTGGCTGAGCTAGAGAAGGAGCAGGCAAGATTTGACTTCTTCTTTATTGATGCGGACAAAGGAAACTACCCGAACTACTTGGAGTATGCAATACGGCTGGCTAGACCGGGCGCCATTATTGCAGGAGATAACTTGATGCTGCGTGGACGCACCCTCGATGAATCCAAGCAAGGGCCAGCTGTACAGGCTATGCGTCTCTTCAATAAGAGAATTGCTCAGGATGAACGCCTGATCAGCACGCTGCTGCCTGCCTATGACGGCTTGGCGCTCGCGATTGTTCGATAACCGTAATTTGGTGTATGAATTCCGCAGCCGAAGCCCTAAAATCATGCGTGAAGCCGTTCCTTCTTATGTTATAATATGTGACGGCAACTCGACAATGAAGGATGGATCATGATATGAAATCGGGAGAACAATGGACGTCCAAGCTAGGATTCATACTGGCTTCTGCCGGAGCCGCTATTGGTCTCGGGGCAATATGGAAGTTTCCAAATGTAGTCGCAACGAGCGGCGGCGGAGCCTTCTTTCTTGTATTTATCTTGTTTACATTCGGTATCGGTCTCCCGCTGCTCCTTGCCGAATTTTTTATCGGTCGTGGAACAGGCAAGGAAGCCGTGTCCGCTTATCGTGATCTGGCGCCGAACAGCCGTTGGCACTGGATCGGATATCTCGGGATGGCAACATGCTCGCTGCTGCTATCCTTTTATAGTGTAGTAGGCGGGTGGATTGTACTTTATTTTCTTCGTTCAATTAGCGGCACATTGCTGGAGAACGGACGTGATTATGGGCAGTTATTCTCGCAAACCTCAGCAGATCCGTGGTTTGCGGTGCTGTCACAGGGCGCCTTTATGCTGTTGACGATTATCGTCGTGTCCAAAGGGGTAACGGCGGGCATCGAGCGTGCAAGCCGTATATTAATGCCAGGATTGTTCGTGTTGTTTCTGGTGCTGATTGTGCGTTCCTTGACGCTGCCTGGAATGTATGAAGGTATTGTATACTTTTTGAAGCCTGACTTCAGCAAGCTGTCCTCGGAAGCGCTGCTGAATGCACTAGGGCAGTCGTTCTTCTGCTTGAGCGTAGGCGGATCTTGTATGGTGACCTACAGCTCCTATTTGAAGAAAGGGGAATCGCTTGGCAAGCCTGCACTATCTGTCGTTGGCCTAAATGTGATGACCTCATTCATGGCGGGAATCGCCATCTTCCCTGCATTGTTCGCGTTGGGGATGAAGCCAGTGGACGGGCCTGGGTTGCTGTTCGTGACTTTGCCAAATGTATTTGAGCAGCTTCCGTACGGCAGTGTATTTATAGCGGTCTTCCTCGCTTTGTTCCTGTTCGCAACATTAACATCAGCGTTCTCGCTGCTTGAGATCGTTGTCGCTGCCTTCTCGCATCATGATGCGGTACGTAGAAAGCGAATGTGCTGGTTGTTTGGAACGATTATTTTCGTGCTCGGCGTGCCATCTGCACTGTCGTTCGGAATAGGCAGCGAGCTGACATGGTTGAACAAGAATGTATTCGAGTGGGCAGACTTCGCAGTAACGAATGTGATGCTTCCACTAGGGGTACTGCTTATTTCCTTATTTGTCGGCTTCCGATACCCTCGGGAGCGATTGAAGGAAGAATGGAGCACAATGCCATCAATGTGGCATAAGGGTCTAATGTTATATGTAGTGCTGCTGCGCTACGTTCTGCCAATTATCGTAGGTATTGTGTTTTTGCACGGAATGAATTGGCTTCCGTTCTAAGGTACAACAATCACAGATTAGGCAACAAGCAAGATGAGATGATGACAACGAGAAAGAACGGTTGCAGGAGGAATTCATGAAGGGTAATGAGCAGTGGACTTCGAAGATTGGATTTATATTGGCCTCGGCGGGATCGGCCATTGGCCTCGGAGCGATATGGAAGTTCCCGAATGTCGTCGCCACTAGCGGTGGCGGGGCATTTTTACTTCTGTTTCTTATTTTTACATTAGGCATTGGCTTGCCGCTGCTCATTGCAGAATTTGTGATCGGTCGTGGAACAGGCAAGGAAGCAATCGGTGCATATAAAGAAATTGCGCCGGGCACGCGTTGGCATTGGACAGGATATTTAGGGATGGGAACTTGTTTCCTGCTGCTCTCCTTCTACAGTGTAGTAGGCGGCTGGATTCTACTGTATTTGGCCCGTGGTATTGTAGGGGGATTGCTCGTAGAAGGCAGAAATTATGATGAGCTGTTTGCGCAGACAGTCTCCAATCCATGGACTGCAGTCATGGCGCAGCTATCCTTCATGCTGATTACGATTGTCGTCGTCGGTCAAGGGATTAAGTCAGGCATTGAGCGAGCAAGCCGCATCTTGATGCCAGGGCTGTTCATCCTGTTTCTTGTCCTCATTCTTCGATCGCTGACACTTCCGGGCATGACGGAAGGGCTTGAGTACTTCCTTATGCCAGACTTCAGCAAGCTGACCGGACAAGCTGTTCTGAATGCGCTCGGACAGTCCTTCTTCTGCCTCAGTGTCGGTGTATCTGTTATGGTCACATACAGCTCTTACCTGAACAAGAAGGAGTCGTTGGTGAAATCTGCGACGTCGGTCGTTAGCTTGAACGTGTTGACTTCGATTATGGCGGGAATCGCGATTTTTCCAGCGTTGTTCGCATTGGGGATGAAGCCGCAGGAAGGTCCAGGTCTGCTGTTTGGCACGCTTCCAGCACTGTTCGAGCAAATGCCTTACGGCGGAATTTTTATTACGTTATTCTTGGCGCTATTCTTATTCGCGGCATTGACTTCCGCATTTTCGATGTTGGAAATCTTGGTGTCGGGCTTCTCGCGCGGGAATAAAATCAATCGGAAACGGCTAAGTGTGCTGTTCGGTATCTTGATCTTTTTGGCTGGTGTGCCTTCTGCGTTGTCCTTCGGCGTACTGTCCGAAGTTCAGCTATTCGGCTTGACGATCTTCGAAGCTGCTGACTACGCAGTAACGAATATTTTGATGCCGCTCGGCGTACTGCTAATCGCATTATTCGTCGGCTATCGGTTCCCTAAGGATCGGTTGAAGGAGGAGTTCCGTACAGAAGCAGCATGGTGGCAGAAGGGGCTTGCCCTATATGTGATGCTGCTGCGTTATGTCATTCCGATAGTCATTCTGCTCGTATTCTTGAACCTGCTGCACATTGTATAAGAAA
Source organism: Paenibacillus sp. cl6col (assembly GCF_900102125.1). Taxonomy (NCBI): domain Bacteria; kingdom Bacillati; phylum Bacillota; class Bacilli; order Caryophanales; family Paenibacillaceae; genus Paenibacillus; species Paenibacillus sp. cl6col. The sequence goes on from NZ_FNAZ01000005.1 coordinate 203,729, forward strand.
TCATAGTAACGTAAGAACAGAACGAACAACCCTCCAGCATGCAGGCCGGAGGGTTGTTCGTTCATATATGTGCTAAATGAGACCAATTGCTTGCAGACCATTCCGAATTCCGTCTTCATTATTTGAGGATGTTACATAATTAGCATGCATCTGAATATCATCGGATGCGTTCCCCATCGCCACACCAGTGCCAACGAATTGTAGCATTTCAATATCGTTCGTGCCGTCGCCAAAAGCATAGCAATGCTCCCGAGAAAATCCGGCATGCTCGATCATCTTTTGCAGCCCAACAGCTTTTGTTGTTTCGGCATGTAGAAAGTCTACTGCGTGGGTATGCCAGCGATGCTGCTGATAATCAGGGAAGTGTGCGGCGTATTCCATTCCATCCTGCTCATTGCAGAATAGTAAAATTTGGTACACGGGCTTATTCGAATCACTGGCCTGCCGGATCGGCAGCCGGTCGATTTGGAACTGCTTCAGCGCCTCGGTAAATGTATTCTGCTTCATGGACTTCTGCATGGCATCTGCCTGCAAATAGACGAGAGGATGGTTGCGCTCGTCAGCCATTGTGGTTAAGCGGTCAACTTCAGCAGCTGGAATCGGATTATCATGGATAACTTGTCCTTCAAAGACGACATACTGTCCGTTCATGGACACGAAGGATTGGATATTGAGCTCCTCGCATACCCACTTGAAGGATGCAGGACAGCGGCCGGTTGCAATCGCTGTATATATGCCGGACTGCTGGAGCTGTGTGATAGCCTGCTTCGTAGAAGGATCGATCCGCTTCTGTTCATTCAATAATGTTCCGTCTATGTCAAAAAATACGATGCTTCTTGTCATCATTTCTCTCTCCTTCTTCATGCTGCTCGGCTGCGAGCCGTTCTGCCGTAACGCCCTCTTCCATGAGACGAAGCAATGCTGTACGTGCTTCATCACATGCATCGGTTACGCCAGCAGATAACGGCTACAGCTATAACGTAACAGATGAAATGCATTTCATAGCAAGCTTTTTTTACTTTTTTTCAGACAACGGTTACCATGCGTTATAATAAAGAGTGCGATGGATGAATGAGGGGGATTACGTATATGGCGAATATTAAGCAGATTGCGGAGCTATCGGGGGTATCCGTCACCACGGTCTCCCGTGTATTGAACAATCATCCCTATGTGAGTCAGGAGAAGCGTGAGGCCGTCATGCAGGTGGTCGAGCAGCTTGATTACAGTCAAAATTTCAATGCGGTTCATCTAGTCAAAGGGAGAACACAGATGATTGGCATCCTCCTCCCGTGCATGGATATGCCTTTCTTCTCCAGTTTCATGACGGGATTGGCAGATGAAGCGCTGAAACATAAATATAACCTCGTATTTTTTCAAACGGATTATAACGAGGAAGAAGAGCTGCGCGCGCTTCATATGTTGAAGCGTAGACAAATTGATGGACTGATTATTGTATCGAAGGATTTATCATGGGATACGATTGAGGAGTACGCACACTATGGGCCGATTGTGTCGTTAGAGCATGCTGGCAATCGCCCGATCAGCTCGATCAGCTTCGATTACTATGGAAGCTACAGCTATGCCATGCGCTATCTAATCGATAAAGGTCATCGACATATCGGAATATCAGTCTGTAGGGAGTATAGCTACAATAGTTCAATCCGCTTGCAGGCCTATATGGATGCCCTGCGGGATGTTGGTGTAACACCTGATGAGGATTGGATGTTCTATCGAAGCAGTAATATACAGCATGGGGCTGAGGTGCTGCAGAGGTGGATTGCCATGGATAATCGTCCGACCGCTATTATTGCTTCTGGCGATGAAGTTGCGGCTGGGATTATATTGGAGGGAAGGAAGCGGGACATCTATGTACCGGAACATCTGTCCCTGATAAGCTGTGAGAACTTCCCTATGGCGGCAGTAATCGGCGTAACTTCGATTGATTATCGCAACGAAGAGGCTGGTGCTGCCATGTTCCAGGCTTGCTATACCCGCATAATGCAGCCAGAAGCGATGCCAGAGCAGCATATTATGCGTTTTGAGTTCGTAGAGCGAAGCTCGGTGGCGAGTCTAATATAGAACAAGACCCAGGGCATCCCTGGGTCTTGTTGGCGATATTCTCGTTATGTCTGAAGCCTATTGAGGTAACTGGCATGCTGCTGTGACCTATTCTTGAACTGCTTATGAACGACTACTCAAATGGAACACGTGCTTCGCTAACACTACGGACGGACTTGTGCACGTGTACTGCCGTACAACGAGAAGCGAGTCCACACAGTATTGATAAGCAATAACGCTCCCGACATAATAAAGATTCCCTCTATCCCGATCACGCCGGAGACCAATCCTCCGACGATTGGCCCAACCATATTGCCTAGTGCCAGTGTGCTGCTGTTGAAGCTGTAAGCTCGGCTTTCCATTCCGTCAGGCGTATATTTGCGAATAAGCGAGTTGACGGAAGGGAGCAGACCTCCCATAAATATGCCAAGCACGAATCGTACGGCAGCAAGCTGCCATACTTGATTGACGAATGCCTGAGGGATTAAGGAGCAGGCTGCACCAATAAGACAGACGGTCAAGATGCGATGCGACCCGATCCTATCACTAAGCTTCCCGAGTATCGGCGAGCATATCATATTGGATAGCCCGGTAACCGCACTGACAATGCCCGCGAGCAGCGCAAGATCTTTCTGTGACCCATGCAGCTCTTGTACATAGAGCGGAAGCAGCGACATGGGGCTTAGCATTGCAAATTGAAGTAGGAAGGTTACAGCCAATAACGACTTCAATTGCGGGATGCGAGCCAATTCCTTGAAGCCCTCGAGTACAGACTTTTCGGCTGCGTCGGTTGCCTTCTCGCGGTCGAATGATTCCTTCACCATGAACATCGTCAGCAAGGTCGCGAGGAAGAGCAAGGTGCCTGTAATGTAGAAGATAGGGCGATATCCGACCCAATCGGCTAGAACGCCGCCAATCAGTGGACCCAAGATAGATCCGGCAACGACGCCGGATTGAAGCACACCCATTGCGAAGCCCATTCGTTCCTTCGGTGTCGTTGACGATACGAGGGCAACGGCGGCAGGGTTGAACCCGGAAATGGTTCCGTTCAGCATGCGCAGCAGCAGGAGGTGCCAAGGTGTCTGCGCTAGCCCCATTAACGCGGTTACTGCCGCCATTCCGAATCCAGAGCGGAGCAGCATTACTTTACGACCGTACTTGTCGGCAAATTTCCCCCAGATTGGCTGGAAGATGAATGAAGTGAAGAAGTTCGCAGCAAATATAAAACCCGACCAGAGTGCGATTTGATGGGTATCGGTTAGCCCGATATCATGCTGCAAATATAAAGCGAGAAACGGTGTTACCATGGTCATTCCCGCCATGGCAAGAAATGAACCGAACCATAAAATGATGAGATTTAGTTTCCATTGCTGCATATATCCTGTTCACCACTTTCTTAGGTCACGGTCCGTCCGATGTGCCAGCAACTGGTATCAGTATACCATATTGTACTATAACAATGTTGTCATATTGAATGGTGTCGTGCCAATCAATCTTACACCTCGTTAATTTTCGTGAAACTAACTGTGCACCGTATGTTGGATTTCGCAAATCGCTCCGGCCATTCTTCCCCTTTATAAGCGGGATACCCGATTTTATTGCGCACATGCATGCCTACTCCGAGGCAATCTGTCCGATTCTCCTGCAGAAAGTGAATGACTTGCTCATACTTGCGCTGAAGCTCTTTGGCAATGTTTGTTGAAGTGCCGACTTTATTGTTGCCGAGCTCGTTCAATGAAGAGGTGGTGGCTCCTTTAATGGTAAGCACGATTTCCACCTCCGGATGGGGATCTGTTCGAAGGACTCGAATTTCCCTTCTGACTTGAGCGTTCTCAATAATAAGCGGCTGGGTGGTGTTAAGATGCTTCTCAGCGATATACAGTGGGGCAGTCATCCGGTTATGACGCATAGTAAGCATGAAGTTGACATCCTCCTCAGGTATGGTAGCTACCCAATTTCCATTACGGAATAATGCCATTCCATGAATAGATACATTATTATTATCAAACCTCGCAATCGAACAGATAGGCTCAATTCCGTCATCCAGATCATCTCGGATAAAGTTGAAGAGCGAGGACAAGGTTAAATTTTTGTTTTTGTGAAGCTTCATCAGCAATTGATATAGTGGCAGGTTCAGCTCTTCCTTCGGTGCTTGGAGGATAGAGTTCGCCTTGCCCCGTACCATGAGCAGGTTAGAAGTGAGCGGGAACTTCGAATCATAGACGAGATGTCGAATGGCATTCACCGTTTGTTTCCCGACCTCTTCGCCGAATAAGATGTTGCGTAATTGTCCAACCACGAGCTGAGATTGCGTCAATAAATTGAAATGATTCATCGCTCCTTGGAAGTCCGGTGCTTCCAAAATCGAGTTCCATATGATTGACTTTTTTCCATTGGCTTCTTGAGGAAAGCTGATGCCATATTCGTAGGGCTGTTTCGTTCCGGTGTCGACGGTAATCGTCTGAATGAAACCAGCCTCATTGACAATAATCTTCTGCTGGCATCCGGTTGTTGCAATCCAGGTACTCAAGATGATCCCAGTCAAGACAAGCTTTCTAGTGGGTATAATCTTCATGTGATAACCTCCAGTTCACGGCTGCGGGCAGGCGGATTCGTGCATGGACGTATCTTCGTGCTGCATGGCAGAGCGCGTCTTATCATTCCGGACTGGTAGTATCCAATACAGCATAATGAGGGTGAAAATAAGAATCCAGTCTCCGTAAGCGATGATCTCGTTAACAATGTTGAACTGTTCAACTGAAACGGGAGCAAGCAGAAGCAGCGCACACAACAGTCCTAAAAGAAGGAATACTGGCCGTTTGCATTCCTGCAACTGATATTGCATGATGGCTCGCGAGGCGCTCCATATGTACATCGCGGCAGAGACAACAGCTGAGAACATCATGAAAATAAATAGCAAGTCGGTAATGTTCTCTAATGCTGTCAATCGGGAGCCGCCGTATAGTCGAAGCACCGGATATCGCATTGTACTGGATTGATGCAGCGGAAGCATGCCCTGGACTAGCAAGCAGTACATGAGATAGTAGGCAGCTACGAATCCATTGAATAGGAGCACGGATCGGAACCATTTCGTCCTGTTATCCAGCAGCGGAGCCATCATCATTAATAGCTCAAACCCGAAGAACGAACTCATGATTTCTCCGATGCCTTTTGCTGTTGGCTGGGCTTGATAAAAGATAAATGGTGTAAGTCTTGCAATCTGGAAATCGGTGAACTGCAACAGCTCCAATCCGATAGACCAGCATGTCAGCGCCAGAAAAATAATAGAAGCTTTGGACATCGTATAAGGGCCGAGCCATGCACAATATAACGCCGTCCCCAATACGATTAAGCTCAGTGTATTAATGCTCACAGAAGTATCGTTCGTATATTGAAATACAAGGGTGTAGGAGTGAATCACAATATACACGATACTAATGAACTGGATGCCAATAAAGGTGAGAAGAGGGATAGCCACATACTTAGGCAGCTGCTCCGTTATGAGCTGAGGGATGGATCGAAATTCTTGTCTTCGCATCCCATAGTACATCACGATAATGTGAAGCAGAGACAGTAAGTAAAAAACCGGAATCATAATCCAGCTGTTCGTTCCAAATTGCTGTGCCATAAGGTTAGGCAATTGAAAAAACATAACCCCGCGCTGTGCCATATAGATGAGAATACCTACTCCCCAGGCTTTGCATGTTGGTGACAAGACTGCACCTCCGATTTCATCTCATGTTTACTTCCGTCACCCGCCACAACATCAGTTGCTGGGTGCGCCACAGATTGCGGCATTAGGGATCGGGTCAAGAACATATAAAAGGGCACTCCATTTAAGTAGATATACTCCCGATTGATACTGCGCAGATGGCATAGGTGCACAATGAAGACGATGAAGAACACCATCAGCCCGAAGTAGCCAAGGAAGCCGGCTAACAGAATCGCAACAAAGCGCAGCAGGCGCAGTGAGGTCTCCATGGTATAATTCGGCACGATGAAGGAGGACAACGCTCCGGCCGCAACAGAGACGATAAGTACATTCCCGGCTAGTCCAGCTTGAACAACGGCTTGTCCAATAACGAGACCGCCTACGATACCGATAGTCTGTCCAATCTTCGTCGGCAGCCGCACTCCTGCTTCTCGAAGCAGCTCGATGACAAATTCCATCAGCAGCGCCTCAATCATCGGGTCAAAGGGAACAGACGAGCGTGAACTAACAATGGTCTTCAGCAACGTAGCCGGAATGAATTGATAGTGATAGGTTGTAACCGCCACATAAAAAGCACTAAACATAATAGAAAGCATGAAGGCAGCTAAACGCAGAAAGCGGATAAATACGCTAAAATGCCATCTCTCATATGCATCCCCTGTTGATGCGAAAAATTCCAAGAAACGTGCAGGAGCCGCCATCACGGAAGGGCTGTTATCCGTAATTAGCGCGATTTTGCCAAGCGAGAGACAACTAGCAATTGCATCAGGCCGTTCTGTATCGTACCACTGTGGGAAAAATGAGTACGGCGAATTCTCCAAATGTTTAGCAACTGTATTTCCATCCATCACTTCATCCATTTGAAGGAACTGCAGTCGGCGATTGATTTCTTCAAGTGCAGACTTATCCACTTTCCCTTCCAAGTAAACCAGGTAAACGTATTGAGTACATTTGTGTCCGATGTCTATTTGCTTCACTTTGAGGTGAGTTGTGCGCAAACGCTGGCGCAAGAGAGCGATGTTGGTGCACGCATCTTCGATGAAGGCGTCGTGTGGGCCCGTGATTAAGGTTTCTCGCTCTGTAACGCCAACGGGTCTAGTCGGGGCGCCTCCAGAGGCAACGGTATACAGTTTTGAACGGTATACCGCACCAATCTGACCTTCCAATACGGAAGTGATGAAGCAGCGTTCGCTTGCTGCTGGGCTAGGCTCATTGACGGCTTGCCATGTGGACAACATTCGCATAATGCTCACATCCGTTGGATTATCCTCGAAGAAAGAGGTCACAATTTGTTGAAATTGCCTTCCATCAAGTAGGCGATCAAAGTAATATAGCGTTACTTCTCCGTCACCATAAGAACGCACGGTTAAGTCATCGCAATCATGAAATGCGTCATTGAGCTGCTGAAGCCAGTCCATAAGTGCTGTCCCTCCTATGTGTCCCTAATCCATGAGCATATGATGTGCAACATTATAAATTTTATGAAGATAAGGTTGTCTCGAATGTGTCCATGTTCAAATTTGAATACGCAGAATGAATGCAGAGAAGTGGTGGAATATCGGCAAAGGAGGGGCATGTATGATAAAATGTCAAAGTCTGTTCATTTCCGGACGTCGATTGTCAACAGATTGTCATAGCTTCGAGAGATGGTCTGGTTGTGGTCGTTCTGGAAAACGGGCATAATGGAAGCGTCAGGTTGTAACAATTTGCACAATACCGTTCGTTCGGAGGGTATCTATGACTTATAATGATCGTTTTATCCGCGCATGCCGCAAACAATCCGTAGATCGCTTGCCAGTATGGTATATGCGCCAGGCGGGTCGCTATGATCCGGAGTATCGCAAGATTAAGGAGAAGTACAGCTTACTTGAAATATGCCGCCAGCCAGACTTGGCTGCGGAAGTAACGATGATGCCAGTGAAGAAGCTTGGTGTCGATGCTGCTATCCTCTACTCAGACATCATGAATCCAGTCGCATCGATGGGTATTGATTTCGATATTGTAGCGCAGGTTGGTCCAGTTATTCATAATCCGATCCGCACTGCTAAGGATGTTGAGCGCTTGAAGCCAGTTGATCCAGAAGGAGATCTTGGGCATATTCTCGAGACAATTCGGATACTGGACGCGGAGCTGAACGTACCGTTGATTACATTTACGGGAGCACCGTTCACGATTGCGAGCTATCTCATTGAGGGACGGCCATCGAAGTCCTATATTCGGACGAAGACGATGATGTATGAAGCGCCGGAAGTATGGTTCGCTCTTATGGACAAGCTGGGCGATATGGTTATTCGCTATATTCGTGCTCAGATTGCGAATGGGGGCAAGGCATTCCAGTTATTTGACAGCTGGGTGGGCTCCTTGTCGCCACGTGATTACGTGAGATATGTCCTCCCTGTTATGGAACGGATATATTCTGAATTATCTGATTTGGGTGTGCCAAGCATCTACTTCCCAGGCGTTAGCTCAGGTGAGCTGCTGCCGTATTTGCATGAGCTGAAGGCTGATGTGATCGGACTGGATTGGCGTGTGTCGATTGCAGAAGGTCGCAAGCGCTTGGCTGGCAAATATGCGGTGCAAGGCAATCTTGATCCTTATCTGCTGACCGGTCCGATGGACATTATTCAACGTGAAGCGGCTCATATTATAGACGAAGGCGTGAAGGAGCCAGGTTATATATTCAACCTTGGACACGGACTATTCCCAGAGGCATCGCTAGACAAGTTGAAGCAATTAACGGAATTTGTTCACTCGTACTCGGCTGAAGCCATTGCTTCTCGTAAATAGAACTTGGCAATAAATCACGATGGAGGTGGCGCATGAGTAAGAGAAGAGTAGGCGTCCTCGTCATGTCTTACGGGACACCACGCAGCATGGAAGAAATCGAACCCTATTACACGCACATCCGGAGAGGAAATCCGCCTTCTGCCGAGCAGCTTGCTGAACTACAAGAGCGCTATGAAGCAATTGTAGGCGGTGTATTTCCACTTCGTGAGCATACGGATCGCCAAGTCGCTGGCTTGCAGCTTGCTTTGGATCGACTCACGGAAAATACAAATGTACAGTATATGTGCTATCAAGGGTTGAAGCATGTTCATCCTTATATAGAAGACGGCGTAGCAGCAATGGCGCACGATGGTATTACGGAGGCCGTCAGTATTGTACTGGCTCCGCATTACTCCGTGATGAGTGTCGGCAGCTACAATAAACGTGCTCAGGAAGAGGCGGAGAAGCACGGTATCCGGATGAAATGTGTGAATAGCTATCATCTGCATCCGGAACTTATTGATGCGCTTGCGAAGCGAGTGAATGAGCAGCTGGATGCATTCGTACAAGCAGGAGTGGATCGTGGAGCGGTTGAGGTGCTGTTCAGTGCCCACAGCTTGCCGGCACGAATACTGGAGATGAACGATCCATATCCAGATGAATTGAATGCAACAGCTGCAGCTATAGCCAAGCAGTGTGGGTTGAAGGATAGCCAATGGCGCTTTACATGGCAAAGTGCAGGCCAGACTGCAACACCATGGCTTGGCCCAGATATATTAGACACGCTGTCCACTGTTGCGGACGAGGGAACCAAGTGGGTGCTGTCCGCACCGATCGGATTCGTATCCGATCATTTGGAAGTCCTGTATGATTTGGACATTGAAGCACTTCAGAATGCACAGAACTTGCAGCTTGGCTTCAAGCGCATTCGCATGTTGAACGACGATCCACAATTCATGTCGGTATTGGCCGACACGATTATGAAATTGGATCAATAGGGAGCTAGAGAAAGAAGGGGCGTAACATGAACTGTTCGCGGGATCTGGTCATCATCGGCGGGGGAATAACGGGGTTGTCCGCTGCCTACTACGCGGCAAAGAAGGCGGAAGAGAACGGACGAACTCTGAATATAACTATCATTGAGCAAGCAACACGACTTGGAGGCAAGATCGAGACCTTGCGCAAGGATGGATGTGTTATCGAGAAGGGCCCGGATTCCTTTCTCGCCCGTAAGATGCCGATGATCGATTTAGCACGCGATCTCGGACTGGAGACGGAGCTTGTAGCTACGAATCCACATGCCAAGAAGACATACATTGTAAGGCGGGGGGTTATGCATCGCATGCCGCCAGGCCTTATTCTTGGAATTCCTACTGAGCTTACTCCATTCGCGAAGACAGGTCTTATTTCTGTCATGGGCAAACTGCGAGCGTTGATGGATTTGTTCAAGAAGCCGCGTATGTCGACTGAGGATGAGTCGCTAGGCTCATTCTTGGAGCGGCGATTAGGTCATGAAGTGATGGAGCACATTGCAGAGCCGCTGCTTGCCGGTATTTATGCAGGTGATATGAGCAAGTTGAGCTTGCAGCAGACGTTCCCGCAATTTGCTGAAGTGGAGCGGAAGTATGGTAGTCTTATCAAGGGAATGATGGCAAGCCGGAAGGCTGGACAGAATCTCCCTGGATTGCCGGATGTGGCAAGAGGCTCCACCTTCTTAACGTTCCGCAGCGGACTAACCTCACTTGTTGAGCGCTTGGAGGATGTCCTGCGAGAATTGAAGGTGAATGTTCAATTGGGCGTGAGTGCTGACCGATTCGAGAAGATGGAAGATGGCCGCTATCGCATCCATCTCCATGATGGGAGCCAGATAGAGACGTCCTCAATCGTGGTCACAACACCATCGTACCATGCTTCGACCTTCTTAGAGGGACATGTGGATACATCTGCACTACGGGCGATTGAACATGTATCGGTTGCCAATGTTGTCAGTGTATTCGAACGCAGTGTGGTAAACAAGCCGATGGATGGAACTGGCTTCCTCATCTCGCGCAAAGAGAAGCGAGCCATAACGGCTTGCACGTGGACATCGATCAAGTGGCCCCATACTTCAAGAGGGGATAAGCTTATCGTTCGCTGCTACATTGGGCGAGCGGGAGATGAGGAGCGTGTCGACTGGCCGGATGAAGCGCTGAAGCGCACGGTTCGCAATGAATTGCGAGACCTTATGGGAATTACATCCGAGCCGGAGTTCGTAGAGGTTACGAGACTGAAGCACTCGATGCCGCAATATCCGGTAGGACATGTGCAGGCGATTCAGAAGCTGCGCGCGTCAGTTGGCACTCAATTGCCAGGTGTATTTCTTGCGGGTCAACCCTATGAAGGGGTTGGAATGCCAGACTGTATTCACAGTGGGCGAATGGCGGGTGAACAGTCCGTTGCAATCTTAGCTGAGACTGCTTCAGAGAACGGCATGCCGACAGCATGTGCGAGCAGCATGGCCTGAACGTTTGCAGAAGCTTGCAGTTCCTGACATACTGCCATGATAAAATGAGTGCGATATCGTACGTATATAAATAGATCGTGATAATTAGGAGGTCGTGTATGAACACGGCCTCTTTTTTGTATTGTTCATGCGGTGCAAATTGGTGCAAAAAGATAGATGTTTGCCCATGAGACTGACTAACATCTGCTGGAACTAGAACTAGAACTGGAACTGGAACTGGTTGGACTTAGATTGTAGTTCATTCGTTCTTCGTTTGGGTATAGGCAGAGTAGAGGGAGTTGAAAATGCTTCTTTGCCGAGGCTATCGTACCCTTGTTATAATAGAATTAGCATGTATTGGATCTAACCATACAAAAAATGAAGATACGAAGGAGGGCTTATGGAGCTATCAAGAACGGAACGTCACAAGCAGCAGCGAGAGCAGCGCCAGAACAGGAAGCGGAAAGCTGTATGGGGATACAGTGTTCTAGGTATCATCATCATTGCAGCGGCGCTGTTTGCATTGCAGGGGAAGTTGTTCGATTTGGGTGGAACGGAAGCACAGGATGGAATAACAGCTCCTGTCGGAGATAAGTCAGGGACAGACGGACAAGATCAGACCGCAGAAGGTGCGGATGACTCGAAGGATCCTAAGGATGCCAATGCGGATGATTCAACAGCAGTGCCGGATGATAAGAAGGAGCCGACAGTTCGTCTAGCCTTCGTAGGTGACATGATGATGTCAGGTCGCGTTGAGGATGTTGTGAAGGATAAAGGGTATGACTTCCCTTATTATTATGCGAAGTCACTGCTGCAGGATGCGGATCTTGCGATTGGAAATTTGGAGACGCCGCTCACGACTGGTGGTTCTCCAGCAGACAACAAACTGTTTGTATACAAATCGTCTCCGAAGATGGCACAGGCAATGGCTGAGGCGGGAATCGATATTGTCAATTTGGCCAATAATCATTCGATGGATCAAGGTGAAGAAGGGCTGCTTGATACATTTAAAGCATTAAAATCTGCTAACATTGCTTACATAGGAGCTGGAAGCAATTCCAAAGAAGCCTATACGCCGCATATTGTAGAGCGCAATGGCATTAAATTGGCATTCTTGGGACTTAGTCGAGTCATTCCGGACGACACCTGGTATGCGTGGAAGAACAAGCCTGGAGTAGCAACAACCTATGAAGGGACGAAGGAGCGGGCGGCAGAAGCAATCAAGTCCGCCAAGAAGGAAGCGGATATTGTTGTCGTGATTGCACATTGGGGAGAAGAACGGACGGACGAGCCGAATGCGAAGCAGAAGGAGCTGGCGAAGCTGTTCGTGGATTCCGGAGCAGACCTCATCGTTGGCGGCCATCCCCATGTCGTGCAGGGCTTCGAGCAGCAAAAAAACAGCTGGATTGCATACTCAATGGGCAACTTTATTTTTACGCAAGCAGAAAACCCAAAAACCTGGGAAACGATGGCGCTTCAAGCGGAATGCAAGAAGGATGGGAAGTGCGAGCTTAAGATGACCCCGTTCTTTACAAACGTAGGGCAAGCTATCCCACTCGAAGGTGAACGAGGGCAGAAGCTAATGAAGCGGGTGCAGGAAATATCCCCGGGCGTCCAGATCGATCAGGGCGGGAACATTCGGAAGAAATCATAGCTTATACTTATCATAATGAATGGCATATGAAGTGGGGGAGAAACGGATGAACATGAATCCAGTAAAGTCGCAATTTACAGGAGAGATAGATCCTTCTAATATTCGTAATGTGTATTGCATTGGCCGTAATTACCGCATGCATGCTGCCGAGCTTGGCAACGAGGTTCCGCAAGAGCCAATGGTATTTATGAAGCCATCTCATGCGGTTCATAGCGTAGCAGAGGGGACACTGCTGCCCCTTCCGCTGCATCTTGGAGCCGTTCACCATGAGTTAGAGCTTGTCCTGCATATCGGAACAACCGTGCAGCCAGGCATGACTGCAGATGAGGCAGTTGATGGCTATGCGCTGGGCATTGATTTTACGCTGCGTGATGTTCAGGATGTGTTGAAACGCAAAGGTCATCCGTGGATGGCGGCGAAGGGGGTGCTGAATTCTGCTCCGATTACACACTTCCTTCCGTATCCAGGAACTGGTGCATTGCTCGATTCGTCATTCAGCCTTCTACGCAATGGAGAAACTGTTCAATCCGGTACAGCACGGGACATGCTGTTCTCTATCGATGTGCTTATCAACCACATTGCCGAGCATTATGGGCTTGGTGCAGGCGACGTCATCTTCACAGGCACACCAGCCGGTGTAGGGCCGATAGAAGAGAATGATGAATTGGTGCTTAAACTTGGCGAAGAATCGGTTGGCAGCTGTCGCATTACAGCCAAGCCTCCTGTTGAGCGGTGATGGTATGGTAGAACGTAAGGAGGGCTACAATGCTCCATCGTTGGATTGAACTTGGGCTTAGCATCAATCCGTGGTTGATCGGATTTATCGGCAGCGCTGCTGTAGCAGGAGCAGCCCTGTGGAAGCGTGCATTAACACGATCCGGGGCTGCTGCAGCTGTGATCATGGGTACGATTTATTATAGCTGCGGTGATCTTGTCTGGTTTGGCTTGCTGCTTACTTTCTTCATATCTTCGACCTTCTGGTCGAAATGGAAGAAACGGAAGAAGGCCCATCTGGATCAGATTTATGAGAAGACAGGCGAGCGTGATGCTGGACAAGTATTCGCAAATGGTGGAATTGGGATGCTGCTATGCATTGTCAATTTCATTTGGCCGAGTCCCTATTGGCTGTGGCTGTTTATTGGGGTAATGGCGAGCGTGAATGCAGATACATGGGCAACCGAGATTGGCAGCCTGAGCCGTCGATTACCACGCTCACTGTTAAGTGGCAAGCAAGTCGAAGCGGGTACATCAGGGGCGATATCACTCCTCGGAACCCTGGCGTCGGTTGCAGGCGCGTTCACGATTGGAATTGCGGCAATGTGCTTGATGATCCTGCAGCACGCAATCATAGGCCAAGTGCCTGTTGAAGGATTGAATTGGACCTATTTCCTGATTATCATAGTCGCAGCATCAATTGGCGGTACTGCAGGCGCATTAGTCGATTCCCTGCTGGGGGCAACTATCCAAGCAGGATATCAATGCAACGCTTGCGGGGCGTCGACTGAGCGGCTTATGCACTGCGGTGCAGCAACCAAGCACATTCGCGGCCTATCCTGGTTAAATAATGATAACGTGAACTTGCTTGCTTCTTGTGCCGGCGGGCTGATGTCTATTGTTGTCATTCTGCTGTTATAGGCGAAAAGAGTTGATCAATTGTCATGCAATTGAAATCGACAACATTCCTGTCTCATGTTATAGTCGAAGCAGAATGTAAGTAACCATGGCGGCAGCGTACAAGGAGGTGAACCGAGTGAGTTATGGACAGGGTGACAAGCTGCAGTTGATTATGGACGCGGCTTATGAACTCTTCGGTTCGAATGGTTTTTATGAAACGAAAATGTCGGATATAGCTGACAAGGCAGGTATTGCCAAAGGAACGCTATATTTATATTTCGAGAGCAAAGAGCAGCTGTTTACCGTAATGATGATGCAAGGCTTTGAGCAATTTCTGCAAGAGTTGGATCAGGGGCTGCTTGAGCGGGACACCTTGGAGGGAAGTCTAGGTTTCGTTGCCGAGCATCATTTGGAATATTATTATAATCGCAGGGAGTATACGAAGCTGTTCTTCAAGGCGCCAAATAAGGATCCGGAAATGATGGAGGCGCTGTGCAACTTCATGAAGAGTTATGTACAGCGAATCGCAAGCTCGATGGAGGATTTCAATTTGCCAGATCCTCTCCTTCATGCCAAATCATTTATCGGTATGCTCGATATGCTCAAGATGGATATATTATTTAATCCGACCTTCTCTAACCATGATTTGCGGCAGCGGATTCAGTTCGCATCTGAGTTGTTTGTGAATGGCTGTAAGCAGGGCATACCGCTCTAGCAGCTTCATACCTGATCGCGTGCAAGGGGGGAACCGTAGGTTCTCCTCTTTCGATGATGGGAGCGAAGATAGGCGGATAAATCTGCACTATGTACTGTTGACAGCTATTTGCAATCTGGATGTGTCTACGGGTTAGGATAAAAGGTTATAAGGGGATGAAGTAAGCTTAGTTCGCTTGCAGCTTCACCTTCGTTATAGATGGCTGATGCTTGATTGGAGGAACGGAATTCATGCATGTAATGACGATTGAACAGCTAGGTAAAAGTTATGGGGACAAAACCTTATTTAAAGACGTATCATTCGGAATCGAAGAAGGGGATCGATTCGGAATTGTTGGGGTGAATGGGACTGGGAAATCTACATTCCTTCGTACGATTATGGGATTAGAGCCCGTTGAGGAAGGTAAGATCATGGTTGGCAGCCGCGTTCGGGTTCAATTTGTGCCTCAGGAGCCGGAATTTGATCCTAATGCAACTGTATTGGATCAGGTGATGGGTGGGGATGCCCCAGAAATGGTCGCAATCCGGACGTATACCGCGTGCTTGGAAGCAGCATCTTCCCAACCGAATGATGAGCAAGTACAGCATCGCTTGGTACGCGCGAGTGACGACATGGATCGCCTCCAGGCTTGGCAGCTTGAGAGCGATGCGAAGACGATCCTGTCCCGTCTGGGGATTCAGCGCTTCGATGCCCGAATGGGCGATCTCTCAGGTGGCCAGCGTAAGCGTGTGGCGCTTGCGTCAGCACTTATTCATCCTTCGGATCTTCTGCTGCTGGACGAACCTACGAACCATATTGATAATGAGACCGTAGCGTGGTTGGAAGCATTGCTTCAGAAGCGAAGCGGTGCATTGATTATGATTACGCATGATCGCTATTTCCTCGATCGCGTCGCGAATCGCATGATTGAATTAGATCAAGGACGCGCGTATTTCTATGAAGCGAACTATACGCGTTTCCTAGAGTTGAAGGCAGATCGTGAGGCGCGTGAAGCAGCCTCGGAGGAAAAGCGTCAGAATTTGCTCCGTAATGAGTTGGCATGGATTCGGCGCGGGGCACAGGCTCGGTCGACGAAGCAGAAGGCGCGTATTCAGCGCTTCGAGGAATTACAGGCCGATAACCCAGCAGCGAAGAACGGTCAAGTTGAGATATCTGCGATGTCTGCACGGCTAGGGAAGAAGATCATGGAGATTGAGTCTCTGGGATGTTCGATTGAGGAACGTGAGCTGTTCAAGGATCTCAGCTACATCGCAGTTCCAGGGGATCGCATTGGTATCATAGGGCCAAATGGAAGCGGCAAGTCGACATTGCTTCGTGTCATTGCAGGCAAGCGCGAACCGCAGCAAGGGACAATTGTGCTCGGTCCTACGGTTCGGATTGGATTCTTCACACAAGAACATGAAGAGATGGATGAATCCCTTCGTGTCATCGAATATATACGTGAGGGAGCAGAGACCGTGCAAACCGCCGAGGGGTATACCGTAACGGCTGCACAAATGCTCGAACGGTTCATGTTCAGCCCTACAATGCAATGGACATTGATTGGCAAGCTGTCCGGTGGTGAGAAGCGACGCCTTCAACTGCTTCGTATCTTGATGGAAGCGCCGAATGTGCTGCTCCTTGACGAGCCTACGAATGACTTGGATGTACAGACACTTGCTGTGCTTGAACAGTATTTGGATGACTTCCCTGGCGTTGTTATTACGGTATCTCATGATCGTTACTTCTTAGATCGAGTGGCAGAACGTATTTGGTCGTTTGAGAACGGTCGTGTCTCCCAGCATGTTGGCAATTACTCCGAATATATGGAATGGAGAGCTAAGCATGCACAGGCGGCGAATACAGAAGGCGGCACGCCAACAGTGAAGACAGCAACTGCTGCAGATCCTGCGGGCCGATCAGAGCGCAAGCCTAAGCTCAAGATGTCATACAAGGAAGAGCGGGAGTATGAACAGATTGAGGAACGAATCATGGAAGCGGAAAGCAATATTGAACGTATCCAGCAAGATATGGAACAAGCGTTCAATGATTCAGTACGCTTGCAGGAGCTGATGAAGGAAGATGCGGAGGCTCAGAAGCTCTTGGAGCATTTGATGGAGAGATGGACTTATTTAAGCGAGCTAGCGGAGCAAATCGAGGCTGAGAAGTCGAAATAATGCTGCTGGTTCGAGTGAATGTGAATATACCTTAGTTCATCGATGATTATAGCGATCGAAACAACTACGATGGAATATCAGCGGAGTGAGGGAAGCGTTCGTATGAGGGGGAAGTATGAACCAGCACCACATGATATAGTGATATATCCTAGCAAGCGCAAGTTAGTCGCCATGTTCCTATGTTCCATAGTGTTTATTGCGATTGGAATGGTCATGCTCATGCAAGATCAAGGTGGAGTCGTGCTTCTAGGGGGAGTAAGTGTCGTATTTTTCGGTATGTGCGGTGTATATTGCGCATACCGCATGTTAGTCCCTAAGCCAGCTGTCATCCTGACAGCGGATGCCTTCTATGATCAAGCCTCGCTTGGGGCAGCAGGGAGAGTATTGTGGTTCAGAGGTAGAAGAAATTAAAGTGTACGATATGATGGGCCAATCCTTCCTGGGAGTGAAGATGGCCAATCCGGAAGAATTCCTTGCTCGGTGTCCAGGCTGGAAACGTTCGCTCATGTCAGCGAACCGAGCATTCGTTGATACGCAGATCAACATCCCAAAGGTTGGCATTCGAGGCTCGCTGGAGCAAATGGCTCAAGAGATGCTCGTACGCTGGGATCGTGCCAAGTCGCAACAAACTTAGGCGAATAAGAGAAGAGCAGGTAACCTCAGTGGGTAGTCCCCATGTGAGGTTCCTGCTCTTTTTTTCGTACGGCAAACCGTTCAACAATTCTGCCGATCAATCGCAATTCATACTGTTATTCATCTTCGCCAATCTTGACGATGGCTCTCCCAGATGATTGGCCCTGGAGCAACTGGTTGAGATAACCAGGGACATCAGTCAGCTGCAATTCATGAATCCAGTTCGGGGTATGGGTGAATGACTTCCACTCCGCCGCGATTCGTGACCAGAGGCGGACACGATCTGTACTCGGTACGAATACAGAATCGATGCCATATAAGGCGGTCCCTCTCAGAATAAATGGGAAGACAGAAGCCGGCAAAGTTCCACCAGCCGTCATTCCTGTTGCGGCCACAGCCCCGCCGTAATGGAGGGACGCTAGGACAGAGGCAAGAATCGCGCCGCCACAGACGTCGATCGCTCCTGCCCAGCGCTGCTTATCGAGAGCCCGAGGCCGCTCTGGAAGAAGTTCCTCACGTGCAACAATCTGCTTGGCACCAAGAGAACGAAGTAACTCTTCATACTGGGCTTTACCTGTAGAAGCGGCAACCTCATATCCGAGCTGTGCCAGCATAGAGACTGCGATGGAGCCGACTCCGCCTGTTGCACCAGTAACAAGGATAGGGCCTTTATCAGTTGTAATACCATGGCGTTCTATCCGTTCGACAGCGAGAGCAGCAGTGAGACCCGCTGTGCCGAATATCATTGCTTCCCTTAGGCTGAGCGAATCGGGGAGTGGAACGATCCAATCGCCTGGTACGCGCACAATCTCACTGAGACCGCCCGTATGGGTTACGCCTAGCCCATATCCCGTTACCAGTACACGCTGTCCTGCCGAATATCGTTCATCCTCTGATTCAATGATGACCCCAGATACATCAATTCCGGGGATGAAGGGGTATGATTTTACGATATTTCCTGTTGGTGAGCAGGCAAGCGCGTCTTTGTAGTTCAATCCAGAATACGCGGTACGAATCGTTACGGTTCCCGCTGACAATTGCTCGGGGGTACATTTTTGAACACTTACATCCAGCGTCCCATCCGTTTGCTGGTTAATCCATAACGCTGCAAATTGCTGTTTCATCTTACCTTCGAACCTCCCTTTCATTCCATGCTGCTTATATGTAATTAGGTAGAAGACAGGCTGATATCACTCGCTTCAGAGTTGGCATTTAGACAGCATTAATTATAAGGGATCAGGTTCTTATTCCTCTGTGATGTATGCAGCAATCAAGCGTGCTGTATTGATTACTGCCCGCTGATGAGTGCGTTCCATCGCATGTGAGGCATGAACGCCTGGCCCAATTAAGGCAGCACGGATGTTGTTGCCACCGCGAAGCGCAGCTGAAGCATCGGAACCATAGTGAGGGTAAATATCAACTGCATGCTCGATTCCCTCTCGTTCTGCCAGAGCAATAAGAGTGCCCGTCATCATATAGTCGTAAGGCCCGGATGAATCTTTCGCACAGATGGACACGTCCGTCTCCTTGCAAGACAGATCATCGCCCATAGCTCCCATATCAACAGCAAGCATCTCCGTTATTTCCTGGGGAATGTAGGATGCGCCATGTCCGATTTCTTCGTAATTCGTAATGAAAATGACAATATCGTGCTTTGGCTGCCATGCGTGGCGCTTCATGCTCTCCAGCAATCCGAATAAGGCAGCTACACTAGCTTTGTCATCCAGATGGCGCGACTTAATAAATCCATTTGGCAAGTGTACAGGACGTGCGTCAAATGAAACGTAATCACCTGTGCGAATGCCAAGTTCCTCGGTATCTTTCTTGGTATGTACAAGCTCATCGATGCGCACAATCATGTTCTTCTCTTCACGTGCGTATTCGCGTGCGTCGCTGTATACATGCACAGAAGGGTGGTTCGTCATAATTGTACCTGTGTATGTACGACCATCACGAGTATGTATGTGGCAATATTCATTCTCCATGGAACTAGACATATATCCGCCTAGGGAAGTTAAGCGAAGTGTGCCATCAGCATGGATGGATCGTACCATAGCACCCAGCGTGTCGACATGGGCAGACAATCCGATGACTTTGTTCGAATCGTGCTTCTCTCCTGCTACCTTAATGACGCCACAGCCTTTTTGAGTCTGCTCGAATGCGTATCCGAGTTGTTCCGCTTCACGGCCAATGCGGGCCATAATATGGTGGGTATAGCCTGTTGGACTCGGTGTATTAAGCAATTCGAGCAGGAAGGAAGTTACGTATTTTTCGTCAATTATCGCTTGGAAGGGTTGTGATGAAATAGTTGAATGATCGGGTGCAGTCATGACTGTATTCCTCCTTGATATGATAAATGGGTACGATTTAATCGCTAAACGCTAAATACCAGTGTTAATCAGTGTTAATGTTAATGCAAATACTAGTTCTGAGACTAGTACTAATGCAAGTACTAATGCAAGTACCAATGCAAGTACTGGTGCTAGTGATCAATCTTGCTCGAATTGGCTGTGCTTGATGTGAGTCCCGTTAAATCCTCATTTGTCATGCTGTCGCCATGAGGATGCAATTCTTCCAGGTTGTTTGTCGATTCAAGATTCTCGAACAAGCTAGTGTCAGCGTCGCCTGTATATTGAGCAAGCTGATGCTCCAATTGCTTAATCTTCTTCTGGGAGCGGAACTGCAGGTAGATGCTGTATGAACCGACAATTACAGCTCCAAGCAGGGTGCAGCCCAAAATGAGAAGAATAAGCGGTACATCGAACGTGCCGAACAAGAGATTCACTTGTACTGGATTCACGTTAATGACTGCGAATATCGCCGTAATGAGCGCAAATATAAGTCCTGCTAGCAGGGACCATTGAATACGCATTGCAGGTAGCCTCCTTACCATTATGTTTATGTATCTATTCTCAGTATAATGTTCGACTTCATTCGCCACAAGTTGAATGGTTGCTCCAATCAAATATTTTCATTATGGAATAAGGATTCATAATACAGACATGTCATGATATGATCATGGGGAGGAATGATCTGGAAGTGAATGGAGGGGCATTCATGAATACGAGGAAGGCAGACGTTGTCATTATTGGTGGAGGGCTTGGGGGAACGCTGGCAGCTTGGACACTGGCGAATCGGGGTCTAGAAGTGATCATGACAGAAGAGACGGACTGGATTGGCGGCCAGCTTACCAGTCAAGCAGTTCCACCAGATGAACACCCATGGATTGAACAAACAGGATGTACGGCTGCTTATCGAGCATTCCGCAATCAGATTCGGAGTTATTATGCTGCACTTGTGAAGCCAGAGCTGCTGAAGGATCGAGATGCATACGACAATACTTTCAATCCGGGGAATGGATGGGTAAGCCGGCTGTGTCACGAGCCGAATGTTGCGCATGATCTGCTGCAAGCGTGGCTTTGCCCTCACGTTGAGGAAGGGCGTCTGCACATTTTGTATCATACGGTTCCGCTTGAAGCGCACACGCAAGGCGATGCCGTACAAGACATCACCGTGCTCAATCGAATTACAGGAGAGAAGACAGTACTCACTGGACAATATTACGTAGATGCAACAGAATGTGGTGACGTGCTGCCGCTCGCAGGTGTTGAATATATCGTTGGTGCTGAATCACAGCAGATGACAGGGGAGCCTCATGCGCTAACAGAAGCAGACCCAGCTGATTTGCAAGCGTTTACAGTAGTGATGTCGCTGGAGAAGCTGGATGCCAACGCCGCTGAACGCAATGAGCCGATTGCCAAGCCGGCAAGTTATGATTGGTGGAGAAGCTTTCACCATGAAGGATCGCCTTATCCTTTGTTAAGTTGGTGGGATACAAAGCCAAATGCGACTCATGAATTGCGCAAGTTCATTTGCTTGCCCGACGGTATAGACCCGCTGCCTCTGTGGACGTATCGCCGTGCTGTGGACGCATCGCAGTTTCGGGACGGCCATTATGAGGGAGATCTGTCCTTAATTAATTGGCCGCAAAATGATTATTCCATTGCATCTCCTGTTGAGATGAGTTATGAAGAGCGGGATGCGATTGTTGAGGAGGCTAAGCAGTTAAGCTTGTCTCTGTTATATTGGCTTCAGACAGAAGCGCCACGTGAAGATGGTGGAGTAGGGTACCCCGAATTCCGCTTGTATCGTCCATCTGTCGGCACTGATGATGGCCTTGCTAAGTCGGCTTACATTCGTGAATCGAGAAGAATTCAAGCCCTATATACAATAACGGAACATGATGTGAGCAAGGAGCTCCGCAAGGGGCAGGGACTTGGCATTCGCCGATATGAGGATAGTGTAGGAGTAGGGCATTATTCTATGGATTTGCATACAACAACCAAGACTGGACGAAGCTGCTATATTCCGACCTTGCCTTATGAAATTCCGCTTGGATCTCTCATTCCGAAGCGGGTCACGAATGTTCTGCCTGCTTGCAAAAATATCGGTACGACTCAGCTCACTAACGGGTGCTATCGCTTGCATCCAACCGAATGGAATATTGGAGAATCCGTCGGTCACTTGATCGCTTATTCGATTGAGCAAGGGATCATTCCTAGCAAGGTCTATGAGGATAAGCAGCATCTCAGCGCTTATCAAGCGGAGCTGGATGGGGCAGGCGTACAGCGAAGCTGGCCGTTCGATGGAACCGAAATCGCATAGCGCAGCTATATCAACTTCTTCGCTTCTTACCTATTAGCACGCATCGTGTCCCTGGGAATTACTCGATTTGATACAAGAGGGGATGTGACAGGATAGCTGACAAAAAAAGAGACGCCCAGACAGCAGTTAGTTAGGCTGTCTAGCGTCTCTTTTACATTTATTTTGCAGCGAGCTGTTCCATCTCTTTGATAAGGGATTCAAGCAAGCTCATGCCTTCTTCGATTGGCTTCGGAGTGGACATATCTACGCCGGCCTTCTTCAGAATGTTGATCGAGAAGTCGCTGCCGCCGCTCTTCAAGAAGCCTGTGTAACGATCGACTGCCGGTTGACCTTCTTCGAGAATTTGCTTCGCGAAGCTTTGTGCAGCCGAGAAGCCTGTAGCGTATTTGAACACGTAGAAGCTTGTATAGAAGTGAGGAATACGTGCCCATTCCATCTCGATATCTTTGTCGATGACCATGTCATCTCCGTAGTACTTCTTATTCAAGTCATAGTATACGTCACAGAGGAGCTGCGGTGTCAGTGCTTCACCTTTCTCAGCGTGATCATGGATAATCATCTCGAATTCAGCGAACATCGTCTGACGGAATACAGTTGTACGGAATTGATCGATGTAGTACGCAAGCAGATACATCTTTTCTTTCTTATCCGTTGTCTTCTTCAGCATATAATCCATGAGCAGCGCTTCATTTAACGTGGAAGCAACCTCTGCCAAGAAGATGGTGTACTGTGCGTCACGATATGGCAGGTTGTTGTCCGAATGGTACGAATGTAGTGCGTGACCCATTTCATGTGTCAATGTGAACATGCTGTTCAAATTGTCTTTATGGTTCAACAGCACGTAAGGGTGCGTGCCGTATGCGCCCCAGCTGTATGCGCCAGTACGCTTGCCTTCATTTTCATAAACGTCAATCCATCCGTTGTCGAAACCATCTTGAAGCACATTCAGATACGATTCACCAAGCGGCTTCAAGCTTTCCTTAACAGTTGCCTTCGCTTCTTCGAATGTAATATTCATGTCGAACTCATCGACAACCGGAGCGAATAGGTCGTACATATGTAGTTCCTTCACACCCAGAAGCTGCTTGCGAAGCTTCATGTAGCGGTGCATAAGCGGCAAGTGCTTGTGGATCGTGTCAATCAGATTCGTATATACTTCCTTCGGAATGTTGTCGCCGTACAGATACATTTCCAATGTGGAAGGGTATTTGCGTGCACGAGAATAGAACAGGTTCTTCTGTACGTTCGCATTGAGTGTAGAAGCAACTGTATTGCGAAGCTTGCGATATGTACCGTATACGCCTTCAAAAGCAGCCTTGCGAACTTCGCTGTTGCGGCTTTCAAGGAATTGAATGTAGCGGCCATGTGTCAGCTCTACATCCTTGCCGTTCTCGTCCTTAATCGTTGGGAACTTCATGTCGGCATTGTTCAGCATGCTGTAAATGGTCTCAGGCGCCTTGGACATGCTTCCAACTTGCGCGAGCAGCGCTTCTTCTTGCTTGGACAGAATATGTGCCTTTTGGCGCTGCATTTCAGTCAACGTGAAGCGGTAAGCAGCCAGCTTCGGTTCTTGAATGAAGGCATTCAATTGCTCATCAGACAAGGACAGAACTTCAGGCGTAATGAAAGAGAGAGCCTCCCCAACTGTTACGCTTAATTGCTTGGCCTTCTCGGACAATGCCTGATATCCAGGTTCCGCTGTGTCTTCATGATGGCGCATGCTCGCATATACGTACAGGCGCTCTGTATGTAGGGAAATATCGTCTTCCAGCTCAAAGCAATTCTTCAGTGCTTCCGCATCATTCAACTTGCCTTGATATTGCTTCATTTTATCCAACAGCTGGTTAACCAGCGAGAATTCTTTGTCCCATTCTGCTTGTGATCCGAATAAGTCCTCCAATTTCCAGCGGACATCCTGTGGGACTTCTGAACGTTTCCATACTTGTTCCATATGTACCCTCCTCATATATTGATATTGCGATAATGGCTTCGCTGTCGCTTGCTTATAACTAGCGGCTGTTGAAGCAGACAGTAGGCTGGTCACCATGATGGCAGAGGTGACCAGCCCAATAACCAATTGGCGTGTCGTGGCCATATATCCCCCTCCGGTAGCGTTGCCGTGCGGCAATGGTGCTGTGTGCACTCACCGATTAATCTGTAGGGTAGTATGACCAGAGAACGCCAAACTATTTGTTGCGGGCGGCTGTGCTTGTTCGTTGATGAAGCTAACTGCCGAGCGCAAAAAAAGAATAGACAATTAGGAAGAAGGCGAATGTAATCAAGCATAATGCAGTAATTGCCAACGGCCTGCGCAGCTTCTCTGGCAGCGTGTCTCTCTTCCAGACTAGGATCACTCCAAGTGAAAATGCAAGCAAAACAAAAATAAGGTTCGTTGATGAATTCATAAGCATCCTGCCTTTATACTTGCTTGAATTTGTCCATGATCTCGTTCCATTCTTCTTCCTTGCCTACGTAATCTTCTTTAGGAAAGCGTTGTTCAGCCCAATGCATCAAGGCCGGACGGCTCAAGAAGTTATGGCATTCTTCTCCCCATTGTTCGGATATTTCACGCAATACGATATAACGGCCTTGTACTTCAACCGTAAGCATATTCCAGTTATCCTTTTTATAAATAACATGTTTCTTCATCATAATTTGGTTCCCTCGTTTCTTGGTGCAGGGCACTGTCACTCTAAGTTGTAAGCGGTATTGCCAAGCAGTTCGTCTTACCGATCATGATACCTTAGCCATTAAATGAAATCAAATCTGATTTCACTGGAAAACCGCAATATTGATCACATTATTTGCAATTTTTTTAGAAATCTTTTTTTGTGGGAAAAGTTGCGTTTGACTTTTTGCTTAAGTATAATATTACTATTCGCCTGTCAGGGCGAAGAAGTGAGGAGGTTTTGACTTTGAAAGGTACTGTAAAATGGTTTAACGCAGAAAAAGGCTACGGATTTATCCAAGTGGAAAACGGCGAAGACGTATTCGTTCATTTCTCCGCAATCCAAGGCGACGGTTTCAAAACACTTGACGAAGGCCAAGAAGTAGAGTTCGATATTACTGAAGGCAATCGCGGTGCGCAAGCAGCTAATGTCATTAAATTATAATGAATTGTCCCGTTAAGGGCTGTCATTTATAAATAGTGCACTAGCAACGCCAAGCAGCCATGTTCATGTTGAGCATGGCTGCTTTTTTATGTTCTCATCTGATCGCAGTAGCCTGAACCCATTATTTTGTTAGCCAGTACCCTATTTGTTCATCGGACTTGTTCATAAAGATATTTGCTCGATCCGAGAGTCATGGATTTGATTAGGATAAAATACCGCTGTGCACGAGCCGCGCAAGTTGCCTCGGAGACAGTGTCTCACAGTTGAATGGGATCACTTGCAGGCTGAATGACATGTCCTTGCACTTCAATTCATGCTCAGGGAGCGCTCTCGGGCCGCAGCTGTTGCTACCAAGACCATTCTGTGCTTTGTCCAGATGAAGAACAATATCGCTTCGAGGCACTAGATCAGCATGATGGGCGGCATTCTCCAAGTCCATGACCGAGTAGCGATGGGCGCTAAAGTCAAAGGTATCCACTCCAGAACTGCTTGTAAAGAATAGTCCCGTGCCTTGAGTGTTCACAAAAGATACCCATCTTGTATCTGTACGATTGCCATTCTCCTGCGGCTTCTCGTATGCCACCATAAGATCATCGACCTTCGCTTCGTACCAGCCTATTGCAGCTGCTTCCTTGCTGTCGACATAGCTTTCGCCTGGACCGCGTCCATACCAGCTGCAGGAATTCAAGCCGGCAGGGATGCCAAGCTCGTAGCCAAAACGAGGGAGAACCTCTGGATGGCATCCTTCAGGCCGTACGTCAATGTGCAGCTGTATGATCCCATTTCCTTGTATGGTCATGATCTGCTCACAGGCCAATCCCCACATGAAGGCAGGTGCTCCTAACCGGAAGCAGGTCGTTACGGTAATCATCCCCTCTGCTGCGCGTGATGAATCGATGGTCACCTGTTTTATCCGTTTCTTCAATTGATGTAGTCGAGCATTCCGCCAATCCTTCACTAGATAGCGATCATTATCGATAACGGCACGCCATAATTGAAGGCGGGGACTGCCAGTTAGCAAATCTGTATTATGGAAACGCCAAGAGAGAAGGCTTCCGTCTGACCGATTGATCTCCATAGTAAAGCTGCTGCCTGTAAGGATGAGGCTAGCTCCTTGGTCATGGATCGAAATGGGCTTCAGCGACATCATGCCTGCAGGGGCAGTATGAATACCGAAGCCGGATGTCAGGCTGCTCTTAGACGATGATATGGTAGAGGAGGCTGCTGTCTCCTGTATGCAATCGGTATGCTGTAGCTGAAGAACCTGCGAAGGCTCAAGCTCAAATTGAGCCCATGCCACTTCATGACCCACAGGGAGCCAGGGGATTGTGCCATAAGTGCCGCTACCCGAACGGAAGGAGAACCGAAGCCACATATGTTGAAATGCCGGTTCAGATATCGTATGGCCGAACGCGGCTCGAATCGCTGTCCGCGCATCCCACCGCCATGCAGCGCGCTCACGTGGAGTTACTTCGGGTACCTCGAATGTCCCTTCGGCAATTAGTTCACCATCGGCAATGATGGAATAGTGACCGCGCAAGCATGATAATGGAAGGAAGTCGTACCGGTTCTCGATGATATATTCTCCTGGTTCACTGCTGGCATAGACTTTGACAGGCTCGATCGCTTTTTTGTATTCATGCAGAGCGGGCCACGGCTTACGGTCTCCGTCGATGAGTCCATTCAAGCAGAAGTTTCCGTCATGAATAAGCTCGCCGAAGTCTCCGCCATACGCCATTTCTTGGCGGCCATCCTCTCGCTCACGCCGAATGCCTTGATCGACCCAATCCCAGACGAACGAACCTTGCAGCTTCGGGTAGCGATAGAACATTTCCACGTAGTCCTTAAGCGCTCCCGGGCCGTTGCCCATTGCATGCGCGAATTCACATAAAATATACGGACGATCGTCATCAGACTGGACAACCTTCTCAATGGCTTCGAGTGTTGGGTACATCGTTGAGCGGATGCCGAGCTCAAGCATGTTGCTCCAATCGCCTTCGTAATGAACGGGGCGAGTCGGATCATATTGCTGTGCCCACTCAGCCATGGCTGCATGATTGGGCCCGCAGCCGGATTCATTGCCAAGTGACCACATGATGACGCTCGGCGCATTTTTGTCACGGATTACCATCCGCTGCATTCGCTCCACATAGGCTTGTTTCCACGTCTCATCCTCACTGAGCAGTGACCAACACCCGGCAGCTTGAAATCCATGTGTTTCCAAGTCCGCTTCGTCGATTACGTATAGCCCTGCCTCATCACATAAGGCGTAGAAGCGCGGATCATTCGGGTAGTGTGAGGTCCGCACAGCATTCAAGTTGAACTGCTTCATTAAGCGCACATCTTCGACCATTGTGGCATAGGGAATCGCACGTCCATGATCCGGATGGAATTCATGCCGATTGACGCCCTTGAACATGATGGCCTTCCCGTTTACGAGAAGATTCGTACCGGTAAGCTTCACTTCTCTGAATCCGATTCGCTGCGAGATTACTTGAATGACCTCTTGGTTCTTGTCTCGAAGCTCCAGCACGAGATGATACAAATAAGGGGTCTCCGCTGACCATAGTGTAGGGGCTTCTACGGTAGTGCTTACCCGGATGATTGGCTCTGATTGCTGGCATCGATCACATACCAAGATTGTGTTCGCCGGCGAAATTGGCTGGCGGGCTGCATTCAATAATGTCCATGCAAATGTATGTGACTGCGCAGCCTCCTCGCTGATACAGAGCTCGACATCAACGTCCAGTTGAGCACGCTTACCATTGTCGAGCAGGTGCGTGCGAACCGTAAAGTCCCACATATGCTCCGTCGGGAAGGCCAGCAAATACACATCGCGGAAAATACCGCTTAACCACCACATATCCTGATCTTCCAGATAGGAGCCGTCGCACCATTGGTATACCTGAACGGTAATTTGATTCATACCTTGCTGCAGGGCGGGACGGATGTCGAATTCCGCAGGAATGCGGCTTCCTTGACTGTAGCCAATAAAGTGCCCGTTCACCCATACTCGAAATGCGCTGTCCACACCTTCGAATCGAAGGACGACCCGCTGCTCCATCCAGCTTGGCTCAATCCAAAAAGTCCTGCGATACGTTCCTGTAGGATTCTCATGGGGAACAAAGGGAGGTTCAACTGGGAACGGATAGAGGATATTCGTATATTCTGGTTTTCCGTAGCCGTGCATTTGCCAATTCGAAGGTACCGGAATCTCGTCCCAATCGGAATCATCGTACTGGGGCATCCAGCACGCTGCCGGTGCTTGCTCGGGACTCGATGCGTAGCTGAATTTCCAGGTGCCGCTCAGCTGCTGGAAATAGGCCGATGCACCGCGCTCGTACGTCAATGCTTCGGAGGCGCTTGCACAAGGAATGAAGTAGGCACGGTCATGGAGGCGTTGTTGATGCAATACAGTAGGTGACTGCAATAATTCATTCAGTGTTAATGGAGCTTGTTCATTGTGCGGATCTACCAGGTTCATTCGTTCTACTGACATTCTCATCTTCCCTTCAAATGCTATAGACTCAATATCACGATATGAATATAAAAGGCTGTTGATTGTATATATGATAAAATGAAAAAAGACGCTCAATCAATCTAACGATTTTATTTGAAATAACAATATATGAAACTCGAAACAGGTGAAGTCAATGCAGCATTTTCATTTTCCAATGATCAGCGAACGTGAGCGGTCGTTGCCACTCGTTGTAACTACGGTAGGAAGCTGGGTAAGCCAACAGGAAATTGTGCGTCTGAGCGGATATCCTGATTACCAGTGGCTGCAATGCACGTCCGGCCGTGGCGAGTTCTGGTGGAAGGGGATGAGTGAGCCTATCGTTGTTGAGACTGGGCAGGGTGTTATCTTATTTCCCCATATACCGCATGAATATAGGCCAATTGAGGAGCCATGGGGAATCTATTGGTTTGGATTTCAAGGAAGCTTATCGCAGGAGCTGCTGACTGCGGCTCAATTGTATCAATCGACAAGGATTACGCCAATGAACCCTGAGCTCACGCTAGAGCCAATCAAGAGGGCGATTGCTCTATTGAACCGATCCTCGTTCAATGAGGGACAAGGCACAATGCTGTCAGGACATGCCTATGAGCTGATTATGGCGTGGACTCAATCCGGATGGGAGACTCTGGTCAGGGAAGGGCGGCACGTGGATAATGATCCGTTAACGCCGTTGTTGGAGTGGATTCAAGAACATGTTCATCAGGAGCTTACACTTCAGCAGATGGCCGACCAGATAGGTGTTACTCCGCAATATGTATGCAAGCTGTTTCGAAGAACACTTGATATGCGGCCGCTTCAATATGTGATACGTCTGCGGATTCGTAAGTCGAAGCAGCTTCTACTCGCTTACCCGAGGCTGTCTGTCCAGCAGGTGGGACAGGAGGTTGGCTTCATGCACACGAGTTATTTCATTCATCGATTCAAGCAGCAAGAGGGAATGACGCCAGTCCAGTTCCGTCTCCTTCATGCGGGGAAACTGATGGGTGATCATCGTGTATTTGATGCTACAGAAGTGAATGGAACATAGATCCGGCAGTAATATCAGATCTTATAGTAGTAATAATACGAATCTCCCAAAAGAGAAGCCCCTCGCTCCGCCACAGTTATTGTGGGGAGTTAAGGGGCTTCATGTGCTATTGATACGTGGACATGCCCTGTTATTCAATGATGCGCAGTATCTCTTCGACCGGCTTGCGTGGGAGCTTGGCCGGTGTTTCCAGCGGATAGCCGAGTGCAAGCACCATGTTGACCTGGCGGTCTTCTGGAATGTCAAGCAGTGACTTGATTGCATCAGCAGCCAGTAGGACAGGGCCAGTCATTGGACAGGTAGCCAAGCCCTGCGCATGAGCGGCTAGCATCAGATTTTGAATGGCCAAGCAGCTGCTCTTAATGCCCTCTTCTTCCCATACCGCAGTCGGCACCAGTTGAATCGGATCGAAGATGCGCTCACGGAATTTCGAAGTGTAAGGCGTCGCTAAGCATACAATGAGTGCTGGTGCGTCTGAGAAGGCCGTTGCATAGGGCCCGAAGGACTTGAGCAGCATTCTCGCTTCCTTGTTTAATCCTTGCTCTTCCGCTATTTGAGCCTTGGCATGCAGTGCATCCCATGTAAGCTGCTCGATTTGCTTGATCATCGAACGATTCACAACGGCGATGAACTCCCATGTTTGGGAGTTTGTGTCGCTTGGCGCGTAACGCGCACAATCCACAAGCTCTTTAATGTCGTCGACAGACACTGGACGTTCATCGTAGCGACGAACGCTGCGGCGCCCATGAATGACTTCCTTTATTGTCTCATACGTTGTTGTCATATTGGTGACCCTCCACCGAACGAGTAGTATGATTGCTTTAAGACCTTGTATTAAGACCTACTACTATTATACGGTACAGTTGAAAAAATGCAATTAGCTGTGTCTGCTGGACGCTTGGATTGTCGCTGTTTCACTATGACGGGCAATGATAGCCATAGTTATAAAGCCGAGGCAGGCTATAAATGAGAACCCTGCTGCAACCTCATATAGCACATCCTTGCCGAAGGATTGCATTAAGATTCCACCGAAAGTTCCGCTTATGAGCCCTGCGATGCTGGACCAGACGATCGTATACAGTGCAAGCCCTGTTGAACGATATTCGTCAGGAATGACACGGCTTATATAGCGAACGGCAACGAAATAAAAGATCCCGAATGACACGCTGTGCAGCAACTGCGTAGAAACAATCCATGTTGGATCTTGCAGCACTGCAATAAGCAGAAGCCGAATGGTATAGGTTAACCCGGAGAATGCTAATAGCGGCAGTTCCTTGAATTTCTCCCCATAGGCATTCAATAAGAAGAAGATTGGAATTTCACTAAGCGCTGAGAGCATCCAAGCCCATCCAACCAAAGATTCATCTGCCCCAATCTGGGACAATGACAATCCGAGGAAGGCTTCATTCAGACGATGCCCGATGGCAAGCAGCAGCACGAACAGGAAGAACAATAGTACTTCTCGCTGCCGCAGGACAACCCACAGTCCGGACAGTTCCATCTTCTTCATCGTGGCGCGCTTATCCGTAAGGGGGAAGGCAAGCCCCAGCGATAGCAAGCCAAGCAGAACAATGACCCATATGCTGTACGAAGCGCCTACCGAGCGTAATATGAATCCGAATAAGAGTGCAGATACAGCGAAACCGATCGAGCCAAAAACACGAATGCCGATAAAGCTCTTGCCTTGAGCCTGCGCAGTCATAATCGCGAAGCTGTCGTTCAGTGGATATATCGGAAAGTAAAAGAAATAAAAGCAAACGAGAAGCAGAGCAACCAACCCGTACGAGGATACTTGAGCAAGTGCCACAGATAATACGATTTGTGCGACCAACAACGTGATGAGCACTTTTTTCAACGTACCGAGTTTATCGCTGGTTACGCCCCAGAATAGGTTGGAAATGATAGAGATGAGCGGTCCAATGGAATAGAGAAGCCCAATCTGGACACTTGTAAACTGCAATGATTTGTAGTAGAGCGGCAAATACGATACAACGACCGAAGAGGTCATAAAGATCATAAATGTAAAGGCGCGCAGCCAATGCGCTTCTGTGTTCCGGGGTGCCGGATACGCCATGCGTGTTCCCTCCATGAAGTAGATGAATGTGTATAAATCGGAGTTGTCAATTGAGCAAGTAAAAATGGAATAATCCCTAGTATAGCATGCTTCCTGTGGATTGGGGCGGTTTCGTCATTTACATCCTCGCAAGCGGCATGGTACATTAACAGCATTAATGATGCATCCTATTTACCGGAGGTGCGGCAGCATGGTGAATGATTGGTTCGAATTCGACGAACGGCTTGGTATTGAAGTGCCCATAGTTGAGGATTCTTGGGATGGAATGAGCTGGGACGAACAAGTGCTCATTATGGACAAGTGGGAACACACTCGCGGCAGAATTCCCGACCGTATTAAAGAGCTGGAACGTACGATTGTTTTGAAGCAGAATGCGCTGAATGAGGAGGAGCAATTTGAGGCTTCCTGCCGGCTGAATAGCGAGATCGCAGAGCTTGCTTCGCAAATTATCGATTTGAATTTGTGGTACCGGGTTCATCAGGACGTAGATGCCAAAAATCACCACTAGTGAATATCGCATGCAATCGTTTGTGCAATTAGTCACTTCGTAATATAATAGGTGTGGTTAAAATGGGTACTCAATAAGTGTGAGTAACATCATCTCGTAGAAGTTGACCTACACAGAGGACGGAGGATTTTCTTGAATCAGGTGAGGCAACGCCGTACGCGAGCTCCGAAAGAGCCGCTCGGACTCATGTACCGCGTATATAAGTATATATTGCCGGGGGTTCGTCAATCGTTGGCAAGCTGGCAGACGCGGGCTGAACGAATTCCGAACGAGGAGCTGCGCAAGCAGGCGCTCGCGAGCATCGCTAGCAAGCAATTTCATTGTGAGGGCGGTGCTGTATACGCTGCGGCTAGGTTAGATGTACGCCATATATTGATCCCGCTCATTGTTGCTTTTCAGACGATCAGTGACTATTTGGACAACCTGTGCGACCGAAGCACCTCGATGGATGCGGAGGATTTCCGCTTGCTCCATCAGGCTATGCTGGATGCGGTCCAACCGGACGAACCGCTCAAAGACTATTATGCGCTCCGTGATGATCAAGAGGACGGGGGCTATTTGCGTGATCTAGTACAGACGTGCAGAGATAGTATTGCTTCACTGCCGGCGTATGGAATCGCACAGCCGCATATTGTTCGTCTCGTCGGACTGTATACAGACCTTCAGGTGTACAAGCATATTCACCCGGATTCTCGGGAGCAGGCGCTGCTGGATTGGTGGAGTCTGCATGAATCGGCTTATACGGAGCTGGGCTGGAATGAATTCGCTGCGGCGACCGGCTCCACACTAGGTGTGTTCCAGTTATTTTTGGCTGCGGCGGACGAGAGTCTGACGCAAGCAGATGCAGACCGCATTCTAGAGGCATATTTTCCATATGTATGTGGACTGCATATTATGTTAGATTATTTAATTGACCAAGAAGAAGATCGTGCCGGCGGAGACTTGAATTTCTGCAATTATTACGACGATCAGAGCTTGGTCGTGAACCGGATTGGCCACTTTGCAGACCTTGCAACGGTGCGAGTTAGCTCACTGCCGGATGGACGATTTCATCGTATGATTATAGAAGGGCTGCTAGCTCTATATTTATCAGATCCGAAAGTAAGGGAACAGGCCGCGGTTCAACAAGTATCCAAGCGTCTCATGAAGAATAGTCCGCTTATGAGATTATTTTTCTGGTTGAACAGTCTTTGGATACGTAAACATATGTATTGAGGATTATGAGGGAGGAAACGAATCATGTCTGCTGTAAAAAAGATTGCCGTATTGACAAGCGGCGGAGACTCACAAGGTATGAACGCTGCAATCCGATCAGTAGTGCGTGCAGCTATATTCAATGGAATTGAGGTTTATGGAGTTCAGCGCGGCTATCAAGGGTTATTGAACGAAGATATTCGCCCAATGGATATTCGCAGTGTAGGTGACATCATTCAACGTGGCGGAACGATTCTGCAATCCGCTCGCTGCCAAGAGTTCAGAACTCCAGAAGGCCAGCAAAAGGGTGCAGACATTTTGCGCAAGCACGGCATCGATGGCTTGATTGTTATCGGTGGCGACGGTTCCTATCAAGGTGCGAACAAGTTGAGCAAGCTTGGCATCAAGACAATGGGTCTGCCAGGAACAATTGATAATGATATTTCCTTTACAGATTATACAATTGGCTTCGACACAGCTGTCAGCATCGTAGTTGACGCAGTAAACAAGCTTCGCGATACGATGAGCTCCCACGAGCGTTCTTCCGTCGTAGAAGTGATGGGTCGCCATTGTGGAGATATAGCGCTGTATGCAGGTCTTGCTAGTGGTGCGGAATCGATTCTTGTACCTGAGGTTGACCATAACATCGATGAAGTTGCAGGTCGTATGCGTGAGAACTTCGAATGCGGCAAGCGCCACAGCATCGTTATCGTCGCGGAAGGTGTTGGACGCGGTGAAGATGTCGCGAACGCCATCATTGAACGCTGCCCAACTGTTGAGCCGCGCGTTACGGTTCTCGGTCATATTCAGCGCGGTGGTTCTCCAACAGCGTTCGACCGTATCTTGGCAAGCCGTCTAGGCGACTTCGCAGTTCGCCAGCTGATAGAAGGCGAATCCGGCAAGGCTTGCGGTATGATTAAGGGTGAGCTGGTCGCAACCGACATCGATCTTGTTGTGAACACGAAGAAGGAATTCAATATGGAGCTGTACGAATTGGCTTCGCGTCTGTGTCAATAAGACGCTGCTGGTTCACGCAGTTTTGGATAAGCCCGGCAAAGCCGCATCATGCGGTTGGCCGGGTTTTTTTGTATATTTGCAAGATGTGCGGAGGAGGGATAGATGATTTCAATTGATGTGACATCTTGACGCATGATTCCGGTTTTATGTATGATGTGCGATAGGGAAGGGGATGGAAAAATGTACATATATCGGTTGGAAGCGTCCTCGGTGCAAGGAACGTTCGTATGTGTGCTGACAGCAGATACAGAAGAACAAGCATTTCTGCAAGCAGAAGCACATTTCGAGCGGGAGATCCCGGGTGTTACTTGGGAGGGCTTGACTTTGCTAGAGAAGAAACGCTGCGTGAATGGCAGCGGATATATCATCCCCGTTCGAGATTAATAGACGTAATAGACGCTTGTCAGCCGAATGATGATGGAAGGGGAGTGCGATCATGCGCATCGTATGTATTTCTGGCAGCAATCGTAAAGAAGCAACAAGCACGAAGCTTGTTCGTTATCTAGCAGCAAGTATTCAGGAGAAAGGCCATGAGGCGCAAGTCATTGATCTCAATGAACTGCAGCTTCCTCTCTACAGCCCAGACGATGCAGAACAGCATACGAATGTGAAGCTGTTGAGAGAGTCGGTTCTCGCAGCTGATGCCATTGTGTTGGCTACACCTGAGTATCACGGGAGTATATCCGGCGTACTGAAGAACGCGCTCGATTATTTGAGCTTTGACTATTTCAACAATAAGGTCGTTTTGTCGGTTAGCTCTGCAGGTGGTGCGGTTGGTATCAGTTCGTTGACGCATTTACAGACAATCGTTCGCAATGTACACGGAATTAACTGTCCAGAATGGATTTCCATCGGCGGCGATGCAAGACAATTCACAGCAGAAGGGCAGCCTGTTCAGGAGCAAGTGATTCAACGAGTTCAGAAGACGTTGAACTATTTCTTGAATCTGTCTGCGAGCACTCGTGAGCTTGCATAAGCAATTGATGTAGTTTGAAGCACCTCAGGCATGCACAAGAATACGCTTGTGCAGGGAGGCACGTGAGAGTGTCAGAGGATACCCCGCCTCACGGCTTCCCGATAAGGTGTTCGTATTTGTGTGAACGCTACAATAACTCCAGCATACCCCCCCCTCGGTTACCGATTATCTTTTCTTCTACTCCATATCGATACAATCTAGTCTTTCATCTCAATGAGCTTGAACGGCTATTTTATTTTCACGTTTGTGTCAAGTTTGATTGGTCTATTACGTAGTCATAGATATACATCAGTTGGACTGCAACAAGAGGGACAAGCCCTATCAAACTGAGGAGCGGGGGATGCCTTTGGTGTGATGCGAGAAACATTGGTCAAGACTTGCGCGTCTATAACATGCCAGCGTGACAAACAAATACGAATGATGAGAAGGAGACGCGTATATGAGAGTAAAGACAGGTTTCTTTTCCGTTAGCGCCATACTTTTAGTTGTAGTGTTTGTACTGATTGGTTGTTCAGGTTCACCTTCAAAGGGTGAGGGTTGGGTGAGCACAAATTTCTCGCAGCAAGAAGCAGATAACTTGCAAAAACAGGTGGATGAAGGCCATAAGCCTGGACTAACAGACTGGCAGCAAGTATCGAGAGAGTATCTCATACACAAGAAGGCCTCGTAGTTAATGAAGACATTGATGTGAAGCTTATTGTAGATGAGAAAGCCAAGAAAGTTGTCCAATACGCACTCAAAGACGGGAGAACCATTCAGCTAGAGCTCATCCAACCAAGTAAGGAAGGTCCTTCTGGCATATTTGTCGTAAGCAGGTATCGTTTTGCGAGTAATGAATAAGCACGGAAAACATGCCATGAAATATGGAGGCGAATTTTATGTTAAAAAGGAATATGACCATCATGTTGCTTTTTACTCTCATTTTGTCTCTCTTTGCTTCGACGGGATCTGCTTATGGAAATGCAATTGATGAACAATCGAACCCACTGCTGGACAGCAAGGAAGTATTGAATTATTTATTTTGGACCAAGGACGACAAGCTGAAGGCGGACGTAGCCTCACTTCAGACGGCTCTGGGATTGTCCGATCAGCAAATGACACAACTAAAGGATATGGGGCTCAAAGAACGTAATTCAGCCAGAGCACTGCAGCTGCAGGCGCAGTCGCTAACGGTGGACAGCTATAACGCGAAGGCAGACACCTTATTTCAAGTACGGAATGCTGCCTTACAGAGTCTGCTCCAAGATAAGCACATTGCCTTCGAAGAATGGGTGACGAAGTGGTGGGCAGACGAGAAAGAATATAGAAATACATGGTTGAAGACAAAATACGGTGCAAATGCTGACGTACCGCGAATCTCTGGAATTTTTGCAACTCAATATGATCCAGATATAAGCGGCTCCTATGAGGTCGCACTGCCTGATAAATATATTAAATTTGCGAATAAAGGCTGGATTAGTAATATCCCAGTCCAATTGCGAGGGACGTATGGCAATCCGAAGTATGTAGTCAATGTTTATAATCCAAATACGGTTATGTCTGCCCTTGGTGTAGAAGTGAAGGATGTTGGCCCTTGGAATGTCGATGATAATTACTGGGATACTGCCAACGGAAGCAATCCTAGGCGATTCGGCTCTGGATTAGCATTGGGTACTCCTGCTTCAACAGCTGCCTATTATAACAATTGGAACAATGGCAAGGATTCACAGGGTCGCAAGGTGCTCAATCCTGCCGGGATCGATTTGTCGCCAGGCGTTGCTGCAACGTTAGGTCTTGCCACAAACGAAAATGCTTGGGTCGACGTAAGATATGAATATTTGCCTTAAGAAACGAGAGGAAGAGTCATGATTACAAGTAACAGATAACATATACGTTGGGGAGCCATTATTCTGCCTGCAGGATTTTGGCTCTTTTTGTTGTGGAGAGTGATATCGAATGTTCGTAATAAGGGAGTGAATCAACTTAACATCAGTGTGGAAACAACTTGTTTACTTAGCGATTAGAGGGTAATAGATAGAATGTTGTCATACATGGATTAAACCTAATTTTGTTATATATTATACCAAAAAAAATTTCAAGAAAAGAGTTGACTTTAGTATAAAATGGAATTATTCTGAACTTGCAAGTGGCAAACAAACCAAATTATGGAGGTGAATCAAATGGCATTTTCAGT
The DNA here is from genome assembly GCF_900102125.1 of Paenibacillus sp. cl6col. Classification (NCBI taxonomy): domain Bacteria; kingdom Bacillati; phylum Bacillota; class Bacilli; order Caryophanales; family Paenibacillaceae; genus Paenibacillus; species Paenibacillus sp. cl6col. The sequence continues at coordinate 241,786 of NZ_FNAZ01000005.1, forward strand.
TGAAAAAGAAGGCGAAGAAGGCGGATCCAAGACAATCAACATTTTCTGTTAAGCACTTATCCCAAACGATTACAAAATAGGCTCCAGCCTATTTTGTAATCGTTTACATCTATTTAAATCGAGGTTATTCTACTGATTCTACTTGCACTAATGAGCAGGACAGTTATCCATATAGCAATAGCAGCAGCAATGCTGAGCGAGTACATAATTCTCAATTTGGTAGGTATTTTAAATAGCTGCGGAGGGATTCAATTGGTATTAAGAGGAGATATAACGATCCAGGACAGCAGCACGCTCAAGGCATCTCGTTTCAATGTACGTGTCGCAGACGGCGAATATTTGCGATTATATAATTCATATACCGGGAAAATAAGTAAGTTCACTGGTGAAGAGGCAGAGATCGTAGAAGAGCTGTTGAAAGTCAGGGAGCTTGAGGCAGTAGAGTCGCAAGATGAGGTTCGCAGTGGGTTAATTCAACATTTACAAAATAAAGGTTTCTTAGTTAAGAATCGAGTGAATGAATTTCAGCTGGCAACTGCGCAAAAGTACAATATGTTAGCTGAGAACCGTATGCTGCAGTTAATAATACTGCCAAATGAGGATTGCAACTTCCGTTGTACTTACTGTTATGAAGACTTTCTGAAGTCCGAAATGAAGGAATCAGTGCAGCAAGGAATATTGAACTTTTTGGAGAGAAACGTAAAAAATTATAGCCGGCTGCTCATTAGCTGGTTTGGCGGGGAGCCGCTCAAATCATTCGATGTCATAAAGCGTATGTCTGCTCCAATTAAGGAGATTTGCGCCAAATACAACGTGCAATATCACGCCAATATCACAACGAATGGCTATTTGCTTAATAGTGAGACTTTCGAGGAACTGCTAGAGATGAATGTGAGAAGCTTTCAAATCACATTGGATGGGACTGCGGAAACGCATGACAGTTATCGAGTTGGCCGATTCGGAGAGAAGACATTTGATACGATCTTCTCTAATTTATTGAAGATGAAGCAAAGCGATAGACCATTCAATGTTGTACTGCGTTCCAATATCAATCAAGAAGTGTCGACTGTGATGGATAACTATATTTCGTTAGTCAGCAGTGCATTTGTTGACGATCCCCGTTTCATGCTGCATTTCGTGCCGATACAGAATTTGAAAGGGGAACAGACAGCTGACATCCATTTATGCGATACGAAAATGCTGTTTCCGTTCTATGAGAAAGCGAAAGAAAAAGGATTTAATTTCGATTTCTACAAGCAATACTTGCGCCCAGGAGGTTCTGAATGCTATGCCTCCAGTCCATCCTCATGTGTAATCGGGTCTGACGGGATGATCTACAAATGCACAGTTGCATTCAATAATCCAATGAATCATGTAGGCGATATTCTTGAAAATGGGGATATGGTCATTGATCAAGAGAAATGGAGCTTGTGGGTTACAGGCGGAGTCAATGAGGATACATCTTGTACCAAATGCTTCTTCAGACCATCATGCCAGGGGAATGCATGCCCGCTCGAACGAATTGAGACTGGCGCAACACCATGTCCTCCAGTCAAGAAGAGTATTAAGAAGTACATTACATTAGTAAATGAGGATTATGCTTATGAGCCGAGCGTATAACAAAATCTTAATAGGGATTACAGGTACAATTGGCGCCTTGAACGTACATAACTATATTTTCGCGCTTAAAGGCCGCTTTCAGTGTCAATTGGATATTGTGGTTACCGATAATGCCAAGCAGTTCGTGTCTACGCTTGCACTAGCCAATTTGTGCGATCATGTCTATGATGATCTATTTACGACAAATCTCAAAGCTCCGCATGTCAACGCTGTTCAGGATGCCGACATCTTCCTCATACTTCCCGCATCTGCGGACTTCTTGGCCAAGATGGCGCACGGGATGGCAGACGATCTGTTAAGCTGCTGCGTATTGAACTATACGAACCCGATATACATCGCCCCGAATATGAATAACACCATGTGGAATCAGCCGAGCGTGCAGCGGAACGTGGAAATCCTCAAGACGGATGGACATCTGTTCGTTAATGTACAGGCAGAGGGATATAAAGCTTCAAGCGGAACCTATACCGGTTCAGATGCCGCTCTTCCGCAACCGGAAGAGTTGATTCAGTTGATCTTGCATGAAGAATCCAGAATGAATGAGCCTGCCTATGAATACAACAACTAATCTCCGTAGCAACAGGAACTACATGCTGCTGCTGACCGCCGCAATTCTAGTTAGTCCTGGGTATTATATTTACATTGTTGCTGTCGAATGGCTGACAGTGACCTTATTTGACTCGCGCAGTTATTTGGGTTTGATCCTTTTCTCCTCTTCCGGTGCGAGACTGCTGTTCATGATATACGGCGGAGTAATCGCAGATCGCGTCAATCGAAAGATCATTATCCTCTCATCGCAATGGATGAAGGTGCTCTCGATCGGGGTACTGCTGACGATGTACTGGCTGGATATGATCACCCCGTTATTCCTTATCATCGTCTCCTTCTTGTTCGGTGTGCTGGATGCATTTGCTGGCCCGGCCTATGACTCTGTTATTACGTCAATCATTGATAAGAAGGCTTACCAGAGAGGCAACGCGCTGCTTCGTATGGCTAATCAGTACAGTTTAATCATAGGTCCCTTAATCAGCAGCACGTTTATTATTACAATAGGCTTTTCCGGTGTCTTTCTATTTAGTCTTATTTCTATCATTATTTCGACTACGCTTATATCCTTTATTCGGATTCAATCGCATGATTCAAGTACACCGAGGAAATCAAAGTGGAGGGAATTGACTTCCTCCTTCGAATATATTCGTACACATTGCGCATTACCCACGTTAATGGCAATTGGATTCATCATGAATTTTTTTGTGACTGGTCCAATGGGGGTAATGCTTCCGATTTTGGCTAAGGATATTTTCAAGGGGAACGCAGTTGTGTTAGCCCTGTTAGAGGTCTCGCTGGGAGTCGGATTTATATTGGGATCCATTGTTGTATCGCTGCGAAAGTCTTTCGCAAGACCGGGAATTGTTATTTTATGCTCGTTGTTTCTAATCGTTATTGCTTACACGTCACTCGGATATGTGCATCATTTAGTCGTGTCTATGCTTGTATTGTTCACGATTGGAGTATTGATTCAGGTTATGAATATCCCATTGTTCACGTACATTCATTCAAGCACTCCCCATCATATGATAGGGAAAGTAATGAGTATTTTCATATCGATTGTAACCGGATTAACACCGCTTTCTTACGCATTCGTTGCTTATTTGCTGCATGCTGGGATAGGTATCCAGTTTGTTGTGCGTATTTTTGGGATATTTTTGTTAGTCATTGTATTTGGTGCCATGACGCGGCCAGCATTGCGTCAATTAAGCTATACAGATTCGGAGACAAGCGAGCAGGAACATGTACAACAGCAGACCTTGTCCAATTAGTCAAAAAGAGATGAAGGATTAGACCCGTCCTTGCTGGACGGGTTAATACTTTGTGATTACATGGAAATGAACGTTTTAAACATTGAATAGCGTTTGATTAATCCCCGTTCTGTTATGGAACGCGTATTGTTTATGCTGCGAACATTGCCAATATGCAGGAGCACAGCAGCAGCGGAATCGAATACAAATATAATATTTTGCTTGACCATTGGTTTGTGTGAATCAATTCAGCATATTCATGCAGAGCCATTCTCTTTTTGGGCTGCCCAGACGACGATATGTCACTGGAATCGTAATGAACCGCCTGTTCTTGTTCCTTCTCCTTACGATGGAGGTGATAACTCAATGATTTAAAAAAGCCGATGTTCCGCACGTAAGCAAGCAAGGCGATCAATAGGTAGATAAGACCGATAATGAAGAAGGAATTCGACAGATTTATAAGCAGGGAATTATGACCGTTTAAGATGGAATAACCAACGGCAAATAAGAGGGTTACAACAAGCAGCAGTCGTTTCATGGCGAAAAATCCTTTCCCTTTAAACTCGCTCGTATCTAGATGTGTTGGAGGATTCGGATGTGACGAGTGAGAAGATATTTTGATCTGATGACTAGGAAATATTCGCCATAATCCATCATTAATCCTCCTATTTCTCCATTTATTCCAGTATTCTAAGGAATATTCTGTGATTTAACTGTTGACTATGGGTATTTAGTTTGATAGATTTATAAAAAACTGTACCATAATTTACCTCACAAGTATGCATTAGATCGTTGTCGATTCGTGGTATATACGCATATATAGCAACCGACAAGTAATGATCTTCCTCAATGAATCGGCTCTCAGTCTAATATCAAACCTACAACAATGTGAACGCATCCATCCAATCCAAAGGCACATTATTTCACAAGGTGTCAATTTTGTTGGCATAATCGACCCAACATTCTATTTCCTTTGTTACCCACATATTTTACATAATGAATTGAAAAAAATGAGAAAATCAGGAGGGGATTGTATGAAGCTGCCAAAAAAACCGTTCTTGGTTGTTTTGGCTATCATGATGATGCTTACGTTCGCGGGTTGCACGAGCGGGAGCGGGAATGCCGGACAAGAGAGTCAGGGAAGTAAAGAGAATGAAGGTAAGGTTACGACCGAGCAGAGAGGCGCAGCGAGCGATAAGCCGAAGGTATTACGGCTTTCTACGATGTCTGCGGATACGTTCAATCAGCATACGTACAACAGTGCCGAAACCGCAGATATGATGAAATATATTTACGGGAACTTATTGGAAATCATTTATGACGAGCCTTCAGACAATATAAAATTTGTCGGTAATCATGCGGTTGATCTGCCTACTTCAACAGATAATACAGTATGGACGTTCAAGCTGAAGGATGGATTGAAGTGGACGGACGGCACGCCGATTAATGCGAAAACTTATGAATATTCCTATAAAATGCTGCTTGATCCAAAGCTGGCCAATAAGAACTCTTACATATTATTTGACGATATTCCTATTGTAAACGCTAACAAATATTTTAAGGGCGAAGCAAAATGGGAAGATGTCGGAATTAAGGCCAAAGATGATACTACGCTGGAAATTACGTTAGAATCGAAAATGCCGGAAATTGATATCTACGGCGCCTTTGCGAACGGCGGGGCGACGTCTCCCGTTAACGAAAAGCTCTATGAGGGCGGCATGAAGGCTGATCGAACGGAAACGACTTACGGAACAACGGTAGAACAGGTTCCTTCTTCTGGAACGTATCGATTAACGGAGTGGGTGCGCGACCAGCATCATACGTTTGAAAAGAACCCGGATTCGCCATTAGCGGCAATTTATAAGCCTGACCGCATCGAAACCCGTGTTGTCACGGAAAGCTCAACACGCGTTCAATTGTGGGAAAAAGGGGAAATAGACTTCGTTTCTATTAGCGGCGAACAATTCGATAAATATGGTGAGGATCCTCGGGTCGCCTATACAGAAGCTAATGGAGTATGGGGCTTCTACGTAAACTCGGAATCGGACAGCAACCCGATTTTGAAAAACAACGATTTCCGCAAAGCGCTGTATTATGGGATCGATCGCGATAAAATTGCAAAAGGGATTTTTAAAACGTTCAAACCGGCTCCATATTATATCTCCACGATATGTATCGTAGGAGACTATACAGAGGGCAAGCGTTATCGTGATTCCGAAGAAGCGAAGTTAGCCGTAGTCCCAGGAACGGGCTATGATCCGGATAAGGCGAAGGAGTATTTCGAAAAGGCCTATCAGGCGAACGGCGGCAAAAAAATCACGATTGAAATTACTTACTTCGATGCGCAGGAAGAAATGAAGCGCACAGCCGAAGTAACGCAAGAAGCGTACGAGAACCTGTTCGGCAAGGATAAGCTGACCGTTAAGCTTAGAGGAATGCCACCGAGATCAGCTTACGACGCTTACAAAGAAGGAAAGTACGAATTGGGTATCGGCTCCATGACACAAAACCCGTTCAATCCATGGGGCAGCATGAAGGTATGGACGAAGGACTTCCCGAACCGCAACCATCGCTTTTCCAGCGACGCTTTCGACGCGCTGCAGAAGCGGACTACGACAGGTGATTTGCTTTTGAAGCCAGAGGAACGTTTGAAGGCATTAGGGGAGATGGAGAAGATGATAGCCGATTATGTGCCGCAAATTCCGCTCTTCCAAAACAATAATGCTAGGATCTTCCTAGATCGAGTTCATTTGGCTACAAAAGGGAAGTACTTCCCAGAAGTCGGTTTTGCTATACTTCAAGCTGACATTGTCGACTAATACCAGAACAGAGGAGGCCTTGCGGTTGCGCAAGGTCTCCTACCTTGCGGAAAAGGAGTTCCAGGCTTATGTTACGATACATATCGCAAAGACTCATTGCCATGGCTATTACCCTATTTCTTATCATTAGCCTGCTATTCTTTCTAATTCATGCTATGCCCGGTAGCATCGTAGACGATCCGTTATTGCCTAAGGACATTCGGGAACGGGTGGAAGCCAAATATCATTTGGATAAGCCGCTCATTGTTCAATACGTATATTTCCTGGGGGATTTCCTTACTTTCAATTTCGGAGATTCGCTTAAAGTCCAGCCGAAGGTTCCGGTATTTAATATTATTAAGGAGAAACTTCCGATCACGATCCAGTTAAATATTTTGGCTCTTATTTTTACGCTGCCAATAGGCATTATGTGCGGAATCATAGCGGCATTGAAGAAGAATACGATGACCGACCATGGGATTAACTTAATGGTTGTTCTGTTCATATCCGTTCCTTCCTTTGTATTTGCCGCTCTGCTCCAATATGTGGTGGCTTTTAAGTTGGAGCTGCTGCCGATTCTGCTCTCAACGGATCAAGGGATCACCTGGGATAAGTTCAAATCCATGATCTTGCCGGTACTGGCATTATCGTTTGGAGAGATTGCCGTCATTGCAAGGTATTTGCGTGCCGAATTATGTGAAACAATTAATTCAGATTATATGCTGCTGGCAAGAATGAAGGGTTTATCGCATATGCAGGCTACCGTACGTCACGCGATACGCAACTCGTTCATTCCGCTGTCGAATATTATTATTCCTATGTTTTTCTCCATATTGTCGGGAGCAATCGTAATTGAGAATATTTTCAGCGTGCCAGGTATTGGCTCTTTATCTGTAAATTCCATCAATTCATTGGATCATCCACTGACGATTGCCGTCATGTTTTTCTATTCTTTAATTGCTCTTATCGGTATTCTAGTCGTAGATTTGTCATATGGCATTATTGACCCGCGAATTCGAATGGGAGGGAAGAAGTAATGAAGACGAGCCAGAATACGGAGCACAACAAGGAGCGGAACCCATTCGAATTCGTACAACGGGACAAGCCTATCGCTGATGAAAAATTTGAAGGCAAGGCGATTGGATTTCTACAGGATGCGATGCTGCGATTCCGCCGGAGCAAGGCTTCCACCATCGCGGCAATTGTGATTGGCATTATCGTTCTACTGGCGATCATTGCTCCAATGATCAGCTCTTATTCCTATAGGGAACAACATATTGATTGGAGCTTACTGCCCCCGCGTGTCCCGGTGCTAGAGAAGCTGGGGATATGGGATGGAACGAAAGTCATGGATGTGAAAAAAACAAGCATGGAAGAAAAATATAAAGGCTCGATTGTGAAAGTGTTTAAAGAATACGAGCTTGATTATCGTGGTAATAAAATTCCGATGGTACAGGCAAAAGTAGACGTCTATCAGTTGAAAGGGGCAAAGGACAAATATTTCTGGATGGGTACTGATGCATTAGGGCGCGATCAATGGACACGATTATGGACAGGTACCCGGATATCGCTCTTAATCGGATTTTTAGCCGTCCTCATTAATATGCTGATCGGCATTACATATGGTTCAATCTCCGGATATTATGGCGGAGCGGTCGATATGATCATGCAGCGGATTATTGAGATTTTGAGTGGAATCCCTAGCTTAGTCGTCGTAATTCTGTTTGTTATGCTTATGGGTGCAGGTATAGTGCCGATTATATTAGCGATGGTGATTACAGGCTGGATTGGCATGAGCCGCATGATTCGGGCGCAGTTCTATAAATATAAAGGTCAGGAATATGTATTGGCTTCCCGTACGATGGGGGCGCGTGATCGTCTATTGATTTTCAGACATATTATGCCAAATGCGATCGGCCCGATCATTACACAAGCGACGCTCGCGATTCCAGGTGCTATTTTTACGGAAGCTTTCCTCTCATATTTAGGACTCGGCATCGCTGCTCCTGATCCTTCCATCGGCGTCTTGCTTTCGGAAGGTCAGAAGGTGTTGCTCGAACATCCTCACTTGACGCTATTTCCTGCAATTGTAATTTCGATGTTGATGTTGTCGTTCAATATGTTCGGCAACGGTTTGCGGGATGCATTCGATCCAACTTTGAGAGGCCAAGAATAATAGCGCGGGGGGAGCTAGGATGACGACACATAACGATATGATTCTTCAAGTAAATGATCTGCAAATCTCGTTCAAAACGTTTGCAGGAAAGGTCCAGGCCGTGCGCGGGGTCGATTTTGAATTGCATAAAGGCGAGACGCTGGCAATCGTAGGCGAGTCCGGCTCGGGAAAATCGGTGACGAACAAGGCCATTGTCGGGATATTATCGAAAAATGCCGTTATCGAACGCGGCAGCATTATATATAGAGGACAAGATCTGACGAAGTATACAGAGAAGCAATATACTGAAATCCGGGGCTCTAAAATCGCGATGATCTTTCAGGATCCTCTTTCGTCTCTAAATCCGGTAATGAAGATTGGCAAACAGATTATGGAGGCGCTTCGTTCACAGCAGCTAAGCAAAGCGGATGCCAAAGCCAAGGCGCTGGAACTGATGGAGGCTGTAGGCATTCCGAATGCGGAGAAACGATTCGATCAATATCCGTTCCAGTTCTCCGGCGGAATGCGTCAGCGTATCGTCATTGCTATTGCTCTTGCATGCGATCCGGAGGTACTGATATGTGACGAGCCGACGACGGCGCTTGATGTAACGATTCAGGCGCAAATCCTCGATCTTATTAAGGAAATCCAGAAGGAACGGCAGTTGTCCGTCATATTCATTACGCATGATCTTGGGGTGGTGGCTAACGTCGCGGATCGCGTGGCCGTGATGTATGCGGGCAAAGTCGTCGAGCATGGAACGGTGGACGAGATTTTCTACAATCCGAAGCATCCTTATACTTGGAGCTTGCTTGTGTCCATGCCTGATCTGGGCACGAGCTCATCCGATGAATTGCTAGTCATACCAGGAACGCCTCCCAATATGCTGCATCCGCCCAAAGGAGATGCTTTTGCTCCACGCAACCGATATGCGATGCATATTGACTTCGAGGAAGAGCCGCCGATGTACAGAATAAGCGACACGCATTACGCCGCGACGTGGCTTCTCCATCCGAATGCGCCGAAGGTGGAGCTCCCGGATATATTGAAGAGACGAATTGAGCAGCAAACGGGAAGGCTGGTGCGATAAGGTGACGAATGTAATCACTCGCGATCCGGTGCTGGAAGTTAAGCATTTAAAGCAATATTTCAGCAGCGGCTTTGGTAGAAAAAAAACAGTGGTCAAAGCGGTCGATGACATTAGTTTTACAGTGTATCGCGGCGAAACGTTTGGGCTTGTAGGTGAATCTGGCTGCGGCAAGACGACAACGGGCAGAACGATTATCCGTCTGTATGAGCCTACGGATGGAGAAATTTATTTTAATGGAACACTCATTTCAGGGGCATTGACCAAGGAAATTAAAAAAGAAGTGACGCGCGGCATGCAAATGATCTTTCAGGATCCAATCGCATCACTGAATCCTCGTATGACCGTGAAGGAAATAATTGCGGAGGGCTTGAAAATTAATAAGCTTTGCCGTAGTGAGCAGGAAAGCATGGATATGGTCTATGAAATCTTGGAGACCGTTGGGTTAACCCGGGAACACGCGAGTCGTTATCCGCATGAATTCTCAGGAGGGCAGAGACAGCGGATTGGAATTGCGAGAGCTTTAATTACGAGTCCCGATCTTGTTATTGCGGATGAACCGATATCTGCGCTTGATGTATCGATTCAGGCGCAGGTATTGAATTTGCTCAATCGGCTTCGGAAGAAGCTTGGGCTTACCATTTTGTTTATTGCCCATGACCTGTCTGTCGTTAAATACTTCTCAGATCGGATTGGCGTCATGTATAATGGGAAGATTGTGGAATTAGCCAAGGCTGATGATCTATATCGGCAACCAATTCACCCGTATACGAAATCCCTGCTCTCAGCCATTCCTCATCCAGATCCGCACTACGAGCGGAATCGCCAACGCATATATTATAGTCCGAGTATTCATAACTATGATGTGGAGAGTCCAAGCTTAGTTGAAATAAAGCCGGGGCATTATGTGTTCGCTTCTCCATCTGAAGTCGAGAAGTATAAGCAAGAGATGACTCTATAATCAATAAACGATGCGCATTTTCGCATAGTATGTCCACATCCAGCGTAGAGCATCCGAGTCATTCCGATGTAATTATAAATTTTATTCGCATAAGAAAGCCCGTCCAAGTAAATGGACGGGCTTTCTTATATCGCTGACAACGATTCATATGTACGTCTGGCAACCGAGCGGCTTACCTATTTTTCGGCCTTCGGAAATTCCCGATGACACCAGCAGTCTCCACAATATTTACAAAAGCTTTAGGGTCATTTTCACGAATAACACGTTTTAATTCGGTCAATTCATAACGTGTAGTAACGGTCATCAACATGTCTTTCTCAATATCGGTAAATGCACCTGTGGTTTTTATAACGGTAACTCCATGCGGCAAGACCAGCAGCTTGTTAATAAGTGCTTCCTTGTTCCTCGTAATAATGAACACCGTTACCTTGTAGTGGTTAATATAGATGGTGCCGATTACTTTGCCGGTCGTAAAAATGGAGACCATGGAGTAAAGCGCCAGTTCCCACTCGTTCGATAAATATCCATGGGTTACAATAACAGTCGCGTTCATTCCAACCAGAATGTTCGAGATTGAGAAATCGCGATATCTGGTTACAATTGAACCGATAATGTCAAATCCACCTGATGAGCCGCCTACACGTAGGGATATCCCGCTTCCGATACCTACTAGTGTGCCCCCAAATACAGCAGATAAAAGCGGTTCGTTGGCAACAGCTTTAACTGGGAAGACGGATATGAAGTAAGTTGTCGCGACGACACTTAGTAAACTATATCCAATAAAGCGTTTGCCAAGCACGAACCAGCCCCATATGATTAGCGGTAAATTATAGGCGAAATATAAAATGCTCGGATTCCAATGAGTCAAGTAATTCGTTACGAGCGATAATCCAGATACGCCGCCACTAAGCAGATGGTGGGGCATTAAGAACAAATTAAATGATGCAGCGATGAGCGCTGCCCCGGCAATTAACATGATGAAATCAAAAATTCGTTTCAAGCAATGTCACCTCAAAACGTAGTATTAGTTAGTTCGGATCTGGTATTCTTCAATATTTTTGTGTTATAATATTCTGGATATTCTTGAGTAGGCTTTAGTTACCAACGATGTACATGAATTTGACGCGGAGTTCACGCTACACAATAAGAGTGTCCCTCCGCATTGTATATGAGAAGACGGTTGACTGAAAGTGCCATTCGTCACCATTGTCGCGCTACTTAAGAATACAGATAAGGCTGTGGATTGTCCACAATGAAGGAGTATGAATATTTTGAAGACATTTGCAGAATTTGGCTTGGAGCCGAAAGTGCTTCAAGCGATAACGGAATTAGGGTTCGAAGAATCGACTCCAATCCAAGAGAAAGCGATACCTGTAGCGATGACCGGACGAGACCTTATCGGACAAGCGCAGACGGGTACGGGGAAGACGGCGGCTTTCGGTATCCCGTTGATCTCGAAGATTGACCCAACTGAAGAACGTGTAAAGGCTCTGATTATGACACCAACGCGCGAATTGGCGATCCAAGTTGCTGATGAAATCGGCAAACTGACTCGTTTCAAAGGCGTCCGTTCATTGCCGATTTATGGCGGACAAGATATTGGCCGACAAATTCGTGCTTTGAAAAAGCACCCACAAATTATTATCGGTACACCAGGTCGTTTGCTTGACCACATCAACCGTAAGACAATTCGTCTCGATGATGTTGCAACAGTTGTATTGGACGAAGCAGATGAAATGCTGGATATGGGCTTCATGGAAGATATCACTTCCATCTTGAGCCTTGTACCTGAACAACGCCAGACAATGCTTTTCTCCGCAACGATGCCACCGAACATCCAAAAGCTTGCTAATCAATTCCTTCGCGAGCCAGAACATGTATCGGTTATGCCTAAGCATGTGAGTGCTCCACTCATTGAACAAGCATACATTGAAGTTCCTGAACGTGTGAAGTTTGATGCATTGAGCCGCTTGCTCGATATGGAATCCCCGGAGCTTGCGATTGTATTCGGCCGTACGAAGCGTCGTGTAGACGAATTGTCTGAAGCATTGCAGAAGCGTGGTTATTCAGCAGATGGTTTGCATGGCGATTTATCCCAAAACCAACGTGATACGGTTATGCGCAAGTTCCGTGACGGCAGCATTGATGTTCTCGTTGCGACTGACGTAGCTGCACGTGGTTTGGACGTTTCTGGTGTAACACATGTAATTAACTTTGACTTGCCGCAAGATCCAGAATCTTATGTACACCGTATCGGACGTACGGGCCGTGCTGGTAAAGAAGGCAGCGCATGGTCTTTCGTGACGCCTCGTGAAATTGACCATTTGCACTTCATCGAGCGTGTAACTCGTCATCGCATTCCGCGCAAGCCGATTCCTAGCCTTGCAGAAGCGATAGAAGGGAAGCAGCGCATTGTTGCAGATCGCATTCTTGATGTGCTCAAGGATGGCGAGCTAAATGAATACAAAGGCATTGCTATTGAATTGCTGGAGCAATACGACTCCGTACAATTGTTGTCTGCTGCATTCAAGATGCTGACAGGTGATAAGAAGGAAGTTTCTATCAACTTAACTCCTGAAGATCCAATCCGTGCGAAGCGTCGCAAGCCAGACCTTCGTTCTAGTGGACGCAAGATGTCTGCACCTTACAACCGCAATGGTCGTTCCGGTGGCGGACGTGACTCTCGTGGAGGACGCGATGGCAACCGTGGCGGGTACAACCGCGACGGACGTGGCGAGCGTTATGGCCGCAGCGATTCCCGCGACCGCAACAACAATGGTGGTGGTGGCGATCGCCGCCCAAGACGTTTTAACAACGACGAGAACCGTAATAAGCGCGACGAGTAGGACGAGGCACATTCGAATGATGAATGTCTTCCGTTGATCATAGAGACCGCCCCAGTTGGAGCGGTCTCTTTTGCATGTCAAGGATGATTAGCGTGAATCCGAATTGCTGCAACAGTTCATTATATAAAAGATCGACTTATAATAACTAACAAAATAAACAAGACAAGAATCACCCCTGTGGAAGTAAAACCAAAACCACAGCCACAGCTTCCTCCAAAACCTAATTGCCCCATACGGGAACCTCCTTTAACACTGCGATGTTTGGTGTTTTCACTTAATATCCTATGCGGAATCCCTTTTCTCGCTGTAGACACGAACCTAATTGGATGCAAAATAGGCACTGGCACTAAGGTAGCAATTTGTATTATAGTAGTAGAGACAGGATGATGAGGGGGAATGACCTTTGGAATTTCGAGGGATTATGGGCGGCTTTTACCGCATTTCAGAATGGATCATGCGTTTTTCGGTCACGAACATATTGTGGCTTATCTGTTCGTCACCTTTTTTTATTTTTTTATTCATGAAGCTGATGGTTGATCAGCAGAACTTTATCAATGAATCCATTACGATGAATTGGGCGATGGGACTTGTGGCACCGTTTACATTGTTCCCAGCGACAGCTGCGATGTTCTCCGTTGCGCGGAAGTGGATCATGGGGGACACGGACGTAAAGCTCCTGCGTACCTTCTTCAAATCATACAAAGATAATTATAAGCAGGCGATGGTAGGCGGTATCTTCTACACGCTGCTGTTCGTTATTATGTATATCGACTATTACGTGTATATGACTGAGTTGAAGTCTATGCAGTTTATCGGGTATGCAATGCTAGGTTTGCTGATATTGCTGTTCGTTTCACTGTTTAACTTCTTCTCGATGGTTGCACATTTACAAGCAAAAACAACACATATTATGAAGAACAGTGTGCTGTTAACGATTTTCACTCCTGTTAGCAGTATCGTAACGATTGTATTGAGCTGCATCATTTTATACTTTAGCTTGACGAAATGGCCAGTTCTATTGTTCTTCTTCACAGGTTCACTTATTGCATACTTATCTTACTTTAACTTCAATAACGCCTTCACGAAGATTCAGGACAAGTACCAGCGCATGGTGGCTGCTCAGGAAGGTGAAGGTGAAGGTGAAGAAGCGGCTGATACAGAGAACGGCGAGACATCAGAGGCTGCGCAATTGGATGGAGAACAAGCGGGGAACACGACTAACAAGCAGTAAGAGAACTAGGACTTGCATTGCTTTGAAGAAATGTGATATGATGTTGATCCTAACGGATGAACTAGAATGTTTGGGTAGCTTTTTAAGAGCTTATCCGCTACTGAGTGGTAAGAAATACGCAAGGCGCAAGGTTTACAATACGTGAACAACACAGTATAATAAACAATACATCCTGCGATGTACGTGTAGGCTTACGTTGTTTTGAACCAATGTTTGTTTCTAGGGAGTTCAACATCTAAGTATCGCTGGCAAGCCCTCTCCGAAGGGAAGTCAAACGTACTTATGCGAGCACCCACCTGCGAGAGCGGGTTCAGAAGCATAGGAGCTGAACGGCATAGGCGGGTTTTCTTTCTAACGAATCACCTTCTTTCGTGAATGACTTCATGGGAGGAGGTGTTTTCTTTTTCTATGTAAATCCTCTTTCGTATCCTTACGAACAATGTTACACTATAGATAAGTGAGCATCGGCTGTCTAGAAAAAGGAGGAACACACTCTTGTCACTCAAACGTGTACTGGTCGGTATCGTTCGCAGTTTTGAATCGAGCGGCGATCGTGCAAAGGACCCTAAATTGAAAACGCATTATTATCAAATGTCCCGAGAGAAAGCTTGGGGAGAAGTTACATCCACGCTAAAGAAAATTCAAGGGTACAAAGTGTTGCATGAGGTGTCTTCTGTAGGCGAGATTACGCTAGAGAAGAGAACAATGACGGGGCGGACGATGGATATAACCGTATCTGTCATTAACGTAGGACCAAACAAGACCGCAATAGATATTTATTCCGCGTCTCGCGGTGGACTTGGTGATTTTGGAGCTAACTATCGTGTTATTCTTGATTTGTATGCCATATTGGACAAGAAGTTGGCATCTTACAAAATGAATAGCTAATGAGCGGAAGTGAAGGTAGTAGCGGGCGCCGTAGGGCGATATATGAATACTCGTTGATAGGATCATGAAGCGAGAGAGGAGCCTTCACTCTTCTCTCGCTTTTACTCTAGTTGATTTGTGTCGCGGTGTTACAGAAGCGCTTGGACAGCAGCCAATGCTTGCTCATAACTAGGGTGCTCTGTCATCTCGCTAACATATTCAACATAACGGATCGTATTATCGGCATCCACTACGAAGATGGAGCGCATATCTAGGTGTAATTCCTTAATCAGCACACCGTAAGATTTGCCGAAGTTGTTGTCCTTGTAGTCAGACAGCATGACTACATTGTCCACACCGGCAGCTCCACACCAGCGAGCTTGTGCCATTGGGAGGTCAACACTCACGGTAATAATTGCGGCTTTGTCGCCAAGCTTGGAAGCTTCCTCGTTAAAGCGGCGCGTCTGCGCATCGCATACACCTGTATCGATGGATGGGATTACACTGATCAATTTTACTTTACCAGCGAATTGTTCAAGCCCAACTACATCAACAAGCGATTTATTCAATTGGAATTCAGGCGCTTTATCGCCTACTTTAAGTTCAGGGCCGATCAATGTGATAGGATTTCCTTTTAATGTTGCCACACCTGTACGTTCTGCGGACATGGTTGGTAGCCTCCTTCTTACATATCATGCACATAATTGGTAAACCTATTGTCCATTATACGGTTTGCACATAAGGTTGTCCAATGTCGCTTCGTGATGAATTCGCTACACGATTGAGAATGATTCCGAGTAGCCGATTACATGGTTGGGGTAAGTACGCCTATGAATGTGAACTGGCAGGTGAAAGTGAGGAGAGACTCGATGATTTTTATTCGGTACGAGAATTGGCGCACCTATGTCAAAAGCTACCCGATTACAACGCTGCTTATCATCGCCAATATCGTGATGTTTATCGTGCTGATGGCTAGTGGTGGTACAAATGGTGAAAATCTATTTCGACATGGGGCAATCTGGAAGGTAGAGCCGTTCAATAAGGAAACATGGCGCATTGCCGCTGCCATGTTCCTGCATGGTGGGTTTGAGCATTTGCTGTTTAATATGTTCGCCTTATTTGTCTTTGCACCGCCGCTCGAACAGATGATGGGATCGTTCAAGTATGCCGTCCTGTATGTCATAAGTGGATTGCTAGGAAATGCGACTGCACTGTGGCTATCGGAATGGGGGACACTTGCGGTTGGAGCATCAGGTGCAATATACGGCATTTACGGAGCCTATTTGTTTATTGCCCTGTTCCGGCGTCAGACACTTGATGAGGCATCCCGTCGAACATTGCTTATAATATTAGGGATTGGTATTGTTCAATCCTTTGTCATTCAAGGCATCAGCTGGAGTGCCCATTTGGGTGGCTTAGCCGCTGGATTTGTCGTGTATGGTGTATTAAGGCTTATCCGGTGAGCAGAGCTTGCATATCATACAGTTCTTGTCTAGAGGGTAGTGATGCACTCCTCTTGAATTGCAGGTAGAAAATGAAATTGATGAAATAGCATAATTGACAGAACGGAGCGAGAAGTCGTGGAACTTAGGCAATTGCACTACTTTGTGAAAGTGGCGCAAAAAGAGCATGTCACGCAAGCTGCTGAAGAACTGCATGTGGCGCAATCCGCCGTCAGCCGGCAAATCCATCAACTAGAGGAAGAACTAGGCGTTAAGTTGTTCCTTCAGAAGGGACGGAACCTTCAGTTAACACCTGTTGGTCAATTGTTCTGCAAGCGGGCGGAGGAAATCTTGAAGGATCTTGAGCGATCGATTCAAGAAGTGCAAGAGTTTATGGATCCAGAGTTGGGGGAAGTTCGGATTGGGTTCCCCCATAGTCTAGGTGTGCATCTCATTCCTAGCATCGTAGCAGAATTCCGCAAGCGTCATCCGAATGTAAAGTTTCGTTTCAAGCAAGGCATGTATCCGTCACTAATCCGGGATATCGTATCCGGCGAAGTGGATCTCGCGTTCATTTCTCCTTTCCCGAAGGAGTGTGAGCATGTAACCGGAGAGATTGTGTTGACCGAGGAATTGTTTGCAATCTTGCCGCCAAATCACCCGTTGTCGAATGAACAAGAAATCACATTGACGCAGCTGAAAGAAGATACTTTTGTTCTGTTTAGTCCAGGGTATTCCCTACGTCCCATTGTATGGGATGCTTGCATCGAAGCGGGCTTTACGCCGCGTATTGGCTTCGAAGGTGAGGAGACTGAAACCATAAGGGGACTTGTCGCTGCTGGTATGGGAGTGAGTTTATTGCCGGACATGGCGCTTCAACATACTTCTGAGCTTCAGCCTGCCAGAGTTCGGGTTGTAAAGCCGGAAGTAACGAGAACAATAGGCATCATACGCCGATCAGGGGAGAAATTGCCTCTTGTCGCGCATACATTCCATGCCTTTTTACTTCAATATTTTGCTCAGCACGACTTACAGCAACTAGCTAAAACAGCGGCGGCTTCATCTTCTGCTAGCTCATCATAAATAGGCTTGTCATGATACAGAAGAGCCCCATTCCATGCGTATCCGCATAGGAATGGGGCTCTTCGATTCTTGGATCAATGGCTCACGTTCGAGATTAGTCGTTGCGATTTGTAAAGATCATAATGTACTTCAATAGTTCCAGTACAGAAATGGCAGCTGCTGCAACGTAGGTTAATGCCGCTGCGTTAAGAACCTTCGCTACGCCACGCTCTTCTTCGTTCGTTACGAATCCTTCAGCGATCATCAGATCGCGTGCACGTCTGCTTGCATCGAACTCAACTGGCAAGGTAACAAGCTGGAACAATACCGCTGCAGAGAAGAAAATAATCCCTAACAGAATCAAATTGCTCCATTGGAAGAGGAAGCCTGCGATCAACATGAAAGGCGCAATACCAGATGAGAAATTAACTAATGGGAACATGCGATGGCGCAGAACAAGCATCGGATAGGACTGCTGGTGCTGAATCGCATGGCCGATTTCATGGCATGCTACTGAGATTGCAGAGATTGAGTTCTCATAATATACGGGTTCGGACAAACGTACAACACGGTTAATCGGGTCGTAATGGTCAGTAAGCGCACCTTGAATCGGCTCGATTGGAACATCATGCAGGCCATTCGCGTCCAGCATGCGGCGCGCTGCCTCGTAACCAGTTAGACCACTCATTGCTCTTACTTGAGCAAAGCGTTGAAAGGTTCCTTTAACGCGGAACTGCGCCCAAATTGAGAGCCCAAAAGCGATTAGAATCAAGAAATCCATCGGGTGAAAAAATAGCATGTACAAACCTCCTAAACATCAAGAGTACGGTCAAGCAGCAATCTAACTTACATCATAAAGTGATTGTTGCCCTTATCGATCAATGTGAGCAGTACCTCTACACAAGCCGCGCTTTGAGCTGCGAGACGATTGAACAATGACTGCGCTTGTGTTGGTTTGAGCTTATCCAGCATTGGGCTGAGCTCTTTTGCTTCACGTTCGAGCTTTTGCAAATGGATTTGCAATTCGGTAAGTCGTTCTTCCAATTCACGTTCTGCAGTCACGCTGTTCAATTGCGAGAAGTAAAGCTTGATTTCATCGAGACTATACTTTTCTTGTTTTAATTGATTAATACGTTCGATTCGTTCAATCGTTTCATGACTGTACAGACGATAGTTTGTATTTGTGCGCTTCACCGGTTCAATCAGGCCTATCGTCGTGTAATAGTCAATCGTTCGTTGACTTACATTCGCGGCGCGTGCCAGCTCTCCGATTCGTATTAACTTGTTAGTAGCCCCCATCGTCATCACCTCACTTATTCATTCTATGATACAAGATTGCAAACCATACAGTCAAACGTTATGGTTCTAAAATTTCTGTTTGAACATGGCATTAATATGACAATTTACATTCTTTCCTGGAGCAGGGTTCAACTTAGCGAGAAATGGCAGAAAGGAGCGGCCATAGAATGGTGTCCGCTCCGAGACTTCGCTTATCTTATTTAGGGGATGATGGGAATGATCATTGAACCTTCGCATCCGGCTTAATAAAGAGACAGACGAGTACAAGGGCAATGATGGATAGAGCTGTCACCGAGATAAAAATGATCTGATGTGACTTGCTCATCATCCAAGTGAACAGGGGAGGACCCAGGGCTACGCCGAAAAATCGCAGGCTGCTGTATAGCGATGTAATCATGCCGCGCTCAGCCTTCTCCACGCTGCCCGTAATCATCGTATTGAGACAAGGCAGCAGCATGCCAGTACCTATACTACTTATTGTAATTAACGCAATGAACCAATAGACCTGCTTATGGAACATAATGGTGAGTCCCAATGACAGAGACATAAGAACAAGCCCGATGATCATCATTCGCCGGATAAGTATGCCGTTCTTCTTGATTACGCTGCCTGTGATAAATGCAGTCGTTACGATGCCAAGCAAAGGGATTGCCAGTACAAGACCCTTCACAACGCCTTGGATGGAATACGGCTTTTCCTCTAATATATCGGATAGATAAATCAAAATGCCAAACAAAATGAATAAGGCGAGCGACCCTGCAAAAAATGCGGGGATGAGCCATCGTCCCATTTTCTTAAATATGGAGCCGACATTATGCAAATAAGTTTTGAGTGGGGTTGGCTCCTTTTGGCGTTTGGGCTCTTTAATGAGCCAGATAATGGCCACAAGCGAGAGCGCGCAAAAACATGGGAATGCAAAAAAAGGAGCGGTCCATGTCCAGAGAGCAAGCGCAGCGCCAAGAATCGGACTAATAACTTTGCCAGCTCCGTTCGATGCTTCAATTAAGCCCATGGCTTTGCTCTCTTCGGCATCCTTATACAAATCCCCTACGAGGGCCATGGCGATAGGTGCAGTTCCTGCTGCACCCAAGCCTTGAACTGCTCGTGAACTAATGAGCAGTGGATAGGAGTTCCACAACGCGCCAAGGCCGGTGAACACCCCGGCAATCCCATAGATGAGAAGACCAGGTATGATAATCTTCTTGCGGCCATAGCGATCGGATAAGTATCCAGCGACCGGGATAATAATGGCGGCAGACAGTGAGAACAAGGTGATGATGAAGCTTGTCTGCAGGGAAGTTAATCCGAGATTGCGCTTCACCTCGGGCAGAATGGGCACGAGCATGGAATTGCCCAATACCATAACAAGCGGGACAGTTGCTAACGCTGCATATTCAATCCATAATGGCCTTGATTGTTGAGATGCCATATATCATCTTTCCTTCGCGAGTAGTCATATTTCAATTATTCGTTACTGTGCCCGCATAATTAGGTTGGCATACGTAAGTTTGCTCAGAAAGCTATTGTGGGGAATCGTATTTTTGCTGGAAAAAGGGTACAATATGAACACGGAACAAGACGCGAACAAGGAGAATCAAGAATGAAAAAAAGTCTAATATTGCTTGTAGTGAGTGTTGCGCTCATTGGAATCGCGATATGGAACAATTACGATAAGTCAGACACTACCGCTTCCATGAATGACACACCGACTAAGATTGGCGGACAAGTAGGGCAGTTAGCACCGTCCATATCACTGGATGTGCTTGGCGGTCAGAATCCGATTACAGTTGGTGGCAAGCAGGATAAGCCGATTTTTGTAAACTTCTGGGCTTCATGGTGCGATCCATGCAAGGCAGAGGCACCTGATTTAGTGAAGCTGCATGATAAATACAAGGATAAGCTGTTGATGGTATCGATCAATGTGACCGCTCATGATACGGAGGAAGGAGCCAAAGAATTCGTGTCTGCCTTTGGATTCACGAATCCAGTGCTCTTGGATACCGCGGGGAAAGCTTTCAAGGCGTATAACGGAATTGGATTTCCTACCAATGTATTGCTGGATAAGAATGGGGTAATCCGGCAGCGTTACGATGGCATAAGACCTCCAGCTGAATTAGAAAAAGCGATTCAACAAGTCATAGAGGAATAGAAAAACGAAAAATGAAAACAGCCGTAACCTCTTCGTTAAAGTGGTTATGGCTGTTTTCGTATTCCGGATATATCGCATTTTATTAGTGATTGACGAGTCCGACTTGTTCTTTGCGTTCAGCGGATGTAGCGACTTTCTCTTGACCGATGAGTGCATAACGAATACTGTCAATAAGTGCTTCCCAGCTCGCTTCGATGACGTTGCTGGAGACGCCAACCGTACTCCACGTATTGCGCGAGTCTGTTGATTCGATAAGCACGCGTACCTTGGCAGCCGTCGTATTATTCTCATCGAGCACCCTTACCTTGTAATCGGTGAGGTGCATGTCGGCGATGGAAGGGTAGTGACGGCTCAGTGCTTTGCGCAATGCGCTGTCGAGAGCGTTCACAGGACCGTTGCCTTCTGCAGCCATGTAGATCGACTCGTCATCAATTTGCAGCTTCACAATCGCTTCCGATACAACGGAGCGTAATGAAGATTTTTCAACTAGTATTTTGAAAGATTCGAATGTAAATGGAGCTTCGGCTTGACCTGTAGCCTGGCGCAACAACAGCTCCAACGAAGCGTCAGCACCTTCGAATTGATATCCCTGATGCTCAAGCTCCTTGATTTTCTCCATAATGGCCCTCGTTTCAGGCTTCGTAGGGTCAAGCTCATAGCCCAATTGTTGTGCTTTGGATAGTACATTGCTCTGCCCTGCTAGTTCTGAGACGAGAATTCGCTGCTTGTTGCCAACCAGCTCAGGCACGATATGCTCGTAGGTACGGGCATCCTTCATAATCGCGGACACGTGGATTCCACCCTTGTGGGCGAAGGCTGCATTGCCGACATAAGGCTGATTCACAGGCATCGTGACGTTGGCAATTTCGCTGATATAGCGTGCAGCAGGTGTCAACGATTGTAGTTGCTCTGCGTCAATACAAGAATAGCCCATCTTCAATTGAAGTGTTGGGATGATCGAGCACAAATTGGCATTGCCGCATCTCTCGCCATATCCGTTAATGGTGCCCTGCACTTGGGTAACACCCGCCTCTACCGCAGCAAGTGTGTTCGCTACAGCAAGCTCACAATCATTATGAGTATGAATGCCGAGCTTCACTTGGACGTGATTGTGTACGTCACGAATAATACTGCCGATCTCGCCAGGAAGCGTTCCGCCATTCGTATCGCACATAACGACCCAATCAACTCCGGCTTCTTGCGCCTTGCGTAGTACAGCAAGCGCATATTCTGTATTGTTCTTGTATCCGTCGAAGAAGTGCTCAGCATCCAACATGACTTCAAGCCCTGCTCGCTTCAGATAGGCGATGGAATCATAGATCATAGCTAGGTTCTCATCCAGCGTAGTTTGCAGCGCAGTGTGTACGTGGAAGTCCCATGACTTCCCGACAAGCGTTGCGGCAGGAACGTTCGCTTCGATTATCCGATTAAGGTTCGAATCCTGTTCGGCCATTGAGTCTTTGCGGCGAGTGCTGCCGAATGCTGTTAGCTTCGCATTCCATGAATATGCCGCTACTCGTTTGAAAAATTCTATATCCTTGCCATTGCTGCCTGGAATGCCGCCTTCAATGTATGTGACGCCAAGCGCATCAAGTTTGCGCGCGATCTTGATCTTATCGTCTGCAGACAAGCTAATCCCTTCGCCTTGGGTGCCGTCGCGAAGTGTAGTGTCAAAAATAGAAATGACTTTCGACATTCTCGGAACCTCCTTCAGTTTTGCAAGGATGAATATGGAAATAACTATTTCCCTATTATAGCACTGCTTTTTTGCTTGTATAGACGTATTTTCATAAATGAATCACTGTTTTTTTTCCAACGGGAGTCTTGAATGAGGCTTGCAACCGATCAGAGATATCGGTAAGCTTAAGAATTAGGAAGAACAATTGTTCGAATAGATGAATTGATCGATTAACGAATCTGTATATATTTTACAATTAAATTATGGATGAGAGGTATCATTAATATGTTAGGAAGGAGGACAGTGTATGAACGAGAACGAAACCTCGCGTGATAACATACAACAATATTATCCGACCAAGGGTCGCGTCATTCTGCATCTCGATATGAATGCCTTCTATTGCTCTGTACATGCCGCAGAGGAGCCGGAGAAGTATCTGGGGAAGCCAACAGCAGTTGCAGGAAGTATGGAATTGCGCAAGGGGATCATTGTTACTTGTTCTTATGCAGCCCGTAAGCTTGGTATTCGAACAGGAATGCATGTAAAGCAGGCGATGCGGCTATGTCCTCACTTGATTGTCATTCGTCCAGATTTTTATTTATATCGGAAGTACTCGAGAGCCTTTATAGACATTGCACGCAGCTATACCCCACTGGTGGAAGTGGTATCGATTGATGAGTGTTATATGGATATTACTGGATCCAAAATATTCGGAACACCGCTCGATATCGCGAATGAACTTCAGACACGAATCCGGGAAGAATTAAGTTTGCCTTGCTCTATAGGTGTCGCGCCTAATAAGCTGCTGGCGAAGATGGCCTCTGATATGAAGAAGCCAAACGGCATAACGATCCTTCGAATCCGAGATGTACCTCAGCAATTGTGGCACAGGCCATGCGGGGAGTTGTTCGGCATTGGGCGGAAGACTGCAGATAAGCTGTCACGGGCAGGAATACGAACCATCGGAGAGCTTGCCCATGCTGATGAGGGGAGACTTGTTTCTTTATTTGGCATACAGGGACATTGGATGAAGCAGGCGGCACATGGTTTGGATGACGGGCAGGTGAAGGCGGAACGCGAACAGAGCAAATCGATCGGTCATACGACCACTTTGCCTAGGGATGTGGAATCGAAGGAAGAAGTAAGAAGGGTTCTGCTGAACTTGGCTGATCAAGTTGCTCGTCGGATCAGGAAGCAGAAGTTGATGGCGCAAACGGTGCAGCTTACGATTCGTAATCCGGAAATGAAGACGATTACGAGGTCGAGCACGCTTCAAGGGCCGACAGATGATGCGGACATCTTGTTGGATGAAGCATGGAAGCTCTATGAACGACATTGGACTTCAGGCAGCCCTATTCGACTGCTGGGGATTACGGGTCAAAATCTAGTACCGAAGCAAGAGGCAGCCGTTCAGTTGGATCTGTTCGACTTCGAGCGGCAGCCGAAGCGGGAGCAATTGATAGAGACGATGGATCGGATTCGAGATAAATATGGAGAGAATGCGATTGTTACGTTAGGAATGATAGGGGATGATCCATCCTCATTGCTTCGCAACCATCGTGTACGAGGGACTTCACTCCAGACGGATACGCTGCATGAATCAGGCGACGAATAATAATTTCCAAATCATTTAAAAAAGTTGGAAATCGTTTGAATTCCAAGCTTGTTTGTATTATATTGATAACGGAGGAACCAAGAAGATCTGTAACATTACAGGAGGGAACTAACCAATGGCAAAATATACTTGGGTTGATAAAGACACATGCATCGCTTGTGGCGCATGTGGAGCTACTGCACCTGACATTTACGACTACGACGATGAAGGTATCGCAGAAGTTATTTATGAAGGTGATAACAACCAAGGGGTAACCGCTATCCCTGACGATCTGTTCGACGATCTGCAAGATGCTGCAGATGGCTGCCCAACAGATTCTATTAAGATTGCGGACGCACCATTTAACTAACCTACTGCAAGCTGTATACTCACATAGAGAGAGAATACCTACACGATCCCCGCGCCTCCCGCGGGGATTTTATTATATCTGCTCACCCCATCTAATTACTGCGTCAAAGCAAAAATTCGCAAAATTCGACAAAATTCAACTTGAAATTGCCCATATCATCGTATACGCTCATACAATATGATAGATTAAATATAGCAGAGTATATCAAACTGTAATTCTCAATATATGGGTTCATGCCTTCAAATGAAGCAGGTGATATCGAAATGAAAAAATTTGCCGTCCCGTCATTGGTTGTTATGATACTGACGATGGTTACGGTATATGGGTACAGTAATGGGACAGGCGGCGTGTTTCATATGGCAGAGCAGGCATTTCGTGATGCCTTGCGTACGAAGAGTATTGAAGAACGCCAACCAGATGATCGAATTAAGATGATTACGATTGATGAGCCTTCCTTGGCACAGATGGGCTCTTTCCCATGGCCACGATCCCATTATGCTGAATTAAGCGCGAAGTTGATGAAGGCTGGAGCTAGGGCGGTCATCATCGATATACTTATGCTAGATCCTTCCCAGAATGAGAGGGACGACCGAACCTTATCTGAGCAATTGAATACATATCCAACCATTTATTTGCCCGTGCAAGTATCCCTTCTTCCCTTACAGGAACATGCGGATTCTCTCCGGGCGGAAAGTGTGGAACGGCCTCCATCCTCCATTCAAATTGGTGAAAGTCAGCTTGGACATGTGAATGTACTGCCTGATGGAGATGGTGTTATCCGCAAAATCTGTCTTGGCATTCCGGATGAGCGGGGAAGTATGATTCCCTCGATTGATATTTTAGCGGCGAATCAGCTGCTGCCGGAAAATGAACAGATTTCATGGGATGAGACAAGTGGAACATGGTATAGAGGAGCAAAGCGAATTCCAACTGATGATCGTGGGCAAGCTGCTTTTGATTATTTCTCTTCTATATATGGAAGCAGTGAGGAGGACGTGGACGGATATGACCGTCAGTCATTCGCTGATGTATGGAATGGCACGGTTGATCCTTCTTATTATAAGGATTCTGTCGTGCTGATAGGTCCATATGCTGCGTCTTTGAGCGACCGGCATATGACACCGCTTAGTCGATCCATGACATTGTATGGTGTTGAGATTCACGCGAATATGGTTCAATCCCTGGTAGAAGGCCGCTTCTATAAGGAAGCGCCAATCGCATGGAACGTTCTTGCCTTGTTCATTGGCATTGGTGCCGTAGTCTGGAGTGCATCGCGAATTCGGGGAATTCGAGGGGCAGCAGCTACTATAGGCATCGTCTTGCTATTTACGCTCATATGGATTGGGATTTACGAGAGCGGCTCTGTCTTCATTCCTTACTTTACCGAATTGTGTGGAATGGGGGCTTCTTATATTCTCATTGTCGCTTACCGTGGTCGGGAGGAACGGAGAGCAAGACAGCATGTTGAAGATCTATTCGGCAGATATGTATCACCCTCCGTAGTAACGAAGCTGTTGGAATCACATGAGCCTGTTAAGGCAGGTGGGGTACGCACGGATATTACAGTGATGTTCATTGATGTTAGAGGATTTACCCCATTGTCAGAACGATTGGCACCGGAGTCAACGCTTCAGCTCTTGAATCAATATTTGCATCTGTGCGCTGACACGATATTTAAGCACAATGGGACATTAGATAAATTTATGGGTGATGGCGTTATGGCGATCTTCGGAGCTCCATATCACCTTGATAATCATGCGGATCATGCAGTGCGTGCCGCATTAGAGCTTCAGCGCTGTGCTGAGGAATTGCGTGCACGGCTAGCGGAAGGTATTGAGCTTAGTGATCGATTTGGGATCGGCATTGGCATTCAGAGTGGGGAAGCGATTGTGGGCAATGTTGGTTCAGAGAAGCTACGCTTGGACT
Source organism: Paenibacillus sp. cl6col (assembly GCF_900102125.1). Lineage (NCBI taxonomy): Bacteria > Bacillati > Bacillota > Bacilli > Caryophanales > Paenibacillaceae > Paenibacillus > Paenibacillus sp. cl6col. Next base: position 268,670 of record NZ_FNAZ01000005.1, read on the forward strand.
ACACGGCGATTGGAGATAGCGTCAATGTGGCTTCACGCTTAGAATCAAGGGCTTTACCAGGGCAAATCGTGGTTGGGGAAGGTACGTACGTGCGAATATGCAATCGCTTCGACCTGGCAAAGATTGGACCCCTCCAATTAAAGGGGAAGTCCGAAGAAGTAATGGCATATGAAGTGTTATCAGAACGAGAATGAGTCAGAACGAAGGGGACCCGTCAGTATGTTCATGCTGACGTTGTCTGACACCTGAATTATATGTGATGTAAGGAGAGCATGGAGGAATGCAAATGAATCGCTTGTTGCAAAGCAGCCTCGCCTGTATGGTTGTATTTTTCACTCTATTTGGAACTGGATCATGGGGAACCGTGTACGGTGCAGAGGCTCCTGCCAAAGCTGTACGAGTAGGTGTTGTGAAGGAATGGAAGGGCAGTGTATACGTAACGAAGGCAGGAGGGGACAAGGCGATCCAAGTGTTCAAGAAGATGAGCATTAATCAAGGTGATCGTCTTCTCACGGGAGATAAATCACGCATTGTTATTCAATTGGCCGGTGGGGATAAAGATGATGAGCTGACCATCGGGGCGAGTGCAGATGTTAGTTTTACAGAACTAAAAAAGGACGGCGGTGTAAAAACACGCATCGGTGTATGGGCTGGCTCTGTATTTGCCAAGGTAAAGTCGATTGCGGGAATCGATGATCGGTTCGTCCTTGAGACGCCGACGACTGTTATGGCGGTGCGCGGAACACAATTTGGGGTTAAAGTGCATCCGTTCAATGGACTGACCCAGTTGTATGTTACAGCCGGTACGGTACGTACCGAGTACCCAATCAAGATAAGCAGCGATGCTGGTTCTCTTAACAATCGGCAAGGGGCGAAGCTGGATTCAACATTCGGCAGAAGCAAGGTCGTAACGATAGGCCATCATGATGTATTTCCGGCACAGACTGCGGCGTTCTCGGAATCTGAGCAGGGCATTGGAATGAAATATGGATATGCGGATGCGATAACATTGCTGGATCAATGGGACATGGCCATTGTTCAGGCGATGATTGCGGGTGCGTCAGATGCAGAAGATGAGAATAAAGCGATGAGGACTCATTGGTTAGCGGAAAAGTGTGAAGCAGTACAAAAGCAGTTGCGCTCTTGTGATGCACTTCGATCGTATGGCTTGCTGCAGGGCAAATACGGTGGGATTCTGCCGATTGGATCCATTCAGATGATCGGTGATATTTTGAACAGCGGCAAGAGTGAATCGATTCTGTTTGAGACTCGAGCAGCCCATAATGTGAGTGATTTTATTGCATATGTGGTCCGTACTGCGGTTGAACATGGCAAGCTGACCGAACAGGAGGCAAATCGGACTGGACTGCCATGGAAAACAGCCAAGCTCATGTTGACAAAGGAGGAAGGTCAGCAGCAGTCTCTTATACGTAAGCATGTTGAAGAACAGGTTAAGCTGGGAGTGCTCCAAGACAATGTGTCTCTTCCTAAGGAAGGAAGCAATCACTCGCTTGAAGAGCAGCGGATGGCTGCGGAGTTTGAAGAGCTGGCCAAATTAGAAAAGAACTACGAGGACTCTCTTGGTTCGGAGCATGCAAAACAGCAATTTAAAGAAAATCTGCAAAATGCCCGCTTGGAAGTATGCCAGAATGCGTACGAAAACCGAGTTTGTCAGGAAGCGGACAAAAATAAAGGCGATACCCAGGGTGGAAAAATGAATCCTAATCCGAATACGCCAGATCCAAGTAAGCCGGACCCAACCAAACCAGATCCGAAGCCAGATCCAAAACCGGATCCGAAGCCAGACCCAGGCCCAGGCCCAGATCCAAAACCAGATCCAAAACCAGATCCAAAACCACAGGAGCATGTTCTCGAACTGGCTGCCAATGTAGATCAAGTCAAGCCAAATGAGGATTTCGTTGTGTCGGCAGTACTGAAGCGACTTACATCACCGATTCCAGCGGCAACACTGCAATTTACAATCAAGGTAGCTGGAGCTGAGATAGACAAAGCTCAATTGCTGAGTCAACCGGATACATATCGTGATGGCGGGGGCAAATTTCGAATTGCACACCTCCCTGGAGATTATCAGTCGAGCAATAGTGTGGATTCGGTAGTGACGGCAGGCAACTTGATTACGTACCGTATTATGATGACTAAAACTGGACATGTGACGCTAAGCAGTGACGACACGCTCATTAAGCTGCCTTATAAAAAGGATGGCAGCAAAGACCCAGTTACATTGGAACTATCCAATGTTCGTTTCTATGATGAGAAAGGTGCGCTGCTGCAAGTCAATAAAATGGAGAAACCACTTGAGATTAAGGTTACTCCGTAAAGATTGAAGGAGATAGTGGAGATGAAAGTAGGACTAGTAACGGGGAAATTCCGCCTTGCCGTCACCTTTATGCTGATAGCGAGTACTGCATCGGTGGCATCATCTGCCGAGGTTTATGCAGCAGCCTCATCGTTGAACAAGAATTCTGATCAGACGCAAGCATTTGAACGCTTTACTTCCCCAGCGATCGAGATGGGCGCATGGAAGACTGCATCACATTGGTACGAAACGGTTTACTTATCAGGCAGCGCGCTGGCCAAAAAACAAGAAGAGAGCCTGCAATTCCCTTCTGGAATTGTATCCGAAGGGAAATCGGTTGTTGTTGCAGACACACGCAATCAGGTCATCCGACGACTGGACGTAAATGGGCGGATATTGGCGACAATAGGCATGAGGAATACGAAGGGATGGAAAGACGGGAACGATGTTCAAGCTCAATTCGATCAGCCGATTGGAATGGCAGCGGATAAGAAGGGGAATCTGTACGTAGCTGATGCAGGCAATCATATTATTCGTAAAATTGATCGAAATGGGAATGTATCAACTGTAGCCGGCGATGGCATTCCTGGATGGAAGGATGGCGAAGCGGGGCAGGCGCGCTTTTATTCGCCGCGTGCAATTGCATTAGCGGATGACGGGTCTATCTATGTGGCTGATGCATTAAATCATGTCATTCGACGGATTGATGCCAATGGTACGGTCACGACATTGACGGCCCGTTCTTCTCGAATCGTCGAATATTCCCCCGGAGCTGTAACTGGAGCTGGAGATTATAAGGATGGCAAGCTCGCTGAGGCAAAGTTCAATGAACCAAGTGGGATTGCAATGATGCGTGATGGCAAGTTAGCCGTTGCGGATACTGGAAATCAGCGTATTCGTGTGATTGATTTGAAGCAGGGGAATGTATCCACCATTGCTGGGAGCAGTTCAACTGCAGCTTATACAGCACCGAACGTCCAGCAAGTGTTGTATGCATCTGGTGGATATCGCGACGGCGCTGCTACAGGATCGTTATTCAACAATCCTTCAGGAATTGCAATTACGGAGGAAAATGGGATTGTAGTCGCTGATAGATGGAACCATGTTGTCCGATATATATATAAGGGAGAGGTCGTTACACTAAGCGGACAAGCTGGCAAGAGCGGCGACGTAGACGGGATTACCTCGTACGCCAAGCTACACGAGCCAACAGCAGTTGCTGTACTTGCGAACGGGTCAATCGCTGTGACGGATGCGTTTAACAATGCAATTCGTCTCATTCGCCGTTATGAACTCCCAGAGGGAATTATGGGATCTTCGGGGCAGTCGCGGGCATCCCAGGTACAGCTTGTCTATAATCGCTTGCGTCTGGACTCGGATACAGCGCCGATGATTAAAGATGATAGAACCTACTTGCCTCTGAGGATTCTATCTGAAACCTTGGGGTATAAGACGGTATGGCGTGCAGACAAGCGTGTGATTCTTCAGCTTGGAGATAGCAGTTTCGATCTGCGTCCGGGGAGCAGTCAAGTCAATGTGACAGACAATGGCACATCATCCGTCTCGAAGCTGCCAGCAGCTCCATTTATCCAAAATGGCAGGATTCTAGTACCTGTCCGATTCGTAGCTGAACAATTCGGCTTCGATGTACAGTGGGTTGCAGAAGCTCGAGCAGTTGTAGTAAGAGACCGAATCTTCCTGCGCTATGCGGCAACAGGCTCGTATTTGCCGCCACAGCGAATTACAGCTAAGTAAGTTGCTGAAGGGAGGAATGTGATTGACGTCTTCATCAGATGGAAATCATCCACTCGGATCGAAGAAAGACCAAGCTTACATGAAAGAATATATTGAGGCGCATCCAGATAATCGGATGGCCTGGTACTTGCTCGGGAAACAGTATGAGCGAAATGGCGAACAAGGCAAGGCGAAATACTGCTTTAAGCAAGCGGGGGATATTTATCATGCATTCGAGAATGTACCACATCCTTCTGAACAAATAGAGGAACTGCTGGCGCAAACGCAAATGCAGCAGACCGTGTCGTCCTCGCCGCGGAAGGTGAGAAACCGGGTGGAGGCAGCAATTTTGGTATTCCTTCTACTCGGCTCGATTGCGGGAGAGGTGAATGCGCCTTCCCGATTGCACCCAGCCATTACTGATGAGGGAATAGAAGCAGCGGGTGATGATACGTCTTCTTCGAGAGCCGGGAATCATCACCTAGTTGGTACCCCTGCTCTCTCTACTCAGATAGGCATTCTTGTTCCTGAACATGACAATGCAGCCTTCGGTCAAGCCCTGAGGCATACAGAGCATTTCGCCTCTGGAACTGGTCATGTTCACTATTTGCTGAATATTCGTGTTCAGCAGAATTGGTGGATGTGGGAGCCGCCCTTGCGTGCCGACAATCGATTGACATCCGATTCGGATGGCAGACGGATCGTGATTACTCCGCTGCAGGGCAAGCAGTGCAAATGTGAGGCAGAGCGCTCCCAGGCACAATCCTTTGTTCAGCAATGGATGCCTAGGAGTGTAGACCGGCTAGTGGCGAAGTCAGCACTGACGGCGGCCTTGCATACGAAGGATCAACCGCCGAAGCAATTGGCTGCTCTAGCAGGCAAATACCCGAACAATATCGTGTCCGGTATTACGCCGCAGATTGCAAGTGCATATGAAGAAGTATCTGCTTCATTTATAGCTCGGATGAAGAACGCCAAGCAGGCAGCCCCGAAAAAGGCTAAGCAGCAGGCGCTGAATCAGATATGGAGCGATGAGTTAGATCCGTTCAGAGAGCCCCTGCGTATTCTGGTAGATAAGAAGCGACATAGGCTTGCGGTTGTAAGCGGGAATATAATGGTTAGAAACTATAAAGTTGGCCTCGGCGGCAAACGAACCCCGTTAGGGACCTTCCGGATTTCTGAAAAGGTAGTCGATCCAAACGGGTCATCTACTGGAGATTTTGGCAGCAGGGGAATGACCTTATCGGATACCTTATATGCGATCCATGGCACGAACGAGCCGGAGAGCATTGGGAGAGATAAGTCGCTTGGCTGTGTACGGATGGGGAAGGAAGATGTTGAAGAATTATTCGATATGGTGCCGATGGGGACAGAGGTCGTAATCGGCTCTGATATATTGCCCGATGAACTGCTTGTACCGGATAAGGAGGGCCGCTACCGGCTCAAATTGAGCCCACATCAGGACAATCCGAACAAGAAATATCGCTGGCTGTAATCGAACATCCTTGCGCACCTGTGAAGAAAAAGAAGAGCCGGAATTCACAAGTATAACTTGGAATCCGGCTCTTTCCCATAAATAACTATGATTACATGTTCATCCATTCGCAATAAGCAGCGTTGAGACAATTATGACAAATAGCAAGATAGCCCCGCCGATCCAATAGATTGCCTTCTTGTTTACTTCTTCAGTATGCTTGGCTGGCATAGATGGGGATTTGCGTTTCACTGCCATAGGTCATCACCTTTCTTACGATTCTAGCTTCTATATGCCTATTGTAATCGTTTTCGTAAGGTTTGACCAGTCAAGGTTGGTTGACATATGTACTTTTCTTTTGCACGAGAAACCTTTAAACTAGGACATGGAGCCTTTTTATGCCCGCCAAGAATTCTCCAACGCATTGTCTTGTGATTGAGAGAATAAGACTTGCGTGGTACGGTAACTATACGATGTTGTCAGTAACCATGGCTTACATGTATGGCACAATGAACGGAGTGGAACCTTTGTTATATCGCAACATAGCTAAACCGGTATTTTTCAAATTAGATCCTGAAAAAGCTCATCACCTGGTTATAGGTGGCATGGCGAAAGCGACGAAGGTGCCAGGTGCACTTGCCATGATGCGTGGGATGTATGGTGTGAAGGCAGATCCGGCCCTGACGACCTCTTTGTTCGGTCTCACATTCCACAGTCCAATTGGACTAGCAGCAGGACTTGATAAAAATGCGGAGGCCGTCCGCGGATTCTCATCCATTGGCTTCGGATTTATGGAAGTGGGCACTGTCACGCCGAAGGGACAGCCTGGCAATGAGAAACCACGTATGTTCCGGCTTCCTCCCGATGAAGCGTTAATCAATCGAATGGGCTTCAATAATGAAGGAACAGAAGCAATGCGCGAGCGATTGGCTGCGATTAAGGATCGACCAATTCCGGTATGGGTCAATATCGGTAAAAATAAAGCAACACCAAATGATAAGGCGCATGAAGACTACTTGAAGTGCATACAAACGATGTATAATGTTGCGGATTTGTTCGTCGTCAATATCAGCTCGCCGAACACGCCTGACTTGCGGAATCTGCAGCATGGCGATGAGCTGAAGGCACTGCTCAGTCTGGTTGTTGATGAGATGAATCGTCAGAATGCTGCACATGGTCAGAGCAAATCCATTCTCGTCAAAATTGCACCGGACGTATCTGATAGTGAATTGGAGAGTATGACCGAGACGATTGTGCAGAGTGGAGTGTCAGGAATAATTGCCACCAATACTACCTTGTCACGGATGGGGGCAACCCATGTCCATCGATTGGAGAACGGGGGATTGAGCGGTAAGCCGTTGACGGAACGCTCGACAGAGGTCGTATCGCAAATCTATCGAATGACCAAGGGGGTCATCCCAATCGTAGGGTCGGGTGGCGTATTCACTGCCGAAGATGCGTACCGGAAAATACGTGCCGGAGCCAGTCTGGTGGAAATATATACGGGACTCATTTACAAGGGGCCAGGAATTAACCGTGAGCTAGCTTCGGGCTTGAAGCGACTGATGAAGCAGGACGGATTCAAGCATATCTCAGAAGCTATCGGGGCTGATCATCGATAAGAATGGTCGTATAGTGAAACGGCATAGGTTCACTGAACGAATGGTTGGAATGGACAGGAGGCGTACAAATGGACGGAAGAGATTGGGGAAATTTTTTGCTGCCTTATGCACAGGCCGTCGAAGAGCTGAAGGTCAAGTTCAAAACGTTGCGAACTGAATTAAAGAAGCGAGAAGAATATTCACCTATCGAGTTCGTAACGGGTCGGGTGAAGAGAATTTCTAGCATCCTTGAGAAAGCAAAGCGCCTCGAGGTGCCTCTTAATCAATTGGAGCAGGGAATTGAAGATATCGCTGGGATTCGAATTATGTGCCAGTTCGTCGATGATATTCATCGCGTGGCTCAATTGATTCGGAATCGACAAGACATGAAGGTCGTATATGAAAAGGACTACATTACCAATTATAAGGAAAGCGGCTATCGCAGCTTCCATATGATTATCGAATATCCGGTTCAAACGGCGCTCGGCCAGAAAATGATTTTGGGAGAGATCCAAATCCGTACATTGGCCATGAATTTCTGGGCAACGATTGAACATTCATTGAATTATAAATATAAGGACAGCTTGCCTGAGGAGGTTCGTCTGCGTCTGAAGACAGCGGCTGAGGCGGCGTTCGTACTAGACAACGAAATGTCCAGCATCCGTCAGGAAATTCTCGTAGCGCAGCAGAGCTTCGAGGACAAGTCGAAGATTGTACAGAAATGCTTGTCCTTTATCCAAGAGTTGTATTATTCCCACCGTATTTCTGAGGCGATTCAATTCCAGAACCGCTTCAATGAAGTATGGGAGAAGGATGATATTACAGAGTTGAAGCAATTAGAGGAAGAGATCACGAATGCACTGGAGAGAGCGAAGAAGAACGGAAATATTCAGCTATGAATACCGAGTCGGCTCTCCCTTATGACAGGCTGTATATTCAGTTCATCAAGCTGTTCAATGAAGAACGGGATTATTATCAATGCCATGATGTCATGGAAGAGTTATGGCTTGAAGAGGGGCGCAAGCCGCTTCTTCAAGGGCTGCTTCAGGTAGCAGTGGGGCTGCATCATTTCCAGAATGGCAATCGTCCTGGAGCGATTAAGCTGCTGACCGCAGCGCTTCAGAAGCTGGATGCCTATCCAGATATCATATTGGGGATCGACTTGCAGCAGCTTCGTAACGATTCTGAAGAGACTTTGGACAAATTGTGCAATTGCGATGCGAGTTTGCCTCCATTTCAAGATCTTACGATTCGAATCGTGGATAAGGAGCTCGGTGCGCTTATTGAGTGCTGCGAGCTGCCTTCCTTACATGAATAAGACAAGTTGAATATCGTGACATATTGATGTTAGAAGAAGAGAAGAACACCATTTTGGGGCAAGGCCTTAAATGGTGTTCTTCTCTACATAAACGGATCCCGTTACGAATTAACCAATAACAATAATGCCTTGAGAATTCGTCGGGCCAATGAGCAGTGTATCTTCCGGCAAAAACGTTCTGGTGAATGTCAATGTCAATAAGAAGGTACCACCCACTGGAATACATTGGTGGGTGTTAAAGAACGTTGTTAAATCCAAATCAAGTGATATTACAGGCGGAGTCAGAACCAATTGTTTAGCTTCGAATGTTGTTTGAATCTTTAATGATGCAAGCATAGGCGGAATTCCAAGGCTATTTTTAGTTTGAATGTGGAGGTCGCATAAACTTTGACTAATGCCATTTTGAAGCACGAGTTGAAATGTGTTTCTGCCTAAAAGCAATTCATCCAAATCGTTGAATATCAGCGTTCTGTTAAACAAGATCGTCATCTCTTCACCCCCCATCTTGCCGGTCTGCAAAATTAATATATGTGAAACTGCATGTGCTGGCTTGTATGGATACACCGTATGCGAGACTTTCATGTAAAATTGGCTCTACAGCTTACAGGAGAGCATGCGCTCGTGTAATGAAGCGTGCCGATGTTATTTTACTGGAGGACTGGAATAACAATAACGATAGAAGTCGATTTCCGACTGTAGAGACTTTTGTTTTCCGTTCTGCTAACCTGTATAATATGTGGAAATAAGCTTCATATTTTGGTTCATAAAGGAGACAAATAATGGATTTGCCCCCGAGTATCAGCTTTATTCTAGTAGCAATACTGATTATCCTTACCGGCTTTTTTGTAGCCACAGAGTTTGCAATTATTAAAATCCGATCCAGCCGTGTAGATCAACTGGTTCTGGAAGGGCGCAAGAATGCACTTGCGGTCAAGCAAGTGACGAGCAATCTGGATGGATATCTGTCCGCCTGCCAGCTGGGAATTACGATTACGGCGCTTGGACTTGGTTGGCTCGGTGAACCTTCGATTGAGAAGGTGCTTCATCCGGTATTTGAGTGGTTGTCTGTTCCACAGCAAGCTGCTTCGATCCTTTCCTTTTTGATTGCATTCATCGTCATTACATTTCTACATGTTGTGGTTGGTGAGCTTGCGCCGAAGACGCTTGCGATCCAGAAGTCGGAGAAGATCAGCTTGTTGTTCGCTAGACCGATCATTTGGTTCCACAAAGTGATGTACCCGTTCATTTGGTTGTTGAACAGTTCTGCGAATGGATTTATCCGCATGTTCGGTCTGAAGCCTGCGAAAGAGCAAGAAGAGGCCCACTCTGAAGAAGAGCTGCAGATAATTCTGAATGAAAGCTATGAAAGCGGTAAAATCAATAAAACGGAATTCGGTTATGTGAGCCGCATATTTGCATTTGACGAATTGCTGGCCAAGGAAATTATGGTTCCGCGAACGGACATGATTTGCTTGCAGGAGGAACTGCCTGTAGAGGAGAGCATTCCAGTCATGAAGCGGGAACAGTATACCCGATACCCGATTATTCGTGGAAGCAAGGATTTCATTGTGGGCATGATCAACACGAAGCAGTTGTTCCTGCAATATGATGAAGCGGCTAATAAGAAGCTATCTGACATCATGCTGCCCGTTCTCACCGTTTCGGAGTCTACTCCGATCAATCAGCTCCTTAAGCGAATGCAGAAAGAAAGCACGCATATGGCGATCCTAATTGATGAATATGGTGGAACATCCGGTATGATCACGATTGAAGATATATTGGAAGAAATCGTTGGCGATATCCGTGATGAATTTGACAAGGAAGAACGCCCTGAAATTGAACAATTGGATGAGCATACCTATATATTTGATGGGAAAGTGCTGCTTACGGATGTAAATAGCTTGCTCTCCACTGAGCTTGAGCACGAGGATATCGATACTATCGGAGGATGGCTGTACGATCGGATGCCGGATTGCAAGAAGGGCTCTAAGCTCGAATGGAACGGTATTCAATTCACTGTGCTGGAGAGAGAGAAGCATCGAATCCGCAAAGTCCAGATCGCATCAGGACAATGGAATCAGTTATTTGAACAAGAAGATGTGCAAGCGGAGCAATCTTCACTGTAATAGAGAAGAAGCACCCTTCGGAACCTTTCTTTGCGGTTCTGCAGGGTGCTTCCTTTATTTTATCGAACTCATATTGAATGATCTCATTGTGAATTACAAACTTGTAGGTTTATTGGCATCGATTATTGCAGCACGACCGTATCGCCTTCCTTCAATCCTTCCAATACCTCTGTTTTCTCACTTGTTTCGAGACCAACTTTTATCTCTTTTCGTTCGATTTGGCCATTGCCTTTATCGATATTAACAAAGACGCTCTCTTTTTCCCGCATAACGGCAACAGTTGGCACAACGATCGCATTTTCTTTCCGTTGTGTCTCAATTTGTCCAGTAAGGCTGAGACCGGCAATCAGGTTCTCATTGGCATCGAGTCCGATGATGACTTCAAATTGAGCGGGCTGATTGTTATTGCGTTGTTCCTCGGATACCGCCTTTGCGAATTTGGACACTTTCAGCACTTTCCCTTTAATCTTGACGTTCTTCATGGCGTTCATTTTTACTTCAACGGCCATGTCAGGCTTAATGCGGAATACATCCTGTTCGCCAACTAGCGTAACGAGCTGCAATTTCTTCAGTTCTACGATTTTGCCGACACGTTCATTCTCTTTCAGTGCTTGTGGAATTTTGTTCGGATCATCGTATAGGAAAATCCCTGGCGAAGGTGCGATATAATTGGCTACATCTACCTTCTTCTGCTTCTGAGCGATTTCCTTTCGTTGAATATCAATGGTTACATTGTTCAGCTCTTGCTGAAGCTTCGCCGTTTCTTTCTCGACGAATTTCTTCTTCACTTCGGCTTCCGTGGAAGGGAGCGCTTGATCTTCTTCGCTTAGCGCGGATTGATATTGTGCGAGCTGCGTTTCAAGCTTCTGCTTTTGAATTACAGCTTCAGCTTGTGCAATTTCATTCAACAGTACACTTGGATCGAGACGGAAGATAGTTTCGCCCTTCTTCACCTGCTGCCCATCCTTTACAGCCCATTGCTTCACTTCTGCACCGAATGGCGCATACACGATCGTTTCCTTTTCATATGTGGATTTACCCTTTACTTCAATATGATTCACAAGTGTTTCCTTCGTAACCGGGAAGGTGATCGCACCCGCATTGTCCATCGGAAGCTCTGGTTGTGGTGGGTTAGCGAAACGATACAATCCAAAGCTGATGCCGCCTAAAATAAGTATGATAATTGCCCATTTCAATATCGGTTTTATTTTCGATTTCATTTGGTAAATGTCCTCCTCTATGTGGAACAGCTCTACAGACAACGCAAAAATGATGGCTGTTAGTCGCGCTTAATTGCGGTAAGAGCATCGGTACGAGAGGCGCTGACGGCTGGATAAATGCCCGACAGAATGCCTGTTACGATTGCAAATGTAATTCCGATCGGAATATTAGAGTAGGAGATGAAGATAATCGCATCCCCCGTACTCTCGGACATTGTACTTGCTGTAACCCCGTTAATGCCCCATACGATCCAGTAGGACAGCATAACGCCAATCAATCCACCAACCAATCCGAGCAGTGCCGCCTCAATGATGAACATGTTGCGAATCTGTCTTAGATTCGCACCGAGCACCTTCATAATGCCGATTTGGCGGCGGCGTTGATACGTGGACATTGTCATTGCCACCACAATCGAGATTGAGGCGATGAACAGAACGAAAATGCCGATTCCAAGTGCAATCGTCTTGACGATTGCGAAGTTCTCCTGCAGTCGATCCTTTTGATGGAGGTTTGTTTGCGTGTTTAACGTTAACTTTTTAATTTGCTTCTCAACTTGTTCTACATTTGCTTGGTCGTCTACTTTTACGATGACATTGTTGTATGTACCTTGTTCTGTACTGCCGTCATTCATGTGCAACTCCTGCATCAGCATTTTTCCGGTTTCAAGAGATACGTACAGCTTCTTATCGTAAGCTACCTGATTCTCACTTACACCGTTTGGCTTCTTCAATACAGCAGACACGCGAAGCGGGGAGCTCATATAGGTCTTGCTATCCCCGTTCATCAGCATCGTCTTGAGCCGAAGTTGACGTTGATACATCGCTGTAGGAATACGGTTTAGGTTGTTATACTGCTCCATCAAGGAGTCGTCGTACGGATTGTTCGACAATTGCTCCATCAGGTTATCCATCGTCTCTTGGTCAATAAGTCCGAGAGTGGCTCCATAGCTCAATACGACGGTACCATCAAGGTCTGAAGGGGATCCCTGCATAAACTTATTGTCAAATTCAGTTAACGAATTGAGCTCTGTCGCAAATACCTCAATTCCAGTCCGACGATCATCCATCGTATACATTTCCAAATAGCCGAATTGCTGGAATGGCGCAACAGCCTTGACATGAGGGATGTTGCGAATGACCTCAATTTTCTGGGCTGTAATCTTTCCGCGCTCAATACTCTCGTCATCCGCACCTTTTGCCTGCTGTCCGCTGTTTTTTCCTTGATTTCCACCTTGGCTGACCCCGGTATTTGGTGTTACCGTAATCTCGTCCATTTTCAAGTACGTGTTCAACTGTTTCTCTGCAAACGTCTGTGCAGATTCTCCGACACTCATCGCAATAATAATAGCGGCACAGCCAATTGATATTCCCGCTGCACATAATCCGGTTACGACCTTCCGTCTCTTCAACTGATCCCATGAAAGATGGAGGTAGTCTCGTACTCTCACGACTGCTCACCTCCAACGGGCTGAAGGATTTTTTCCTCCGGAACAGCTTCTTCTGCTGTTATCGAACTCACGCGTGTGCGCGATCCATCTTCGATCAGTACGCCGTCCTTCAACGTAATAATCCGCTTCGTTTGTTCAGCCACTTCCATTTCGTGGGTAACGATGATGAAGGTGGTGTCGACGGTTTCGTTCAAGTTTTTCAGGATTGCAATGATTTCTTCTTCTGTACGTGTATCCAAATTACCGGTAGGCTCGTCCGCAAAAATAACCGATGGCTCGGTAATAAGAGAGCGTGCAATACTGACACGCTGCTGCTGTCCACCAGACAATTGGGAAGGGAACAGCTCAGCCTTGTCAGGAATACCGACTTGTTCAAGCAGGCGCAGCGATTTTTGTTTCCGCTCCGATGGACGAATTCCTTGAAAAATAAGCGGGAGCTCTACATTTTCACGTACAGTTAAATTGGCTATTAGCTCATACGCTTGAAAAATGAATCCGATGTGCTTGCGTCGAAATTCAGCGAGTGAGTTCTCGTTAAGTTTCACAATGTCCTGATCTGCAATATAGATGCTTCCTTCAGTTGGCTTCATTAAGCCTGCCATTAAGTTAAGCAATGTTGACTTACCAGAACCTGAGCTGCCGAGCAGTGCAACCATCTCGCCGCGCTTCACTTCGAAATTGATGGAATGCAGTACTTGGGTGGTTTCGGGGCCGTTCTTAAATGAGTGTGATAGGCCTTCGACACGTAACATTCGGCTCCTCCTTTCTATCTACTTCTTCGATTAAATATGTATCGATCCAGCGCATAACAGTGTTCCATACGATGATTATAAGGGAAAGTTTCTCTCTTGACTGCATTGTGACAATATTGTAAGGGGGAGGGAGAATGCTGTCACCTAAATCGATGAGATGTCGATTCGTTGTGATATGCGCAGCTGGCATGGTATGCTGTAAGAGCACGGCTCAGAATAGCTTGTGCACAATGCAATACGAGAAGATAGGAGCGAAGAATGAACACAAGCACACCGTGCAGCATGGAGGTGAGCATGCGGTGGCAAAAAAGATAAGGCTGGACAAACTATTAGGGCATATGGGCTGCGGCAGTCGCTCAGAGATTAAAAAATGGGCGAAGATTGGCCTAATTCAAGTCAATGGACGGGTAATTAAGGACAGCGGCTTGCAGGTGGATCCCGATGCAGATGAAGTGCTGCTGGATGGCGAACAGATTCGCTATCGTGAATTTGTATATATTATGTTGAATAAGCCGCAAGGCGTAATATCTGCTACGGAAGATATACGGGAACGGACGGTGATTGATCTGCTCCCTGAAGAGCTGCGGCACTTCGAGCCTTTCCCAGTAGGCCGGCTGGACAAAGATACAGAGGGCTTGCTGCTGCTTACAAATGACGGCAAGCTGGCGCATGAACTGCTGTCTCCGAAGAAGCACGTCCCGAAGACCTATGTGGCTACCGTTAGAGGACGGGTTGACAGCAAGGATGGAGAAGCATTTCAACAAGGAGTAGAGCTGGATGATGGATATGTGACGAAGCCAGCTCATCTTGTCATACGTGGCCATGAGGAGCAATCCGATGGAACCGTACACTCCTTCATCGAACTGACGATTACAGAAGGAAAGTTTCATCAGGTGAAACGAATGTTCGAGTCAGTCGGCAAGCAAGTCATTTATTTGAAGCGAATTCGAATGGGCGAACTGGAATTGGATTCGGCTCTTAAGCTCGGTCAGTGGAGAGAGTGTACGGAAGAAGAGCTTACCTTGCTCCAACGACAGCAGCAATAGCAACAATATCAGCAATACTAACCATAGCAACAACTGGCTAGGACTGCTTTACACTTACGAATATCATACTGTTCATACGATACAGAAGATAGAGATGAGAGGGAGAAATCAGTGATGAATTATCGCATCGTGGCTTTAGATATGGATGGAACTCTGCTTCATGACGATCATACGCTGTCCAGCGCGAATGCGGAGGCGATTCGCAAGGCTGCGGCACAAGGTATGGAGATTGTGCTGTGTACGGGAAGAAGTCCGATCAGTACGCTTCCTTATTTAGAGCAAATCGGACTAGAGGGTGTTGTCATTACCCATAATGGTGCAGCTACCATTGCTTCAGAAGGGCGCAGAGTGCTCCACCGCTTCGATATCCCGAGCGCTGGCTTGGAGCCTTATATTCAATATTGCCGTGAGAACGGAGTTCACTTCGATATCAATACAGCTTTTGATCTCTATGTGGACAAGCTGAACGAGTTGACCCCGGAGATGCTGGATCTATACCGTCAATTCCTGATTGAGCCGAAGCAGTTCCCAGGTTGGACGGGCTTGACTGATGCTCCTGTGAAGCTGACGATGAGCGGGCAAAAGGATGAGATGGATCGAGTGGAACATGAATTGAATCAATGGACACATGAGCACAACTTTATTCGCTCAGGAGACTACTTTATCGATATTATGCACAAGGATGCAACGAAGGGAAATGCACTCAAGCAGCTTGCTGCTATGCGCGGCGTACCTCGTGAGCAGGTATTGGCTATCGGCAACTATTATAATGATATGACGATGATTCAATTCGCTGGCTTGGGCGTGGCTATGGACAATTCTCCTCTTGAAGTAAAGGCTGCTGCACAGGAAGTCACACTGTCGAACAACGAGGATGGAGTGGCGGCAACTCTGCTTAAGTATTGTAAATAGCTGCACCCAGCCCTAGAGGAAATTGTACTGGAGCTATGCTGGAATTGGTTCCGTGCGAGTACCCATGCAATGATTCACTCATGTGAACCACTGTCCTTGCACAATCGAAGCTTCTCTCAGGAGCATTCTATTGTGCAAGATCAGTGGTTTTTTTATTTGCATGAAGCTGTTCTTGTAAGGTAGTCTACTTTATTTGCGCAATCCTTTTGGATAATGATTCTTTAACTGGCCGCCTGATGCTTTGCCGAAGCCAATTGGCAATCCGTCTATTGCGACAAGTGTCCATCCCTTCAGATTCGCATTTTCTCCTTCAAGAAGCAGAGCTTCACCTCGCAAATAGGCTTCCGCGGCCGGATCTTCCACATCATATGAGATGGATTGAGCAGCTACCTCTGAAGAACCGCAGAACATCGCGAGTGCATGGGCGGGCTCAATACGATTCTTGCGTATATGAGCGAGATGCAGACCGGCACGAGGGATGCGGAGCCCTTGGAGTGTCTCTCCACTTCGTAGTGCTTGAACAGCTGATTCATTGCCCTGCGGCAGCCAATAGAGTTCTTCCCCGAACAGCAAGGGCATTCCTTGCGGCAAGTGAATCCCAGGTAGGAACTCTTTCATCCAAGCCTCAAACTGTGTAAATGCCGTCTGCGCTTCGTTGGAGCGGGTTCCACCTCCCTTGCGGGCAGTCTTGCCGCGACGGCTAGTAGAGCTAGTGGAAGCAATTGATTCCGAGTCGCCCTCCTGTAGCTGCAACACGGCTACAAAATGTCCTTCTCCTTCAGAGTGATGAGGCCAAATTCGCTCCATGCGAATCAACTTGAACTGGTCGTAATGCTGAAGCCATTTTTCAATGATCCCTTCATTTTCCTGATGGTTGAAAGTGCAGGTGGAATAGGCAATCGTCCCGCCGGGCTTCAACATCGTAACTGCTGCCTGAATAATATCCCATTGCCGTGCTGCGCACATGGCAACATGCTCAGGAGACCACTCCTTGATAGCATCGTTATCTTTACGAAACATGCCTTCACCCGAGCATGGGGCATCGAGCATAATCCGATCGAAGGCTTGCGGGAACTTAGCGGCTAACGCATGTGGATCGGATTGGGTGACGATCGTGTTGGGGATCCCCATTCGCTCAATATTTTCGGCTAATATTTTGGCGCGCTGTGGATGAATCTCATTGGAGATGAGGACACCTTCACCTCGCATCCGTCCTGCAATGTGGGTAGATTTCCCTCCAGGCGCAGCGGCCAAATCCAAGATGAATTCGCCTGGCTGTGGATCAAGCAGGCTTACTGCAGACATTGCAGAGGGCTCTTGAATATAATAGAAGCCTGCTGCATGATACGGGTGCTTGCCAGGACGCGAGCTCTCTTCGTAATAGTATCCTTCTTCGCACCAAGGCACGGGGCGCAGCTGGAATAGCTTCTCTGAGCGCGAGCGAGCGTCAGGATGTGTCAGCCACTTCACGGGATTGGCACGCAGTCCGAAGGTTCGCGGCTCTGTATAGCTTTGCAAAAATGCATCCCCATCCTTAGGGAGCATCTGCTTCATCTGCTCAATATAAGCTTGAGGTAATGAGTAGTTTGTTTTTTCTAGGGACATGTTACAGCTCCTTTCCGAATGGGTATAAGTAATCAGCATTGTATAGTTTACCGGACTGCTGGCCTTCGATGCAACGTTGAATCTTTAGGGAATAACCGCATGAAATCTCTTATTCATCATTGTGATTTTCTAGTAGTGATTGGAGGTACAGGTTACAATAATGTAAGACACTTTTGCGAAACGTCATAGTAAGCTTGTACGTATGGAGTATGTGGTAGGATTCGGGGTTGGAAAGATCAACTCATGGATACAATTTGACTAGGGGAAGCTAGAGATACGCATCTACGAGAACAACCAGGTAAGACAGGAGAAAGGAGCGGATGAATGGTGAATGATGTCGTTGTTGAACTACAAAACGTCACGAAAAAGATAAAAGGAAAAACGATTATCGATGATTTGTCATTCAGTGTACGTCGCGGTGAAGTATATGGATTCCTTGGCCCGAACGGAGCAGGGAAGACGACGACGATCCGGATGATGGTCGGCCTGATGTCGATGACTTCTGGAAATATTGTAATAGAGGGGCATAATATTCGAACCGACCGCGCGAAGGCGATGGCTCATGTTGGCGCGATTGTCGAAAACCCAGAGCTTTACAAATTTATGACCGGACGCAAAAATTTGCAGCACTTCGTACGTATGAGCGGGAAGCCGATTACGGAGGAGCGCATTAAGGAAATTGTGAAGCTGGTAGATTTGGAAAATGCGCTGGACAAGAAAGTTAAGACGTACTCCCTAGGGATGCGCCAAAGGCTGGGTGTTGCGCAGGCTCTGCTTCATAACCCATCCATTTTGATATTGGATGAACCTACGAATGGTCTAGATCCAGCCGGTATACGTGAACTGCGTGATTATTTGCGCCATCTCGCGAAGAAGGAAAATATCTCGATTCTCGTATCCAGTCACTTATTGTCTGAGATTGAACTCATGTGTGATCGAGTGCTCATCATTCAGAACGGTAAGTTTGTCGGGGAACGATCGCTTGATCCGAATGAAGAGGGCGAACAATCACAAGCAATGGCAATTCGCTTCGTGGTCGACGATGCCGCGAAAGCGATGGAAGTGCTGGCATCTACAGCTTGGAAGGCAAGTGTAGAGGATGACAGTGCAGTTAAAGTTGAACTGATGCATGACGAGGTTCCTACAGCCGTACAGAAGTTCGTTCAAGCGGGTGTTCTCATTTATGAGGTGCGCACAGTGGCGCCTACATTAGAGGAGACGTTCTTGTCCATGACGAAAGGGGGACGTATTGAATGAGATACTTCGTATCCCTTGTGCAAAATGAATGGATGAAGGCGAACAGCAAGCGCCAAGTGCCTTATTTTTACGCGTTTATCGCGGTTATTACGTTAATTGTAGCTGCTGCAATGCGGTTCTTTATTTTCAAAAGTGATCCATATCCATATATGGCTTTTGTGAGCGACGTCAACTTCTTGTTCAGTTCCCTCATTGGCATCTTTATCATGGTCGTCGCTGCACAAATCGTTACCGACGAGTATCGAGATGGAACGATTAAGCAGTTGTTGATAAGACCGGCAAGCCGCACAACGGTACTTACCTCTAAGATGGTTACTGTAGTACTCATCTTGTTGTCGGTGTATGTATTCACGGTCATTTGCAGTGTTGTGATCGGAATGATCTTCTTCAGCTTCATGTCAGCAGATGTTACACTGGCGTCCATATTGAAAGATATCGTCTTCCGAATTCCAGATGTACTGTTCTATGCACTGCTTGCGATGACAGCAGCTGTGCTGACACGCAGCTTGGGTCTGGCAATTACCGTGCCGATTGTGATGAAGTCAGTCGTTGGAGCGGGGATATACTTCTTCTCTGGCAAGCCGTGGTACAAGTATTTAATTTTCCCGAATTTGAACTGGCAGCCGTATTTCAACGGTGGAGACAATCTTCCATTTAAAGAAGCGAGCTTCGGTTTCAGTGTTACGATTTTTGCCGTGTATATGATCGTGCTTCTTGGCTTGTCCCTCATCATTTTCAACAAAAGAGACGTACAATAGAATAGCGCTCAATCTGGAACAACGGACAATGCCTTCCCTTGCATGGAGATGCAGGAGAAGGCGTTGTTTATTGTTAGGACATATTGCCCGAGGCTTTCTGGATATGGAGATAATTTGTGACTAGATTTTTGCCATGAGTTTTGGAATAGTACATCGCCTGATCCGCTTCTCGTACAATATCATCTGAAGTCATATATTTGCGCAGCGTACTATGACCGATGCTAAGGGTTACCGTTGTCTCCTGTTCTACGCGATGCCGGATTGACTCAGCGATTTGCTCGGTACGGGCATTGCGATGCGTAATCAGCGCCACTAGTTCCTCGCCTCCGAATCGGCCAGGTACGCCATAGTCCTCCACCTCTTCCCGAATAATCAGAGACACTTGCTTCAAGATTTCGTCTGCTTGATCATGACCATATGTATCGTTGACTTTCTTGAAATTGTCGATATCGCAAAAAATAAATGAAATTTTGTACTCGTTGCGGATATATTGCTGCATCACTTTCATAATATGTCTTCGATTGAATAGACCTGTCAACCCATCCGTAATAGAAGTGCGATAAGTCATATGAAGCAGTTCGACCACGCGCTCGAACAAGATGAAGAACAATAGGGAGTAATAGGCGAGTGGGAGTAGCCGTTCCAACAGGAACAGCTGATTGTTATTGTATGTAAACAGCAAGGCATTCATAGATGTAAGCAAAATCGTGGCAAAGTAAGCTGCTAAGCTGCATATATAAGTGATACGCTGTCCGATTCTGGGTGCTACCCACACATAACAAAACAGCGTTGCGAACATAAGATATAGAAGCAGTGGCCATGCGTTAGCGATGGTAGGTGTGATGTTCGTGTCAAAAGGAATAGACAGCATCGTCGCAATTGGGATGACCAGCAGCATTGCTGAGAAGCGAACACGATATCCTCGAGTAGGCCTCTTGTAGAGCCGGTATATCGCCATGTTCACGAGAACAAAGGAAAACGCTTGCAAGGTCGCGCCACCGACAAACCAGTTATAAATATGAGGGTTCCACTCCAGCAATGGCAGACGAATCACATCAATCAGACGTTCCGCCGCCATAAGGAATAAGGAGATAACGAGCAAAATATATGCTGGTGATCGCTGACGGATATAAAGACGAATCGCCATCAGAATCATAATAAATGTAATGTAAAGGATACAGGAAGACACTGATCCCATCACATTGTTCACTTCAGAAAGGGAATTAGCCAAATGAGTCATGAATGACAGCTCCATTGGGAAGGTTCTTTACTGAAACATATGTTCTAATATATCATAAAGGTTGAATGGCGAAAAGCGCGAACAAGAAGGAGGCGCTCGCATGAATATTTTGCAAGCATTGTTTTTTCCGCCTGAACAGCCTGGAGGGGTATCCTCCATGATTCCATATATACTTGATCGATTTCAATCGCCCCACTGGGAGATGGAGATCTTTTCGCTGCCGAAGCGAATACGGGGCAAAGGGCAGGAAGAAGTCCATTTTCATACTTTCGATTGGAAGCAGTACGGGGATAGTTCGATTGTGCAGAAATATGTTCAAACGTATCGCGACTATGTCTGGTGGTCGAAGCTGCGACTTACGAATCGCTATGATCTGATACATGCACATCATCCCATTGTAGGACTTGTAATGAAGCAGTTGTACCCGGATACACCTGTAATTATGACCGTTCACTCTAGCTTTGAACAAGAGCTCATCTTAAATGGAAAGATTGAACCCAATGGACCGGAGCATCAATTTCTAACATCCTTATACCGTGAGTTGGAGTCTCAAGTGGATGAGATGATGACGGTGTCCGCTTCTTTCCGGACGTATCTGAGGGCTTATGTTCATGATGCGGATCGAATAGAGGTTCTGCCGAATGGATTTGATGAGAAGCGATTCAAACCGATCGCCCATGATAATGCGGTGCCTCAACTCATCACGATGTGCCGCTTAGTTCCTGCCAAAGGGCTCGATGTACTGCTGCAGGCATGTGCAGAGCTAAAGCGGCGGGGTCATGCTTATGTACTTCATATTATCGGCGATGGGCCGATTCGGGAGGATCTAGAGCAGCTCGCACAGGAGCTGTCTATATATGATGAGACGATATTTTACGGCTATATGCTTCATCCCGAGGAGTTTATGCCGTTCTTCGATATTTTCGTATTACCGTCGCGGGCAGAAGCATTCGGTTCTGTATTCGCTGAGGCGGCGCTATGCTGGCTTTCTCTTATTGGAACGAATGTTGGCGGGATAGCAGAGCAGATTGAAGACGGGGTGAATGGACTGCTTGTACCGCCTGATGATCCGACTGCGCTCTGTAATGCGCTGGAGAGAGCGATGATGGATGGATCATTCCGCTATGAACTTGCGCGGGCTGCGTGGGCAAAGGCGAAGCAAACCTATTCGCTAACACGTATCGTGAATGAATTGAAGCGCAAATATTTACATTATCAATTGAAGCGGGGGTGAGGCATTGATTCCGTTTCGTTTTCTACATGCGGCGGATTTGCATGTTGATAGCCCCTTCCGCGGTCTACAAGTTCTGCCGGATAAGCTGAAGGGAGAAGTTCAGGAATCAACGTTCGCTGCCTGGGACAATCTCGTACGGTTAGCAATTCGTGCGAAGGTAGACTTTGTTGTCATTAGCGGTGATTTATACGATGGCAGAGATCGCTCGCTTAAGGCGCAGTGGAGGCTTCAGCGGGGGATGGAGCAGCTTCAGGATAAGCAGATTCCCGTGTATATCATTCATGGGAATCACGATCCACTTCATCGCGAGGTGAAGTGGGAGTGGCCAAGCAATGTGACCGTTTTCCCCACGGATAAACCACAAGCCGTTATTGTTCCGAATAAGAATGCCTCGCCGGTAGCGGTTATATGCGGCATGTCTTATGGAGACATGGCAGTATACGAGAATTTGGCAGCGATGTATCCCAGCCGTCCTGAAAGGAATGCTGTGCAAGCGAGGAATGGCCTTTCCCCGGATGAGGATTGTACGGTGCATGCAGATAGAGTAGAGGAGAACACTCATAGGAGTCAACAGTCAGTTGCAGCTAATGAACTGTTCCGCATCGGTCTGCTTCATGGAACGGTTGATGGAAGTGCAGAACACGATCCCTACGCACCATGCTCCAAGAGAGAGCTTGTGGAAAAGGGATATGATTATTGGGCGCTAGGCCATATTCATAAGAGAGAAGTGCTGCACGAGTCTCCTTATATTGTATATCCCGGCAATACACAAGGCAGGCATGTAAAAGAAACAGGTGCGAAAGGCTGCTACCTGGTTAATGTGAATGAGCTTGGTGATGTCAACCTGCAATTCGAAACATTGGACACGGTTCGCTGGCGTCAGGAGCAGATCGATGTTAGTGGGATAAGTTCACTTCAATCTATCATGCAGCTGCTTGATGAGAAGATGGCAGCTTGGAAAGGTGAAGAGGGGGAGCGATTAACGCTGATTCGTGTGGAACTGACCGGACGAACGCCCTTGTATGCCTCGCTGCAGCAGGAATCCTTCACCGAACAATGGAGGGAAGCATGGCAAGCACAAGAGCTTGACCATGCTTCTTATGAAGAGGTGTCAGGGATTCTGTGGCCAATCGCACTTCGCATCAGCTGTACACCTGATATTGATATTGAGCAGTGGGAGGCGACTGATAGCTTCCCAGGAGACTTGATCCGAATAGCGAGTCAGGCACAACAGCATGATACAGCTAGAGAAGCGTTGATTCAGGAAGCATTGCAGACACTTCTGCAGCAGCCACGCTTGCGGAATTGGCTTGCCTCCCAATCCAGCGAGACACAGGAGGAATGGGTGCGAGAAGCGATGCTGTTAGCCGTTGAGTGGCTCCAGAGCGGGGTGAAGCGTCCATGAAAATATTACAGATTCACCTTATGGGGTATGGAGGATTCCGTGATGCGGTAATCCCGCTTGCGGAACGCGGTTCGAATATGGGGATTACGCTGCTCTATGGACCTAATGAGGCAGGGAAGAGTACGATTACCTATTTTATTCGGGACATGCTGTATGGATTGCCGAAGCGGAGAAGCAGTCATACCCGATATGTGCCGATCGAAGGGGCTATATATGGGGGACGGATGAGCGTGCTCGATCGAAGTGGTGCCGAATGGACGATTGAGCGGTGGGAGCGGGATGGTTCGCTCCATACGAGTATCCGTAAGGTGTCTGCAACAGGAGTTCTGATAGATATCAGCCAATCTCAATTGGAGGATGAACTGTTAGGGGGATTGAATGCGGGACTCTTCTGCCGCTTATTTGGCATAACACTCGATGAGCTGCAGGAGCTGCAAACGCTGCAGGATGACGAGGTTGGGGCCTATTTATATGATACAGGGCTGTATGGCGGCAGAGGGATAACTGAGGCGGAGCGTTGGCTGCAGCAATCGATGGATGGACTGTTTCGGCCGAGGGGCCGCAATCAGTTGATCAACCAGACCCTTCATACGATGGACAAGCTAGAACGAGTTCAGCGAGAAGCGCATCGTCATGCGGGAAAGCTAAGTGAGTTAGAAGATCAGTTGACTCGAATAGAGCTAGAACTGAATCAGTGTGTAGAGCAGCGGATTGTACAACGGGAGGAACTGGCTAAGGCTGAACGCGCAAGCGACGTGGCCGATACGTGGATTCGCTATATAGCCGCCAAGCAAGAGCTGGATGAACAGCCGACAGATCTGTCAATAAGGCTGCCTGAGCTTGCTGCCCAGTGGCGGGAGCTTGATCGGAAGCTTGCTGATACGGAAGCTGCTTGTAGAGGAATCGAAGAGAAGCGGCAAGCAGCAGCTGACCGTAAGAAAGGGAAGGAGCCGTTCAAACAGCTTCTAGATCTGGAGTCGGAGACACGCCGGCTTGCGCAGTTGACGGATACCGTCCAACATTGGCGAGAAGCAGCGGGAGAGGCAGAAGTGGAATGCAATGCTGCCGAAGCTGAATTATGGCGGCTCTCTCGTCAGACAGATTCATCATGGACACCGGAGATGCTGCTGGCGAGCAAAACTTCCTTATACTTGGAGCAGGCGCAGTTGGCAGAGAGACGTGCGGATGCGTGTCGTCTCGCAATCGCGCAATCAGAAGCCGGGATGGAACATGCAGTCCGTGAGGCACAGCTTGCGGCCAAAGAGTACGACGATGCCAAGATGCAGCTCGAACGCTGTGAGACGGCTGGAGTGAATGGCAGTGGCTTTGCCCCAAACGAGGGAAGCGCAGCAGATATCGCACGCGCAGAGCAATCATTAGCAGATGCGATGCGGGTGTGGAATGCTTCGAGTGATGGCAAGGAGCATGTTCCTACACCGGAACGAGTACATAACGAATCCTATTCTCGAAGGAACCGCAATGCACCGCGTCCGCAGAAGTTTGCGCACTCCCGCATTATCTATGGATTTGGATTAGGTGTAGTGCTGCTGGCTGCCGGGCTCGGGTGGATGGCACAGCAATGGCTAATGGCTCTCGTCATTGCCTTGGTAGGCCTAGCAGCTACCGTTGTAATGGCATATGTATCTTCACAATCTCCACCGCATTCTTCAGACAAAGCGGATGTGATGGCGCGTAGCGAGAGTGCGCAAGATGGATTGGAACATGCAATCCGTGTGCATGCTGAGGCGCTCCGTCAATTATTGCAGCCCTATCTCTCTAGCACAGCACGCAGTATACCCGATGCTGGCATCGATGAACTAAGAAGGACTGCACAAGAGGTTGGAGCCTGGCATCGTGAACGATTACATGTACAAGAACGCTGTCGTTCTCTGTATGAGACGGTGATTGTGACTGAACGACGCTGTCGACTGCTTACAGCGGAACTGGATGCTGCGCATAAGAAAGAAGAAGGGCGTCTACGCGATTGGCATGCATGGCTCGATCAAGAGAATCTTCCAGAACGACTCACCCCTGCGGGTGTAAAGGAACATTGCAGAAGGTGGGAACAAGCCGAAGAAGTGGAGCAGCAGCGCCATCGCGCGGCTGTGAAGCATGCGCGCCTGCTTGGCCAGCTGGAATTGTTCGAGCAGGATTGCAACAGCTTGCTGCATACCGCACAGCATCTGATCACAACTCGATCTCAACAAGCGATGAAGGCGAATGACGCAGGTTTGGGGGAAGAAGGAACTGAAGCTGTGTTCCATTACGGAGCCGCTGCTCATGATGATGGAGTGGAGCTTCTGTCTGGATCAATGATAGGTGGATTATTCCGTCTGCTGGAGCGAATCGAGCGTGAACAGGCTGTCGAGCAGGAATATCAGCAATTGATGCTTCACAGCAGTTCCTTAGATGATGAGTGGAAGGAGAAGCACATTCATGCCAGTCAGATGCAGGAGACGATGAATAAGCTTCTCCTGGAAGCCGGTGTGAACACTGGTTTTGAATTGCTGCATTGTGCTGATGCGTACAACTATAAGCTTGAGCTGGAGCGGCAGGTTCGGGAGCTGGAAGCAGTGCTGTATCGCGGAGGAGAACGCACGGCATTTCGACCAATGGAGGAACTGCTGATTCAGTATGATGGACGTGAGCTCGAGCAGCGATGCATTTCCATCGCACGTCAAATGGAACAGCTGGATACACGGATTCGAGAGCTGGAAGGACGCAAGGGAAGATTGGAGCAGGAGCGGGAGAGGTTGAAGCAAGAGGTGGAGGGGGCTTCCCATCATCAGGAAATTGCGCTGCAGGAATCGAAGCTGGACGAGCAAGCGTCCCGTTATGCAGTTCTGGCGCTTGCCAAGACACTCTTGCAACGTACTCGCAGATTGTATGAGGAGGAGAAGCAGCCTGCTGTACTGAAACGTGCTGCCCATTATATGGAGCAGATGAGTGCTGGGCGATATACTCGCGTGCTGATTCCCTTCGGTGAGAAGACGATCGCGCTGGCAAGGCCGGATGGTCAGGTAGTATGGAGTCACCATTTCAGTAGAGGAACTGCAGAGCAGGTATATCTGGCTATTCGATTTGCGCTTGCAGAAGCGCTAACGAACCGGGCATCCGTGCCATTCGTGCTGGATGATATTCTAGTCAACTTCGATCAGGAACGGCTAGGATTGGCAGCGAAGGCGCTTATTGCGCTCTCCGATTCGCATCATGTCATGATGACGACTTGCCATCCTCATGTCGTTGATTTGATAAAGCGTGAATTGCCGGAAGAAGTGCGGTTGATTGAAATGCAACGATTGCATATAGCTCTTAAGCATAGGCGCGGTTCCCTTCAGTAGAGGGACTGCGCCTTATTTGCACCTAGATATAAGGTTCACTGTTGTTAGCTCTCAGGCGGAGAAGTTGGATGCTTCTGACGTGCAGGCTGCAGTGGCAGCGCTGCAGGAAATGGAGCGTCGGTCGGCGGACGATGAGTATGAGTCGGACGCTGTCCAGATGAACGAATTAGCAGGTATATCCATGCAAGGCTGAACACTCCAAATATTGGATACAAGTGAGATACCAGCGGCTTGAAGCCGAATTGACTGAACAGAAAGCAAAATAGCATGATCATGATAATAAGGAGCTTCGGATGAATTCCTGTACGTTGATGCATCTGCAGGGTAATCCCATACACATCGGCAACGTAGGTTGTAAAGATCTCGGAAAAAATAAGCATGACATAAATCAATTGAATGAATACGCCAAGTCCGGATGCAATATGGCCCATGGGAATATCGAATTGCGTAATACCAGGCATGTACACAGCCAACGCAAAATGTCCGGAAAGCAGCATTAATCCAATTAGTACGCCTCCGATAATGCCCCCAAGTTGAATCACTTTTTTGTTCGGCATCGAAGCTCCAAGCGGGACGAGAACAGCTTGCGCCATTGCTAAATTAAAGGCGCCATACAAGAGCGGCGCACTCCATGCTGCATAGAAGGCCTTGTCCGTGCTCAGCGTTAGTGCTTGCGCAGCATTTGGCATTTGGATGGTATGAATGATAATGAACAAGGTAAACGTAAGCATTGTAGGTGCGACGATGGAGTTCAGCTTCAAGATGGCGCCCATTCCTCGGCTAACGAACCAATAGGAACCAACCAATGTAAGCAGCAGACCAATCTGGTAGTTCAAATGCAGATACTCCACGAACACGGATCCTGCTCCTGCCAGCATTACACTATTGACGCAAATAATAATGACCATCGTGAATAGACTGACTGCTCCGCCAATCCGATCTCCGAACAGCATGCGATTAATGTCCTCATAGGATCGAGCCTTGATGTCATGAGACAGGAGCATCAGCTTCGTGCCCAGCCAGATGAACAGCACTGTCGACAATGCGATGGTAAAGGGAGCCCACCACCCATAAGCTGTGAAAAATTGCAATATTTCTTGTCCGGTCGCAAACCCTGCCCCCACGACGGTTCCAATATACGTGAATGCAATTTGCATAACTAACACTGCTTTTCTCAACGTTAAGACGCCTCCTTGCCAGCCAGGCTTGTACGCATTACTATAAAATATGAGCAAGTAGGTTCGGACATGACTGCATGGTTATGATAAAATAGATATCGAATTACGGGAGGGGGGCTTACGGTGCAGACAGTCATGTGGGCGCTGTCCAATTATGGATACATAGCTTTATTTATGTTGCTTGCGCTAGGCATCATCGGCATCCCTGTACCGGATGAGACGCTGATGGTCTTTGTAGGCAGCTTGACTGTAAATGGCCCATTTCAATACACACTTGCCTTCGCTGTCTGTCTTGCGGGGAGTATGACCGGGATGTTCATCAGTTATATAGTCGGTCGTCGGGTGGGGAAGCCCTTGCTGGATCGGTACGGGAAGAAGTTGAAGTTGACGCCGAAGCGAGTTGAACGAACAGAGCGCTGGTTTCAGAAATATGGAAGTTGGAGTATTGTGTTCGGCTATTTCGTGCCGGGACTTCGTCATTTGACTTGTTATTTGGCGGGGATGTCCAGAATGAAATGGACAACTTATCTTTTTGCGGCTGGATCAGGTGCATTATTGTGGGTGGCTACATTTCTAACGATTGGACATATTGTGGGAAATCATTGGCGTGATGCGGTGCGATGGCTTCACTCGAAGGGGAACCCGATTCTGTTTGGTGGTCTTGTAGTGCTTGCGGTAGGAGGCACTATCACATACTTTATTATTCGTTATCGGATGCGAACCAATAAAACGCCTTGACTCCACGTGGAATCAAGGCGTTTCATTTATTATAGAGTCCATTATACGCGCTCGTTGGAAAATAGCTTAACTGCTTGGATCTTGTTTGTCGTCGGATCCAGATCAAGTCTCAACAAGCAGTTCTTTAATTCATAGCTCCACACATAATCTGTATCATGATCTGGACGTCCGAGCACCTTGGAGGCGGTAGCTTCACTGTCTCCAATTGTTAAGCCCTGGATTCCTGTCGAGGTATCCTCACCAGATACTTCAACAAATATGACTCGCCCATCCTGCTTGCATCCGTAAGAGAAGCCTTCGTATTGATACACGTCAATTGGATCGGTATCATCCATGACATAATGCTCCTCAGGTTCTCCCCATAGCTCCTTAACTGCGGCATTGTTCGAAGCAAGCACAATGCCTTTCAATTGAGGGTGTGCACGATCAAAAGCTTGATCCGTATATGTAGAATCACCGTTATGAGAGGATTGGCTCTTTGGTGATGCAATTTCGGTTTTCTCGTTTTGTTTCCCTACAGGCTTGCGTTCATCTGGCTTCACCTGAGAATCTTTCTGGTGCGAATAAGGTGTATCCGTTTCAATTGGGGGGATGCTGTGCTCCTGTGAGGTGCATCCTTGAAGCAGCCACGTCATCATGACTGCGGCCAGTACAATGGTTATACTGCGTTGCCGAGTAGATCGCCACATCGTAAATCCTCCTCTACCGCCTCGCGACGGGCCTAGAACATATTACCCTATATACGGAATTTGAATCAATTGCCAATTTGGACGTTATGAACTAGTTATCAACAGTAAATAATAAAAAATAAGCAAAAATAACCCTCTTATATAGTTAGACGCTTCAAAGCTCCATTTAGTTTCAGTTGATGAAAAGAATTGTCTGCTTTTCTCCATTCACCACTTTGACATATAATAAAAGATAAGATGGTGAGAGGGGGCAACGCAGATGGTGGATGAACGAACGGCTCGCTTTTTGGAAGAAAAAGTGACGGAGGCTAAAAACCATTTTGAACGGGCACTAGCATGCAAACACACGGAATTCGATGATTTGTACCCGTATATGATCGAACACCCTCAATTTTTCTGGTACAAAAGGTATGTCGCTTGGTCAGAATTGCTGACGATCGTAAAGCTGTGCGATCAGATGCAGGTGGGCTGGACAGGGAAATTTACCGCGCAACAAGTTGCGTATATTAACAAGCGTGTCATGTCTGCCAAGGTATTGGACTATTGGTTTGAAACGAACGATACGAAGGAACATGTGGGCTATTGAGATGAAGCATGCGTATGTGTGGGGCCTGCTGATGATGGCAGGCCTTGCATGTTGTACATAGCGGAGGTGTGAAGTACATGATGATGGAGGAAGCGGAGCTTGATCGTTATCGAGTGGAAGGAACATTTGTCAGAGTCATTAGGGACATACTGGAGATGAACGATGTTCGAGGATTCGTGGTTGCATGGGATGATGAGTATGTCATGATTCGCAAGCGAAATCGGCGTGTTGTGAAGCTGAGTCGCAGCTATATGATTCAACCTGCAGATGAGCCAAGAACAGTCCCTGAGACTTGATCGGATATACTGGAATACTGCATGGCAGCGGGGAGGGAAACCTGCCAGCTGCCTTGCAGCAGAAATAAGAAGATATCATTGCAAAAAGTTTATAAAAGTGTTGACGATCCTATAATGACGTGATATTATATTCCTTGTCGCCAGGAAAACAACTTAGCGACTCAATCGGAAGTAATCAAATATGCGGTCGTGGCGGAATTGGCAGACGCGCTAGATTCAGGTTCTAGTGGTAGCAATATCGTGGAGGTTCGAGTCCTCTCGACCGCACCATACTTTCATCAGTGAATCCTCATGCTTATGAGGTTTTTTTATATTTACATGATCTAATAACCCGTCGTCGATGATTTTCGGCAGCGGGTTTTTTTTACGTTTCACCCTTTAATAATCATCAATTTCCCATCAGATTGTATGCGTTAATCACAATCGTTTCATTTTTGCTATGACGGTGCTTGACACAATGGTTCCAACCGTGTATAGTAATGATTACTGATTCCGAATTATTATCGGTTTCAAACGCAACATCTTATATGCGGTCATGGCGGAATTGGCAGACGCGCTAGATTCAGGTTCTAGTGGTAGCAATATCGTGGAGGTTCGAGTCCTCTTGACCGCACCATACTCTAATTAGCAGAATCCTTACGTCATTAAGGATTTTTTTATTTGTCTGTAATTCTTCGATAAGATGTTTTATCATAGCAGCTTTGAACAGGCTCGTAAATCGGATGCATGATGATTTACGGGCCTTTTTTGTGTCCCCATTATAGGTGAAGTCACGATCTTGGCTATCCGAGTGAGATCGTTAGTACAAGGTCGACAGTCATCCAATATCTAGTTAGATACAGGAGAAAAGACTCCAGGCTAAAAACAGCCGGAGTCTTGAATCATCTTACCATTATTCAAATTAACCATGTGCGCAGAAAGTGGTAGTTATAACAGAAGCATAAAGGTTCCGCCAACAAGCAGGAGGAGACCGACAAAAGCTTTCATAGACAATTTTTCCTTAAACACAATGTAAGCGAAGATAATCGTCACGAGTATGCTTAATTTATCGATAGGGACTACGATACTTGCGGGCCCTTCTTGCAGTGCCTTGAAGTAGAGCAGCCAGGACATGCCGGTGGCCAAACCCGATAAGGCAAGGAAAATCCAACTCTTTTTGTCGATTTCTTTGATGCCGCCCTGTTTCTTAGTTGCGAATACAATCAACCACGCCATGATCAGTACAACGATTGTTCGGATGGCGGTGCCTAGATTGGAATCAACATCTTCAATGCCGACTTTGCCTAGGATTGCTGTGATTGCTGCAAAAAGAGCGGATAGTACGGCATACCAAACCCAATTCCCGCTTTTGTCAGAGGATTGTCCAGCATCTTGTTTTCTTTGTATCATCATATACGTTCCAATTCCAATCAACGCCATACTGATGATTTTCAGTAAGGTAACTGGTTCCCCCAGTAAGATAATTGCAAAAAGCATTGTCATAATCGTGCTTGATTTATCAATGGGAACGACGACATTCACATTGCCTAGCTGCAGCGCTCTGAAATAGAAGATCCAAGAAGCACCGGTCGTCAGTCCTGATAATACGAGATAGAAGAGAGACTGCGAGCTGATGTCGAACAGGTTCGTATGTAAGTTCCCTGCAAACACGATAGTCCACGCAAAAATGACAACAATTCCGGTTCTAAGGGCGGTAGCTAGATTGGAATCCGTACGCTGAATCCCGATTTTAGCAAGAATAGAAGTTAAACCTGCAAATAGCGCCGCACCAAAAGCATAAATCATCCACATGTAGGTATCCTCCAAACTCTATGTAAAACACTATGTACCCAGGTAACAGGGAACTTATGATCATCTTCGTTTAGGGAAGACAGCATATCCTTCATTTTACTATATTTCTTCAGCTAGCCTATCGATACTCTCACGATTTCCCAGTCATGCGATGCTGAATCTTGATAACAAATGCCAGATGAGCTCTCTGCGGCTGGATGCTCATATGTATTTGTTCTCCTCAAGCCTCTAACTTCTCCGTTTTCCGTATATTAAATCCCAGATTTCAGGGATGGTAGTTTTATTGATTCTATCTATAATTGATAATGATTATCATTATAGTGGAAGAACAGGGAATTGGAAAGAGGTTAGGAATCCGTCATCCACATCACTGCACAAAAAGATTTGGACGATCACCGCTGCCACGATGCTCAGCCAAGTAAGCCAACAGATGAAGCTTTTCGTTATGGACATGATAGCGTAGATAGTTTCCTGGTTCCTTTGTGTAACCAAGCTGTTCGCGCGCTGTTATTTTCATGCCGACACGGGAGAAGTTTTCATCCAAATAATCTGGATGATAGGTTCGATCATGAGCTTGCGGAAACAGATGACAAATTCGCGCAAGTGAAGCGGCGGGGGGCTGATAATACAAATAGTGCCCCAGCACACGGGCGCCCGGCTTGAGATAAGTCAGCATCGGGAGAAGCGGGAAGATCCGATTGTGCAACGAAAAGTCGTTGAACGAAAAGCTGTCGACGATCAAATCAACGGTAACGGGAGCTAGAGGAAGCTGCCAATCACTGCTCACGATATAAAGCGCCTGCAAATCAGTATGGTTCTGTGAAAGCTTCTCTTTAAGCCTGATCAGCAGTTCGCTCGACGTACCGCAAAAGATGTACATCGTCTCCGGTGGGAGAGATGAGATGTATCTAGGTAGAACCGTGTACACATCAGCGTTGGCTTCCACGATCAGCTGATGCTTGGCAGGTTCGCTTCTAAGTCGGTCGGCCAACCATTGGTTGCCCTTTTCCGTCAAGTTGATAAAAGCAGATGAAAGCAATTGAAAACGCTCGTGCTCATAGCCATAGGTATATGCGGAACGAGCGTTTTCTTTATCCGAGGTAAGCAGAATGCCATCCTTGATTTCAGCCCGATAAGAGCAGGAGCAGTATAATTGTGCGCTAAGCATATATTTTCCCTGAAGGAAGGCGTTTCGTATTTGCAGTGGAATGCGGCAGGAGGGGCAGTAAAGCAGGGGCAAAAAGGAGTAAGGCACTCCGGTCTCTGCTTCCGTCCTAGGCTCGTCCTGTAAAGTGATTAATTTATTTTCAAGCTGATGAAGAGCGTTTTCCAGTTGCTCTTTATCCTTCATTAGCCGCTGTTTCTTTTCGTTCATCATACGTAGATGATGCCAGCGAATGTCTTCGAAGACGGTAAAATCAGAGATTCGCTTCCTCAAAAGCATTTGGCGAATTTCCTGAAGTGTAAAATGAAACTGCTTCATTTCACTGATAAAGGCCATATCCTCAACGCATGAAGGAGTAAATTCATATTGGGCGCTTGCTTTTTTATCCGGAAGCAGCAGCTCGATTTCAATGTAGTAGCGTACCGTATCTACGGACACGTCAAAACGCTTGGCGAATGCCCCAATCTTCATGTAAGCACCTCCCATATTTTCCTTAATCTAATAATAAACTAAAATTGCGGGGGCACTCCAGATTTTTTTGGAAAATGAGATGTATTGCAGGCTTGATCTCAAGTACGCTCCATCTCTTAAGATAAGCGCATAACGAAGAAAGAGGTGAGATGTAATGAAGTTGTCCGAATATGCTAGTTATGACGGTCTGGGGCTTGCTGAACTGGTCAAGCGCGGCGAAGTTACGCCAGAGGAACTGACGGCATTAGCTTGCGAAGCTATCCGGCTGCTGAATCCGCAACTAAATGTGATGGCCGTCTCGATGCAGGAGCTGGCAGAAAAAGAAAGCAAGTCTGCTTTGCCGAATGGCCCATTTACTGGAATTCCATTCTTGGTCAAGGATTCAACTTTGCATGCGGCTGGAGTGCCTCTAAATAGCGGGAGCCGACTGGGGGAAGGAATGATTTACCCGTACGACTCCGAGATGATGAGGCGGTTCCGACAGGCAGGTCTAGTAACACTCGGATCCACCACAGCGCCCGAATTTGGCTTCAATGTAACAACGGAAGCGGTTCTGTATGGGCCGACGAGAAACCCTTGGAATCCGGATAGGAGTCCAGGCGGCTCAAGCGGCGGCTCTGCTGCGGCGGTCGCGGCAGGTATTGTGCCAATTGCACATGCCAATGACGGTGGCGGCTCTATCCGCATTCCTGCGGCTTGCAGCGGTCTGGTCGGCTTGAAGCCGACGCGTGGACGAACACCCAACGGTCCTGACAACGGAGAAGTACTGAGCGGACTCGGTATACAATTTGCCGTGACCAAGACGGTGCGTGATACGGCTGCACTGCTGGATGCGGTTGCGGGGCCAGACCCGGGGGCTTATGCTTGGGCCGAACGGCCGAACCGTCCCTTCTCAGCAGAACTTGCTGAGGAGCCGGGGAGACTGCGGATAGCCTGGACGGGCAAGCCGTATTCAGGCACCCCCGTTGATGCGGAATGCTTGCGTGTCTTGCATGAGACCGTCGGCTTATGTGAGGAACTCGGGCATGAATTAGTGGAGGTATTGCCAGAAGTGGATTATGAAGCATTGTTTGTAGCGACGATGCACATATGGGCGGCCAACACGTATCATGGAATTGAGCGGCTTGCGAAAACCCTGAATAGGAAGCCCTCGGAACATAATCTGGAAGCAACGATACTGAAAGCTTACCAATACGGCGCTACCTTAACCGCCCATGATCTACTTAATGCCCTCGATATCAGTACGCAAGCGTCTCGATCCGTCGGTCGTTTCTTTGAACAGTACGACGTGCTGCTTTCCCCAACGATTGCGTCTGTGCCTTTTCCGTTGGGCGAGCTGAATGCCAACAATCCGGATATCGATCTAAGAAGCTGGACAGAACAAGTATTCACCCGTGCTCCGTTCACTAGTCTCTTTAATACGACAGGCCAGCCTGCTGTATCACTTCCGCTCGGTTGGAGCGTGGACGGCCTGCCGATCGGGATGCAATTTGCTGGGCGATTCGCCGACGAAGCTACACTGCTGCGGCTCTCCGCCCAATTGGAAGCCGCCCGACCATGGAATCATAAGCGTCCCGTCATTCATGCAGCTAACAGCCAATAAGCGATTCATTTTCTGATCAGACGAACAGAAACCCAGGTCGACTTAGTAAAAAGATAGCGATAGCATGTAGGTTATTATTAGGTTCCTTATGATAGGGATGGAAAATCACAAAAAGGAGAGCATATGCGGAATAAAGCAGATGTGGATAGATTAGCAGAAGTATATGCAATGCAAATGATTCTATGAAATAGAGATGTGTACTCGGAGAACTTAATGAAACTGGAGGGGCAAACGACTCAAACTCATCATAACTGAGGAAGAGAATCGGAAGGGCTTGCATAGTCTGGAGTCGCACGAGGTGTTACAAAACGCCTTCTCGGGATGTTGATCAGCCAAATGATCCAAGTGGGGGGCAAGGAAAGACAGTCCCAAATAAGTAAGATAAGCGTTAATGTATTAGAAAAGGCTAGGCTTGGAAAAACTAATTTTCCTAGCCTGGCCTTTCTTGCTTAACATAAAATGTTAAATCCGTTCAATACAAGGCTTGTTTTTGCTATCCTAACCCGCTTCGTTGTTATGCTGCTACGGTTTAATTTTTAAGTTGTGATTGGTTTTTACGATATTAGATTGAGTTGTTGCAGTAGTTATACTTACCATCAAGCTTCCTCCTGTTCTTCAATATAATTTCGACATCTTCCACATGTATCCTTTTAATCGAATGCAAGACAAACAAGGGTATTCAATAATAAGCATCCGTAACAATCGGCCACCTCAATCGATACTATGGTTTAGGAGGGGATGCGAATGCAGGATCCATTTTTTAATACAGCCACGATCCATACGATTCGCAACGGAGTCGAAGTACATGAGTTGTGGCTGCTTATTAACGCACGCTACGATGAGACCGCCAAGCGATTCAAGCGGATCAATGTCGACAATTTTAGCTTCGGTTGGCAAATGCAGGCTTGTGGCACGTATCCAGGTGAAGAAAACATCGGAGATTTAGACAATCAGGGAATGAATTTATGGAAGGCTAACGGGAAAAAGGCATACAGTGTAGGGGATCCTGCACGTGACCAAACCGGTGAAGATATCGGGGCTCTGCAACCGGATGGAAGCTGGCGTGAGTTCGGAATCATGCTGGGATGGAACAATCTGTTTATGTGTGACTCATATGGGGGAGTGACGATCGGAGGATCAGGCATTGAAATTGACGGCTCAGGCATATCCCCGCTCAGTAGGCTTTCACTGGGTAAATTCAGCGGTGGAAGCTTAGTCCCGCAGCGTCCTATTCAAGATTATGTGTTTGCCTATAACGGAATGTGTTGGAATGTTCAACATGGGCTGTGGAACAAAGATATTGGGGAACAGAGCGGCCTCTTCTATGGCTTGGCAGCACCAATCCACTACAATGATAAGGCTGATGGCTCGTTCAACCCGGATTCCAACAAGGCGAACATGGACAAAGCGGAAGTGGTCGTCATGAAATTGCCAGGTGGGAAATCTGCTCAGATCGAAAATTGGGAATATCTTGTGCAAATAACGAGCAGCGGGAACGCAAAAGTCCACGGTTATGATGTCCCGCTAACTCAAGCCATAACCGTTAGTTTAAATCAAAATCAAGCAGCTGACGTATTTTATCCGAATTCAACCTGGAACAAGAGGAATGCGCATATCTTGGGTGTTAAGGGAATGAAGGCTGATGGAACGACAAAATCGGTTCAAAGCTATGATGCTTCCTACTATGATTATGGCATATATCTCAGTATGCCTGCTGGATATACCCAAGCGGAGGTTCTATTGTCGAGAATCGGAATGTCGTCGGAATGATGTAATACAAAAGAGCCGCTTGGCTTAATGGCCAGCGGCTCGTCATTTTCTATAGATGCTATTTACATTTTAAAAACCCATTTATATTCTGAAGGATTCCATTCGATCTTTCCATCCTTGTTCAATTTTCCAAATTCCATAGCAACTGTTTTGTTGACTGCTTTCATCCCATTGTCAAAGGCAAAAGTGAAACGATTGCCGAATGTTTCTTCAATGCTTTGAACTGCATCAGCCAAGTTTACGACGATATCTCTTTTAATCTTGTTGTACAACCACAGTGCAACGTGTTGTTCGTTCATTTTACTTGCTCCCTTCATAATTCCTATATTCACGGCTGACAGTTTTGGGCTTCTCCGTCCTAAAGTCTGATCCCGTATCTTTATATTACTACAAGATCCTACCCAATCCTGCTATGTAAATGTGAAGATCTTTTGTCATTTAACGCTTATATGCTTGAGTGCATAGTTGCTTTACTGTGATAAAACATAAATGGAGCACACAGTTGAGTAGAATCTACTTCTTAAATAATCATATCCTTTTCCCATTATCTTATGCTAAGGTAAGCGGTTTGCGACTACGATTGAGAACGTGTATACAATTATTTAACTTGTATGTAGAGAAATTTCGATTATGATAAAGGAGTAAGAGGCGTAAATGATCTGACTTTTGAAAAAAATGGTATTGACATGGTGGAGTAATGAGAGTATAATCACTATTCAATAGCGCAACACACTCCCTCAACCGTCATTTCACCGTCCATTTCGCCAACCACTTGACTGTCCATTGGTTCGTTACTCACTGTTGCTTCGTCCCTTTTTTAAGCTTGGAATTGTAATTGTAGTGAAGTTTGCTTTATTTTTATTGTGGCTAGTTTAGTTGTGAAATGTTTTTGAGGATTGATCATCCTATGCTGGGATGATGTTTGAACATGTTGTGAAATGTTTAATCATGTTAAAGAAAGAGAATTTTAAGAAACCTGACTCATTGAAAATAGAGCTAGGAGGTTTTTTCTTAAGAAGTTGGAGGAATACAAATGAATACAATACTAGTAAACAATTGGTTGAATCACATGGGTGATTACCGTGCAAGCCGTGCATTGAATGAGCGTAGATTGACTTATCGTATGTCTTATGTACAAGATATGAAGATGAACATGGTGGGTGCGCGTCGTGAACAAGACAAGTTGCGTCATGCCATTACACGTGCGAAGGAACAAGAAATGATCTTCCATGCTGCATGCTCGAAACTTGATGCTGTACATCGCGATGCATTGAATACGCGTTACATGCACAATCAACGAGGCATTGAACCTGGTGTCATTTCCGAAGCGATTGATGCTCTTACTGCGGCATTGCAGTTGATGGAGAAGTACGGTGCGATTCAGTATCGTATTGTTGAAGGCTATGTGATTATGAATTTTGTACAACAGCGCACAGCGTAAGTGTATAGGATGCGATCAGGATTTTATAAACTGTCATCTCACGGACAGTTCTCGTCCGCTTTAGCATCTCATATTGCATCTCATTTTAAACGATTGGGTGAGCATATGTTTTTGGAAAGTATGGAACGTTAACAGCCTCTTAAGGATAAAACTTAAGAGGTTTATTTATTTCCACTTGCTTTAATCAATTAACTTATAAAAGCAACCCCCGAAGCTTCTCTCCTTATGCCTAAAGAAGCCCAAAACACAGCCTAATTGTAATATGACGCTGGAATGCGCCCCCTTGCTTGAACAGATGAAGAGAGCGCTCTTCCCAATTAGAACATGGATTGATAGAACATAACTGCATCACAGATGCGTGATGCAATGAGCGTCTGAGTTCGTGGTTCGGTCAGCAGCTTGCGATCCCGATCATTGCTAA
The DNA here is from genome assembly GCF_900102125.1 of Paenibacillus sp. cl6col. Taxonomy (NCBI): domain Bacteria; kingdom Bacillati; phylum Bacillota; class Bacilli; order Caryophanales; family Paenibacillaceae; genus Paenibacillus; species Paenibacillus sp. cl6col. The sequence goes on from NZ_FNAZ01000005.1 coordinate 307,607, forward strand.
TAAACCCGGCCTCAACAATCACTGCTGGCTGCTCCACCCGCTTGAGCAAATAATAAGTAGGGCCGAGCTCTGGCTGCTTATGCGATGCAAAGATTGGATTCAATGATTGTTGTATAAACCAAGCGAGCATTCGGCTTCGCCCTTCCTTCTGATGCAGCACAATCGGGCCGCGTGCAGCTTTGTTTTTGTTCCAATTGACATGAATGCTGATGAATACGGATACGGGGAGTTCTTGACTTAGCTGCCGACGCTGTGCAAGATCCTTGCGATGTCTAGAGCGGGTGACCGACCATCGGTTATCATCGCTAAGCGCATAATCACCGGTTCGGTTGACAATGACCGGAATGCCCCTCGATTTCAGCATAAGATACAACTTCTGAGCGATAGCTAAATTAATGTCCTTCTCCAAGATATTGCCGTGAGTTGTTCCTCCATCAATTCCCCCATGTCCTGCATCAATTAAGACCAGCTTAGAGAAGGGAAGACTCGGAAGTGATCCAATTGGTTCTGTATTGGGTGGAACAGATGCTGCAATAGGTTCAGGGATTGCGTCCACGGCTAACTCCTGATATACGGCTGTCTCATTTGTGGCGGCAGCACGTCCAGCATGTCCGACCCCAATATTAGCGGTACACCCGATGACAATAGCTATAATGCCAGCGACCATTCGGCGCAATCGCGATGCACATGACGGTTGATGTAGCATGAAGCAATCCCTTCTTTCTGTCACATGGTCAACATAATCACTCCATCTTTATCGTGTACAGCGAAGCACAACCTCATTCCTGCCAATTTGGATTGGTGCGCCGTAGATCTGGGTATCCTAAGAATGACGGGGCGAGGCAGCCAAGAGATAACGACGAGAGGATTGAGAACCGTTATGGCTAAAGCAGGAAAAGGAGAAGACTTGATTAAATACATTACACAACGCGTTGTCACCTATATGGATACGCCGGTTGAAGCGCGTCGGGAGCGTCAAATGGAGCGGAAAAATCGTGCAAAGGAATCGTGGCAAACGAAGTGGTTCGGAATGGTGCCATTCGGAGTCAAAATGTGGGCTGGCCAATGGGGGAGTGCAAGCAAGCCTCTGCTCAAGCGGGCCAGAGAACTAAATGTGCTCCGACTATTGCGCAAACAAGTCAAAACAGCCTCAAATTCTCCATCATCAGGATCGGGGACGCCTTCTCAACCTTAGGCAAAAAAAGGGGCACGCCTTTGAAGGTCGTGCCTCTTTGCAAGGATCAAGCTATGAACATAGTTTTATGACTGTGGAATAAATGCCCCCGCCTGCAGTGCATCTGAGGAGGGCAGCCAGCGTATGGATTTCATGTCTTGAGAAGAGACGATTACATACACATTGTCGCTTGTTTTTGCCAAATCGCTTGAATTGCTCTGACCATCTCTATTTCCTCCTCCAAGCATCCATCTCTGAATCCCGATATACGAAAAAGGTTGATTAACAGCCCCGCCACTTATGCGCTGTACATAAACCCAATTTTGATCACGATAAGTAAGAGGAAGCTCCTTGGAGCTATTCATAGATAGCTTAGTCATCCAGTTCACTTTCTCATAGGGATCAAATGGTGCAATCAAACTGCTTGAAGAGGCAACCTCGCTGTAGCTCTGCGAGGAGGCGGCGGCATGAGAGGATAGCAATTGTATCGGAAGCAATCGTTCCTTGCTGTCCATGCGTTTAGATTGACTCGCTGAGGGCTGACTCAACAAGGTCGGGCTATCATTTGCATCTCGCTTTGTTGGCGCTGGTGCATACTGCTTCGGCAGCGGGAGCCATTCTCCACTTTGCGCATCAAGCCAATCAACGTTCCCGTTGTGCCATTCCACTCGCCATACGGTAAGCAGCGGGGCTAGCTGGTACGGGTAAATGCTCGTTACATGAACTTCCTTATTATGTTCCTCAGCAAGCTGCTGCTGTCGATCTAACAATGCATCCTGTAAGGTTGATTCATCGAAGGGCTGCTGTTCGCCAAGCCCATATTCCGACAGTCGTATTCGACCATCGGCATCTGCTTGTAGAATCATATATCCAATTTGCTTTTGCTTGTCCATGACGCGGATGAACCACCCATGCATGCCAGGGCCAAGAGGGAAGCGTTCTGTATCTGCATGCTCCCATTGCTGGAATGGGGCTTTCTTGGCGAGCTGCTGCTGATAGTGGATAATTGCTTCATCAATCTGTTTGTTCTCTCCCCCCCCTGAAAGCGGGGTCAAAGATGCGGGTGCAGACTGGAAGATGTGATAGGTAGACGAAGCAGAAGTAGACGTCAAGATGATCGAATGTTCACTAAATAAGGATTGTTGAAAGGAGAGCGGAGCATAAGCTTCGCTTACCAAGTTCTCATTGGTTCTGCCCGATAGTGGCTTGGCTTCGCTTGATGCAAACAGAATGCCGACAGTAACACTGCCAGCTACAAGGGAAGTCAGTGCAGCGGATGCGGCGATATAAGCCAATTTCGTCCACCAAGGTTCATTATTCATGCGAATCACCTCTAATTTCCGTTGTTACAGGCTTCCTGTATCGGTTGCTGTTAGTTGATTTCCTTAATTGTAAAGGACAAGCTCTAAAAATGGTGTCGTTCCATTGTTCAGGTGCTTGTCCTTTACACGTTCTATTTTTGCCGCAATGTGGCGTTTCTGCACTGTTCATGATTGATAGGCTTAGGCCAATGTCGAAGGAAGATGAATCAGACCTGCATTGAGAAAATTGACCGCAATCCGAGGCTCGAATTGCCACCGAATCTCTTGGCACCTCATGTCATATTGCTGCTGGATCTGTTCTTGTTTCGAAGGGGAATTTGTATTCCCTTGTTCGGGATCAGTGTCGGAATCATCCCCGCCATGCTTGTCCTTGTTGGATGGCATATTCGCAGCCTGCTCGGCATCGGTGCTGAATTGCTGAAGCTGAGGTTCGTAATAAGACTTCAATCTCGCAAGCTCTTCTTCCAATCGTTCTGACGCCTCCACAGCCCATGTATTGTCATAGGTAGAGATGAGATCAATTAATTGTCTTTCTACAGCCTCGCGGGCTTGTTGAATAGACAACGACCAAGGCGCAACATGCACATTGGAAGGAAGCTTAGGGGACAAGGGCATGGACAGCAATTGTTCCATGAAGTCAGTCCGGATGCGTCCCGTTACAAGAGATATTCCGAACGAATGAATTTCCTCTCTCTTCAGATCGCAAGCAAATTCGACGTTAAGATTTAAGAGAAGCCATGGCTCATATGCAGTAGAACGCTTACTACCTCGTATGGAGCTGCTTGCAGCAGTACTGCCGGCATTGGCTGGTTCAGCGAACAATTGAATGAATCGACCCTCGTCATGAACCGCTTGCATGATGCTCGACAGCCGCCGGCTGCCGAAGGTAACATCCTCGCGTGGAATTCGTCCTATGCCTCCACCGCCGCCTGTGAAGGCGGGTGCTACGCCGAAGTAGCGACCGAGAATGGAGTCGCCGGGGGCTGTGCCGGCAGGGATAGAGCCCGGAGGCGGAGCAATAGCAGCTGCACCAGTTGGCGGAGCTGTGGCGGCACCCGCAGGTGGCAGGACTTGCGGGGCAGAAGGTCCACGAGGGGGTTCAGGCGGCATCGCAGAAGGATCGAATACGAAGGTGAATCGCATCGTCTCGGGCTCTGCCCCTGTGCGATCAACGAAACCCCAATAGTAGGGACGGTTCGTAAGCTTACGGTCGGCTCGTTCTGACAGCTTCACGGTTACACTGGCAGGTGAGGTCTCCATGATATGACAATCGGTGGCCTCCAAATAATCGAGCACAAATCGTCGTACTTGCTCCGTATTCATTCCTTCCTACCTCCTATTCCTGTCATCATCCTTCAATCTCGGCACTCATGTTATGCAGGAGATTACTTATTGCTGCACTCTTCTCGTCGTCTTCCATATCTATTTCTTCACGTATCGCATTTAACGAATTGCCTAAACGCTCCACCTCGGTGCGAATCAGATCTTCCGAATCCGATTCCAGAAGAATGCGGGAGAGGCTCTTCTCGAGTGAATCCTGCTTCTCGAACCGTTCCAGGATCATGTCGAGACTGCCGATGACCATCTCGAACATGTTGATTTTCTCATGAAGCAGGTTCAATATATATTCTTCAATCGTTCCTTGCGTCGATAGGTTGTAGATCTTCACATCATTGTTCTGACCAAGCCGATGTACCCTACCAATCCGCTGCTCTACGCGCATCGGGTTCCATGGCAAATCAAAATTAATCATATGATGGCAGAACTGCAGATTGATACCTTCGCCTCCAGCTTCTGTTGCAATCATGACTTGTGCCCGTCCGCGGAAAAGATCCATCATCCAATCCTTCTTGCCGCGGTTCATCCCTCCGCTGTAAGGAACTACGACTATACCGGCATTGCGGAAATACTGCAGCAAGTACTCCTGGGTAGCTCTGTATTCGGTAAACACGATAACTTTTTCATTAATATCGCGAATAATGTTCATCGCCGTTTCGGCTTTGGTATTCGCATTAATGCCTTTAATGAGATCGACAAGATCCCAGATATAATTGCGAATAGGGGAGTCCTCGGCAAGCTTTTTTGACAAATTCACAAGTGTTAAGAAGACGGCATCCCGACTGGAGCATACTTCCCGCTGCAACGTAATGAGGGAGAACATGCTGCCGATATCCCCGCTGCTTGTTCGATATTGCTCCTTTACAAATCGAGTGACTCCATCATAGAGCGCCTGTTCTTCCGGCGAGAGGGTGAGTGGAACATTCTTAACGATACGCTTCGTAAAATGAACATTGCCTTCACCTCTGCGATTGCGCACCATGACCTTCGATAGCTCGCTCTGGAGCATGCCCTCATTCTTCGGCATCCGCTTGTCTGCGACGAAGTTCGTGCTGAACTCCCCTTGACCGCCCAGCTGACCTGGCTTCAGCAGATTGATCAAGTTATACAACTCGTTCATATCGTTCTGAACGGGTGTAGCAGTTAGCAGAAGACAGTATTTCTTGCGCAAATGCTGAATGAATTGATAGTTCGTTGTTTTCCGATTTTTCAGTTTATGGGCTTCGTCAACGATTAACATATCGTATTCCTGCTCCATGAGAATTTCCTTGTGCGGATCGCGCTTAGCTGTATCCATGGAAGCGACTACGATGTCATTCGCCCATTGATATCCCTTCTTTTGGGCGATCGCGGGGATGCCGAACTTATGGTTCAACTCACGAACCCATTGCAGCACAAGAGAGGCGGGCACTAAGATGAGCACTCGCTTCACAAGTCCCCGAATCATGTATTCCTTCAAAACAAGACCGGCTTCGATCGTCTTCCCGAGACCTACCTCATCGGCTAATATTGCTCTGCCTCGCATATCATGCAGCACTTTGCGGGCTGTCTCCAACTGATGCGGCAGTGGATCGACGTTTGTAATATGAGTTAAGCATTGAAGCTCGTCAAATGCATGAATTCGCTTTGCCTGCTGGGCTTCGTATGCAAGCCGGAATAAGGTCCAATCATCCCAAGGGCTGTTTTTGTCAATGCGAGCAAGAAGCTCGTCCGTCCAACCGTTCTCGATAGTAAGGGGGATGCGACCTATTGCAGCTGTGCTAGTACGGGAGGATGAGGAGGGGTTATCTCCATTATTACCCACAGCTCCCATAGATGCTTCGATTCCGGGGTAAGCTAGTGTCGTAGAAGCGTTACTCGGTGTACGAGACTCTTCGTTCGACCGCTGATACGTACGCATGTTGTCTCCCTCCCTAATCGATTCGTTATTCCTCATTACCGTGTAGTATGGACGTAATCTTCTTATTTCATAACTGTTCATACGATACGATGGAAAGAGTTTGAAATGAGGGGTTTATCACAGTAGTTTTGTATATGTTGATGTAAAATACTTTTTGGACACTAGATATAGTGTTGAGTACATACCATGTAAGCAGGTCTAACGCACGTGGTTGTCGGTAATGATTTGATGAATTGAAGAAGCCAGGAGGTCGTTCTCTTTGAATATGCCACAGAAGAAACGCTTGGAAGGATTAAGTGAGAAGATATTTCTAGATCGATATGCAAAAAAGGATGCAGATACGAATAATACCCGAGTGGGGGACGTTGTACTTGTATTAACGAAAGATGATCCGAAATTTCCGACGAAGGAGGTTGGAGAGGTTACTGCACGTAATGGCCGGAACTTATCTGTTGCACTCCGAAGCGGGGCGACCATCCAGACATCTATTGAGCATGTTACCCTGACCGTGGAGAAAACACCGGAGGAAATGTGGGATCGATTGGCATCTGCAATTGCCTCCGTTGAGACTACGGAGAAGCAAGCAGAATGGACGGACAAATTCAGATATATTCTCGATGATTGGAAGCTTGTCCCGGGTGGACGAATCGCAGCAGGAGCAGGAGCAAGTGAGGAGCTAACCTTGTTCAATTGCTATGTCATTCCGTCTCCGAAGGATAGTCGAGGCGGGATTATGCAGACGCTCTCGGAAATGACAGAGATTATGGCTCGGGGTGGCGGCGTTGGCATCAATCTATCCTCGCTTCGTCCAAGACGGGCTATTGTGCGTGGTGTTAATGGCTCATCCAGTGGAGCGGTTTCATGGGGAGGCTTATTCAGCTATACGACAGGACTTATCGAGCAGGGCGGCAGCCGGCGTGGTGCCTTAATGTTAATGATGTATGATTGGCATCCGGACATTTTGGATTTTATTACGGTGAAGCAGACTGCAGGTCAAGTGACGAATGCGAACTTATCTGTCTGTGTTAGCAATGGATTTATGAAAGCCGTGAAGGAGGACTTGGACTGGGAGCTTGTATTCCCAGATACGAGTGATCCGGACTATGATGAGCAGTGGGATGGAGATTTGGAAAAGTGGAAGAAGGCAGGCAAGCCCGTCATTCCTTATCAGACAGTTAAGGCCCGCGACATTTGGCATACGATTATAGAGTCGGCGTGGAAGTCGGCGGAACCGGGTGTTGTCTTCATGGAGCATTATAATCAGATGTCGAACAGCTGGTATTTCAACCCGATTATCTGTACGAATCCTTGTGGAGAACAGGGACTGCCGGCGTGGGGTGTCTGCAATTTATCTGCGCTCAACCTGTCCAAGTTTTATGATGCTGAGAAGCGGGATGTTGCTTGGGAGGAGCTATCGAAGGTAACGCGTTATGCGGTGCGCTTCCTCGATAACGTCATAGATAAGACTCCGTATCATTTTGAGGAGAATAAAAACAATCAACAGAAGGAGCGGCGTGTCGGGCTTGGCTCGATGGGATTGGCAGAATTGATGATCAAGCTTGGAATCCGATATGGAAGTCCTTACTCGCTCGAATTCCTTGACCGACTGTTCGGCTTTATTGCTCGCGAGGCCTACTTGGCTTCTGCGGATATTGCTGCGGAGAAAGGGGCTTTCCCTGCCTTTCAAGCAGAGCCTTACTTGTCAAGCGGCTTCATGAAGCAAATGTGCGGTGTATATCCTGAGGTCGAAGAAGCAATTCAAGCGAAGGGGATGCGTAATGTAACGGTCATTACACAAGCGCCGACGGGCAGCACGGGTACCATGGTTGGCACTTCCACCGGGATCGAGCCGTACTTCGCCTTCAAATATTACCGCCAGAGCCGTCTCGGCTATGACGAGCAGTTCGTGCCGATTGCGCAGCAATGGAAGGATGCGCATCCGAACGACCAGCTGCCAGATTACTTTGTAACAGCGATGGATCTGTCAGCAGAGGATCATATTCGTGCGCAAGCAGCGATTCAGCGCTGGGTGGACAGCTCGATTTCCAAAACGGCGAACTGTCCGAATGACTTTACTGTCGAGCAGACGAAGGAATTGTATGAACTGGCGTTCGACCTCGGATGTAAAGGTGTAACCATTTACCGAGATGGAAGTCGAGACGTGCAAGTGCTGTCGACGGAGAAAGAGTTGAAGCAGGAAGAGAGCAACCATTCAGGATCGGGGCAAGCTGATTCCCATTCGAACTCGCAGCAAAAGCAGCCTGAACAGGATGATTTCCGTGCGGACAATCAGGAGAAGCAGCAATCAACACAGGGAGGGGTTCTGCATTGCGAGTCTTCATTTGTCTCTGAGGGTCAACAGAAGACGAAGAACAATGGGAATGGAAATGAGCAGCAGCTTCATCGTCAGGATACTGGCTCGTCTGGTGCATCGTCTTTGAGTGTCTCTTCAGATCATGAACAGAAGGATGGAGTACGAGCGCAGGAAAGTAATGACGGTCAGGAATCTACTCAGGAATCTACACATGGCAATGCTTCTCCTTCTGCTGAGGTAACTGCAACCAAGGGGGGAGAGTCTGAATCAGCAAGCTCAAATAATGTGTACAAGCGCCGTCCACAAGTATTGCGCGGGGCAACGTATAAGATTAATACGCCGTTCGGGATGGCGTACATTACGATTAATGATTTGAATGACATTCCTGCAGAAATTTTCTTAAACGTCGGCAAGGCTGGATCCGATGTATTTGCGATGGCGGAAGCGCTAGGCCGCGTATGTTCCCTGTTCCTGCGCTATGGCGACCATGGGAACAAAGTAGAGCTGTTAATCAAGCATTTGAAGGGAATCGGTGGATCAGGCTCCGTTGGCTTCGGTGCTAATCGGGTGGAGTCGATTGCAGATGCAGTCGCAAAAGCGCTGGAGACACATATGCAGGAGCAGGCATGTGATCAAGAGCGTCAGCGAAATAGTAAAGGGAGAAACGGTCAGCAGAACCATCAAAATGACAGCGGTCAGTCGCATAACAATAACCAACAATCGAGTGAAAATGGCCATCAGTCAAAAAACAACAATCAGACTGCCAGTGGCAATCATCAACAGGTTAATTCTTCACGACAGGAATCGATCGAACAGGAACCAATCGCAGCTGCGATTGAAGATTCATCATCTGCTCAGAAAGATACATCTCCACCGATGATGAGCGGGATGTCGAGAGACTTATGTCCTTCCTGCGGTTCAGCTTCTCTTATCAATATGGAAGGCTGCAAGACGTGTGCGAACTGTGGATACAGCCGTTGTTCATAAAGAGCTTATGTTCGAAGATTTGAGAGAAATGAGTGCTGTGAATCATTTGTATGTAACGTTCATTGTAATAGTCGGGGCAATACATCGGCTACCTTGTCACCGTGGCGGCATGGATAACAATTCGGTGGCGCTGCTTGGATAATGAAGAGAGGCGCGCAGATCAAATCGCCGATTAATGGTTACAAAGTATAGGGCAAATGGAAAACCCCCGTGAAGCTGCTGTGGCAGCGCCCCGGGGGTTTGTGTTTTGGTCTGGCGCAGCATGACGCCAACTATTTAACCCCTGACAGCCTGTAGTATGGCTGCAGCCGGTCCCTGGTTGTTTTCTAGTTGCATAAAATGAACGGGAGATTACCTTAAACTTCAGATCATTTTATATAGGTTAACAGAATAATGACACTTCTAAAACAACAAAAGCCCTACCTCTCTTTTGTCCTTGCGGCTCCGATGACCGCGCCAGTGTGAATCAGAATTTCGTCTTTACATAAACTCATACTTCGTTTGGGTTATTCAAAATAAGAATTTAAAACTTCGTGGTCACGAAGGGTTATTCTTCTAGCGAGGAACGTAAAAGGGGTTAAATTGATATTACAATATCATATTATATCACAGATGTAACTATCTGGCAAGAGCTCTATTGGGTTCTACTTTGGGCTGCACGGGCGGAGCCGGAAATAACAAAACTGACCTAAATGGTATCCTGATGAGAGTGTTTTCAGTTATTAATTAGATATTGGCTAGAGCCAATTATATGACGATCAATGTGTTGCTGGCAAAGTTTGAAGTGAAGAGAGTGGATTGGTTAAAAAATTGTTATTCATATGAGCAGTTGACTAATCTTGCAGCGCATTTAAAAATACAAAAAAAATTACCTGGCAGTGCTTCAATTTCAAAATAATATACTGGAAATACGAATTCTTACTTATTAAAAAATCGAATGAAATATTTAGGAACCGCCGAATACCGAGCGGTATGTATGTCAGAAAAAGTTATTAATTAACAATTTGAATATTGCAAAGAAAAATTTGGTATGTTACTATTGCGCTAACACTTACGATAGGAGTTGAAGAGGGTAATGTAGAATTTCTTGCTTATGTTTAAAGAATAAAACAAGTTCTATTTGTTCTGTTTTATTCTTTATTGGCAAGAAAGTTACCTTATTCTTTTCACTCAAAATATATCCTTATCTGACTCTGCGTAGGGTTGGGTTTGCTTTATTTTTTTGAGCTGTAAGAAAGGTCAACTTTCTTGCGGCTCTTTTTATTTGAGTATTTTGCATTAATCTGAGCCCTTGATACGCAAGGATTTTCAGTCATAAAAAAGGAACTTCACCCCAACTTGGCGAAGTTTATTGGTGATAAAACCAAAAACACCCAATAATGGAGGAATCTTCGTCCTTGCGCGAAAGAGCTGAGAAGCCGTTTACCCCGAAGGGCTTAAGGTCACTCTATTGTTAAAATATAGAGAAAGGTAGGAAAGGAGAATGTATTCACCAGATCCGCTGTCGAAAAGTGCAAAATATTAGCAATGCCTACAATTTTGATCCAAATAAGGATACTCCTCTGTATTTATAAAACCTCAAACAAATTCTTTCTTACAACCAGAATCGTACAATTCTCATTAAAACAGACAGACATATAATTATTCAATTCATCAGCAAGAATAAGGTGAATTTTCAGGAAATTGAGAACTACTGTGTTACATTCAACCCACAGCGGACAGCATGACCAATACCGGCATTCCAAGGATTCCAAAGAGAAGGAAGGGTATTTATGTCAATGAGCGAAGCCAATCTGCAACTGCAGCAAAATGAGAACGTTTATTTCGAGCTTACGGAAGCGCAGCGTCGAATTTGGTACATGGAGCTTTTGAATCCGCACACGACAGTTGCCACGCTTAATAGTTTGCTTACAATTAAGGGCACGATACAAGAGGATAAGATCGTAGAGGTACTGCAAAGCCTCACTCTCCGTCACGACGCTCTGCGTATGCGATTGCAGCAGAGAGAAGGTGAGGAGCCACTAAGTTATATTGCTCCTTTTCTACCAATTGACATCGATATTGTGAATTTATGCGATAGAGAACCAGAGGCATGGAAAGAAAAAGTCGAGTTTCTGTCATGTCAACCGTTTCCCCTTTTTGACTCCCATTTATTTAAATTTACGCTGTTTCGGACTGGTGAATCAGAAGCCAGACTGTTCTTGAGCATTCATCATATTATTGCCGACGGCTATTCGCTCAACTTGTTGGGTAATGAATTCGTTGAGGGCTATCATGCTTTGCTTTGCAATAGAGAGCTTCCTCAAGAAGCGGCTCCTGCTTGCACGGATCTGCTCCGTATCGAGGAGGAGTATTTACAATCTTCCCGGTTTCAGAAAGACAAGGCATTTTGGGAGGGCGAGTTCCGTACGCTGCCTTCCATCACACGGCTTGACACTTACGAAAGCGCTATTCAGACGGCCGGCAGCTTGGCAAATTATGCCCATTATGAAATTCCGGCATCTGAATGCAACGACATCCGTACGTTCTGCGAATCACAGCATGTTTCTCCATTTAACTTGTTTGTATCTGCCCTTTGCTTGTATATGTCGCGGATTTGCGGTGAAGAAGAAGTTGTGCTTGGAACGATGTACGCCAATCGGACATCTCGAGAACAGAAGTCGATGGTTGCGATGCTCGTCAGCACGACACCTTTTCGCATGCGCATTGACGCTTCTTGGTCGTTCGCAGACTTTCTTAAACAAGTAAAGAACAAGCAGAGCGAGCTGATTCGGCATCAAAAGTACCCGTTTAACCGGATTGTCCCGGACCTTCGCAACCGTTTCGGTTTTACGGAGGCATTGCTGCCCGTGTTCTTCAATTATCACCCGATGGAGTGGGGCACGCTGCCTGACGATGCGCCTTTTCAATACGAGACGCTGCCTCTGGGAAATGGGCACCAGGATAACGAATTGACGGTACACATCCGCGAACATGTAGGAACCGGAGAAATGGCCATTCAAATCGATTATTTGACAGATTTGTATGCGCGCCAAGACATCGATTGTTTGTTCCAAAGATTGCTGCATGTAATCCGGGAAGCGATATCGAACCCCTTGCAGTCGGTAGGGCGATTGCACATTCTGCCTCCTGAAGAACAGAAGAATATACTCCACACTTACAGCTTGGGACAACGGACCGAGCAACGACTTGACCGTTCTATGCACGAATTGTTTGAGACCCATGCAGCAAATACGCCGGATCAAATCGCTGTTGCGGAACCGGGCGGATTGTCGCTGACCTATGGACAATTAAATGAGCAAGCGAACAGGCTCGCTCGGACGCTTCGAAGCCTGGGCATAGGCAGTGGGGAGCCTGTGGCCATTCTGGGGGAACGTTCTCCGCTTATCGTAACTGCCGTTCTTGCCGTATTAAAGGCAGGCGGCGCTTTCGTTCCGTTGGACAACTCATTGCCTGCCGATCGCCTAGCTTATATGGTAACGGATAGCGAAGCTAAAGTACTGCTTACTGCCGACGATTACATGATGACCGTGCCTGATGGCTGCCGAGTCGTAGATTTGAGGCTTGCGTCAAGCTATGACGACGATCCGACCAATTTACTTCACGGTTGTTCACCTGAGCGACTTGCGTATGTTATCTACACCTCCGGAACAACGGGAAGGCCCAAGGGGGTTATGATCGAGCATCGCAGTTGGGTTTCAACCGCATGGTCATGGCATCATGAATACAAGCTTGGAGATATGGAAGTACGACTGCTGCAAATGGCCAGCTTTTCTTTTGATGTATTTGCCGGCGATTTGGCCAGAGCATGGCTGAGCGGAGGACAGCTCGTTATATGTTCGAACGAAACTCGTCTCAGCATGCCTCGTCTCCATGGGATCATCGTCGAACAAGGCATTACACTGCTGGAATCGACGCCGGCATTGCTTGTACCGCTCATGGATTATATCTACGAGAATGGTTTAAGTACGGGACACTTACGTTTGTTAATTATGGGCTCAGACCGCTTTGCGGTGAAAGATTATCAGAGGGTATACGATCGTTTCGGCTCTATCATGCGTATTCTCAACAGCTATGGGGTGACGGAGGCTTGCATTGATGCTTCCTATTATGAGGAAATGAACGGCAGTATACTGCCTCAAGAAGGAAGCGTGCCGATTGGCAGACCGCTCCCGCACGCCAACCTGTATGTGCTTGGTCAGGGCGGGACATTGCAACCCGTTGGTGTGCCGGGGGAGTTGTGCATCGGAGGAGCTGGGGTAGCTCGGGGTTATCTGAACAGGCCGGAATTGACGGCAGAGCGATTCGCTCAAGATCCGTTCGTGACGGATGGACGCATGTATCGCACCGGGGATCGCGCTTACTGGCTTCCGGATGGGAATTTGCAATTTCTTGGGCGTCTCGATGACCAACTTAGTATACGGGGCTATCGGGTTGAGCCAGGCGAGATTGAATCATGCATGATACAAATCGCGTCCATCCGTGAGGCGGTTGTCGCCGTTATGCCAGATCGCCAGAGTCAGCAGGTGCTTTGCGCTTATTACACGGGCGAGAGGGAGCTTGAGACAGATGAGCTGCGAGGATTCTTGGCCTCGATGCTGCCGGATTATATGATTCCTGTCGCTTTTATGAAGCTGGATCAGCTTCCTTTGACGACAAACGGTAAGGTGGACCGAAGAGCCTTGCCTGCGCTGGATGAAAGGATTTCCTCCAAACCATATCTGCTCCCGGTAACGGATGTTGAGCAACGGATGGCAAAGCTTTGGCAAGAAGTGCTGGATCACGAGCAGATCGGACTCCTAGATAATTTCTTTGAACTTGGAGGCCATTCGCTGAAAGCGATGACGCTGTTGACACGCATTCATGAGGAGTTCAAGATCGAACTCGGATTGAGGGACATCTTTCAGGCGTCAGTGCTAAAAGACTTAACCGAGGTGGTCGGCTCGGCGGCGAAACGTAATTACGAGTCGCTTGAATCTGCTCCTGAACAGCTCTATTACCCGCTATCGTCCGCACAGAAGCGGTTATTTATGCTACAGCAATTGGATGTCACAGGACTAAGCTACAATATGCCGGCCGCCTTTCTTATGGAAGGGACGCTGGATAAAGAACGATTGGAAGCTGCGTTCCATTCGCTTTTTGCTCGGCACGATGCTTTGCGTACTTCATTTGCTATTGTAGATGGGGAGCCCATTCAGCGCGTGCAGCAGCAAGTTGATTTCTTTATCGCGGAAGAGGAAGCGGAGGACGGGGAAGCAGACGCGCATATTCGGGCGTTCATCCAGCCGTTCGATCTGGGCGCGGCACCACTTCTGCGGGCCAAAGTCGTACATCTCGGGAATCAACGGCATTTGCTCTTATTTGACATGCATCATATCATCTCGGACGGCATTTCTGTGCAAATCTTGACGAAAGAGCTGGCTGCGGCCTATGCCGGTGAAATGATGGAGCCGCTAAAGCTGCAATATAAAGACTATGCTGTATGGCAGCAAGCCTATAGTCATACGGAGGATTACGCTAAGGAGGAAGCCTATTGGCTGTCGCAGTTTGCCGAGGAGGTACCGGTGCTCCGGCTGCCGACCGACAATCCGCGGCCTGCTGTGCGCAGCTTTAAAGGCGGCCGGGTAGACGCCGAACTGGACGGCGAGCTTGTAACGGCTGTGCGCGAGCTGGCACGCAAGAGCAACACCACTGTGTACATGGTACTGCTAGCCACATACAGCGCATTTCTGTCGCGTATAGCCGGACAAGACGAGATCGTTGTCGGCACGCCGGTGGCGGGACGCCAGCTTGCAGGTTTGTCAGGCATGTTAGGGATGTTTGTAAACACCTTGGCGCTCCGCATGTACCCGGAAGGAGAAAAAACGTTTGCTGCCTATCTCCGCGAAGTGGAGCAGACGGCGCTATCTGCGTTTGAGCATGAGAAATATCCGTTTGAGGAACTGGTTCAGCGAATGGTTCAGGAGCGCGATTTAAGCCGCAATCCACTATTCGACGCAATGCTCGTTCTGCAGCATGGGGAAAATGAAGAGCTGAAACTGGAAAATGTCAATTTGACTCCGTATCCGTTGGATTACACGGCAGCCAAGTTCGACCTGACGCTCACGGTAACCGAGCGAGAGAACAGCTTCTTATTGACTTGGGAATACGATTCTTCTTTGTTTACGCAGCATACTATTGAACGCTGGAGTGGCTGCTTCCAAGAGCTTCTCTTTCAGGCCGTTCATTTTCAAGACGTCAAAATAGGCGCATATGACTTGGTTACCGCCCAAGATAAAGAACATTTGCTTGAGCGGTTCGCCGGTAGAAAAGAAACGTATGATCCAGCATCATCTGTGCTAACGCTCTTTGAGCAGCAAGCGGCGCTAACTCCCGACCTCCCGGCGATTATAGGGGAAGAAGGGGAGCTGAGCTACCGGCAACTAAACGAGTGGGCGGAGCAGCTAGGCGCCGAACTCCGCAGGCGCGGTGTAGGGACGGATACGATCGCCGCCGTCATGACTCACCGTTCGTTAGAAATGGCAGCAGGTATAATCGGGGTCTTGAAAGCAGGAGGAGCCTACCTCCCGATTGATCCGGAATTTCCCGCGGATCGGATTCGATTTATGCTGGAGGACAGCCGCCCGCAAGCGCTGCTTACGTTCAACAAGTATAAGCCGCTCATTGCCGAGCTTCGTCAGGATGTTTCCGTTCTATATTTTGAAGACAATCCGCTGCAAGAAGAAGTTCCCGTGAAAGAGCAAGGATGCTCGATCAGTCCGAAGCATTCGGCCTACGTCATCTACACCTCAGGCACTACAGGAAGTTCCAAAGGCGTTATTATCGAACACGGGAGCTTTACGAACACCATACAGTGGAAAAAGCGCCACTATCAGTTTGGGCCAAGCGACAGGGCGTTGATGCTGAATCCTTTTATATTCGATTCGTTTGTGACTCACTTTTTTGCGCCTATTGTTTCAGGAGCAGCCGTTGTTATGCTGAGCGATCAGAACAGCAAGGATGCTGCAGCCATTCGTGAAGCTATCATCCATCATCAAATCACCCATTTGCAGAGCCCGCCGAGCTTCTACTCCGCTATGCTGGAGAACATGAGCCGCGAGGATTGGCGCTCGGTGCGCAGTGCCGTAGTAGCAGGCGAGGCCGTAGGCATGCCTTTAATTCGCCGTTTGAAAGCAATGAATCCTGAGATGCAATTGATGAACGAATACGGCCCAACCGAAAATACGGTCGTAACGACGGCTGTGGAATTATCGGAAGAGACTGCTGTTTCCATCGGACGCCCTATTCCCAATACTCGTGTCTATATTGTCAATGCACAGGGAAGGCTGTCTCCATTCGGCGTACCGGGAGAGCTCTGCATTGCCGGTCTTGGTTTGGCAAGAGGGTATGCGAACCAGCCGGAATTGACGGCAGCGAAGTTTGTTTCCGATCCTTTCGTACCTGGAGAGCGCATGTACCGTACTGGCGATTGGGCCCGGTGGCTGCCGGATGGAACTTTGGAGTACTTGGGACGCATTGATCATCAGGTGAAAATCCGCGGGAATCGGATTGAACTCGGAGATATTGAAGCACATCTGCTAACGCTTCCTGGGATAAGCGAGGCAGTTGTGACTGTAATTAATGGATCGGAGGGAAGTGCAAGTCTATGCGCCTATTTTGTCGCGGATCGGGACTATACGGCGAAGGAACTGAGACAACGGCTTGGCTTTGCGTTACCTTCTTACATGATCCCGTCTTATTTTGTTCCCATGCTGCAAATGCCTCTGACTGTCAACGGAAAATTGGATCGCCGTGCCCTGCCGCATCCTGAGGGCAGCAACTTGGCCGAAAGCGGAAGTTATTCGGCACCAAGATCCGACGCGGAACAAAAAATGGTCGAATTGTGGCAAGAGGTGCTTGACGTTCGCCCGATCGGAGTGAGGGATGATTTCTTTGAACGAGGCGGCCATTCGTTAAAAGCGACGGTACTCGTTTCCCGCATGCAAAAAGAGCTTCAGGCTGATGTGACGCTCCGGGATCTGTTTCAATATTCCACTGTTGAAGCATTGACGGAAGCGCTCGCTTCCAGATCGGTCAAAGCAATCGATACACTGGAGCCGGCGGCGCCGATGAATTATTACCCGCTGACGTCGGCCCAAAAAAGGATGTACGTGCTGCAGCAGTTGGAAGGCGTAGACGTCAGTTATAACATGCCGGCCGTTCTCCGGATGAAAGGCAGTCTGGATCCCACGCGATTCGAGTCGGCCCTGCAACAAATCATTCTGCGTCATGACGCTTTGCGAACCTCTTTTACATTCATCGACAATCAGCCTATGCAGAAAGTGCACGAGCATGTGCAAGCGACCGTCGTTTACCGAGCAGCGGAGGAACAGCAGCTTGACGCAAGGATAGCAGAGTTTGTACGTCCATTCGATCTGGAGCAAGCGCCTTTGCTGCGTGTCGAGGTTTTAAGTGCGGGAGAACATCTGCATTACTTGCTGCTTGATATGCACCATATTATCTCCGATGGCGTATCCATCAGCATTTTTGTAGAAGAATTTGCGAAACTGTATGCCAGACATCAACTAGAACCCCTTCGATTGCAATACAAAGATTATGCCGTATGGCAGCAGCAATACGCTCATAGTACAGCTTATCAGAAGAATGAGGATTACTGGCTGCAGCATCTGGGTGGCGAGCTGCCTGTGCTGCATATCCCGACCGATTACTCCCGCCCGATGCTGCGAAGTTTTGCCGGAGAACGTGTTGATTTTCATCTTGACAAGGCATTGTCGGAGTCCGTGCAAAGGTTGGCGCTGAATGAAGGGGCGACCGTGTACATGGTATTGCTGGCGGCGTACAGTATGTTTTTATCGCGATTGAGCAGCCAAAACGAGATTATCATTGGCTCCCCGGTAGCCGGGCGCCCCCATGCAGATTTGTCGTCCATGATGGGGATGTTTGTAAATACACTGCCATTGCGTACGTTTCCTTCGGGACAAAAGAAATTTTTGCATTTTATACAAGAAATCAAACAAACGACGATGGATGCCTTAGAGCATGGGGATTACCCGCTGGAAGATTTGGTCGATCAAATTGTCAAAGAGCGGGATATGGGCCGCAATCCGTTATTCGATGCCGTATTTGTGCTGCAAAATACCGATTCTTTACCGATTGTGCTTCCTGATTTGAATGTAGACACGTATTCGTTCGCAGACAAAACGGCGAAGTTTGATCTTACGCTGCAGGTTAACGAGCACCCGGATGGCTATCGCTGCTCTATGGAGTTTTCTACGGCTTTGTTTGCTCGCGAAACGGTAGAGCGTTGGTGCCGTTACTTCACAGTCATGCTGCATGATGTGATTACGGCCCCGGATACGCTGCTTGCTGAAGCAAGATTGATTAATCAAGAAGAACAGATTGAACAGCTTATGACTTATAGCGGATTACCTGTTTCCCCGATGCCGAACGTCTCGATTACGGGGCGTTTTGCAGAGGTCGTCCGCAATTACCCGGAACGATTGGCGGTTGTATGCGGTGAACGTCACCTTACCTACGAAGCGCTACAGCATCAGTCGGGTATTCTGGCGGGCAAGCTTCTTCGAGAAGGACTGCCGCTTCATGCGGCTGTCGGAATTTTAGCTGATCGATCCATTGAATTTATTGTAGCTGTCATGGGAGTTTTGAAGGCGGGCGGCGCCTATGTGCCGCTGGATCCTGAAGCTCCAGAGGATCGTCATCTGTATATTCTGGACGATTGCGGAGCGGAATTTTTGCTGGTTGCCGGCAATTTGCGTCCATCGGAATCGTATGGGGGAGCAGTCATCAGACTTGACACCGATTGGCTTTTACATGAGGAGCTGGTGGCAACAGGGCAATCGCGTACGGTATGCGCCGATGATCCCGCTTATATCATGTACACCTCCGGCACAACGGGAAGGCCGAAAGGCGTGCTGGTCACACACGGCAATGTGGTCAACCTGGTGACAGGCGGCGGATATGTACCGTTTCATGACGGACATCGCTTCGCACAGACAGGTTCGGTCAGCTTCGATGCGGCGACTTTTGAAATGTTCGGCGCTATTCTTCATGGCGGTCAACTATACCCTGTAGAGAAAGAAGTACTGCTGAACGCTAGCCGTTTGGGACAGTTTATCGCAACCAACGGCATTACGGTTATGTTTTTGACGACATCCCTTTTCGACCATTTGGCTGATATGGATGACGAACTTTTTGCCGGAATTCAGCATTTGATCATGGGGGGAGAAGTGCTGCTGCCGAAGCATGTTCGGGCCGTTCAGCAAGCATGCCCATCCATCACGATATGGAACGGATATGGGCCTACGGAGAATACGACGTTTTCAACCGCGTTCAAGGTCAGCGAAGCGGACGGTATGACAAGTATCCCAATCGGCCGGCCGATTGGCGGAACGACAGCCTATGTGCTGGGCGACGGCGGACAGGTGCTTCCTGTTGGCGTGCCTGGGGAATTGTATCTCGGCGGCGCTGGAGTAGCCAAAGGATACTGGAATCAGCTTGAGCTTACGCGTGAGAAATTCAAACCCGATCCTTTCAACGAAGGCAGAACGATGTATGCAACGGGGGATCTAGCCTGCTGGCTGCCAAATGGCAATCTTGAATATATGGGACGGATCGATCAGCAGGTCAAAATTCGAGGATATCGGATTGAACCGGGCGAAATTGAAGCCCGTCTGCTGCTGAATACCGATATTCGGCAAGCGTCCGTCGTCATTCGAAAAGATAAGCCTGGAAACGAAGTGCTTTGCGCTTATTATGTCAGCGATAGTGCGTTAGATCTGTCCGCATTAAGACATGAAATGAGCCTGGCGCTGCCTGCATATATGGTACCTGAGCATTACATCCGCCTTGCAGAGCTGCCGCTTACTAAAAACGGAAAACTGGATCGATCGGCATTGCCTGTACCTGACTATGAAACGGCAGTCGTTGCGCCGTACATGGCCCCTCGTACACGGACGGAGGCTCAGCTAGCCGCAATTTGGGAGGACGTGCTGCAAATTTCGCAAGTAGGAGTAAGCAGCAACTTCTTTGAATTGGGAGGGCACTCTCTTAAGGCGATGATGTTGGCATCGCGCATTCATCAAGCGTTGCATGTACAAGTCGCGATTCGTGACATATTCCGCTTTGCAACCATTGAAGAGTTGGCTCCGCTTGTCGAGCGGCAAGCGAAAGAGCTGCATAAGGGGTTGCAGCCGGCCGAGCCATGCGATTACTATCCGCTGTCATCCGCACAAAGAAGATTGTTCGTGCTGCAGCAGCTTGAAGGCGCGGAACTAAGCTATAACATGCCTGCAGCCTTGTTATTCCATGGACACGTGGACTTTGCGCGATTGGAACAGGCGTTCCGGGAGCTGCTCGCCCGCCACGAGGTGCTGCGAACCGGCTTTGATAGGGTGGACGGCGAGCCTGTTCAACGAATTAGCGCTGAGATCGCGTTCGATTTGCCCTATCGGGAAGCCGGGGACAAGCAAGCCGAAGTCCTCATCCGGGAGTTTATTCGTCCTTTCGAGCTGAGTCAGGCACCGCTGCTGCGCGTTCAGTTGACCAAGCTGAGCGATACGCAGCATCTGCTCCTGTTTGACATGCATCATATTATTTCCGACGGAACTTCCATGAGCATCTTGATTGAAGAGGTGACCAGGCTGTATGCCGGCGATCGTCTTGAGCCCGTGTCGCTTCATTATAAGGATTATGCCGTCTGGCTGGCGGAAAACCGCCATTCGCCTAAGTATGTCCAACAAAAGGAGTACTGGCTGCAGCAGCTTGGCGGCGAGCTTCCGGTTCTTCAGCTGCCAGCCGATTTTGCCCGTCCGTCGATCCAAAGCTTCGCGGGAAGCCAATTGGATTTCGCGATCGATGCGGAATTGACCGCCAGCATCAAGCAGTTGGCGCAAGACACAGGAACTACATTATTTATGGTACTGCTCGCTGCTTACAGCATGTTCTTGGGCAAATTGGCAGGTCAGGACGAGATTATTGTGGGAACGCCGATTGCCGGTCGGCCGCATGCCGACCTGTCCGGCATGCTCGGTATGTTCGTCAACACCTTAGCCATCCGTTCGATGCCTTCTGCTGACAAAACATTCCGAAGCTACTTGGAAGAAATGAAGCAACTGGCTTTAACGGCGTTTGAGCATGCGGAGTACCCGTTTGAAGAACTGGTGGAGCAAGTCGTACGGCATCGGGATGTGAGCCGCAATCCGATTTTCGATGCGATGTTTGCGCTGCAAAATATGAACCGATCCGAACTGCAGATGGCCGATGTCGACATCACACCATACGAGTTGGAAAACCCGACATCGAAATTCGACTTGTCGCTATTTATTCACGAGGCGGGAGAGGAACTGCACGGCAGTCTGGAGTACGCGACAGCGCTCTTCGAGGCGGATACGATCTCACGGTGGAAAGATCATTTCATCACGCTGCTGCAGCATATGGCCGCTGACCCGGATGTCACGCTCGGCAAAGCAAGCTTGCTGAACGAACAGGATCGGATGACGCTCCAAGGTTGGATGGACGGACCTGCACAGAAAACGCCGGATGCCCCGGTGCATCAGCTGTTCCGCAAGCAGGCGAAGGCAACACCGGAAGCGATTGCGCTCGTATGTGCCGATACAAGGCTTACGTATGAAGAACTGGATCGGTTGTCGGATCGCCTTGCTGCTGCCTTGCGCCAGGAACAGATCGGCAGCGGCCGTATTGTCGGGCTGATGGCGGGACGTTCCGCCCACATGATGATTGGTTTGCTGGGCATTTTGAAAGCCGGCGCGGCTTTCCTTCCGGTCGACCCTTCCTATCCGGCGGAGCGCATAGCGTATATGCTGGAAGATTCGAAAGTGGCTTGCCTGCTGGCGGATGCCCCATCCGCTCCAACGAGCGGAGGTCTTGGATATGAGGGCAAGACGCTCATCATCGAAGAGCTTCTTGCGGCAAGCGAGCAAAGTGCGTGGAGCCGTGATAGCTCTGATAGCTCTGATAGCTCTGATAGCTCTGATAGTTCTAATAGTTCTAATAGTTCTAATAGTTCTAATAACACTAATAACTTTAATAACTCTAATAGCCTTGATAGCGCCTCCTTTGAGCCGGATAGCGAGAGCAGCCGATTGCTCTACGTCATCTATACGTCGGGTACGACGGGGAAACCGAAAGGCGTTATGTTGGAGCATAGCAATCTCGTGAACCTGATTATGCATCAATACGAGCGTACGTCCATTCCATTTGACAAGCAGGTGCTGCAGTATGCGTCGTACAGCTTTGATGTGAGCTATCAGGAAATCTTTTCTACCTTGCTGGCGGGCGGAACGCTGCATGTGATCGAGGAGGATATGCGTCAAAATCCGACTGCGCTCTTCCGCTATGTGGAGGAACGAGGCATTCCAACCTTGCTGCTGCCGTCGTCGTTCGTCAAATTCGTTTGGAACGATCCGGCCTACGAAGCGAGTTGGCCAACGTGCGTGCAGCATCTGATTACGGCTGGAGAGGCGCTGATTGTCGGCCCGGCACTGCAGCGTTACTTACAGGAGCAGGGCGTCACGCTGCACAATCATTACGGACCTTCGGAAACCCATGTAGCGACCACGTACACGATGATGCCGCAGGAGCCGATGATGGAGCTGCCGCCGATCGGCAAGCCGATCAGCAATTCGTCCGTATATATTTTGGACGGGCTCGGACAGCTGCAGCCGATCGGCGTAGCGGGCGAGCTGTATATCGGCGGTGCTTGTGTCGGCCGAGGCTACTTGCATCAGCCGGGTTGGACGCAGGAGAAGTTCCTGGCCAATCCATGGCTGGAAGGAACGCGGATGTATCGAACCGGGGATCGGGCTCGCTGGTTGGCCGACGGCAACCTTGAGTATTTGGGCCGTATCGATCATCAGGTGAAAATAAGAGGATACCGGATCGAACCGGGCGAGATCGAAACCAGACTGTTAGCGTTGGATGGAATTCGAGAGGCGGCCGTAATCGCACTGCCCGATGAGCGAGGCAGCCATAAGCTGTGCGCGTATGTGGCAGGCGAACGCGAATTTACATTCGCCGAACTGCGCGAAGCCTTGCGATTGAACTTGCCGGACTACATGATTCCGGCGTATGTCGTGCAGCTGGAAGAACTGCCGATTACGAGTAACGGCAAAATCGACCGCAAAGCGCTGCCCACGCCAGAAGGGACGCTGCGAACGGGAACAGAGTATGCAGCACCGCGCACAGCGACGGAAGCGAAGCTGGCGCAGCTATGGCAAGAGGTGCTGGGGCTGGAGCGTGTCGGCATCCGCGATAACTTCTTCGACATCGGGGGCCATTCGCTCCGGGCGATGACGCTCGTATCGCGCATTCATCAGACGCTGGAGGCGGAGGTGCCGCTGCGGCAATTATTCCTCTCGCCAACGATTGAAAGCTTGGCGGCTGCACTGGAGGCGGCGGAGGGCCGCGCATTTGAAGCGCTCGTGCCTGCCCCGGCGCAGGCGGCGTATCCGCTGTCGTCCGCGCAAAAACGGCTGTATGTGCTGCAGCAGCTGGAGGGCGCCGGGCTGAGCTACAACATGCCTGCTGCGCTGCGCCTGACGGGAACGCTGGATCGCCAGCGGCTGGAAGCCGCCCTCCAGGCGCTCATCGCCCGTCATGAATCGCTGCGCACGGCGTTTGCGGCGGTAGATGGAGAGCCGATGCAGCGCATCGTAGAGGCTCCGGACTTCACCGTCGCGTATAAGGAGGCGAGAGGAGCCGAGGCGCAGGCGTACATTCGCAGCTTCCTCCGTCCGTTTGACCTTGGCGCTGCGCCGCTGCTGCGGACGACGGTGGTACGGCTGGACGAAACGGATCACGTGCTGTTGTTCGATATGCACCATATCGTGTCCGACGGCACCTCGATAAGCATTTTGGTACAGGAATTGACGAAGCTGTATGCGGGAGAAGAATTGGAACCGCTGCGTTTGCAATACAAAGATTATGCGCTCTGGCAGCAAAGGTACCGGCAAAGTGCGGCCTACCGGAAGATGGAAAGCTACTGGCTGAGCCAGTTTGCAGGCGAGCTGCCGGTGCTGAGCTTGCCGACGGATGCTCCGCGACCTGCGGTGCGCAGCTTCGAGGGAGATCGGGTCGAATTTGAGCTGGACAGCGTGCTGGCGGAAGCGGTCAGAGAGCTGGCGAGGGAAAACGGCGCGACCGTGTACATGGTGCTTCTGGCCGCGTACAGCGCCCTGCTGGGGCGGTTAAGCGGTCAAGAAGAAGTGATCGTCGGTACGTCGATCGCTGGACGTTCCCATGCGGATCTGCAAGGGATGCTGGGGATGTTTGTCAACACGCTGGCGCTGCGGATGAACCCGTCCGGAGAAAAGCCGTTCTCGGCTTACTTGGAGGAAGTGAAGCAGACGGCGCTCGGGGCCTTGGAGCATGGGGACTACCCGTTCGAGGAGCTGGTGGAGCAAGTTGTGAGACAGCGGGATATGAGCCGCAATCCGGTGTTCGATGCCATGCTGGTGCTGCAAAACACCGAGCAAGCCGAATTGGAGCTGGCAGGTCTGCAATGGACGCCGTATCCGATTGAGAGCGGAGCAGCGAAATTCGACTTGACGCTGTCGGTTACCGAGCATGAGCAGGGGATGCGATGCTCCCTGGAATATGCGTCCAAACTGTTCGAACGGACGACGATCGAGCGCTGGGCGGGTCACTTTACCGAGCTGCTGCGTCAAGCGGTTTGTCATCCACAAGCGATGCTTGGAAGGATCGAGGTGCTGACGGCTGACGAGCGGGAAGAGCTGCTGGTGACATTTAATGATACGGCGGTGGAACTGCCTGTGGAAGCAACGGTGCATGCGCTGTTCGAACAGCAGGCTGCACGAACGCCGGACCAACCGGCACTCGTAAGCGGAGAGGTCGTATGGACGTACGGCGAGCTGGAGGCGCGAGCCAACCGCATCGCCGGCTGGCTGCGTGCGCACGGGGTGAAAAGCGAAGACCGCGTCGGCGTGCTGCTCAGCCGTTCGCCGCAACTGATCGCCGGTCTGCTGGGCGTGATGAAAGCCGGCGCGGCCTATGTGCCGCTGGACCCAGCGCTGCCAGAAGCGCGCATCGAGGGAATGATCCAGGATGCCGGTATCCGTATCCTGCTGAGCGAAGGGATGCAGACAGAAAAGGTGGCGGAGTGGGAAGAAACGCCGCTGCGGCATGTCCTGTGCTTGGATGAGGAACGCTCTGCCATTACGGAAATAGCTGTTGCGGTTTCCGAAGGGCAGAAGAACTGTTCCGCCATGGTGAGGTTCGCCTCCGCGGAAGAATTGGAAACCTATTCACCGGCATCCACGGGATCAACGGATGTACAGTCGGATGTACAGCCAACCCCGATGTACAGCGCGTATGTGATCTACACGTCGGGCACCACCGGCAAGCCAAAAGGCGTGGTGGTGGAGCACCGGAACGTCGTGAACTTTATCGCGGGGATGGTGCGCTCGCTGCCGTTTGCGCCGTCTGCGTCGATGCTCTCGGTCACAACAGTGTCCTTCGACATCTTCGTGACCGAGAGCTGGGTACCGCTCAGCTGCGGGATGCAGATCGTTCTCGCGAGCGAAGCGGAGCTTCAGGACCCTGCGCTGCTGGGTGATTTGCTGGCGGAGCATCCAGTACAGCTGATGCAGACGACGCCTTCGAGGCTGTCGATGATGCTGGAGCAGAAGCACAGCGCCGCGCAGCTGCGCCGTATACCAGCCCTGCTGATCGGCGGCGAGCCGCTGCCTGCGGCGCTGCTGAAGCAGCTCCGGGCGCAAACGAATGCGTCGCTGTACAATATGTACGGCCCGACGGAAACGACGGTGTGGTCAACGTTTGAACATCTGGAGGATAGCGAAGGGGAAAAAGTCAGCATAGGCCGTCCGCTGGCGAACACGCAGGCGTACGTGCTGAACGAAGCGCTGCAGCTGCAGCCGATCGGAGCCGTAGGCGAGCTGTGCCTCGGAGGCGCTGGGGTCGCCCGCGGATACTGGGCGCGCGAAGAGCTGACCAAGGAGAAGTTTGTCGCTCATCCGTACCTCCCTGGTGAGCGGATCTACCGGACGGGCGATTTGGCCCGCAGGCTGCCAGATGGCAGATTAGAGCATCTAGGACGGATCGATCATCAGGTGAAGATCCGCGGTTACCGGATCGAACTGGGCGAGATCGAAGCGCATTTGCTGCGAATCGATGGCGTCAAGGAAGCGGTCGTGACCGTTGTCACCGGGGAAACGGAGAGGGGCGAACAGGAACTGTGCGCCTATGTAACAGGCAGCAGTGAGCTAACGGCGCAGGCGATGCGGATCAAGCTGGCGGCAGGTCTTCCATCTTATATGATCCCATCACACTTCATTCACTTGGAGAAGATGCCGCTCACGCCAAACGGAAAAGTGGATCGCAAGGCACTGCCAGCCCCGGATGGGGCGCTGAGTATAGGAACGGAGTATGCAGCACCGCGCACGGCGACGGAAGCGAAGCTGGCGCAGCTATGGCAAGAGGTGCTGGGACTAGAGCGCGTCGGCATCCGCGATAACTTCTTTGACATCGGGGGCCATTCGCTCCGGGCGATGACACTGGTATCGCGCATTCATCAGACACTGGAGGCGGAGGTGCCGCTGCGGCAATTGTTCCTCTCGCCAACGATTGAGAGCTTGGCGGCTGCTCTGGAGGCGGCGGAGGGACGCGCATTTGAAGCGCTCGTGCCTGCCCCGGCGCAGGCAGCGTATCCGCTGTCGTCCGCGCAAAAACGGCTGTATGTGCTGCAGCAGTTGGAGGGCGCCGAGCTGAGCTACAACATGCCCGCTGCGCTGCGCCTAACGGGGAAGCTGGATCGCGAGCGGCTCGAAGCCGCCCTCCATGCACTCATCGCCCGTCATGAATCGCTGCGCACGGCGTTTGTGGCGGTAGACGGAGAGCCGATACAGCGCATCATAGAGGATCCCGGCTTCACTGTCACGTACGAGGAGTCGAGAGGAACCGAGGCGCAGGCGTACATTCGCCGCTTCCTCCGTCCGTTTGACCTTGACGTTGCGCCGCTGCTGCGGACGACGGTGGTGCGATTGGACGAAACGGATCACGTGCTGCTGTTCGATATGCACCATATCGTGTCCGATGGCACCTCGATAAGCATTTTGGTACAGGAATTGACAAAGCTGTATGCGGGAGAAGAACTAGAACCGCTGCGTTTGCAGTACAAAGATTATGCCTTCTGGCAGCAAGGGTACCGGCAAAGTGCGGCCTACCGGAAGATGGAAAGCTACTGGCTAAGCCAGTTTGCAGGCGAGTTGCCGGTGCTGAGCCTGCCGACGGATGCTTCGCGACCGGCGGTGCGCAGCTTCGAGGGGGATCGGGTAGACTTCGAGCTGGACAACGTGCTGGCTGAAGCGGTCAGAGAGCTATCCCGGGAAAGCGGTGCGACCGTATACATGGTGCTGCTGGCCGCGTACAGCGCCCTGCTCGGGCGGTTAAGCGGTCAAGAAGAAGTGATCATCGGTACGTCGATTGCCGGACGTTCCCATGCGGATCTGCAAGGGATGATGGGCATGTTCGTCAACACGCTCGCGCTGCGGATGAACCCGTCCGGAGAAAAGCCGTTCTCGACCTACTTGGAGGAAGTGAAGCAGACGGCGCTAGGCGCATTGGAGCATGGGGACTACCCGTTCGAGGAGCTGGTGGAGCAGGTTGTGAAGCAGCGGGATATGAGCCGCAATCCGTTGTTCGATGCCATGCTGGTGCTGCAAAACACCGAGCAGGCCGATTTGGAGCTGGCGGGTCTGCAATGGACGCCGTATCCGATCGAGAGCGGAACAGCGAAGTTCGACTTGACGCTGTCGGTCAGCGAGCACGAGCGGGGGATGCGATGCTCCCTGGAATATGCGTCCAAACTGTTCGAACGGACGACGATCGAGCGCTGGGCGGGTCACTTCACCGAACTGCTGCGTCAAGCGGTTCGTCATCCGCAAGCGATGCTGGGAAGCATCGAGGTGCTGACGGCTAACGAGCGGGATGAGCTGCTGGTAACATTCAACGATACGGCAGTAGGGCTGCCGGCAGAAGCAACATTGCATAAGCTGTTCGAAAAACAAGCGGCAAAAACACCGGATACGGTGGCTGTGGTATTTGGAAATCATCATCTGACGTACTCCGAGCTGAATGAGCGGGCCAACCGGCTGGCGCGAACGCTTCGGGCCGCGGGTGTGGAAGCCGACCGGTTGGTCGGAATTATGGCGGAGCCATCGCTGGAGATGGTCATAGGCATTTTGGCTGTTTTGAAGGCTGGAGGCGCTTATGTGCCGATCGATCCAGCGTATCCGGCCGAGCGCATCCGCTATATGCTGGAGGATTCAGGCGCATCTCCGCTGCTTCTGCAGACACACCTCCAGGATTACGCGAGCCTATTTGCAAAAGCGCTGATTAGGCTGGACGATCCTGCCGTTTACCTTGAAGACGGCACGAACCTGGAGAATGTCTTCAGTTCAAGCGATTTGGCCTACGTCATCTATACGTCCGGCTCGACAGGCAAGCCCAAAGGGGTTATGGTGGAGCACCGGAATGCCGTTAACGTCATTTCGTGGTTTATTTCCCGCTATGAGCTAAGCGATAACGTAATGTTAACAACTTCATTTACATTTGATCCAAGCGTCGAACAATTATTTGGCAGCCTGTTGGCCGGAAAAACATTGCACGTAATCCAGAAAGAGACGCTGCTGAATCCGCCTAAGCTGCTGGATTACATCCACGAGAACAGGATCAATACGATCAATTTCACGCCGTCTTACATTCGGGAACTGCTCGTGGGTCAAACCAAACTACCGGGACTGCAACATGTCATCGCCGGAGGGGAAAAGCTGGACGAACGGCTAAAAGAGGAAGTTTTGCAGCTCGGCTATAGCTTGTACAATCACTACGGACCTACGGAAACGACAATCGAGGTCCTCACAGGATCATGTTATTCAAATGTAAAAGTGGCTGTAGGCAAGCCGATTCATAATACGGCGGTCTATATATTAGACGCGCGCGGCGGATTGCAGCCGATCGGCGTCGCCGGGGAGCTGTACATCTCGGGCGTCGGAGTGGCAAGAGGCTACTTGAACCGTCCGGAGCTGACAGCGGAAAGGTTCGTCGAAAATCCGTTCGAGCCGGGCCGTCGGATGTACCGAACAGGCGATTTGGCCCGCTGGCTGCCTGATGGCACTGTGGATTATTTGGGCCGGATCGACGATCAGGTGAAAATCCGCGGTTACCGTATTGAGCTTGGAGAAATTGAAGCGCAGCTCCTGAGGATAGCTGCTGTGGAAGAGGCGGTCGTGGTCGCACGCGAGGATGCTGCTGGGCAAAAGCAGTTGTGCGCGTACATTGTGGCGGAGCGCGTGCTGACGGTCGGAGAGCTGAGGAAGGAGCTTGCCCGCGAACTGCCGGAATACATGATTCCAGTGTACTTTATGCAGCTCGACCGAATGCCGCTGACCTCCAGCGGCAAAGTGGAACACAAAGCGCTGCCAGCGCCAGAAGCAGGCATGAGTGCGGGGACGGAATACGTCGCCCCGCGCACGGGCGAGGAAAAAGCGCTCGTGTCCGTCTGGCAGTCGGTGCTGGGCGTAGAGAAGATTGGCATAATAGATCATTTCTTCGAGCTTGGCGGCGATTCGATCAAAGCGATTCAAGTCGCTTCACGGCTATTGCAAGCCGGGTATAAGGTCGAGATGAAAGATCTGTTCCGCTATCCGGTCGTCTCCGAGCTTAGCTCTCAGATGACGGCGGTCACTCGCCGCGCGGAACAAGGAGAGGTGCACGGTCCAGTCCTGCTGACGCCGATCCAGCGCTGGTTTGTGCAGCATGATCCCGTGGATATGCATCATTTCAACCACGCGGTCATGCTGCACCGGGAAGACGGATTCGACATCGATGCGCTGTGCCTGACGATGCAGCGCATCGCTAGGCATCACGACGCGCTGCGGATGATTGTCACGCAGACGGAAGACGGCTACGCTGCTTGGAACCGCAGCGTGGAAGACGGCGAAGGCTACAGTCTGGACGTATATGACTTCCGTGGCGAAGAGGATTGGAGCCAGCAGGTCGAGACGGAGGCCGACAAGCTGCAGGCCAGCTTCTCGCTGGGCGCCGGTCCGCTCCTGAAACTGGGCTTGTTCCAGTGCCCGGACGGGGATCATTTGCTGATCGCGATTCATCATTGGGTCGTCGACGGAGTCTCCTGGCGCATCCTTTTTGAGGATATCGCGTCAGCTTACGAACAAGCGGCGCAAGGACAGGACATTCGGCTGCCGCTGAAAACGGACTCGTTTCAAACGTGGTCGCGGCAGCTTGGCGCCTATGCGGCAAGTCCAGCAATGGAGGCGCAGCGTGCTTACTGGCAATCGATTATAGAGAAGGGCGTAGTGCCTCTGCCCAAAGATAATGAGAAAGGCGCGTCAACGCTGGCCGCCAGCCGGACGCTGACGGTGGAGTGGTCGCAGGCACAGACGCAGCAATTGTTGAAAGAAGCACATCGGGCCTACGGGACGGAGGTCAACGATCTGTTGCTGACCTCACTGGCGATGGCGGTTCAAGCGTGGAGCGGACTCGAACGCGTGGCGGTCCTGCTGGAAGGCCACGGCCGAGAACCGATCGCGGCGGATGTGGATGTAAGCCGAACGGTCGGCTGGTTTACGAGTACGTACCCGGTGGTGCTGGAGATCGAGCCGGAGATGAGCCTGCCGCAGCGGATCAAGCGCGTGAAGGAAACGCTGCGGGCGATTCCGCAAAAAGGGATCGGCTACGGCCTCCTGCGATACATGTCCGCGTCGGATCAGACGGAGTGGGCGTGCGATCCAGATATTTCGTTCAACTATTTGGGACAGTTCGATCAGGATTTGGAGCACAGTTCGCTGCGAATCTCGCCGCTTTCTACGGGCGAGGCGATAAGTGGCCGAAGACAGCGTGCGGCGGCACTGGAATGCAACGGCATGATCGCGGAAGGAGAACTTCGCCTGCACATCAGCTACAGCGCGGAGCAGTACCGCCAAGCGACGATGGAGCGGTTCGCGCACGAGTTACAGATCAGCTTGCAAGAGCTGCTGGCCCATTGTGTCGCGCAGGAGAGAATGGAACTGACGCCAAGCGATTTGCTGCAGCCAGGCTTTACGCAAGAAGAGCTGGATGCGCTCATGCAGCGGAGTGAAGCGTTAGGCGAGATCGAAGATGTGTACGCGCTGACGCCGATGCAGCAAGGGATGCTGTTCCACAGCCGCCTGGACCCGCAAGCCGGCGCCTACGTGAATCAGATCCATCTGACCCTGCAAGGCGAGCTGCAGCCGACAGCGTTTGAACAAAGCTGGCAAACCGTCGTACAGCGGCATGCGGTGCTGCGAACGAGCATCGACAGTGAGTGGCGAAATGAGCCGCTGCAAGTCGTGTACCGGAAGCGGCCGTTTACAATCGCTTATCGCGATCTGTCGATGTACGACGCGGGCAAGCAGGCTGCTAGCATAGCACAGTGGAAGTCGGACGACCGGAAGCAAGGCTTTGCGGTAGCGTCGGAGAGCCTGATGCGTGTGTCGGTGCTCCGCACAGGAGAGCAAACCCACGAGGTGTTATGGAGCTTCCATCACCTGTTGATGGACGGTTGGTGCTTGCCGCTGGTGATGGAAGAAGTGTTGGGGATTTACAACGCCTTGCGCGCCGGAGAAGAGGCGCCGTTGCGCAGCGTCCGCGCGTACAGCGACTATATCCGCTGGCTGTCCGAACAGGACGGGAATTCGGCACGAAGCTACTGGAAGGAGCAGTTGGAGGGCAGCGAAGCGCTGTCTGCGCTGCCGAAGCGGCAGCGTCAGACGCAAGGATATGAAGCGGCGCAAGGATATGAAGCAAAACGTGTGAGCTGGATCGTCCCTCGGGAGCAGAGCAAAGCCATCGCGCTGGCGGCTACTGCGCACGGCGTAACGGTGAGCACGCTGCTGCAAACGGCATGGGGCCTGGTGCTGCACGCCTACAGCGGCAGCAGGGATGCGGTATTTGGCGGCGTCGTGTCGGGCAGACCGGCAGACCTGCCTGGCGTGGAAGGAATGATCGGACTGTTCATCAATACGCTGCCTGTCCGGGTAACGTGCGATGGACAGGAGACGGTTGCGGATCTGCTGCGCCGCATGCAGGGGCAGGCGCTTGCTTCGCAAGGGTACGCCTACTATCCGCTGCATGAGATCCAGGCGCAGTGCGCCGGAACGAGAGAACTGTTCGACCATATTCTTGTGTTCGAGAATTACCCGATGCAAACAGCGCAGGCGGAAGCGTCAGCGGATGCAAGCGGACTGGAAATTACGGGGGTTCAAGCGGACGAACAAACGAATTATGACCTGAATGTGATGATTCAGCCGGGAGAAGAGCTGCATATTCATTTCGATTACAACGGACAGGTGTACGAGCAAGGCACGATGGAACGATTGCAAGGTCATTGGATGCGGATGGTAGAGCAGATCGTGTCCACCCCGAACGTGGCGGTAGACAAGCTGGAACTGCTGACGGCCGAAGAGCGGGAAGAGCTGCTGGCGACATTCAACGATACGGCGATGGAGCTGCCTGCGGAAGCGACGGTACATGGGCTGTTTGAACAGCAGGCTGCACGAACGCCGGAGCAGCCGGCACTCGTAAGCGGAGAGGCGGTATGGACGTACGGCGAGCTGGAGGCGCGAGCCAACCGCATCGCTGGCTGGCTGCGTGCGCATGGGGTGAGAAGCGAAGACCGCGTCGGCGTGCTGCTCAGTCGTTCACCGCAACTAATCGCCGGTCTGCTGGGCGTCCTGAAAGCCGGCGCAGCCTATGTGCCGCTGGATCCAGCACTGCCAGCAGCGCGCATCGAGGGGATGATCCAGGATGCTGGTATCCGTATACTGCTGAGCGAAGGAACGCAGACAGCAACAGTGTCAGGCTGGGAAGAAACGCCGCTGCAGCATGTCCTGTGCTTGGATGAGGAACGCTCCGCCGTTACAGAAATAGCCGCTACGATTGTTGAAGGGAAGAAGGAATCCTTGGCCGCTACGGATGTCGAAGAGAAGAAGGAACGCTTAGCTGCTACGGATGTCGAAGAGAAGGAGGAACGCTTAACCGCTGCGGTTGTCGAAGGGAAGAAGGAACACTTGGCAGCCAGTGATGCTGCAGGGCAGAAGAACTGCTCCGCGATGAGGTTCGCCTCCGCGGAAGAACTGGAAACCTATTCGCCGGCATCCATGGGAGCAACGGAAGTACAGTCGGATGTACCGACAACGCCGATGAACAGCGCGTATGTGATCTACACGTCCGGTACCACCGGCAAGCCAAAAGGCGTGGTGGTGGAGCACCGGAACATCGTGAACTTTATCGCGGGGATGGTGCGCTCGCTGCCGTTTGCGCCGTCTGCGTCGATCCTCTCGGTCACCACGGTGTCCTTCGACATCTTCGTGACCGAGAGTTGGGTACCACTCAGCTGCGGGATGCAGATCGTTCTTGCCAGCGAAGCGGAGCTTCAGGACCCTGCGCTGCTGGGTGATTTGCTGGCGGAGCATCCGGTACAGCTGATGCAGACGACGCCTTCGAGGCTGTCGATGATGCTGGAGCAGGAGCACAGCGCCGCGCAGCTGCGCCGTATACCAGCCCTGCTGATCGGCGGCGAGCCGCTGCCTGCGGCGTTGCTGAAGCAGCTTCGGGCGCAAACGAATGCGTCGCTGTACAATATGTACGGCCCGACGGAAACGACGGTGTGGTCTACGTTTGAACATTTGAAGGATAGCGAAGGGGAAAAAGTAAGCATCGGTCGTCCGCTGGCGAACACGCAGGCGTACGTGTTGAACGAAGCGCTGCAGCTGCAGCCGATCGGAGCCGTAGGCGAACTGTGCCTCGGAGGCGCCGGGGTTGCCCGCGGATACTGGGCGCGCGAAGATCTGACCAAGGAGAAGTTTGTCGATCATCCGTACCTCCCTGGGGAGCGAATATACCGGACTGGCGATTTGGCCCGATGGCTGCCAGATGGGAGATTGGAGCATCTAGGACGGATCGACCATCAGGTGAAGATCCGCGGTTACCGGATCGAACCGGGAGAGATCGAAGCGCATTTGCTGCGAATCGATGGCGTCAAGGAAGCGGTCGTGACCGTTGTCGCCGGGGAGACGCAGGAACTGTGCGCCTATGTGACGGGCAGCAGTGAGTTAACGGCGCAGGCGATGCGAAGCAAGCTGGCGGCAGGTCTTCCGTCTTATATGATCCCATCGCACTTCATTCGCTTGGAGAAGATGCCGCTCACGCCAAACGGGAAACTAGACCGCAAGGCGCTGCCGGCGCCTGAAGGGGCACTGCAGACGGGAACGGAGTATGCAGCGCCGCGCACAGCGACGGAAGCGAAGCTGGCACAGCTATGGCAAGAGGTGCTGGGACTAGAGCGCGTCGGCATCCGCGATAACTTCTTTGACATCGGGGGCCATTCGCTCCGGGCGATGACGCTCGTATCGCGCATTCATCAGACGCTGGATACGGAGATTCCGTTAAGAGACGTGTTCCGTTGTCCGACAGTCGAAGGGATGGCGCAGGCAATCTCCGGGTTGGAGCAGAAGGAGTACGCAGCCATTCCGCTCATCGAAGCAAGGGACTACTACCCGGTGTCCTCGGCGCAAAAACGGATGTACATTTTGCAGCAGATCGACGGGGCAGAGTTGAGCTACAACATGCCTGGCGTTTTAATACTTGAAGGAGCACTGAACCGCAATCGCTTGGAAGAGGCATTCCGCAGTCTTATTGCTCGTCATGAGACGCTGCGTACAGGCTTTGAACTGGTCGGTGGTGAACCGGTACAGCGTGTGCACCGGGACGTGGAATTTGCCATCGCGTATGCATGGGTACAAGAAGGGGAAGAGAAGGCGCATATTCAGGAGTTCGTGCGGCCGTTTGATCTTCGCCAGGCGCCACTTTTGCGGGTGGGACTTCTCGAACTGAAATCGGATTGCCATCTGTTGCTCTTGGATATGCATCATATCATCTCTGACGGAGCCTCCATGGGCATACTCACTCAGGAGCTTGTTCAGTTGTATGAGGGAGCGGAGCTGCCGCCGCTACGCGTTCAGTACAAGGATTATGCAGCATGGCAGCAAACGGAAACTCAAAGTGAGCGGATGAGCAAACAGGAAGCGTACTGGCTGGGTGTGTTTGCGGGAGAAATCCCGGTGCTCGAACTGCCAACAGACGATGCCCGGCCGCCGGTCAGAAGCTTTCAAGGAAATCGACTTGACTTCGTGATCGACGAGCGAAAAAGCGAAGGATTAAGACAGCTGGCCTCGCAAACGGGAACGACGTTGTATATGGTATTGCTGGCGGTATATACGACCTTGCTGTCCAAGTACAGTGGACAGGCAGATATTGTCGTAGGAACGCCAATTGCAGGCAGGTCGCATACGGAACTGGAGCCGATTCTAGGGATGTTTGTGAATACGCTGGCGATCCGCAACGCCCCGGTGGGGGAGAAGACGTTCCGGGAGTATCTGCAGGGAGTCAAAGAAAATACGTTAAGCGCCTATGAGAACCAGGATTATCCGTTTGAAGATTTGGTGGGCAAGCTGGATGTGCCGAGAGATGTAAGTCGCAATCCGATCTTTGACACGATGTTTGTACTGCAAAACACAGAGCGAAGAGAACTGAGCCTGGAAGGCTTGAGATTTAGTTCCTATCCGTTCGAGTATAACTTGGCCAAGTTTGACCTGACTTTCAGTGCGGCGGAGGAATCGGAAGGGATTGTATGCGGCATCGAGTATGCCACCTCCCTGTACAAGAAAGAAACGATCGAGCGGATGGCGGGGCATTTCAAACAGGTGATCGATGTCATCGTGAATGAACCGCAGACGAAACTGTCATGGATCGAGATCGTGAGCAAAGAAGAGAAGGCGCAGATTGTGGAGATATTCAACGATACGGCGGCAGACTCTCCGAGAGACAAGACGATTCACCAGTTATTTGAGGAACAGGTGGAGCGGACACCGAATCAAGTGGCTGTTGTATACGAGGGCAGCCAATTGACATACCGTGAATTGAATGAAAGAGCAAATCATCTGGCAAGAACGCTGCAAGCGGAGGGCGTAGAGCCGGATCAACTGGTAGGTATCTTGGTTGAGCGTTCGCTGGAGATGATTGTGGGTATTTTCGGGATCTTGAAAGCCGGTGGGGCGTATGTCCCGATTGACCCGGAGTATCCAGCGGAACGGATTGACTATATGCTAAAGGATTCGGGTGCGAAGCTGCTGCTGACACAAAGTCATTTGGTAGAGCATGTGACTTTTGCCGGCCAGTGTTTGATGCTGGATGACGAACAACTGTACATGGAAGACGGTTCGAATGTGGAATCGGGTGCGACAGCGGATCATCTGGCCTACGTGATCTACACGTCGGGAACGACGGGCAAACCGAAAGGGGTTATGGTTGAGCATCGCGGTTTGTGTAATTTGAAACAGATGTTTGCAAACACACTACAACTCGGAGAACAGGATCATGTAATCCAATTCGCGAGTTTGTCTTTTGATGCGTCGTGCTGGGAGATCATTCAGGCGTTATTTTTGGGTGGAACGCTCCATATTCCTACCAAATCGACGATTTTGGATCATCAATTATGTAAGAGCTATATGAACGACCATCAAATTACGACAGCAACTTTGCCCCCAACGTATGCAGCCTACTTACAACCAGATGATCTGCCAAGTTTAAAGAAATTGATCACGGCGGGCTCCGCTAGTTCGGTTCAACTTGTCAAGCAGTGGCAAGACAGCGTGATGTACTTTAATGCTTACGGTCCGACAGAAGACTCGATTGCAGCAACGATATGGCCAGCATCTACTGGCGCTTCTACCGGCAAGCTGGTACCTATCGGTCGTCCAATTCTGAACCATCGGATCTATATCGTGGATGAGAACGATCAGTTACAACCGATTGGCGTAGCCGGGGAGTTATGCATTGCGGGCGTAGGATTGGCGAGGGGTTACTTGAATCTTCCAGAGCTGACGGCGGAGAAGTTTGTGAGCAACCCATTCGAACCAGGTACGCGGATGTACCGGACGGGCGATTTGGCCAAGTGGTTGCCAGATGGGAACATTGAGTACTTGGAGCGTATCGACGATCAGGTGAAGATTCGAGGTTACCGGATTGAGCTCGGTGAGGTGGAAGAGCAGCTGTTGAAGGTGTCGTCGGTTCAAGAAGTGGTCGTAGTC
This sequence comes from Paenibacillus sp. cl6col, assembly GCF_900102125.1. Classification (NCBI taxonomy): domain Bacteria; kingdom Bacillati; phylum Bacillota; class Bacilli; order Caryophanales; family Paenibacillaceae; genus Paenibacillus; species Paenibacillus sp. cl6col. The sequence goes on from NZ_FNAZ01000005.1 coordinate 344,847, forward strand.
GCACGGGAAGATGCGGGCGGACAAGATCAGCTATGTGCGTACGTTGTATCCGATCGGAAACTGGCTGCAGGCGAACTGAGAGAACACTTGGCTCAGCGATTGCCGAATTATATGATTCCTGCGCACTTCGTGCAGATCGAAAGGATACCGCTGACGGCAAATGGTAAAATCGATCGAAAAGCGCTGCCGGCGCCGGAAGAAAACCTTATAGCCGCGGCTGAATATGCAGCGCCCCGAACTCGCGTCGAAGCGCAGCTTGTGTACATTTGGCAAGAAATACTTGGTCTTGACCGTGTAGGTGTACGCGACAACTTCTTTGAAATCGGCGGTCACTCTTTGCGCGCTACGGCCATGGTGAGCCGTCTGCATAAAGAACTGCAAGTGAACGTACCGTTGCGGGACGTATTCCGTTACTCCACCATCGAGCTGCTGGCCGAAGCCATTGCGGATAGAAAGCAGCAGATGTTCACTGCTATCGAACCTGTCGAAGAGAAGAGGTATTATGCAGTGTCTTCCGCGCAAAAGCGGCTGTATATCTTGCACCAGCTCGAAGAAACGGGTTTGAGCTACAATTTGCCTATAGTGCTGGAACTCAATGGGGCGCTTGACCGGCAGCGGTTTGAATCCGCGCTTCACAAGCTTATTGCCCGTCACGAGACGCTGCGCACAAGCTTTCACATGGAAGAAGGCGAGCCTGTACAATGTGTGCATCATGAGGTTGGCTTCACTCCGGAATATGTGCAAGCAAGCGAATCGGAAGCCGCGGAAGCCGTTCGGACATTTATTCGCGCCTTTCATCTGGAGCAGCCGCCGATCTTACGCGTCGGGCTGATAGAGCTTACGTCTGAACGCTATTTGTTCGTGCTCGACATGCATCACATCATTTCCGATGGCGTATCGATAGGCATTTTGGTAGATGAATTTGCTCGCTTGTATGAAGGGGAAGAACTTCCGCCTCTGCGTATTCAGTACAAAGACTACGCGGCATGGCAGCAGTCCGAGACGCAAAAAAAGCGCAAGCAGCAGGAGGAGACCTATTGGTTGAACAGGTTCAGCGGGCCTATTCCTGTTCTGGAGCTGCCAACCGATTATGTCCGGCCTGTGGTGCAAAGCTTCCAGGGAGAAGCGATGTCATTTATGCTTGGGACTCCGCTCCGCCGGAGCTTGAAACGAATAGCGGCAGAAACCGGAGCGTCTCTGTATATGGTACTGCTGGCGGTATATACAACCTTACTGCATAAATATTCAGGGCAAGAGGATATTGTTGTCGGCACGCCGATTGCAGGCAGATCACATAGCGACTTGGAGTCACTGGTGGGGATGTTTGTAGGCACGTTAGCGATACGCAGCTATCCGGCAGGCAACAAAACATTTTTATCGTATGTAGAAGAAGTAAAAGAAACGATGCTTGATGCCTACGAGCACCAAGGCTATCCATTTGAAGAATTGGTCGAGAAGGTGCAGATCAAAAGGGATAGAAGCCGCAACCCAATTTTCGATACGATGTTCGTTCTACAAAATGTGGAGCAAAGAGATTTGCAAATCCAAGATTTGCACATCCAGCCTTATACAATCGAACATTCCGTAGCGAAGTTTGACCTCACCTTCCAACTGGCAGAGATGGAGAACGGAATTTCGTGCAGCATCGAGTACGCTTCTTCCTTGTTCAAACGAGAGACCATTGAGAGGATGGCGAAACACTTCAAGCAGTTGATTCATGCGGTTACGGCAAATCCGCAGGCACAGATTGCGTCGTTAGAGATCCTAACTGCGGAAGAGCGCGCACAGCTTGCGGCAGGAAATGCGACAGCTTCGGAATATCCTCGAGAAGCAACGGTTTACCAATTGTTCGAGCGGCAGGCGGAAAAAACGCCAGAAGCGGTAGCCATCGTTCATGAAGAAGAGCAAGTGACATACAGCGAGCTGAATGCCCGTTCCAATCGATTGGCAAGGACATTGCGGGCAGCCGGCGTACGATCGGATCAATTGGTCGGCATTTTGGCGGATCGGTCGGTGGAAATGATCGTCGGCATACTAGGTGTGCTAAAAGCCGGAGGAGCTTACGTGCCGATTGATCCGGAGTATCCGGAACAACGCATTCGTTATATGTTGGAGGACTCCGGTTCGCAGGTGCTTCTCACGCAGCATCATTTACTGGCTCGCGTACAGTTTGAAGGAAAGCTTATCGATCTAAACGATCAGGCCGCCTACAGCGGAGAAGAATGGAATCTCGATCCGGTATCAAACGCCAACGACCTTGCTTATGTGATTTATACATCAGGAACGACAGGAAATCCGAAGGGAGCAATGATTACTCATCAGGGCCTGACGAATTATTTATGGTGGGCGAAAAATGTATATGCTGCCGGGGAAAAGCAGGATTTCCCGCTGTACTCTTCCATATCCTTCGACTTGACGGTGACATCCGTATTTACGCCTTTGCTTACAGGCAGTCTGATTCGGATTTATAGCGGAGAAGACAAAGCGTTATTAATTGAGCGGATTGTAACCGATAATCAAGTCAACATTGTCAAGCTGACGCCTGCTCATTTACGTTTGATTAAGGAATTGAAGGTCACGCCCGGATCGAACATCCGCAAGCTGATTGTCGGTGGAGAGAATCTTGCCACGGATCTGGCGAGAAGCATCTATGACCAATTTGGTGGAGAAATCGAGATATTCAATGAATACGGCCCGACAGAAACGGTTGTCGGCTGCATGATTTATCGATACGATCCGGCAACAGATACGAGCGGGTCGGTTCCCATTGGCGTACCGGCTGCGAATGTCAGCATCTATTTGCTCAACTCTGATGGCAAGCAAGTTCCGATAGGGGTACCGGGAGAAATCTATATTGCTGGAGATGGAGTCGCGAGAGGATACCTCAACCGCTCCGACTTGACGGCAGAGAAGTTCGTAGACCATCCACTCGCTCCAGGAAAGCGGATGTACCGCACAGGAGACTTGGCAAAAATGCAGTCTAACGGAAACATGGAGTATTTGGGACGTGCAGACGACCAAGTGAAAATAAATGGCTTCCGTATAGAGCTGGGCGAAGTGGAAGCAGCTCTGGCGAAAGTGAAGGAAGTGAAAGAAGCGGCGGTCATCGCTCGCGAAAATGAAGCGAGGGAGAAGCTTCTATTCGCATATGTCGTAGCGGATACCGAGCTTGTGGCCGGAGAACTGCGGAGATCCTTATCCAAGCAGCTCCCAGCCTATATGATTCCGACGCGCTTCGTGCAACTGGATATGCTGCCGCTTACAGCCAATGGCAAAGTCGATCGCAGAGGTTTATCTCATATACAGCTCAATGAGCCTCTTCAAGCAAATTATACAGCGCCAAGAAATGCGTTCGAACGAGCGCTTGCGGACATTTGGCAGGAGATTCTCAGCCTAGAGAGGATCGGCATTCACGATAACTTCTTCGATGCAGGCGGACATTCTTTAAAGCTGATTCAAATGATTGGTGAAGCTCGCCGTAGATTGGACGTGGACATCTCGTTTAGTGCCGCCTTCGCTTACCCGACGGTTATGGAACTCGCTGATCACCTTCAAAGCGGAAGCAGCCCAGACGATCTAGCGAAGCAGCCAACGGAAGGAGTGTCTGTGTGGAACGGAAACAATGCAGACGGCATAATCTTGCATTGCTTCCCGCCTATCGTCGGCTTTGGTCAAGTATTCACGATGCTGGCGACATTACTGCGAGATACGGCTGCTATATATGCCTATGATTTTATTAGCTGCGAAGATGCAGCCTCATACTTTGCACAAAGCGTTCATAAGATGCAGCCTCAGGGTCCGCTTTATTTGTTGGGCTACTCTGCCGGGGGTAATCTGGCGTTTGAAGTGGCCAAGCAGCTGGAACAACAAAGTCGTGAAGTAGCCGGCATCATTATGCTTGATGCCTACCCAAGAAATTCGCATTCCTTGAACATGCAGCAAGAAGAGTACCTGGAGACGCTGCAAGAAGAAATTTCTCTATTTCTTCGTTATGTTCCAGAACTAGACGCAGAAGAAGTTAGACAAAACATAACGGCTTACAACAATTGGATCGATAATATGGAAACGACAGGAGAAGTTCGAGCAGACATTTATCTGATCCAATCGTCAGAAGCAATAGGCGAAGTAGAACGCGGATGGACGTCCTGGAGCGAGTTAACATCGGGACAATTGCACTTCTATTTAGGAAACGGCAAGCACGAGCAGATGCTGGAAAGAGACTATGCTCCAGCAAACGCATCACTCATAAAAGCAATTTTGGAAAAGTCCAAAGCTTACAAGTAAAGAAAAAAAGGTTGACCATTGCATGTAAACGGGTACCCATAGACTGGACACGAAGAGAAAAAGGTGTTCAGGCTGTGGGTATCTTTTCGTATAATGAAGTAAGCATGAAGGGGATGACATGAATTGCCTCCTGGGTGGAAAGTGAAAGATATAGTGTGCCAAATTTACGATAAATTGATACTATGGATAACTTACGCGAATTGCCTTATTAGGGATCTCTATTGTGGATTTAATATGTCAGAAATGACATTTCATTTTCATGAGTTCGTAACACAATCACTTTCCGATAGTACTATATTTAGGATGAGAATTGGCTTAAAGTATGAGATAGAAAATATGTGGTTAATTCATGGTATAAGGAGAGGATCCAACATGAAGTTTACATCTACTAAAAAAGTTTGGGCTGCCTTTGCAGTTGCGGGCGTTATCGGAATTGGTGCGTCTTTGGTGAACTCTTCGGTTTTACCGGTACAGCAGGTAGAAGCTGCAGCCGCAAGCCAAGATAACTACGCTTCCGAACATGCACTCAAAACGTTAATGAGCTTTTATAAACCAGCGTTGGAAGGGCAATTTCCGGGAGCAGTAAGCAACCTGACGGTTGGAAAAAGCACCAGAAAAGATGTCTTTAAAGCCATCGGCGATCCTGAACAACCCAGAGAAGACGTAAACGGTTATGACGTATACAGCGCTAACATGGGTAACCCCGGTTATGCTATCACCTATCAATCCGATAAAATTAGCGAGATCCGTTACTTCGGTACCAATGTTGAGAGCCAAACCAATATTGGCGGCATTACGATGAGCATGGTGAAGCAGTATTGGTTTGCACCTAATTCCACAACAGCGATTAAAAACGGAAAAACGAAGCAGACCAAGCTCACATATATCCGCGGAGATTATAAATTGGAGTTTATTTTCAACAGCAGCACCAATTTGGATCATATTAATCTGTTAGGCGTTTTTAAGACAAACGAAAAGGTTTAAAGAACTCGGTGATGAACTCACCGAGTTTTTTTTGAATGTACGACTTAAGAATGGAGCTTCACCCGATGCTGAACAAGCAGGAGATGACAGAAAGAGAGGGACGATTCATTTATATCGTGCTCGAGATTCCTACGATTTTGTAAGATTATATTTCCGAAAAACAGTTTTAAATACTTTACTTATAACTATTTTGTGCTATTATGATAAACATCAGTACCAAAAATACCAAACTGGTACTGTAAGTACATAGAAGATAAGCAGAGGAGAAAACGAATGGCAGTAACGATGATTTGTTTCTTACATATCGGGATGCCCTTGATGATGAAAATGCAGACAGAGGGGGAAATACGTTGAGATTTTGGGAGATTAGTTTGATTATTGTTAATTTCGCACTTATGGGATGGATACTATTCGCGAGAAGGGAGACAAAACGTTGGTTTATCATCGCTTTGACAGTTGCCTACTGTGTACTTATCGCACAGCTCTTTGCGGAAGGCTATCGTTGGCAGATGATCCCGGCTTATTTGTCTTCAGTTATCATGACAGCTTGCTATCTATTGGCCAAGCGGAAAAAGAGTGTCAGAAACCGGGTTACGCTCACGCTTAAGTCATTGTTGCTGGTCATTTATTTGTCTGTAGCGGTTGTGCTGCCTGCACTCATGCCAGTGTCTTTATTTAAACAACCGACCGGCCCATTTTTGGTCGGTACGACCCTATATCATTGGGTGGACTATGGACGGGAAGAACCGCTTTCTAAAGATCCTAAAGATCGGCGCGAGCTGATGGTTCAGATTTATTATCCTGCAGGTGATAAAGGCAAGGGGAACCGCGAACCCTATATCCGCAACTCGCATGAGATCGCAAAAGGAATGGCAAAAGATTTGTCCATCCCGGCATTCACGCTTAGCCATCTGGGTTTGGTGGAATCGTATGCGTTCACGGAAGCCCGGATGTCAGATTCGGAGAAGCAATATCCCGTTTTGCTCTTCTCTCATGGTTTAGGCGGTTTTCGCAATCAAAACACGTTTGAAGTCGAAGAGTTAGCGAGCCAAGGTTATATCGTAGTATGTATCGATCATGCCTATGACGCTGTGGCTACTGTTTATCCAGATGGTCGAACCGCATACTTTCAGTCAGCTAATATGACTGATATTTCTGAAAGAGATGGCCATATCAAATTATGGAAGGGAGATGTCTCTTTTGTGCTTGATCAAGTAGAGAAGCTAAACCAAAGCAATGGCCGCTTTGCAGGAAGGATTGATACGACCCGAATCGGGATGTTCGGGCATTCTTACGGCGGGGCTACTGCCGCGCAGATGCTAGCAGAAGACTCCCGCATCAAAGCTGCCATTGATATGGACGGCACGTTATATGGGGCTGCTTATTCAGAGTCAGGTATCGGAAAACCTTTCCTGCTCATGAGTGCAGAGATGAGCGAAGACTCCAAAGAAGATTCCGATGAAGAAGAGGCTCGCAATAAACGAGCGCTCGCCGGTGGTGGCATGTCTATGGTCATTCCTCACACGGATCATACGAGCTTCTCAGATTTTCATCTGATTTCACCTTTATTACGAAGTCCGGGCGAAGATCCGCATTACGTTCATCGTATCATTAACGAATTCAGTCTCGCTTTTTTTGACCTTTATGTGAAACAGACAGGCGACAGCTCGGCCATGGACAGGCTGGCTGCCAATTACCCGGAAGTGAAATTTAAAGTGAACTAATGGTGTCCCTGAACATAGACAGAAAGGAAGATGACCATGGCTGAAAATCAATTGAAAAAGCATGGAGGTAACATTCTGATTTCTGATGATGTCGTTGCCACAATTGCTGGTCTTGCAGCGCTTGAGACTCCAGGAATTGCTGCTATGTCTGGCGGACTGTCGGATGATTGGGTGAAGATGTTGAGTGGCAAGAACGTGCAGAAGGGCGTGTCCGTCGAGGTAGGTGAAGTTGAAGCTGCTATAGACCTGCGAGTTATGGTTGTGTACGGTATGAAAATTCTGAAGTGTGTCATCAATTGCAGGTAAACATCCGCGAAGCGGTTCAAAGTATGACTGGACTTTGCGTTGTAGAGATTAATGTAAGGGTAGAGGGGGTCTCTTTCACAGATGAGGAGGTGAAGGAAATTCAACGAATTAGCAAATACACTATTCTACAAAAGTGCAAAAGGGAGACAATGTATTAATAGATTCAACTGGAATCGATACATCTTTGGCAAAGGAACTTGTGAAAGCCGTGCATAAAGCAGGTGGGCACCCATTCGTGAATCTGCGCGAAAGATCATCCATGCGGCAGCAAACAACACCGAGCGGCTAAATAATATCTTAGATGCGGATGAAGGTGCACGTTACATAGGGGAGTTTGCAATTGGGTTAAATCCTGCTATTAGGGAACCAATGCAGGATATTCTGTTCGATGAGAAAATCGATGGCAGCTTTCATTTCACACCGGGACGATGCTATGATAATGCTTCAAATGGGAATGAGTCAGCAATCCACTGGGACATGGTGATGATTCAACGTCAGAGTATGGCGGTGGAGAGATTTGGTTTGATGATCGACTGATTCGAAAAGACGGACGTTTCGTGATTCCAGAATTGGAAAAGCTAAACCCCGAAAATCTAAAGTAGTTAGTGCTAACTTGGTTGTTGAATTTGACCCCAAAGAAATAAAGAGTTACACTTTCCTAGTACCCAAAGTACTATAAAAGGATCTATGGGTACTACTCTTGGTTTGAGGTGAACTAAGGATGAAAGAACGGATTGCCAAAACTGCTATCGCGCTATTTCATGAAAAAGGAATCAAATTTACAATGAATGATTTGGCGCGCGAATTAGGTGTAAGCAAAAGCACGTTGTACGAGCATTTCCCGTCCAAGGACGAACTTATAGGTTATGTGGTTCAGCAAGTAAACGAAGAAACGGAAAGACGATTTCGAGAAGTGATCCAAGATACGAATTTGAGCATATCTGAAAAAATGAAAGGTATACTCTTGATTGTTCCTCATGATTTTCAGAACAGCTATGTACGCTTACTGGTCGAACTTCGGCGGTACTACCCCGAACGGTGGAGGGAAATGGAACAAGGCATTAATGATGAGTGGAATATCATTACTAGTCTCATTGAAGAAGGCATCCATAATGGTGATTTTCGTCCGATGCATATTCCAACACTGATCCAAACCCTCAATTTCTTAATGACATCGATTTTCGATCAGCGCAATTTAGCTTCCAGCCAAATTACGGTGCAAGAATCTCTTTCCATGATGGTAGATATCATATTGAATGGAATTAGGAAGTAGAATGAGGCTCCCATTTGTTAGAGCTGAGAAAAACAATACTTACAGGTTGCCGTTCTTCTCAGCTTTTTTTGTTTTCGTGGATTCACTAAGAGCAAATGTATGCAATACTTATTGTTAGTACCGAAAATAATATTTTAGTACTACTAGTACTTAGATGAAAATGAAGAAAGGTGGGAGAATCCGATGGGATTTTGGGAAATCGGTTTGATCTTTGTAAATTTCGCCCTTCTGGGGTGGACTCTATTTGCAGGATGGAAGACAAAACGGTGGTCTGTTACCGCCTTGACGGTTGCATACGGTGTTCTTATCATACAGCTTATCGCTGAAGGCTACCGTTGGCAGATGATTCCGGCTTATTTGTCCCCTGTTATATTGACAGTATGCTATCTATTGGCCAGGAGCAAAGAGAGCCCCAGAAACAGAATTACGGTCACGGTTCGTACATTGCTGCTTGTCATATATTTGTCTGTAGCGGTCGCGATGCCTGCACTTATGCCTGTATCTTTATTTCATAAACCGACCGGCCCATTTATGGTCGGCACAACGCTGTATCATTGGGTTGATGATCAGCGGGAGGAACTTTTTACAAATGATCCGAATGACCGGCGCGAGCTAATGGTACAGATGTATTATCCTGCAGGTGATAAAGGCGAGGGAAATCGCGAGCCCTTTATCCGCAATGCGCATGAGGTCGCAAAGGGACTGGAAGCAGATGTGTCCGTCCCGGCATTCGTACTAGGCCATCTGAATGTGGTGAAATCGAATGCGTTCTCGGAAGCCCGGCTATCAGACGCCGAGAACCGTTATCCTGTATTGATCTTCTCCCATGGTTTGAACGGTTTTCGCAATCAAAATACGTTTCAAGTCGAGGAGCTAGCAAGTCAAGGTTATATCGTCTTATGTATCGACCATGCCTATGACGCTGCGGCTACCGTCTATCCAGACGGTCGAACTGCATACTTTCAGTCTACGAATCTAACTGAACTTGCTGAAAGAGATCGCCATATCAAATTATGGCGGGAAGATACCGCTTTTGTGCTAGATCAAGTGGAGAAGCTTAACCGAGGCGATGTAGACGACCGCTTTACGGGAAGGATCGACACTTCGCGGATCGGTATGTTCGGCCATTCTTACGGTGGAGCTACCGCCGCGCAAATACTGGTGGAGGACTCCCGCATCCAAGCAGCCATTAATATGGACGGTCTGTTATATGGATCAAATGTGCCAGATAAGGGAATCGGCAAACCGTTTCTGCTCATGATCGCAGGAATCATCGATGATCCACTTGAAGATATCAAGGTAATAAATAACCGCAACGAGCGTGCGCTTGCCGGCGGTGGCATGTCGATGGTCGTTCCTGGCACGGATCATACGAGCTTTACTGATTTTCATCTGATTTCACCATTATTGCGAAGCCCAGGCGAAGATCCGCGGTACGTTCATCGTATTATCAACGAGTTTAGCCTCGCTTTTTTTGACCTTTATGTGAAACAGACAGGCGACAGCTCAGCACTAGAAAGGTTGGCCGCAAAATACCCGGAAGTTAATTTTAAAGTGAACTGAAAAGTAGGGGAAATCATGAAACTTCTTAATCAAAAAAAGGAGAGGACAAACATGAAAAAAACAGGAGTACTTATCTTAGCGGCCGCGATAGGATTAGGCTTTAGCAGCAATGTATATATTCCGGTTGCTATTGCAGCCGAGTCGACTCCGACTATCCTGCCGATCAATTTAGCTGTAGACGGGACGGTAACCGCAAGTGGTGAAAATGGGTCACATGAGGGCAAGGATAAAGCATTCGATCAGTATATTTTTTCGAAGTGGTTAACATTCAGTACTCCAGCATGGCTGCAATATGAATTCACGACTGCAAAGATCGTTAACTCGTACTCCATTACAACTGCGGAGGATGAGCTTGGAAGAGATCCGAAAAGCTGGGTATTAAAAGGGTCCAATGACGGGATTGTCTGGGATGATCTGGACACACAGCAGAATCAAAGCTTCACCTCCCGCCATCAAACGAAAACCTATTCATTTGCCAATACAGCTGCTTATAAATTTGTAAAGTTTGATAACTTTGCTAATCAGTACGATGACGGCGGGATGCTGCAGTTATCCGAAATTAAGCTATTCGGTAATGATGTGCAGACTTTCAGCACGATTAAGCCCACGGTTACAGCCAGCGGAGAAAATGCTCCAGACGATATCAAGTCGAATCTGGTTGACGGATCAAGCAATACCAAGTGGCTAACTTGGAACAATACGGCATGGTTGCAGTTCGACTTTGGCGAACAGGTTACGATCGATGGTTACGCGCTTACGTCGGCTAAATCGTACAACAATAGTCCCGATGCTGATCCGAGAAGCTGGGTTCTGCAGGGATCCAATGATTCTATTAACTGGACGGATTTAGACACGAAAAGCGATGAGAACTTCAAGCTTCGTCATCAACGTAAACATTACTTATTGAATAACAATACAAATGCCTATCAATACTATAGGCTCAACAATATCCAAAATCATAGCGGCTACGCTCTGCAAGTAAGCGAAGTTGAATTTTCGCGCACGAATGACATGTGGCATACCGAGAACCCGATCATCGAAGTTCAGAACTTTGCAGGCTACAGTTTATTCGATCAAGCTCTACCCAATGCCGAGCAAGAAATTTTGACGATCTTGCGTAAATTAAATGAAATTTTATACAAGAGTCCGGCAGAAATGCCGGTTAGAGTAAAGAAAATTCTAGTGGAAATCGTAGACACCCCTGGAGTTGCCTGGATGTCAGGAGACAATGAGTTAAAAACGCTAGGTATCAGTTCTCAGTATCTCGCAAGCTTCGCAGCTAATAATCCCAACAACTCATTACGCGATGAAATTATTGGAATCCTTTACCACGAATTGGGTCATGCTTATCAATATAGCGACTTTGATGTGGAAGCAGTAGCTGATAGCTTGCGTTACGAAACGGGTTATCATAATCGTTATGGTATCAGCCCGGGTGGAACTTGGTCTAGCAATGGAACGGCGAACTTCATTCGCTGGATTGAAGATACGAAACATCGCGGATTCATTCGTGCATTAAATGCGGCAAGGATCCCCTATGGCATGAATGAGCAACAAATTCAATTGTGGAAAGAAGGTCAATTTCAATTGATTACTGGCATAGACGTGAATACCCTCTGGTCTCAATATCAACAATCACTTTCTAATAATTGATTAGGTATCTCAGTCTTGCAAAAGAGAGTGATGGGCGGCCCTTACATGGAAAAGTAGGGGTCGCTTTTCTGTTTACATTACATTTCTTCCCCGTTTTCGAGTGATCCAGCTCTCTCCATCTCCGGCTTAACCCATCTAACCCTTCATCTCAATGATGCTCAATAGTAGTCAACTCGGTTGCATGTTTCCATAAATGACAAAGGTCAAAATTTTACCCACACTAGGTCATAATCCATCCTTTGTTCTCCCTTGCCTGCGAATTATGATGAAGTCAACAAATTATAAGCTGAGGTGACATAAAAAGTGGAAGAGACAAAATCAAGTTATCAGCTTCCAAAGCAGCAGGCGGAGAGCGGAGTGAAAAAATTTTGGTCGCCACGGAGAAAGGAAGCATTAGTTGGTTGGCTGTTTTTACTGCCAGAAATAGTGGGTATGTTAATGCTTAATGTATTTGCCCTTGGATTTTCATTGTATTTAAGTTTTACAGATTGGGATTTATTATCTGGGGTATCAGGTATTAAATTTGCTGGCCTGCAAAACTTCATTCATTTATTTCAAGATCCAACGATATGGAAGGCATTATATAACAACTTAGTATATACGGTGTTAACCGTGCCAATTCCGATTGCGCTTGCGCTTGTATTAGCAGTTGTTATTCATAGTAAAGTCTACTTTAAGGATTACTTTAAAGTCGTATTCTTTATACCTTACATTTCTTCGATTATCGCTGTGGCAGCAGTGTGGAGCATCTTGTTCCACCCTTCACTAGGCCCTATCAATCAATTTCTAATGGATCTTGGTATATCGAATCCTCCGAAATGGCTCGTTGATCCGAAAACATCACTAATTGCGGTCGCTATTATTAGTGCGTGGGCAGGGCTCGGTTACACGATTATTATATACATGGCGGGATTGTCCAATATTTCCGAAGAGTTATATGAAGCGGCAGAAATTGATGGGGCGACGGGACTGAAGAAGTTTTTCAATATCACGATCCCGCTGCTCCGTCCAACGACGTTCTTCTTGCTTATTACGATGCTTATTGGTTCATTTAAAGTGTTCGATATTATTTCGTATTTGACCGAAGGCGGTCCTGATAATTCGTCAACGGTAATTGTATTCCGCATCTATCAAGAAGGTTTCGTCAACTACAATATGGGCTATGCATCTGCAATCTCTTGGCTGTTATTTGCGATTATCGGTCTGATTACTGCGGCAACGTGGAAGATGCGCCAAGAAGAATCATTTTAATAGAAAGGGAGAATACGATGCTAACCTTACGTAATAAGATTACTAAAATTATCGCTACCGTGTTAATGGGGGCATTGTCTATACTTTTTATCTTTCCATTATTATGGATGGTGTCGTCAGCGTTTAAATTTGAAAAAGATGTCATGCGCTTCCCGATTGAATGGATTCCATCTGCAACTAACTTTGTCAATAACTTTAAGGCAGTATGGATGCAAAAGGTACCGTTCGGTCAGATTTATTTCAACTCCATTAAAGTGGCAATTATCGTTACTTTACTCTCGCTACTTATATCAACGATGGCAGCCTATTCCTTTACGAAACTACAATTTCGCGGTCGAAACCTTGTATTTGCCGGGCTGTTAGCCATGATGATTATTCCGGATCAAGCGACGCTCATTCCTCGTTTCATGCTTATTCGTTGGTTGGGACTATATGACACCCATGCAGCGCTAATATTGATGGGTATGTTTTCGATTTACTTTACATTCTTGTTGCGTCAGTTTATGGCCGGTGTGAGTGATGATATTTTGGAAGCTGCTAAAATTGACGGTGCAGGGCACCTGCGCAGCTTCACTTCGATTATGCTTCCGCTGTGTCAGCCTGTAATCGCGACGGTGGCGATTATTAAGTTCATCTGGTCGTGGAATGATTATCAAAATCCGTTAATCTTCTTGCAATCGAAATCTTTGTATACCGTTCCGCTAGGCATGACCTTGTTTAGGGATGATTATACGACCAACGATGCGATTATGATGATGGCGGCAGTATCAGCGATTATTCCTCTGCTGATTGTGTTTATTGTTTTGCAGAGACAAGTTATTAGTGGGATTGCCCTTGGTGGTGTGAAAGGGTAAGCAATACGGACTCATGATAAATCTGTTAGGCATCTCTAGTTTAGAGAGTCTTCTAATAAGTCAAAATCGTTATCGCACAAGCACAAAATTATACACGCAGGCAATTTGCAAACGTTATATACTGTCTGTAAGCGCTAACAAGGCCTTGACTCAAAGCTTACTATCATTCATTTTAGGGGGAAGTTGCACATGGCAACTAAAAGTAAACGTTATTTTCTTCTGTCCACATGCCTACTACTAGCATTAATGATGTTTACAAGCGCTTGTGGAAACAAAGCTGATGAATCCGCACAATCGAACGGTACAGAGAAGAAGGAAGTGACCCTTAAGTACTATAACTGGGACAATGAGGCTCAACAAGAGGGTACAGACGCAATGCTGCGTGAGTTTGAAGCAGCTAACCCTGGTATTAAAGTGGAACATGTCGTGCTCGTCCCAGGTAATTCATTGGAAATGTTGAAGAAATTGGACTTCCTTATTTCGTCAGGAGATGAAGTTGACGTCGTTCAATTGCCAAGTACTTCAGCGGTCGTTGAAAGAGCAGTTCGCAGTGCATTTACGCCACTAAATGAATTCTATGATAAAGAAGGTTTGAAAGCGGAAGATGAGTATTATGTAAATCCGCAAGTAGACGGCAAATATTACGGGATGCCATATACATCAGGTTATACCTATGTCATGCTCAATAAGAATGCGTTGGATGAAGCGGGACTGCCCGTTCCTAAATTCGGCTGGACATGGGACGACTATCGCGAGTATGCGAAGAAGCTGACAAAAGGCGAAGGCGTAGACAAACGATACGGAACCTACTTCCATACGTGGGAGTTGTATATGAATGCCCCAGCGCAAACGGTAATGAAAGATCCGTTCCGCTATGACGATGGCAGCACAATTCTGTCTGACCCAACCTATCCGTACTTCTTCCAATTGCGCAAAGACATGGAAAGTGTTGATAAGTCAGCGAAACCCTATGCGGATGTGCTAGCATCTAAGCTTAACTATCGCAGTGAATTCTTCGGTGGTAGTGCAGCGATGATTATGTCAGGCAGCTTCACGATTCCTGATCCAGGCAATCTTGAGCAGTACCCACATGATTTTGTGACTGCTTTCGCGCCAGTTCCTTTGCCTCCAAAGAATGCTTTGCCTAAAGATTATGAGGGCGGTAAATACTTTGTTGGCAGTTCACAATTAGCAATGGGTTCAACAACGAAGCACAAGGAAGAGTCATATAAGCTGATGCGCTTCATGTCTACAGCAGATTCAGCCAATAGACAAGAGTTTTCCGGTTGGAAGAAAGCAGATCAGACAAAACTATTGGAGCGCATGATCGGTAAAAACACGGACAAGTACGATGTAGAGTCATTGAAGAACACGCTGTTTGGCGCCGATATTAAGTATTTGGATGCTTCCAAGGTCCTTACCACTTCGAGTGCTGATTTAACAAAAGTTATCGACGATGGCTTCAGCAAATTTATGCTTAGCACGGAGCCAATTGAGAAAGTACAAGCATGGATGGTTGAAGAAGCAACGAAGATTATTAATGAGAAAGAGAAGAAGTAACGATTTGTAAGTAATATAATAAATAGAAATCCGCTGAAACTAGGCGTCTCTATATTCCATGCTATATAAAGTACAAATAGTGGGAAGAGGGACGCCTTTTCTGTATGGTGCTCAGAGAAGGGGTGAAGAGTGATGAGAAAAATACTTAGTTTGTTACTAGTAGTTGCAATAGTAGTCACGTTCTTGCCTGTTGGCACAGGTGTAGCGATGTCATCAAATGTAAATAATTTATTTCCGAATGGTGATTTCGAATCAACTGCAGCGCCGAGCGGTACTTGGACTCAATATACGGATACGAACCCTGTACCTGTTAATTGGGACACATGGATTCCTGTAGGTTCTGGTAAACCAACTGGTAGGACAGTAAGTGTAACGGTTGCTACCTATGATTCTTATAGTGGTCAGCAATCGATGCTGATAGATGCTTCCGGCACAAGCCGTGTATCGATTAATGCTAAGGCACCCGTGGAGGCTGGGAAATCGTACCGCTTGCAAGTGTGGTATAAAACCGAAAATATTGCAGGTGGCAGCGGCGCTTATTTCCGCACTTCTGTGCTTAATCCTTCTAACACAAAATTAATAGATGGACCTACTTCAACGAAGGTGTATGGTACGAACGATTGGACGATGCAGCAAGTTTTTATAACGGTGCCGGCTGGTGGTGCTAAATTTTTTGTTGAATTGTTTTTAGAAAATAGCACCGGCAAAGTGTGGTTTGATAACATTCGGCTGGAGGAATATGACGGCATAACGGGGTTAGCGCTTGAACCGACGGCAACGATGATGACGGTTGGAGAGACGAAGCCGCTAACATTAACCGTCACTCCAAATAATCTTCCATCTCCCAAAGTAAAATGGAGTACTAGTGATGAGAACGTAGCTGCTGTTGATCAAGATGGTAATGTAACAGCTATTGCTGCGGGTGTAGCAACAATCACTGTTGCAACAGAAGATCAGATGATAAAGGCACAAAGTAACATTGGTGTAGACTCCACAGAAACAGCAGCTGCTTACGACCAATTGCGTGAACGCTGGAAGCAGAAGTTAGTAGGAGCTGTAGACGATAACCTCGCTTCTGATCCCGCTATTCAGGCACTAGTAGCTGAGATGGACAATAATGTATCCAATGCCGCTAAGACGGGTTATCTCGATACGCTTAGTGCTAATGATAGCAGCCGTAGATACTTATGGTCGGATCTTGTCGATAACGCCGACACGAAGGAGCAGCATGCCAACAACATCGTTAGCGAGTTTACTCGTATTAAGACAATTGCAACCGCTTACAATACAGAGGCTTCTCGTTTCTATCACGATCCACAGCTGCGGGATGCAATTATAGGTGCCCTGGATTGGATGTACGCTAAGCGTTATAACGAGCGTTTATCCTACAGCAGCGCCAGCAGCTGGTGGGGATTTGAAATCGGTGCACCGCAGCTGTTAAATGATTGTCTGATCCTTATGTATGATGAGTTGAACGATCAGCAAATAGGCAACTTCATGCGGACAATTGATAAGTATTGTCCTAATCCAACAAAGCGGGTGCAAAATAGCTCCGTGATCGAAACCGGTGGCAATTTGCTGGACAAAGCACTTGTTGTAACTCTTCGCGGCGTAATTGGTAGAAATAGCGCTAAAATTACGCAAGGACGGGATTCGATTGGTTCCGAATTTAACTATGTCACGAAAGGTGATGGTGTATATGAGGATGGTTCACTGGTGCAGCATGCGAATATCGCTTACACGGCTGGCTATGGTGCAGTCTGGCTCAGCCGCACGGCGGACATCACTTATTTGCTCAACACTTCACCATGGCCTGTGACTGATCCACGTGTGGCTAACATTTATAAGTGGGCAAGTGATACATTCGAACCCGTTATTTACAAAGGGCTGTACATGGATATGGTTAACGGGCGGGGGATCTCCAGAAAAGACTCGGGTACGGCTCGCGGCACGATTGTAGCTTTAGCAAGTTTAGCAGAGGGTGCACCACCAGAGGTTAGCGCTAATATTCGCAGTATGGTTAAGGAATGGGTAAGCAAGGATACAACCTTTAATGATTACTATAAAGGCTTGCCGCTTTATAGTGTGATGTTGCTGAAGAAAGTGATGAAGGATGATACTGTCGCACCGCGCGGTGAATTGTCGAGCAGTTATATGTTCAACGGTATGGCCCGTGTCGCGCATCATCGTCCGAACTACGCTTTTGGGCTAAGCATGTTCTCAGACCGCATTTCTGCCTTTGAAATGGGCAATAAAGAAAATGTAAAAGGCTGGGATACCGGTCTTGGCATGACCTATATCTATAACGAAGACTTATTGCAATATCGCGATGGATTTTGGGCAACGGTTAATAGCTTCCGTTTGCCAGGTACGACAACAGACGGTTCTGGCGAAGGAAAGATGCCGGGCGAATGGGCGTACTATTACAATACGAAAAGTCATGTTGGCGGTGCCACACTAGATCATTTATATAGTGCAAGCGGCATGGATTTCTCATTAACGAAAGTAACGGGCAGTGATTTAAGTGGTAAGAAATCATGGTTTATGTTCGATGATGAAATTGTTGCCCTCGGTACAGATATTCGTAAAACATCGGCCGCTACAAAATCGGTAGAAACGATTGTTGATAATCGCAAGTTGAATAGCAGCGGTGATAACGCATTTGTGATTAACGGTGTACAGGTGCCTGCAGCATTGGATTATTCAGCAGATATTAACGATGTAAACTGGGCGCATCTGACGGGCAATGGTGCAGGTTCTGGTGCGGATATGGGCTATTACTTCCCAACTGCCCCCACACTCCATGTCGTTCGCGAGGCGAGAACAGGCTCTTGGTATGACATTAACAACGGTCAATCGCAAGACAAGCTCACGCGCAACTATGCCAGCATAGCCTTTGAACATGGGAATAATCCACAAGCCGCTAGTTACGAATATGTGCTGCTTCCAGGTAAGACAGCGGAACAAACACAAGCTTATAGTGAACAACCGGCAGTAGAAGTGCTTAGCAATACATCAACCGTACAGGCCGTTAGCAATAAGCAGCTTGGCATCACAGCTGCGAACTTCTGGAGTGCGGATACTGCAGGAAGCATCCAAGCTAAATCTGCAGCTACGGTCATCATGAAAGAAGAGCGTGGCGAAATGACAATTGCGATATCCGATCCAACGCAAAAGCAAAACACAGTGACGATTGAAGTCCATCAACCGAACTTGACATTGCTAACTGCAGATACGGGGATGAAAGTTACACCGATACAAGATGGAGTTAGCATTGAAGTCAATACTTCGGGATCGCTCGGTAAGACGTACACGGCAACATTTGATCTCGGCAAGACTTACACCGTAACCATGGAAGGTGTAACAGCAGATAAACAGACTGCTAAGAAAGGTGAAACCGTAACTGTAGTACTAGATGCGCCTGTGGGTAAAGTGTTCGACAAGTGGATCGTTACGCCAGCAAGCTTGACGTTGACCCAAGATACAACGAATAACAACATGTATACGTTCATCATGCCAGGTGAAGCAGTTAAAGTAACAGCAACGTATAAAGACGATACACCGGTAGGTGGCGGATCGACGCCATCAGCGGATCCAACACCAACATCGCCGACACCAACACCTAAACCTAAACCAACTGAACCAGTGAAACCTACTGATCCAGTATCCCCTACAGTAGATTTGTCTGATATCGCAGATCATTGGGCGAAGGTTTCCATTGAAAAATCAGTTGAGCTTGGTTTTGTAAGTGGCTATGAGGATGGAACCTTTAGGCCGAATGCTACGATAACTCGCGGTGAGATTTCAGCAATGTTAGCTAGAGCGCTAAAGTTGGAACCCGTAAATACAGGGTTTATTTTTGCGGATCAAAGTCAAACACCAGTATGGGCACAGCCATACATTCAAGCACTTGCTAAAGCGGGATATATATCAGGCTATGAAGATGGTACATTCCGTGCGAATAAAGATATCACCAGAAGTGAACTCGTTGTTATGATTGTTCGTGCACGGGGTCTTGAAGTACATCCAAATGCAACTCTGACGTTTAAAGATGCGGATCAAGTGCCAGCATGGGCTAAGCCTTATGTGGCAACTGCAGAAGAAGCAGGCCTGATTAAAGGAAATGGAGTTGGTAAATTCAATCCTAATGCTGCTGCAACCAGAGCTGAAGCAGTTACTTTGATTCTAGGCATGTTAAATGATTTGAAATAAGAGATGCTGTCTATTCAAGCCATCTGCATTAGTCACGTCTTAAGGTCAACGACTTAAGTAGGTGCCAAACTGTATCATCTAAATGAAGGTGACTTCCCAGCAGGCTTGAGTACAGAAGAAGATATTTCCATTTTACAGTTAGTAGAGGTTAAAATAACCAATCGAAAGCCAAGGTCCGATTTTTAGGATCTTGGCTCTTTCGATGTTAAGGTCAAAATATTGCATATATATAAAAAAATAATGCGTGTTTCTACCTATCTTTGATTTGCTATTATTAGCCTAAGTTAGGTTGGGTTTTTAATTTCCATATAGATATGTATGATATCTTTTTATATTTTTCAAAATGTTGCAGCGGGAAAATGAGAGGGGGGAAATGGTTATGAACAGCAGTGGAGTTATAAAAACAGAGCAAGTTAAAGCGGCAGCGTTGGTGCGGCCGTCTGAGCGGCAGTTGGCGATACAAGAGATGGAGTTTTACGCTTTTGTACATTTTACAGTAAATACGTTTACGGACCAGGAATGGGGCAGTGGGCAGGAGCAGCCGGATATTTTTAATCCGACACAGCTGGATGCAAGGCAGTGGGTACGCGCTTGTAAGGCCGCAGGGATGAAAGGGCTGATTCTGACTTGCAAGCATCACGATGGGTTTTGTTTGTGGCCGAGTGAGTATACAGAGCATTCGGTGAAGAATAGCCCATGGAAAGATGGCAAGGGTGATGTCGTTCGTGAGGTGGCAGATGCTTGTCGTGAAGGCGGGTTGAAGTTTGGGATTTATTTATCGCCTTGGGATCGTCATGAGCCGTGTTATGGGGATTCGCCAGCTTATAATGAGTACTTTACCAATCAACTGCGCGAGCTGTTGACTAGGTATGGGGATATTTTCTGTATGTGGTTTGATGGGGCTTGTGGTGAAGGTCCTAACGGCAAACGGCAAATATATGATTGGAATGGCTATTATGCACTGATTCGTGAATTGCAGCCAGAAGCGAGTATTTCGGTATGTGGGCCGGATGTGCGCTGGTGTGGCAATGAGGCGGGGCATTGTCGCAAGTCGGAGTGGAGCGTAGTACCTGCGCAGCTGCAGGATAAGGAGAGAATTCAGGAACATTCACAGCAGGAAGATAATGCTGAATTCGCCAAGCGTTTCACTTCAGAGGATGAAGACTTGGGTAGCCGCGACATTATCGCAAATGTATCGGAGCTTGTCTGGTATCCAGCGGAAGTGGATACGTCGATTCGTCCGGGATGGTTCTATCATGCGAGTCAAGATGATCAAGTCAAATCGCTGGATGAGCTGCGGAATGTGTACTATGGTTCGGTCGGAGGCAATGCTACGCTCTTGCTTAATATTCCTGCCGATACGCGCGGTCTGCTCCACGAGAATGATGTGCAGCGGTTAGAGGAGCTCGGAGCTTGGATTCGCAATACGTTTGAGACGAATGTGGCACGCGATGCTGCTGCTACGGCTAGTGAAGCGATGGCTGGATATGAAGCGACCAATATACTGGATGGCAATCGAGATACGTTTTGGGCTCCTGAGCAAGGTACAGAGGTGGCGAGTATCACTGTCGACTTAGGAACAGAGCAAACGTTTGACCATATCGTACTGCAGGAGTATCGCTATACGCAGAGGATTGAGAGTTTCCGCTTAGAGTATTGGCAAGCCGATGCTGCTGCAACGACAGAGGATTGTACGGATACTGCTGCAGGCAGAGGGACGTGGCAGCCTATTCTGAAGGGTACCATTATCGGTCACAAGCGGATCTGCCATTTTCCAGCCATAAGCAGCAGTCGCTTGCGTCTTCAGATCACTGGCTCCCGCTGGTGGCCAAACTTGTCCACATTCGAAGTGTACAACAGTCAGGTTCAGGGTGGTGAAGGGGAATGAATAATCGAAATGCTCATCCGGAAGTGGTCACCTTCGGGGAAAGTATGGCCCTATTGATCGCCGAGGGGGGGAAAGGTCTTGAATATACATCGAATTTGACGCCTTCCTTTGGTGGAGCTGAGACGAATGTAGCGATCGGTTTGTCAAGGCTTGGACATTCCGCAGGCTGGTGCGGTCGGCTTGGAGATGATCCGTTCGGGCAGCGGATTTATAAGATGGTGCGGGGCGAAGGCGTAGATGTTAGACGCGCTTCATTCACAGATGAAGCTCCAACCGGACTAATGATTCGAGAGAATGCGGCTGGAAGAAATTCTGTCTATTATTACCGCAAGCTATCGGCGGCAAGTAAAATGACTCCTGAGCATTTGGATGAGGAATATATTGCTGGAGCAAAGATTTTACATATTACCGGGATCACACCTGCATTAAGCACATCCTGTGCGGAGACGGCGGCAGCAGCGATGGACATCGCGAAGCAGCACGGCGTCAAAGTGAGCTTCGATCCGAATTTGCGTTTGAAGCTATGGGATGTGAAAGCAGCCCAAAAGGTTCTGTTGCCATTGGCGCTAAAAGCGGATTATTTCTTACCGGGATTAGATGAATTGAAACTGCTGTATGAGACGGAATCGATGGATGAGATCGTTGCCAAGCTCAGTGAGCTGTCCGCTGTAAGCATTATTAAAGGTGGCGAGGACAAAACCTATATTCTGGAGCACGGTGAACTGTCATCAGTTCCTTACTATAAGGTTGATCATGTAGTTGATACGGTAGGAGCAGGAGATGGCTTTTGTGCTGGATTTCTAGCTGGTTTGCTGCGGGAATATAGCCTTGAAGAGGCGGTTCGTCTCGGTAATTTGATAGGCTCGCAGGTAATCCAGACGGTTGGCGATTGGGAAGGTCTCCCTAGTGGAGCGCAAATCGAGCGATTGCTTGCCGGTAAGGTGCATGTTGAGCGGTAAGTTGTGTTTCATTGAGGACTATTAATAGAAACGACATTCGATAAATGGGGAGGAGAACAATATGAAGAAAATGCAGATTACTCAGAAGATAGTACAGGAAGGTGTCGTTGCCGTACTTCGCGGGGAGACGGCAGAAGAAGTTGTCGCAATGGCCGAGGAAGCGATTCTCGGCGGAATTAAAGTGATAGAGATTACGATGACAGTTCCATTTGCGTTGAAAGCAATTGAGACACTAGCTCAAAAATATAAATGGGATTCGTCGGATGAATCTACTTATGCGATTATTGGCGTAGGAACCGTGCTGGATGCTGAAACGGCACGTGCGGCGATTCTTAGCGGCGCTCAATTCGTAGTGTCCCCTTTCCTTAGCGCTGAGACCGTAACCATGTGCAACCGATATCGCGTACCGGTAATGCCAGGAACGATGACCATCAAGGAAATTAATGAAGCGCTTGAGCTTGGAGCCGATATCGTCAAGCTGTTCCCAGGCAACCTGTATGAGCCATCCGTAATCAAGGCGATCAAAGGCCCATTGCCGCAGGCTAACATTATGCCAACCGGCGGTGTGTCGTTGGATAACCTAGGTGAATGGGTGAAAGCCGGAGCGGTAGCGGTAGGGATCGGCTCCGATTTAACAAATGAAGCAGTTAAGAACAAAGATTTCTCGTTGATTCGGAAGAAAGCTGCCGCATATGTAAATGCCTATCGTCAGGCAAAGGGGATATAAAATATTCGAAATGATATACGCAGATCGGACGATTCAGCATGTATGAATCGTCCGATTTTTTTGTGCAGCATGGACCAGAAAAATAGAGTGACGTGTATAGGTTGTTGCACGATTCGAATGGATCATGATGGAAGCAACTGAAGCGTACGAGTCAAAAAGCGACACACACATGGTCATAAAAGTGCATCTATTTTTAGGTGGAATGTCGATATAATGGTGCGAAGTACAATATTGGGGATACGAGCTATTACACAGGATTCTGTAAAGAAATGAGGGTAGCTTAATGAATCATATAAGCAACTATTTTTTGCTTGAGCGGACAGCGGCTAGCAAATGGACGGAAGCGTTTCCAATCGGTAACGGGCGCTTAGGGGGCGTTGTATATGGTGGGATACAGCGCGAGCAGATTCAATTGAATGAAGATTCGATTTGGTATGGTGGTCCAAGGGATAACGATAATAGAGCAGCGCAAGCGGCGTTGCCGGAAATTAAAAACTTGTTGCTGCAGGGTAACGTGCGCAAGGCAGAAAAGTTAGTGTTGAAGCATATGACGAACGTTCCGCAATATTTCCATCCTTATCAGACATTAGGCAACTTGTTGTTGGATTTTGATACGGATATAGATGTTCATGCAATTCATCATTATTGTCGTGAGCTAGACTTGGATAATGCTTTGGTTCAGGTAAATTATGAAGTGGGACGGCAAGATGCAATTCAGTACAGCCGTGAGATATTTTCTAGCGCCGCTGATCAAGTGCTAGTAATCCGGATGACTTCGACCGCCGCCGCAGGCTTAACCTTTGCAGCCAAATTCGATCGTAGACCATTCACCGGTGAAATGGTTCAGACAGATGATGGACAGGCTATTGCCATGAAAGGACAATTAGGAGCAGATGGCGTACGTTATGCCGTTGTGCTGCGGGCAGTAGTTGAGGGTGGACAATGTCAGACGGCGGGCAGTTATCTTGATATTCGTCAAGCTCGTGCAGTCACGCTTATTGTAGCTGCGCAGACTTCATTTCGCTGTGCAGATGATTATGCTGTTGCTTGGCAACAGGCAAAACAGGCAGCTCAAGTGCCATATGAGACATTGAAGCAGCGGCACTTGGATGATTATAAGCCGCTGTTTACCCGTGTAACGTTGGATTTGGAAGCGGAGGAAGGAAGAAGCACTGAGCCACAGCTTCAGGTTCCTAGACAACAATGCTTGTCCACGTCGCAGCGACTAGAACAATATCGGCAAGGTGCCGCTGATAATGGGCTGGAGGCGCTGTTTTATCAGTACGGGCGTTATTTACTGCTAGCCAGCTCCAGACCGGGAACTCTACCAGCTAACTTGCAAGGGATTTGGAACGATAGTTTTACTCCTCCATGGGAATCGGACTATCATCTTAACATTAACTTGCAAATGAACTACTGGCTTGCCGAGACAGGGAATTTAGCGGAATGTCACCTGCCGCTATTTGATTTTATTGAACGCTTAGTCATCAATGGACGCCAGACAGCGCGCAACATTTATGGTGCACGTGGATTTGTTGCTCACACGAGCAGCAACCTGTGGGCGGATACAGGCATTTACGGTGAATATGTGAGCGCCAATATGTGGCCGATGGGTGGCGCATGGATTGCGCTGCATATGTGGGAGCACTATTGTTATAACGGCTCACTTTCGTTCTTGCGCGAACGTGCGTATCCCGTGTTGAAAGAAGCGTCGTTATTTTTCTTAGACTTCTTATTGGAGTTGCCATCAGGACAGCTGGTGACCGTACCATCACTATCTCCAGAAAACTCGTATCGCAGTGAACAGGGTGAAGTCGGGGCACTATGCTATGGTCCATCGATGGACTCACAAATTTTGTATGCGTTGTTTACAGCATGTATCCGTGCCGGTGAGCTGTTGCAACTGGATGAAGGGTATATGGAACAGGTGTGCCAAGAGGACAAAGATTTATTGGCACAGTGGAAGCAAGTCCGCAGTAAGCTGCCACAGCCGCAAATCGGCCGCCATGGACAAATTATGGAGTGGGCGGTTGATTATGAGGAAGTAGAGCTGGGGCATCGCCATATTTCTCATCTATTCGCTTTGCATCCAGGGGAACAGATCATTCCTCATCGCAGCCCTGATCTTGGACAAGCTGCTAAGTTCACGCTGCAGCGGCGCTTAGCTCATGGTGGAGGACATACGGGCTGGAGTCAAGCGTGGATTGCAAACTTCTGGTCAAGGCTGGATGAAGGAGAGCAGGCACATCTGAGTTTGCGCAATCTATTAAGCAAAGCGGTACACTCGAACTTGTTCGGCGACCATCCTCCATTCCAAATTGATGCCAACTTTGGTGGAGCAGCAGCGATGCAAGAGATGCTATTGCAGTCGCATGGGGATGAAATCCGGCTACTGCCGGCTCTTCCACTTGCATGGCGGCAGGGTCATGTTACTGGCTTACGTGCCCGCGGTGGATTTACCGTTGATATGGCTTGGAAGGAAGGCAAGCTGCAGCAGGCGCAGATAACGTCTACGCTTGGCAAGCCTTGTGTTATTTATAGTACGGTTCCGCTTACTTTCCGTTCTGGTAAGCCATCAATGGCAGTCGCTGTAACACAGCCCGCGCCACATACGTATCAGCTGGATATCCCGCTTGGAGCAACGGTTATAGCAAGCTTAGCGTAGGTTACTATCGAACTAATAACATAAAAAGGAAAAAGTAAAGTCAATTAAGCAATAAAGTCAAAATTGTTCACAATCGAGCAAAATAATTGACTTACTATTGCTGGGAGCATTTACTATGATGATTGTAGGTTCAATATCGAATGATCATCATTGTTCATTGTGATGAATCCAAGTCTATGAAATCGGGAGGAACTAGAAAATATGCAAACTATGGAGACACGCTACGCGTATGCGCCACAATCGATCGCACGCATGACAACAGAAGAATTGCGCAAGGAGTTTTTAGTGGAGCAGGTGTTTGTTCCCGGTGAAATTCGCTTGACTTACTCGCATAATGACCGTTTGATCTTTGGTGGCGTAACACCTACGAAAGAGCCGTTAGAGATTAAGCTTAGTAAAGATTTGGGTGTTGAGTATTTTCTAGAGCGTCGTGAACTAGGTGTCATTAATATCGGTGGTCCTGGGTTTATTACGATTGATGGTGTGCGTGAATCGATGAACAATCAGGATGGCTATTATATCGGCAAAGAGACGAAAGAAGTGCTGTTTGCTAGTGCAGATGCTAGTAATCCAGCGAAATTTTATATTTCTTCTAGCCCGGCTCATCACAAATATCCGAATGTACGTATTTCCATTGATAACATTAAGCCAATGGAGACAGGTGCTGATAACACAATGAATAAGCGTAAAATTTATCAGTACATTCATCCGAATGTGTGTCAGTCATGCCAGTTGCAAATGGGCTATACGCACCTAGAAGAAGGAAACGCTTGGAATACGATGCCATGCCACACGCATGAGCGACGCATGGAAGCGTATGTATACTTCGATATGGAAGGGGACAACAAGGTATTTCATTTCATGGGCAAACCTGATGAGACGAAGCATCTCGTTGTCGGCAATGAGCAAGCGGTTATCAGTCCAAGCTGGTCCATTCACACCGGTGTTGGCACTAGCAACTATACGTTTATTTGGGCAATGTGCGGCGAGAATATCACATACACCGATATGGATATGGTCGCTATGGACGATCTAAAGTAGATAGATGAATAGATAGGGTTTATAGAGAGGGGAGTATGAAGAGTTGTCACAATTTTCGGTAGATCAATTTCGCCTTGATGGCAAGGTAGCTCTCGTTACAGGTGCAGTGTATGGGATCGGATTGGAAATGGCATGCGCTATGGCGCGTGCGGGTGCAAAAATTGTATTTAATGCTCGTGAGCCAGAAACGGTAGAGATCGGTATGGCTGCTTATAAGGAAGCCGGCATTGAGGCGCATGGATATGTATGCGACGTGACCGACGAGCCAGGTGTACAAGCGATGGTGCAACAGATTGAAGCGGAAGTTGGAGTCATTGATATTCTAGTCAACAATGCTGGCATTATTAAGCGGATTCCAATGACAGAAATGACTGCGGAAGAGTTCCGTGAAGTCATTGATATTGACTTGAACGGACCATTTATAGTTTCCAAAGCGGTTATTCCAGGGATGATTAAAAAAGGTGGCGGTAAAATAATTAATATTTGCTCGATGATGAGTGAATTAGGACGAGAAACGGTGTCTGCTTATGCTGCTGCCAAAGGCGGCCTCAAGATGCTAACCCGCAATATCGCTTCTGAGTATGGCCAATATAACATCCAATGTAATGGTATCGGACCAGGCTACATTGCTACGCCACAAACAGCGCCGTTGCGTGAGCTTCAAGCTGATGGCAGCCGTCATCCGTTCGATTCCTTTATTATTGCGAAGACACCTGCAGAGCGTTGGGGAGAAACTCAGGATTTAGCAGGTCCTGCGGTATTCTTAGCTTCGCCAGCTAGTGACTTTGTCAATGGACATATTTTATATGTTGACGGTGGAATCCTTGCCTATATTGGTAAGCAGCCTTAATTTCGAATAGTAAGATGAAAATACTGAGACTAACAGGAGTACGTTGCTGTTAGTCTTTGTAATTTATCTGTGTACGATTGAGTTATGAGGTTTGTTGTGCTGTGAAAACTGTTGAAGGAAGCGTGAATAATCGTGATGGAGAAAATACGTAGCATGCAGTGGAATCATCGTGACGATGTAGCGGAAGCCCTATTGACGTTAGTAGAGCCGTTAAGGTCAAGGTTAGCAGAACAGCCTGGACACTTAGCATTAGGAAGCCACGGCACGGTCTATACCGAAAATCGCAGAGATGCCGAAGGATTCTTACGAATCCTGTGGGGATTGGGGCCTTTCCTCGTTCATTATGATGACGAGCAGCTTCAGCGTCAATGGATGCGTGGACTAGCGGAGGGTTGCAACCCACACAGCGAGCATTATTATGGCAAGACGATGGATGGCGATCAACTGCTGGTCGAGATGGCTTCTATCGCGACTACACTGCTGCTTGCACCGCACAAAACTTGGGATACTCTTTCGAAGACAGAACAGCAGCATTTGGCGGACTGGCTATGGCAAATTAATGAACGCCGTTTGGCACCGAATAACTGGCACTTCTTTCGCATCTTAGTGAATGTGGCACTGAAGCGGCTTGGCATGAAGTATTCTCAGGAGAAGATCGAAGAAGATTTTGCCCTGATTGAGTCTTGCTATGTTGGCGATGGCTGGTATTTTGACGGAGTGGATCAGCAGTTTGATTATTACATCCCATGGGCGTTCCATTATTATAGTTTAATCTACGTTACGTTTATGGCGGATGAAGATCCGGAGCGGGCAGCTAGGTTGAAAGAGCGGGCTATTCTTTTTGCGCGCAGCTATCAGTATTGGTTCGATAGCAAGGGAGAAGCGATTCCTTTCGGTCGCAGTCTAGCGTATCGATTTGCGCAAGCAAGCTTCTGGAGCGCGCTTGTGCTGGCCGACGTTGAAGCTCTGCCATGGGGCGTCATTAAAGGGTTGTATGCGCGCAATATGCGCAGCTGGATGAATCATAATATTTTTACGACAGATGGCGTGCTAAGCGTAGGCTATCACTATCAGAACTTGGTGATGGGCGAGGGCTATAACGGTGCGGGTTCCCCGTATTGGGCATTCAAAAGTTTCTTATTGCTTGCTGTTTCGGAAGACCATCCTTATTGGGAGGCAGAGGAAGTAGAGCAAGAGGTATCACCAGGCCGGCTGCCGCTGCCGAGCATGAAGGCGTTGATTGAACATACGCATCATTCACAACATGTGCTTATGTATCCGGTAGGTCAATTTATTGGCTATCAGAACCATGCTTGCGCCAAGTACTCTAAATTTGCCTATTCGACTGTATTTGGCTTTAGTGTGCCGCGAAGTAATTATTACTACTATGAAGGTGCTTTTGATAGTGTGCTTGCTGTTAGTGAGGATGGCGTACATTTTCGTGATAAGCCGCTTGATTCGAGCTATGAGCTGCATGAAGATCGACTTATACATAACTGGAAGCCGCAAGTCGGAGTTACGATTCGCAGTACGATTATCCCTTGTGGTGACAGCCATGTACGCATACACGAGTTGGAAACTAGCCGTGCCTTAATTGCCTATGATGCCAGTTTCTCAGCGCCGTTCGCCACGGTTACCAGTGACGACACAGCCGTAGTCAAGACAAGCTGGGCAAGTTACGATTCGCCTGTTGGGAGCACCATCGCCAAGGCGGTTAGAGGATTCACACAAGCGGAGATGATTCGCACCGAGCCTAACACCAATGTATTCTATGAGCGTACTCTGATGCCTGCACTGCGAGCTGAACTTCAGCCAGGGACACATTTATTAGTTAGTGTGATGGCAGGAGTTCCTGCTGGTTGTGAGTCGCAGCTGCCTGAGGTGAGGCTGACATCGGATCGCGTAATTGTGCACCATAACGAGCAGACGACAACGGTTAAGGTGAAATAGAGGAAAGCGAATACAACAAAAAAGTCAAAATTGTTCACATTTCACACAAATTAAGGCGTACATTCTGCGGAATGTATCCGCTATCATAAGAAATGCATTGAGTTATTTTTCTGGGAGAGGGCTGAAATGCAGATGTCTACAGAGGGAACGCAAACAACGGTCATGCAAGCAATTAAGCTTTACACACAAGCAATTGAAAATATTCTAGCGAAGACGCTGAACAATATTGATAAGTTTGGAACTCAGTTTCCGCATGTTAGCCTTAATGGGAAATATCAACTGAATGATAACAACGACTGGACAAATGGCTTCTGGTCGGGAATATTGTGGTTATGCTATGAATATTCACAAGATGAGCGTTATCGGCAGGCAGCAGAAGCTACAGTGGCTAGTTTCCGTCAGCGCTTTGATCAAAAAGTTGTATTGGATCATCATGATATTGGCTTCCTATTTAGCTTGTCTTCCAAAGCGCAGTGGATCATAACAGGCGATAATCGTGCTCGTGAGCTGACACTGGAGGCAGCTGATCATTTATTGAATCGTTGGCGTAACACGAGCGATGGAAGCGGATACATTCAAGCTTGGGGAACGAAAGATAACGAGCAAGAAGCGGGTCGTATCATTATCGACTGTTTGCTTAATCTGCCATTGTTGTATTGGGCAAGCGAACAGACTGGTGATCCAAAGTATCGAGAAATTGCAGAAATCCAAGCAGAGAAAACGCGGCGCTATATCGTTCGTGGAGATGATAGCTCATACCATACGTTCTTCTTCGATACCGAGACGGGGGTTCCAATCGGCGGTGCGACTCATCAGGGCTATAGCAACGGTTCGACGTGGACGCGGGGGCAAGCTTGGGGCGTATATGGCTTTGCACTTTCCTATCGTTATACGGGAAATGCAGCATTTTTGGAGACATCTAAGCGTATGGCGCGCTATTTCCTTGAGCATTTGCCTGAGGACAGTGTTGCTTATTGGGATTTCAATGCGCCTGTAACGGCTGATACGTATCGCGATAGTTCAGCTTCAGCGATTGTGGCTGCCGGACTGGTGGAGCTTATCTCACATTTGGATGCTGCTGACCCCGACCGTCCTTATTTCGAGAAGATGCTGACAATCAGTATGGAGTCGCTGATTACCAACTATGCTACGATTGGTGACGATGCAGCGGAAGGTTTGCTTAAGCATGGCTCGTACTATGTCCATGGTGGGTTGTCCCCTGATGATTATATGATTTGGGGCGATTATTACTACTTGGAAGCGCTCATGCGTCTTACACGCGGTATTCCTGGCTACTGGTATGAGCGTAAATAGAAATAGGAAATAAAGTCGATGATTTGGCTTGAACAGTAACGGAAATGATGAAGGATTGAAGGAAGGGAAGTGACGCAAACCACATGTTCCATTTAACTTACTATAAACGAATGTTACTTTCCTTCATGCTATTTATTATCGTACCGATGGTTGCTGTATCTGCGCAATCTTTTTATCTAATTAAAGAATCGATGCTGGATAAGCTGCATGCAACGAATGAGAACATGTTGAACGTAATTGGAGCAGAATTTAGCAAAACAATCGATGATGCTACATTTGCCTCCCATTTCATTGTAAACGATGAAGGCTTCAAAACTAGCTTACGTAATTTCGCTGATGTGAAGCAATTAAATAGTTATGCTGATTATGAGAATTTCTCACAAATCAAAGCTGTATT
This sequence comes from Paenibacillus sp. cl6col, assembly GCF_900102125.1. Lineage (NCBI taxonomy): Bacteria > Bacillati > Bacillota > Bacilli > Caryophanales > Paenibacillaceae > Paenibacillus > Paenibacillus sp. cl6col. The sequence goes on from NZ_FNAZ01000005.1 coordinate 376,302, forward strand.
TTCGCTTATCAATTCAAAAACGTTGAATAGGCAGACGCAGATGTACTTAATTAACCGCCAGCAGTTTATTATCCCTTCAGGAGATGATGAACCGGCGAAACTACTGCCACATTTACCTGAATTGTATAGCAAAATTAATTTCCAGCAGCCAGAAAGGCTGCAGTGGTTAGGACTGCTCGAGGACAAGGGAGCTAGTAAATATTATATTGCTCGTGTCATCTATGATCGCGTTAGTAAAGGGCATACGGCCGTGCTGCTGATTGGAATTGAACAGTCCTATTTCGAAAAAGCATTACAATCGGTGAAGTCATGGGATGTTGCTCTCTTGGATGAGCATGGTGACCGGATTGCTGGCTCAACACAATTGCTTGCATCCGATTCAGATAAGGTGGACGATCGAATGCGCTCGGAAGTCGTGCTGAGCAAAAACGGGTGGAAGCTTGTGTATGAGATGAGCAACAACACGTTTAGAGGCATCATTTCAAAGACGCTTTATATCGGTTCTGCTGAAGTCATGCTTTTTGTCATTATATTCTCTTTGTTTGCACTGCTGATCTCTAAACGATTGCATCGTCCAATTGAGCAATTACAGCAGGTTGCAGGGCAATTTGGCAACGGTAAGCTAGATGTTAGGCTGCAAGTTAAGGGAGATGATGAGCTAGCAGCGGTTAGCAAGACGATTAACTTGATGTTGGATCAGCTGCAACAGTCCATTCATGACATGGAACGGCAACAGGAGCAGAGACGAGTGTTGGAGCTTGAGGCGCTGTTTATGCAAATTCGTCCCCACTTTCTGTTGAATACGCTTAACTCAATTAAGTGTAGCCTAATGTTGCAGAAAGATCGCCTGCATAGCGGCATGATTGACTCTTTAATGAGCTTACTGCGTGCCTATATGAATTTCAATGCACTAGCAACACTGCAAGAAGAGTGTGAGTTAATGGGTCACTACATTGATATTATGCAAATGCGCAGTGATATTCCAATCCAACTGCAAGTCGATGTAGAGCCGCAATTGCAGTTGCTTAAGTTTCCAAAGTTATTACTACAACCGTTAGTTGAAAATGCAATTTTACATGGTTTTGTCGATACTGATGTAGATATAGAGGGCAGTGATAGTGGGCGCCAGCAATCTCAAATTTGGATCTCCGTCTATCAGGACACGGATACCATCGTCATTGAGGTTGCCGACAACGGAGCAGGTATGGATGAGTCTTTGTTGCATCGCCTGAATGAAAGTGTGTTACGTTGCAGTGATGAACCTGATCCTAGTTATAAGCGGGTCGGATTGGTTAATGTTGCTCAACGCTTGAAACTATCTTTTGGTTCAGAGGCTACGCTTTCTTTTGCTCCTAACAGGTATGACGGTATAACGGCACGAATGCAGATTCCAGTGACATCAAGCGGGGGGACCACCAGTGATATACAAAGTGATGCTTATTGATGATGATGTGCCAATGCTCAAGCTATTGCAGCAAATGATTGATTGGGAACAATTACAGTTGAAAGTTGTAGCTGCCACCTATTCCAGCGTAAAAGCAGTACACCTATTTCAGCAGACCGTTCCAGATATTGTGATAACAGATATTGGCTTGCCACAAAAAAATGGGATTGAGTTAGCCGAACAGTTTCGCCAACTCAAACCTGACGTGCGCGTCATTTTCTTAACCTGTCATGAAGACTTCAACTACGCGAGACAAGCACTTAAGCTTCAAGCTGACGATTATTTAATTAAAGATCAGTTAACAGAAGAGCAGTTGCAACAAAGTTTGCATAAGTCGCTGCGCTTACTGAAAAAACAATCATCGTCTGTCAGTGTACAACCTTCAAGCTACAATCAACAGTTGCTCAAGCAAGGTTTATTGCAGAGTGTGCTTGATCGAACGAATGTTGACGAAATCCTTAAATATGCTGCTGGCATTGGAGTAAGGTGGAACTGTCCCTGGTATATGCTCAGTCTTGTGCATGTACAATATGCTAGTTACGATGAACATTACTCACAGCAATCGTTATCGTTAATTTGCTATGCCGTCTACAATATTGCGGAAGAATTAGCACGCAAGTTCGAAGGGATTACACCATTTTTGCAGCAACAGCATCTTGTCATTGTGTATAACTATCACGATAATTTAGCAGATAACACCGTGTTGCACTTCAACAGCTATTTGCAAAAATTGAAAGAGCGAGTTGCCCAATATATGAAATTGCAGCTTGTAAGCGTCATGGTAAGTGATAAGCTGCAACTTAAGCAAATGGGTACTTGTTATCACTCCTTATTGCGCCATAAATATGAGTTCTATGTTGGGGAGTCGATGCAGATTGCCGATCGCCAGCAGGCGATAGGATCAACATGGCTGCAATTGCCTGCAGGGGAGTTGGACAACTATAAAGTTGAACTGAAGCAGGCGCTAGCTATTCATGATATAGATGGCATACAACGTATTATCGGGAGTATGAAGCAACATTTTCAAGCAAGGATGATTGAACCTGCTTCATTCATGCATGAGCTGCAAGTCTGCTTACGCGAGCTGACGATTGCAGCTTCGGTTAGACTCGATGAAGCGATCTTCAATTATATAGAGCAGTCACGAACCCTTGTTGATGTGCTTGCATTAGCGGAACGCACGCTAACCGCAATGGCTATGCCTAGCGATAAACAAGGGAAACAAGGGCAAGGTACACTAGCTAATAGCTATGAACCTAAGTTACAGCAAATTCAACATTATATCGAACAAAATTTAGCTGATAGTATTACTTCCATTGATATTGCGCGCTATCTGTATTTGAATCCAAGTTACTTCTCACGCTATTTCAAACGCATGACGGGCAGCAATTTCACGGATTATGTACATCAGTATAAGATGAACATTGCTTCACAAATGTTGAAAACATCTGGGCATACGTTGGAACAGATCGCACTGACACTAGGTTACTCAGACCGTACCTATTTCTCTAAAGTGTTCAAGAAGTATATGGGCGTGACACCGAGTGAGTATAAGAACGAATGCTCGTAAATCTATCAAAAATAACGGAAGAAAGAGATGATCATCTTATGACACCACTAACGCAATTTACGATTGAAATTCACGATGCAAATCATACCGTATTGGCAGCTACGTCTGATCAGGGGCAAGCCCAGCTTGTATATCATCAGCCCTATCAAGAGGGTGACCAAATTGTTGTAAAGAGCGAGCATCCCAATCAATATGTAATGTTGCAGCTTGATGATACGATGCCAGAAACGTTCGTATATTTAGCGACAACTTGCTATCGGCTTACGATTCCATTTGGAGAGAAGAAAATCTCCTATAATCCGAAATCATATAGTGGTGACATCCATGCCCTTAGTGTGCGTCTAGCGACTGAAGCGGAAATCTCCAGTTACAAAAATGTAGCGCTTAATCCGTTCGACCAACATGAGAATGACAGTTGTTATCCGCATGCGATTGCGAATGTGGAGACGCGTGGAGAGTCCGTGTTTGCCGCACGCAATGCCATTAATGGCAATTGTTTTAATGCAGGTCACGGGGCATGGCCATTTGAGTCGTGGGGCATTAACCAGCAAGATGATGCTGAAATGAGCGTGCAGTTTGGACGTACTGTAGAAATTGACTGCATTGCTCTAACGCTGCGAGCAGACTTTCCTCACGATAACTACTGGGAGCAAGTAACCGTCTGCTTCTCAAACGGTGATTGTGAGACGATTCATCTAACGAAAACGCATGCCAAGCAGGTATTTAAGCTTACGCCGCGTCAGGTAGAGTCATTGACAGTAAAGAACTTAATCAAGTCCGACGACCCGTCGCCGTTCCCTGCTCTAACGCAAATTGAAGCTTATGGCTATGAAGTAAAGTGAGCGAAAAAAGATATAGAACCTAACCTGTTGCAGACAGGGAGGTCTATATCTTTTTTTTTGGTGATGTTTTAAAATAATGTTGAAACTATATACCTTTTAAGGGAAGACATTTTGACGTCCCTTAATTCGCTTTTAAAGAAGATTATACATTAATCATTTTTTATACCTTTGTCTACAATAGTATGAAACTGGCAAGTGATCGCCTAAACAAACAGTGCTTGGCTCAAGCTGTTTAGCAAAAAAACGATAAAATTTGAATTGGAGTAGTCTACAGTTTTTTAGGTTCAAACATTATGAAATTGATTCATTTTAGTATGGGCTGCCTAGTGCAGCTCTTTTTGGTTCATTATTTATTGTAGCTAGGGAAGTAATCATTACAGGGATTAGACTTCTCTATTTATATTTTTTTGGCACGAAATACAATGGCTTAGAACGATAACCCCAGAAGCCTGTGCTCGAAATCAAACTATTGACACAAAAGTGTATTACACGTATAGTACACGCATAAGATGTATGAACCACTTAGTACACACACTTACCGTATGGAGTTGGTTGCATGACAGAAGAACAAAAATTAGGTGTCAGCTTTAATGTTCGAGAACCGGTATATATTCAAGTTGTCCGCTACTTTAAGGAACAGATTGCTACAGGGCAAATCGGAGCGGGAGACAAAATTCCTTCACGGCGTGAACTGGCATCAGTAATGAAGATTAATGCGAACACGGCGCAGAAGGCATATAAGGAGATGGAGGAACAGGGTTTGATCGTAACAGAAGGAAATTCACCGAGTCGAATTACACAGGATCAGCAAATACTAAGCTCGATTCGTGCTGAATTAATCGAAAGTGCAGTGGATATATTCATCAGTTCCATTCGGAATATTCAAATTCCAGTTGAAGAACTAGTAGATATCATAAAGACAAAATATACATCCGAGCGAAAGTTATCCCCAGAGGGTGGTGACACAAAATGATCCAAGTGAATCAGATGGTGAAGAATTATGGATTTAAGAAGGTACTTAATGGCGTTAGCTTCACTGCTGCCAGGGGAGAGATTACCTGCCTGATCGGAATCAATGGTGCCGGGAAGTCAACGGTGCTGAAGTCCATCATGGGACTGACACCATACAAAGGTGAAGTCTTAATCGATAATGTATCACTAACACCTGTGATGTATGAGAAAATTACTTTTATTCCAGATTCGTTAACGATGCCCTCCAATATGCGAATTGCTGATTGCTTGAGCTTTATGACTGACTTTTATCGGAATTGGAACGCTGAACGTGCAAAGGAATTGCTTAAGTTCTTCCAACTGAGTTCTTCGGATCGCGTATCCTCATTGTCGAAGGGAATGGCTGCGAAGTTAAATTTGTTGCTCGGACTTGCCTTGGATTGTGATTACATCCTAATGGACGAACCGTTCTCGGGGATTGATATGTTCAGCCGCGAGCAAATTGCTGATGTGTTCACGAGTGAATTGATCGAGGATCGTGGTGTGATTATTACAACTCATGAAATTAACGATATTGAGTATTTAATTGATAAAGCGGTCTTGCTACAGCACGGGAAGGTAGAACGTGAATTCTACTGTGAAGAAGTTCGCGAGCAGGAAGGTAAGTCCATTACGGACGTAATGAGAGAGGTGTACATAAAATGAGAGCTTTTGTGAAGCTATTGAATTTTGAAATGAACCGATTTGCCAAAATATATATTGGACTCATGGTGCTGACAGCCGCCTTGCAACTTGCAGCAGTCGCCATCGGTGCTAATCATTGGCTGGATTCTGCGAATGAGGCAATGAGAGTGAATCAATGGACCCTTGAGCAATATCACAATGTGACTGGATATATTCAGCTAAACAGTACGGTGTATGATCACTATAATAAACTTCTATATTTCGGACCCATATTTTTGAGCATAACAGTGCTGCTAATATATAGCTGCTTCATCTGGTACCGTGACTGGAGAGGTAAAAATACGGTAGTATATCGCCTGCTCACGTTGCCGTCCAATCGGGCGAATTTGTATTTTGCCAAGCTGGTTACGATCTTGCTATTCGCCTTTGGATTTGTCGCCCTGCAAATTGTCCTTGTTCCACTGGAGAATTTGATAGCACAGTCGATTCTTCCTGCTGAATTATATCGAAACATCTCGGTATTTGATTATTTGAAGCATCCTACTGTGCTTAAAGTTCTGATTCCGCCCTACTTTTCTGAGTTTGTACTATACTATGGACTGGTCATTACGGGCTTGATCGTCTTGTTCACAGCGATTCTAATGGAGCGGAGCTACAGACTGAAAGGGATCGGCTTTATCGTACTATACTTTGCGGTTCTAGCTGGATTAGCCTCAATACCCTATCTTATGGGTTATAGCAGATACGATAGCTACTTCTATCCAGGAGAAATCATAGGCACTTGTCTCGGATTAATAGTGATCATTGCTGGAGGTTCGCTTTGGTACAGCTTGTATCTATTGCGTAAGAAAATATCGGTATAATTGAAGGGTTATGGAGGTTAAGGTATGAGAAAATATATGGTTAACGCCATTCTTGTAGTGTTCGCGGTTATTACAATCGGGACGTATTATGTACAAGCTTCACAAGAGACACCACCTAATTATAAGCTGACGATGGTTCAAGGGGATGCTTCTCTCGTTGAAGGTATAGCTTTATACGGAAATTACATGAGTAAGGATAGTGTTTTTGGCATCGAACGAGCTTATATCACTACAAATGGTACAGATTATCCACATGAAAATTTAACGATAAGCCAAAGCTTAAACCGAAGACCAGTGAAAACGCAATTGGATAAATGGGTGGATCAGCATCGTCAGTTCATGCGTGGGAAGAACAACTTAGCTGGGTTCTATGAAAATCAGGACATACTTGCTTATGTGAATTGGACCGTAGATAAGCAGCAATCCAATGATCCATCAGCGAAGAAGAATGCAGAGCTCAGTATTTCTGTGCTTAACAAGCAGAAGGACAATACACAGGAAATCAGATCCGATATCAATGTAGATCATGATGTTTCAGATATCTTTGTAGAAAATGTACAACTTGTTGATCAACAGCTTGTTGCAATGGTGTCTTTGATTCACAGTGCCAAAGGTTATGTATCTGAACCGCAGATTATCCGTGTTAATCTAACAACAAAGGAGATTACGAATGAGCCGCTCGCGTTACTAGGAGCTAAATCTGTAGCAGCAAATGGGGATAATCAAATCGTAAGGTTAGCTAATCAAAATTTGGATCACACGGATCAATGGATTTTAAGTGTTAGTAAAGATAATCATAAAAAGGCATATCAAGTGGATGTTAAAACAGGACAAATCTCGCCGCTCACGTTCAAAGGGCATGAAATGTTATTGAATAATAATATTATGTATGCCTATGGACAGAAAATTTATTTCCTGCAAAAAGCTGCATCGAGTAAGAAAAATATAGGATTCACTGTTATTTCTTACGATCTCGTGAGTAAAGAATATGAGACTACTCTGAAGAATTCAAATATAGATTTAAGTGAAAACATTACCTATGATTTTAAACAAGACTATCTCTATATTGTGGGTCATAAGAATTTTAAAGGTAATCGTCTATATGTATTCAATTTGAAAAGCGGTAACCTTGAATACGAAGGAAAAGCAGTATCAACAGAGGCTGCAAATCAGGCCGAAGATGAAGCTAACATGGATTTGAATTTTATCGATCTCGGCCAGTTAGAATAGAAAAATAGAGATAAAGAGATATAAAAAGGCAACAAAGGCCGAGCTAATGACTTCTAATAGTCAATTAGCTCGGCCTTTTAGTTGAAAACTAGAATACAAAAATGATGTGGAAACTTAAGAATTATCGGGTACGGACGGTTACCTATCCAGACATAGAAAAAGGAGTACCTCCCCAACTCTCGAATAGGTTATTCGTATATATGTTTTTTCAGCCATTGTCTGAAAACCTGCAACTGTTCCTCAGTATGGAAATAGTGTTCTCCATTCTCCATTACTTGCAAATTACAGTTAAAACGTTTATTAAATTCAGATACAACGTCAAACTCACATACGTTATCTTCTGAACCATAGAGAATGGAAGTTGGAATATTCCAAGCAACAATAGGATGTTCTTTCACATAACAGTAGTAGTCCCAGTAGAGAGTTTGTCCAATAGGTGTAGCAATTTCTTTCTCTATTTTTAATCTACTCTCACTTACGTTAAACCATGTCATCATATTATTTATAATACGTTCCATATTTACCACAGGAGAGAGAAACAAGCACTGCTTCAACGGCTCATGGCTATATGCTAATAGGCTAAAATACGCTCCCATGCTACAAGCAAAAAGGCTTATATGATTTGATAACGATTTTGCATAGGTCATAATTGTATGAAGGTCTTGAACACAGTTCTGAACGTTGCAAAGGTAAGTATCATCCTTACGATCACCATGTTGAGGTAAATCAAAGCTAAGCACTTGATATCCTAATGCTGTTGCTTCTTCTGCAAATACAATAATCGAGTCATCAGCCTTGTTTGACATGTTACCATGCACCACCACAAATAACTTATCTGATTTGTCACCCCACAAAATCGCTGGAATATTTTCTATTTTCAAATTATTTTTTATCATTATAATTTATCCTCCATGATATTAAATCATTGCTGATTTATTTAGTTGCAACACCATTAAACTAATTAGTGTTGAATGAAGTCAAAGAAATGGATTTCCCATATAATACCTCCGAACCTGTATATATGGCTTAATTATACTATGTGTTTTCTATTAATATATTAATTTTCAACATCTATTTAAACGTAGCCATTTTTTTAAGCAAAGGTCAAAATTTTACCCGTGGAAGGTCATAATCCGTCCTTGGGTCTCTCCTTCTCGCTGAGTATGATGGTATCAACAATCAGATATGTGGAAGGAGCATGTTTCAAATGGGAGAGCAGAACCAGAACAAACAAGGCAGAGGGCGCCTCACCATCCCTACCGACCTTGATGTCGTAGGAGAAACGCTGAAAACGATGGAGTTGTGGGGTGCTGATGCTGTGCGCGATGCAGACGGCACAACTTTCCCGCAAGAGTTAGCAGAATGTGGAGCGAAAGTATACGCTACTTACTATACAACCCGCAAAGACAACAATTGGGCGAAGGCAAACCCAGATGAAGTACAGCAATGCTATATTTCAACGAAATTTGTTCCTGCCACAGGCGCTGAACTTTCCATCCGTCTGTTAGAGGGAATCAGCGAAGACTTATTGCAAGTCAACAACCGCGATGATATTTACCGTTGGTGGGAAGTTATCGATCGTACCACTGGCGAGGTCGTACCTACGAATCTCTGGAGCTATGATGAAGCTAGCGGCTGTGTAATGATTACGAACACGATACCTTACCATGAGTATAGCGTGAGCTTCTTAACCTATCTGATTTGGGATCCCGTTCATATGTACAACGCCGTCGTGAACGATTGGAAAGATTTCGAACGACAAATTACGTTTGACGTACGTCAGCCTAAGACACGGGAATACTCCAAAGGCAGACTTCGTGAATTTTTGCGGGACAAGCCTTATGTAAATGTAGTACGATTCACAACGTTCTTCCATCAGTTCACGCTTATATTCGATGAACTGCGTCGGGAGAAATATGTGGACTGGTACGGCTATTCCGCGAGCGTCAGCCCATATATTCTCGAACAGTTCGAGCGTGAAGTTGGCTATAAGTTCCGTCCGGAATATATTATTGACGAAGGGTACTACAACAACCAGTATCGGATTCCGTCAAAGCAATACTTGGACTTTATGGCCTTCCAACGTCGCGAAGTGGCGGGGCTCGCTAAAGAGCTCGTTGATATTACCCACGAAGAAGGTCGCGAAGCGATGATGTTCTTAGGGGACCACTTTATTGGTACTGAGCCTTATATGGATGAGTTTAAGACCATTGGGCTGGATGCAGTCGTCGGCAGCGTCGGCAATGGTTCAACACTGCGTCTAATTAGCGACATTCCTGGGGTGAAATATACAGAAGGGCGCTTCCTGCCATACTTCTTCCCGGATACGTTCCATCCTGGCGGGAATCCAACGGCGGAAGCTCAAGAGAACTGGTTAACGGCAAGACGAGCTATTTTGCGTAAGCCTGTAGATCGCATTGGCTATGGCGGTTACCTGAAGCTGGCGCTGGACTTCCCAGACTTTGTTGATTATGTAACGCAAGTTGCCGATGAATTCCGCGATTTATATGAGAAGGCACGCACGAAGCCGATGTGCTTAGCTAAAGTTGCCGTTCTGAACTGCTGGGGGAAAATGCGCTCTTGGGGCTGCCATATGGTGCATCATGCGCTGTACCAGAAACAAAACTACAGCTATTCGGGCATTATTGAAATTTTGAGCGGAGCTCCTTTTGATGTATCGTTCATTAGCTTTGACGACATTCGTGAGCAGCCGCAGCTGCTAAAAGATATCGATGTCATTATTAATGTCGGTGACGCTGACACCGCACATACCGGCGGTGACAACTGGAAAGACCCGTATATTGTTGAGCAAATCCGTGCATTTATTGCTGGCGGAGGCGGCTTTATCGGGGTAGGTGAACCTTCTGCGGTTCAACATCAAGGTCGTTTCTTCCAGCTGGGCGATGCTCTTGGCGTTGAGCTGGAGCGCGGCTTCACCCTCGGCTACGATAAATATAATTGGGACGAAAAGCCGTCTCACTTTATTACCGCCGATATGAATGGTGACATTAACTTCGGTGAAGGCAAGAAAAATGTATACGCAACGAGCGCTGATATTTTAGCTTGCAAGGATAAAGAAGTGCATTTTGCAGTCAATAACTACTTCGGCGGTCGATCTGTCTATATCGGTGGACTGCCGTATAGTGCGGAGAACGCCCGCTTACTGCATCGTGCAATATTATGGTCATGCAGCAAGGATCACGAATTGCACAATTGGTTTAGTTCGGATGCCCATACGGAAATCCATGTCTATCCGGAAACAGGTACGTATTGTGTTGTCAATAACACGGCAGAGCCGCGCAACACGACTGTGTACGCGAATGGCAAGAGCTTCGAATTGGAGCTCAAGGGCGGCGAATTGCGTTGGTTTGATATGTAAGTTTACGTCGTATTACAATTGAATAACAATTAGATTAGGCTGGGCAATTAGTGAGATAATTGTTCCAGCCTAATCCTGTTTTTGGCTGACATCATCATCACTTATTGCTACATTCATTACAGCCACTCCATTAATAATCAGATCGCTTGATTCTATAATATTTTTATGAAGTCTATAATTTTGAAAATGCGAATTCATCGAAAGAAAGGGATGGACATGATGGAAGGTAGGAGTGAAGAGCGCGATAGATATATGGAAGCCTATCATGTATGCGACAATGTAAAGTTATACAGTAAATATTCGTCGCGAAACAGCACGCCGAGCGTCATTTTTATTGCCGGATTAGGTGATAGCAGTGAGACATGGGAGATCGTGCAGAATCGAATATCAAAAGCAGCGTCGACCTTTTCTTATGATAGAGCAGGTATTGGCAGAAGCCAATCCGTATCAGGAACACGAACATGTCGTTGTTTAGTCGAAGAACTTTCCGAATTGCTGCAAGTGCTTAACGTAGAACCTCCATATGTATTGGTGGGGCATTCCTTTGGCGGCTTAGTCGCTAGATTATATGCAGGCCTTTATCCGCAAGACATATGTGGAATCGTGCTGGTAGATGCAGCGCCTGAATACAAAGAGTTGGCATACGAAAAGGTGCTTCCGAAAGAACGGATTGTGGAAAATAGGGAATATCTGATGAACCCATTGCAGAATAGTGAGCGAATCGACAAGATACGAAGCTATGAGCAAATTGCCGAACATGTACAACTATATGACATTCCACTCTCTATTATCATAAGAGGGTTGCCCGATGAGTACCATGAAGGATGGCCTCACATGGAAATATTAGAAATGGAACAAAAGCTGCAATCCGAGTTTCGGCGATTATCGACGTCAAGCAAGATTCGAATAGCCAATCAGAGCGGACATTACATTCATCATGATGAACCTGAGATCGTAGTAGAGGAAATCATGAATATGCTAGAGGAGAGTAAAAGTTGAGCAATTCTCTCAAATCCCCGTAGAATGGGTATGAACGAGCCACTCTACGGGGATTTTATACATAAATTATAAAAATGGCACAGAATGCGACTCCTATATCACAACTCTATGCAATATCGAATTTCTTCTGCTTTCTGCTCAAATCCGAGCGACTCATACAATTGCAATGCTGTTCGATTATCGGTTAATACCTCAAGGCTCGCACGTGGTATGTCATGAGACTTCGCATATTGGAGTGATTGAGCAAGCAGGAACTTCGCAAGGCCCTGTCCACGCCATTGCTCGCGAACGAATACATTTTCGATTTGGGCATAATCGTCTTCTTTCCACGTCAATAGACCGGCGACGACGGTATCCCCTTGGCGGACAACCATTGAATTCCAGAGCGGGTACTGCCTGTATTCATTCAGTCTTTCCAATCCAAGCGGATTATCTGGCCAAATTTCTGTGTCGATATCCAGATAGGCATGAGCTTCTTCATCTGTATCCAAATTCCAATGAGAAAATTGATAACCTTCAGGCAATTGCAATTCTGGGATAGGTGCTTCTATCATTCTTTTCATACGATATAGACTAATCAGATGACGGAAACCACGCTGCAGGAAGAATTGACTGTTCACCTCTTCAGTTGAATCATTACCAACACAGAGTCTCGTTCCGTATTCGGCAGGAAGTGTTGCCTTCAATTCAACGGCTCTTGCGTACAGCAGCTCATAAATGCGGGCAAGTAATACATAATCATGCTCACGTTCTGGGATCGCTTTGATATTAACGTAAATGGCATGCTTGTTCTCTTGAGCGCGACCGGGCGGTACAATATTGATGATGCCGACTTGTCCCTTGGCAACCATCTTGCCATGATCAAAGGCACAATACACGTTGCTCCAGTTCGCTTCCTCGCCGACCCACCAAAATATCGCATCTGGACGCGATGTAACAGATTGATATAACTCCCCTAATAATGGCATGTCCTCTTGCTGAAAATGACGAATCTGCAATTCAGTCGTTGTATGCTCCATTCAATACCTCTCTCTGTAAGTAGTAATTTTGTGCTGGCAGGTTGTTCTGCTCCTCATCCACTATAGTATACAAAAATTGGGTTGACAATATATCCCTCGATTGTGTATCATCTATTTTAATATCCATCTAATTTAATGATTATCTAATTAAATTATTGTTTAATTCGTGCATGCTCTACGGATACTGCAACATTACTTAAATAAGTTGAGGAGGAGTGAATGCCTGTATGCAGTTAGACAAGGTGGTTGCCTATCATAAGGCGTTGGCGGATCCAACACGTGTCAAGATGCTCATCCTGCTTGCGGAAGGTGAGCGGAATGGTCAGGTGTTAGCGGAGAAGCTGTCGGTTACTCCTGCCACGATTACTCATCATGCGGCCAAGCTTCGCGAAGCGAGCCTTATCAACGAACGAAGAGAGAAGAACACGATTTATTTTTCATTAAATGATTATTTTCTAAAAAATAATGCTGCTGCGGCTATCAATCTTATTTACCGCGGAGCTGATGGAGGTATAGGGATGTTGAATGAGGAGCAGCAGCGTTTGAGGGATTCGGTGATTCGCAATTTCTTCTCGAAAGAGGGCAAGCTCAAAAATATCCCGTCTCAGTTGAAGAAGAAGCTTATCATCCTAGAGCATATGGTGACTAATCTGGAGTCGGGACGCAGATATAGCGAGAAGGAAATCAACGAATACATTAAGGCCTACCATGAGGATTTCGCAACGATTCGTCGGGAGTTCATTATGCATCAATTTTTATTCCGAGAAAAGGAGATTTACGAGCTGAACCCGCAGGAAATGTGGGCAAAGTGGGTGAATCTTGCTTGAGAACGAGAAGCGACTGTTCTGCTGGATACCGTGGGAAATCTGCAAGTATCCAGCGATTTTTCAATCAGATCGAGCAAGGCGAATTGCCGGTTCATAGTTTGATCGTGTGTCACCATGGTTCTACGATTGCAGAGTTCTGGCGCGAGCCGTATCGCAAGGATTGTCCGCAACTGTTGTATTCCTTAAGCAAAAGTGTGACCTCCATTGCGGTTGGTATTGCATGGGACATGGGATTCATTCGTCTGGACGATCTGGTCATTTCATTCTTTCCCGAGCGGCTGCCAGAGCGAGTATCCGACAAACTATCCGCGATGACGATCCATCATCTGCTATCTATGACAGCAGGTCATGAGGGTGATATCTACCCTGTTGTGGCTAAGGAACAGGACTGGGTCAAGGCATTTCTAGCGCAAGAGGTGGATCATGAGCCGGGTACTCAATTTCAATATAGTACACATTCGACCTATATGCTGTCTGCCATATTGGAGCGGGTAACGGGGCAGAATCTAGTAGACTTTCTCATGCCTCGATTATTCGAGCCGTTAGGCATCGCTAGACCTGTATGGGAAACCTGTCCGATGGGAGTTACTGCTGGGGGGATGGGGCTGAGTCTAACGACGAGTGACGTAGCGGCATTCGGTCAGATGCTGCTGAACAAGGGCATGTTCAAGGGAAAGCGCATCGTGTCAGAGCAATATATCCAGATGGCGACAAGCGAGCAAAGCGATAATCGCAAAGGAACCAATCGAATCGATTGGGCTCAGGGCTATGGCTATCAGTTCCATCGCTGTCGAGACGGCTGCTTCCGAGCAGACGGGGCATTCGGTCAGTTATGCTTTGTCTCTCCGAAGGATGGGATTGTCATTGCTGCGACGGCTAGCTATCCGACCATGGATATGCTGCAGACACTTTTGAATCTCATTTATGAACATCTCCTTGACGAAGTTGACAGCAGTGGTGATACTCGGGAGCATCCGCATACAGATGTGCAGCAAGAGGGTCATCCATTAAGTATTGATTTTTCCAGTCAGTGGCCTTCCGTTGAGTCTTGGTCTTGGACGGTTCCGTTGCACAGAGAAGCGCGGCATACAGTAGGGGGAAAGCATGCCCAACAAGTACTGGAACTGCCGGAACTGCATCAGCATGTGTACGTCATGCAACCGAATGCTAGTGGATTGAAGCAAATTCGCTTCGATGATCAGAGTGAGACGGTGCAGCTTTATTTGCTATATGGAGATGAGCGGGATATTGCTGTGCCTATAAACGCAGCGCAGCCGATGCGTACGAAGGCTGTATTTTACAAAGATCTATCCATGTCCCTGCAGGAAGTCGTTGTGTATGCATCCTGGGTGAGAGAATGTACCCTGCAAGCGAAGCTATTTTATATCGAAACGCCTTACGTGGTGACCTATATCATGAAGTTCCAGCCGCAGTCGATTGAGTTGGAATTTGCTATCAATGTGTCTTTTCATTTGTCCAACTTTATAGCCGTTGGTTACAAGGAAAGTTTGTAGCTTGTAGTATGCGCAGTGTGTGGCTTGAGTTACGGATGGCATAACGTTTGCATCATGGATGTGATTGCGTATAATTATGGACAGCACGATAAGGGAAGGAAATGACACGATATGAACCAGAACTCCAAGAAGAGCATCATTGATAAATTAAATTTGAACAAATACCCGATGAAATTAATCTTAAACAAACCTGACGATATGTCGGACTTCGATGGGTTGGATTATGACACTGCGATCAAGGGGGACAGCTATGATCTTATTTTTGCCTTCATCTACTCGCTAGAGCAATTTACAGAGCTGGTACAAATGGTTATCGATAAGCAGTTGCTGAACAGCAAGGGATATCTATTTACCGCTTATCCGAAGAAAAATAATCCTAAATACGAGCAATATATTGAACGCGACAGCTTCTTCAGCATCGGATTCGTTAATGAGGAAGGCTATGTAGGAAGCAGCGATATTAAATTCGCACGGATGGTCAGCTTGGATGACGTCTTTACCGTAATCGGCTTGAAGTCCGAAGCCAAAAAAGCAGCCAAATCAGCATCTCCTAAAAAGAGCCAATGCGTTGATGATTATGTTGAGCATGTTGCAGATATTCAGGCATATTTAGCAGGCAGTGCGGAACTGGAGTTTTACAACAGCCTGACACCGGGATATCAAAAGGACTGGGCGCGTTACGTGTACAGTGCTAAGCGGAAGGAAACACAGGACAAAAGGCTTGAAGAAATGAAGGCGATCTTGGCCGAAGGATATAAATCTTTTGATTTGTATCGCAGACGGGATAAGTAGTGCATCATGTGTTTGTGGGGGAGAGACAATGAGTCACGCTTTTGCCAAAGAGATACATAACTGGGATTCATGGGGAGCGGTGTATCAATCGATTGAAGATTTTCGACAGCTCATCGAAGTCATCTACCGAAAAGAAAACCTGAGCTGGGCAGAGCATATATTCCATGTAACTCCGGGTACAAATGCGGTATTTCGTGCCGGCAGCTATGTGATTAAGATATTTGCACCCAAGGAATCCGGAGCGAATACAGATGCGGATTATCAAGCAGAAATAACTGCTATGGAACGTGCTATCCAGCAGGGCATCCACGCACCGAATGTGATCGCAGCGTCCTATATTCAAGATAAGTATTTGTTCCGATACATCATCATGGACTTTATTCAAGGTCAGGAAGCGGGGAAGGTGCTCTCAGGCTGGACATTAAACCAGAAGGAAGCGTTCGTGAAGCAGCTGCTTGCTAATTTGGACAAGCTGAATACGTTGCCTTCGGAGCAAGTCGATGCAAGTGCAATACAGCAGAGGGTTGTACGCAATACGAGATGGAACTTCTTTTCAGAGTCCATTCGGGCGCAAATTGCTGAAATCGTGACACAAAGCCCGGTATCCCAGCCCGTATACGTACATGGAGATATTACAGCGGAAAATGTGATGGTGGATGATGAAGGCCAATTATTCATTATCGACTTTGCAGACAGTACGATCGCTCCTGCCGAATATGAGTACCCGCCAATCCTGTTCTCCTTGTTTGATTTTGATGCTGATCTGATTCAATTGTTCAGGAGAGAGATAGGATGCAGTCGTGAAGTATTTATCGATAAGCTGTTTCTCGCGATATTGCTGCATGAATTCGGATTTGTATTCGTAAAAATGATTTGTGAGAAATATTCGGATCAGGAAGCGCAGGCCTTAACGGATATTTACGAAGTAAAGAGAATGCTGCAGGCGCATCTGCCAATGTGATGTCAACGACAATTGAAGATGAGCAATAAACGAAAGAGAGCACACCGAACTCGTAGGGGAGCCGGATGTGCTCTCTTCTTCGTATATTTAGAAATAGTCAGAGAAGTATGGGATCTGCCGAATAATGAGCTTCTCCAGCAGGTCGATGGTGGCCTCGTTGGCTTGGAATCGACCGATTTTCGCCAAGTAGGATGGGCGCTTGTATCCCATAAGCATCGTGGTCAAGGTTTGAATATCGAATTCAGCATCCCGCTGATTCCCGCCTTTGGTAAGATGCCCGTTGCCCTGCTCATCTACCGTTAATGTAAATACTCCCTGATTCCATTCCAGCATCGGATCATGAAGTACGAAGGTGAAGCTGCATTCAGCTTCTTGCGGCTGGAACGGATACTGCTCCAGGAACAATCCGATATCCACGATTCGTGCCATATAGTATGGCGCAATAATTTCTTTAATATCGCTGTCCTCGAGCAGGAACGCAAGCGGCTCATCCGTGTAAATATGTCCCTTTACACGGGTCACCATGGAGAAATGTGCGCTAATAAAGTTCCATAACCCGTTGCGTGCCTCTTGATTGACATACACCATTTCTTTCATATAGAACACTTCTTCAGCGATCCAATAGAGCAAATATCCTGTCGGTTCATGGTTGCTGTCATAA
Organism: Paenibacillus sp. cl6col; assembly: GCF_900102125.1. Lineage (NCBI taxonomy): Bacteria > Bacillati > Bacillota > Bacilli > Caryophanales > Paenibacillaceae > Paenibacillus > Paenibacillus sp. cl6col. Next base: position 394,038 of record NZ_FNAZ01000005.1, read on the forward strand.
TAGACTGCGACCGTCATGTCATCGAGATCCCAACGGAGATATTCTTCCCATGCCAGATCGTTGCGCAGCATAGCGCCGTGTGTCAGCAGGGCGAAGCGATGATAGACTTGGCGAACATCAGGATGCTCAATGGTGACGCGTTCGACATTGCCAGGAACTGTCTTGAGCTTCGGTAGCTGAGTGTCCTTCACATCGAATGAGATTTTATCAGAGATGATTTCCCAGCCTTTGCGACGGTAATACGGGATGGAGTAAGGATATAAGTAGGACACGGATTGCTTGCGCTTGCGCATGTTCGTCAGTGCTTGACGCATTAATTTATTCATTAAGCCAAGATTGGCGTATTCTGGGTAGGTTCCGACACCTGTTAATCCACCCATTTCGTAGATTTGACCGAATATATTCACTTGGAATGGATACACGGCGAGTTGGGATATCAGCTTGTCTCCATCGAACCATCCTAGTACATCGGCCTGCTTCAGTATGGGCAGCTTCGCTTGCGCGATTTCGCGATTCTCCCATCCAAGCGCCTGCAGATCATGATTGGTCACTTGGAATACATAGCGCAGCAGAGCGTTGAATTGCTCGCCGTGGCGGATTTCAACGTCCCTCATTTTCAGTCTCTCTTGCAGCTCTTGGCGGCTCATGAATGAGAACCTCCTTTTCATGGATGAATCACCTTATATTATCTTACACTAATTTCCCATGCTTCAATCATGCAATGGTGTGCACTCTGGAGTCTGTGATAATAAACAAAAAACGCCACCACAGGATGTGATGGCGCTGCATTCTGCGACATATCGCTTACTTTCGTTCCATAACGGCAAAGTAGTTATTCTCATCGTCAGCAAAGTTGAATACCCTTGCACTAGGCATTGTCACGACATCACCAACTGTAATGCCTTTGTTCTTGAAATCTTCATACAGTGCATCGAGATTGTCGGAGAATAGCATGATCGAAGGAGTCCCTAGGTTGAGTTCTGGCTGCATTTCGGCAATAAGCTGCTTATTGTGGAGCACGAAGGATGTCTGTGCGCCTTGTGCAGGAGCAATTTCAATCCACTTCATTCCATGCCCGTTGTTATCTTCCGACACGACAATGAATCCGACTTTTTCTGTCCAAAATTGCACCGCTTGGTCTTGATTATTGACATACAGCATAACTTGTCCGATTTGATTGATCATGGATCATTCTCCAATTCTAACGTTTTGTGATTGAATTCTTATCGATCGTACAATTTTTAGGCAATGAATGCAAGTGGAGGTGAGTAAGTAAGCAACCCTCTATCGTAGGCCGGTATATTTGGATATTCCTGAATGTGATTGGAATCACAAAGTATGTAAACAAGTTCAATATAATAGAAGTACGTGGGGATGAAGTCTAAAAAGTCATAAGGGAAGTCATGAGTATGAGTGTATACTTTCGTGATAGTTGAAGGATTGACTTTGTCTAGAATGGGGTAATGAAGGTACTAAAACTAAAATTCAGGAGAGTGAGAACTCATGCAGAAAAATCACGTGACCGAGTATCAAGAATATGTAGAGAACAAATTTACGAAACGAATTATTCATAAGGATGAGGAAAATGTGATATTCGTACTGAACTTCAGTCCGGGAGCCGAATTGCCGAAACATCGTCATCCGGGAGCAAACGTCAATATTCTAGTTCTGGATGGAAGCGGGATCGTGAATAGTGATGGCGTGGAGACAGGAGTTGCTGAAGGTGACATCCTTCATATTACTGGTGACGAGAGCTTCTCTTACCGCAGCGGAACAGATGCCGTTTCCTGTCTATATGTCGTGTTGACGAAAATGCCGAGTGAGCGCTACGCCCAAAATATTTGATCAAAGCGTTGGATGAAGCTGTCGATGGATTCGTGCCCCGAGATCAAAAAACCGTTATTTTGAAAAGAGATTGATCAAAATAACGGTTTATTATTTGATTAAATATAAATTTTCATATAATAGTTTGATCATTTCTTATTTAACTAAAGCACCCGATCGTTTAAGTTTATATATTCACAAACTTTCCCCATAAATGGTTATTATCAAAAACAGAGAAACCCAATATGGATAGTAGAGGTTTTTGCTTTCTGAATGGTCTTATCCCTAAACCCTTTTGTCGTCTGCGCCCGGAATAAGTCTTTCCATCATTCAGCTACTTTTGGATGTAGCATGAATTGGACTGATTTTATCCATTGCTACTCCTTGCTTTTTATATTTAAAAATAAACAAGCCATTGACTAATAAAACCAATGATCCAAATGCCAATGCTGCCGTAGAGTTCCATTCAGAAATCAAACCAGATAGTATAGTCGCTATCATTGCTGCAATTCCACCAAAAACGTATATGGAACTTCGAACCCTGGCGATCAAATAGTCTGGAGTAATCCCCTGTTGAACAGTTATCTGAACAACAAATGCCATAGAAAGTGCCCCATCAAAGATTATCATTCCGAAACACATGGTGATAAATGAATTTGATATCAATAATAAAATACCAAATGAAGATATAATCATTAAAGTACTGAGAAGATATAACCAGTTTGCATTTTTAAATTTGTTCATTATAAGTACGCCAACGACATTACCTATACCAGCACAAGATAATAGTATTCCAATATACTCTTCTGAAAAATGGAGAGAATATTTAGAATGAATGGTAACACTAAGCACAATAAAACTGGTTGAAAATCCGAGAACCAAAGCTGAAATCGTCGATACAATTTGAGCTCCATTAGCATAGAGGTACTTTACACCTTCTTGGGAATCCCGAATGAAACTCTTCAGTTTCTGTTTTCCCTTCATGGGCTTATCATCCGTTTCCTTACGTACATTTCGGTATTTTATAAGTAAAATAAATAACATTGAAACAAGTAATAAACTACCGGATTTACTACCCTCCTCTTATTTAAAATCTGATTAATCAATCTGCTAGACCCATAGAATATCCTCCTTGCAATATCAATGTCCAAGTCACTTTCTTCAGTAAAATCACCCCTACTATATGAGTGGCAATTGTATTTTTGTATTAAATACTTTGTCACTCTATCAAATAATACAGTTTCGTTCATAAATAAACTAACGCCTCCGTTAGTTGAACAAAAATCATTATTTTTACTCATTATCCTACTAAGACAATAGCTAACAATAATGCTGGCTTTTCCATTTATCTAAAGTTTATTTCCTTTACATCATTTTTTTGAGGTATGGAATCTTTCGCCATACAAAATGACTTAGCAAAAAACTTAGAATGATTCCTAAAAATGCCGTTATAAGAAATTTAGCCATGACCGGTATTGGTAGGTCATTCAATGTATATTGAAGGAACACAACTACTGGCACATGGATGAAATAAACAACAAATACATTGTTTGATAACCTCTTTGACCAACGATTAGTGCCGTTAATTTTTTCTCTAAATAAAATTAGAAGACCGATTACAAGCGAAATACACAGTAACGTCTCAATTAATGATCGAGTCAACGAACCGAAGTTTGGCCCCCCTTTTAAAAGAAAAGGATCTACCGTATTCCCTCCAAAATACAAAATAGTTACTATTAATACTCCAATAATAAGCCAGATGTATCCTACTCTCGCACTCAAAGTTAAAAACCATTTGCGATGATAGGCCATAATGCCTAAACAAAAGAAACTCACATACTGTGGTACATGTGCAAATTCTGTTTGAATAAATCCTACGAAAGCTGTCCAATGATCAATAGGAAACCATATCCTTGTAATGAAAGTCACTAAACTAACGATCAACCACAAGGAGAGAATCTGATAAACCTTAATGTTTCCATCAAATTTTTTTGTGGATTTCTTGGATGTAAAGAAGGTCCAGACTGAAAACACAACCGCATACACAAGTAAATGCTCTAAAAACCATAAATGTCCAAATTGCATATCAGGCCATGATGGCCCGGACCAGTTCGAGGGTTCATTACCAAGTCCAAAAAATATATTAACATAGTAAGGAAAATATGAGATGGGTTCATAATTTCTGAAATTAATGTAGTATAAATACATCAGAATAGGAATTATCACGAGAAATCCAAGTAGTAATGGAATCCCAATTCTAATAAGCCGTTCTTTTAAAAACCGTTTCGGCCCTTTTCTCGCGATTGATTGAGGGAGAAAATAGGCTGATAAAAAGAAAAACATACTCATAAAAAATGCTGCATTTACAGAGAAAAACCTGCCCAACCAGTTGATAGATTCATCATCCATAAAATACCACCAACCACCTGGTCCATATGCTTGTCCAGCATGGTGAGCTACTACAAGCATAATTAAAGCTATTTTTAGATTATCGATGAAATATAAACGATCGCTCTCTTTATTCACCTATAAACCCCTTTCCTATTAAAAGTTACACTGAGATAATAGCAATGTATTTTTCACCACTACAGGAAAATAATTTTATAAATGATCAATGTTTATTTTAAATAAGCATACTTTGTTTTTAATGATCAATCTTTTTTATAAGGCTACAACTTGGATGGTATTCTATGTCTTATCTTTGGGGCACGATAAATTCGGAACAGTTAGATCATGCTTCGTTCTCTAGCATTCGAATGGAGCTGGGAGTTCCGACGCAAAGCCGAAGTGATGCGCAATGATGTCCACGATCCGCTTGGAAGCTTGTCCATCACCAAACGGATTGCTAGACTTGGTCATGTCTTGGTAGGCCTGCTCATTCGCAAGCAGTCGGTTGGCAATGTTGAAAATCGTGTCTTCCTCTGTTCCGGCTAGCGCGACCATATTGGCGGCTACGGCCTCAGGTCGTTCCGTTGTATCCCGCATCAGCACAAGTGGCTTGTTGAATACCGTTGTCTCCTCCTGCAGACCACCGGAATCACTCATTATGAGATAAGAGCGAGCAAGCAGGTTAATCATATCTGGATACTCCAATGTGTTCAGCAAGTGAATCCGTTCATGTCCAGACAGTAGAGTATGTGCTGCATCCCGCACGACTGGGCTCATATGGACAGGATAAATGACAGCCGTATCAGGATGTTCGTCTACAAGTCGACGAATCGCTTGGAACATGTGCTGCATCGGTTCCCCATAGTTCTCCCGGCGATGAGCAGTAACCGTAATAAGTCTTCCGCGGTGGTGAATCAGCTCATTTAATGAAGCTTCATGGAATGTATAATCCTCTTGGTATGTCTGCAGCGCAGCATCTACAGCCGTTTGCCCCGTTATATAAATATGCCCAGCATCGTACCCTTCACGAAGTAAATTGTCCTTCCCAACTGAGGTAGGCGCGAACAGCAGATCGGTTACGACATCTACAATTCTGCGATTGACCTCCTCTGGCCACGGGGAGTATTTGTTATGGGAACGCAAGCCTGCTTCTACATGCCCGACAGGGATTTTGTGAAAGAAGGCCGCTAGTCCGCCGCACATCGCCGTTTGCGTGTCGCCATGAACAAGAATCATATCCGGTCTATCTTCTGAAATGATATTATCCAGCCCTGCGATTGCAGCAGAGGTGAAGTAGGCTAGCGATTGATTTTCCTTCATTAAGCTTAAGTCAACATCCGGTGATAACGAGAAATGAGAGAGTGCCTGATAGAGCTGCTCTCGATGCTGTCCCGTGACGACAACCTTGGTATCGAACCAATCGGAATGCTGCTTCAACTGTTGAACGACTGGGCACATCTTCGTCGCTTCCGGTCTCGTTCCGAAGATGACCATGATTTTTTTCTTTGTCTCCAATGGAAAGTCCCCCTCTAAAGAATTCAACCTACATTCCTCATATTACCATGGGTCGAAATGGAAGTCATATGTAAGGAGTATGCTTCCCTATATAGCATTTAACGGCATACATAACGTATAAGGGACAACAATTAATGCTGTCTTTTTTTTGCGCAGAACTAGTCATTTTACCACTAGAAATAGTAATGATACTCCCCTATTTATTTGTTTTATTTATAGCTACAATAAACTCAACTTCAGTAGTACACTTCAAACATTTTGATGCAAACAACATTAAATTAGGAGGGGCATTTAATGAAAAAATCATTAGTTCTTATGACTGCGGCTGCTACGCTCTTGATGGCTATCCCAGCATATGCACAACCATCTATTTCAAATGTGGCTCAAGCTAAAAGCTCTGTTAATGCTGCAAATTACACGTGGCATTTTGAAGTCAGTGCAGATGATACAGAGGATTCTAGCGCATTCTATCCATCTGGTGACAGATTAACTTTAACGGTGAAGCAATCCAGTAACGGAAAAACAAAAATTAAATATTGGCTTTATGAGGACAAGACTGATAAATTAGTAGACTATGCGACAGTGAGTGGAAACCATGATGAGAAGGAACCTGTGTTTGAAAATGTTCCAGTTGATACAAATAAGAAATACCGTGTAGAGGCTCAAAACAAAGGTAATAAAACAACAAAAGGAACAGCATACATCTCCTACTAAAATTAATTCTGTTGAAGCCCGTTATCTCCCTTTGTGGGAATTGGGCTCCTGCAAGATTAGCTCCTTTAACAAAAGAGCCAGTGGGCAACCACGGCGAGTATATTCTACTTTTCAACGAAAAGCCACCGATTAAGGGCCCAACCTAGTCTCGGTGGTTTTTTCGCTTGTTGTACGCTTCTTGAAACGCTTGGTAAAGCAATACGTTACTAATATTCACGTCAGCTTTAAGATTTTTTTCTAAAAAACAGAAGAGAAATCAGGATAATTACTAGAATTGCAAAAATATTAAAAATCACTTGGAATGTTCCAACTTGTGTCCGAGAAATAATAAAACCCATAATAGCAATAACTAGAACCACTAACCCCAAAAAGATATTTTTTTTATTCAAATTAACCCCTCCTCAATTTCACAAGGATTCAGATTCTAGCACATTTTCAGAAAATATATTATAAAAAATAGGAAAGCTAGAGTAAAGGTACGAAGAGAGGTTCCTATACAAAATGATTTTCTACATAGTTTTCATGGTAGCGTCAAGAATTTTGTGTAAATGAAAATATTCCTTTGCTGTAGGTGGCCACTGAAAAACTTGCATTTATTTAAGATACAATTCATCTCTTTTTAGGTAGTCAATTTGAATATTCGCTTTAGATTAACTGCGAATATCCCGCAAGGAACTCAACTTCTCTTTGACGCGGGAGAGAGAAATAGATACACTCTTTACAAGGTAAAATATGGATGTAAGACGAGGTTAGATGATGAACCAAGTTAATCATGCTCAAGAAATCGACTATCTCATTCGAATATATGTCATGTTTCAACGCTTGCTAGCAGGCGATCTCGACTTCGAACGTGTGCGGAACTGTGTGTTTCTCTTCATGGAGAGCTTTCTATATCTAGGCAAGGTACATGTCACTGTAGAGCAACAAGGCGATGACCGGCCACTCTCTAATCATCTTGTACAGGGATATGAATTTGTTCGTATTCGAAATCAGTTGATTCTTGTTCGTTACCACCTTTGGAAGGATCCTGACACACACCTCCTTTTGTGCGGATAGAAACGCTCAATGTAAGGAGGAGTACGAGAATGACAAGTAAATGGTTTGAGAGATGGAGCGAGAAATATCGCAATCGAAACTTGATACCTTACTTGGAGCAAGTGATAGAGATGAGGAAGATTCATGCACAAGCATGGAGTGATTCGGAAATCAAGCAGCGTGCGAAAACGATGAAAATGAGGGTTAGAGAAGGAGTAGCATCGGCTCGTGATGTCATAGAGGCAGCGGGACTGGTTGATGAGGCCGCATGGAGAGTGAAGGGAATCCGAATATATGACGTGCAATGGCTCGCAGGCATGGCTTTACATGAAGGCTGCATCATTGAAATGCAAACTGGTGAGGGTAAAACGTTAGCCGCCGTTCTCCCCGCCTTTTTGCATGCTTTGTCAGGGCGCGGGGTACATGTTCTTACATTTAATAATTATTTATCCAACAGAGATGCAGAATGGACGAGACCTATTTATGAATATTTAGGCGTGACAGTTGGCTGTATTACGGAGGGGCGCAATTCTGAGGATAGAAAGCGAGCATACGCTGCTGACATAACGTATTTGACAGCCAAGCAGGCAGGTTATGACTACTTGAAGGATTCGCTGGTTAGGGACACAGAGCAACTCGTCCAGCGCCCATTTCATGCTGCATTAGTTGATGAAGCTGACTCGATTCTGCTTGATGAGGCGAGAGTCCCTTTGGTCATTGCGGGTGAGAGGGGAGTTTCGAAGCGGGAGGCGGTGTCTTATGCAGGCATTGTTAAGCAGCTCATCTCTGGAGTAGATTATGAGACAGACAAGGAGTTTCGCAATGTATACGCTACAGACTATGGCATCGATAAAGTCGAAGCCACACTTGGTTGCGGCAATTTATACGAGGATCACAATATAAACGTACTGACCATGCTGCAATGCGCGCTGCATGCTGAGGCGCTCTTGAAGAGAAATGTTCATTATATTGTGAGGGATGGGCGAGTCCAGCTCATTGATGAATGTACGGGTCGAATCGCACAGCACAGGCATTGGCCGGATGGGCTGCAGGCAGCGGTAGAAGCGAAGGAAGGATTGGACATACGAGCGAATGGTCAGATACTAGGCACCATTACGCTACAGCATCTGCTTCATTTGTATCCAAAGAAATGCGGCATGACGGCTACGGCACAGTTGGCTGCTCAGGAGTTCATGGACATGTACGGGTTCCAAGTGATCTCCATTCCGCCCAACAAGACCAGTCGAAGAGTAGATGAGCCGCATATGGTATTTACCCATCGAGCTGCGAAGCAGCAAGCCATTGTGGATCAAGTTAGGGCTGTCCATCAGACAGGGAGACCCATCCTGATCGGAACGTCCAGCGTCGAGGAGTCGAATGAATATGCAGAAGCACTGCGTAGGGCTGGAGTGACCTGTCAAGTTCTGAATGCATACAACGACTGGGAAGAAGCTGCGCTTATCTCCAAGGCAGGAATGCTTGGGGCAGTTACGGTGTCCACGAATATGGCAGGCAGGGGAGTAGATATCGTCCTAGGCGGCGGAAGCTTGGAAGAATATAAGAAGGTGACGAGTCTGGGCGGCCTTTATGTAATTGGAACGAATGTACATGAGAATGCGAGAATTGATAATCAACTAAGAGGGAGAGCGGGACGTCAGGGGGATCCAGGAACTTCACGTTACATGATTAGCTTGGAGGATGATCTATTCATTCGCTATGACCTTGCTGAGGTACTGCCGCATGATCTCCTTGCTCGCAGGCAGGACGAGCCCTTGAATGATTCCCGAATCTTGCAGTTGATTGAGCATGTACAGCGAGTTGTGGATGGACAGCATCTGGATATGAAGAAGACGTTGAACAAATACGCAGATTTATTGGAGCAGCAGCGAATGATCTTGTTCAATCGACGCAATGAAATCCTGCATGGGAGACAACGACCTAACATTATTGCTGATTATGCACCAGAGCGTTACAGGCAACTGTGTGAACAATTCGGAACGTCAAGAGTCCATGCTGCTGAGAGACAAGTGCTTCTGGCAATCATGGATCAATGCTGGGCAGACCATTTGGCGTATGTCGCCTATGTGAAGGAAGGCATCCATTTGGAGAGCCTCGGAAATAACAATCCGTTGGATGAGTACAACCGACTCGTCATCGCAGCATTTGAGCAGATTGATGGGGACATAGTGCAGAGAGTGCTCGATCATTTTTCCAACATCGATTCGGGATGCATCGAGCTTCATTTTAATGATGAGGATTTGAAGATTCCTTCTGCAACGTGGACATATACGATAACGGATCAATTTTTCCCGAATCGAGTGAGTTTGTTTTAAGGTTTTAAGTTCAATATAAGCGGAAGTGATGTTGTTCACATTCAAGTGAAGCAGCGCGCTTCCGCTTGTTTTGATTACAAAGAAAAACTAAAAAGCAGTTCTTCTCTGATTGGTGTCGGCTGCGTGTAAATGTAAGGATTGTGCAAGCAACCGTAGTTGAAGACATTTGTGAAATTATTAGGGGGTTGCCTTATCGTGTTCTCCACATATTTTGGTGGTTCTTCACTTCGTCCTTGCAATGATTATTCTCTCAATATGAATGAGTAAAATTATATCTAAAACAGATTGAAAATACTGGATTAAGGATCTATTATTAGGAGGATAGTATAAGAAAAAATTGGAATAAGATTGCGAGAGTTGCTATGTATTGTATAACCAAAGGTTAGTATTGCGAAATGAGTATACGCAGCCCTATTTTGGATTGGAGGTGAAGTAAATCAGAACACTGCGAAGAAAAGCTATTTGGTTCACTATCGTGTTTATTGTGATCAGTATCCCTATGATCAAGGAACTGTATCAAGACTATCAGGCGAAGATGATGATAGAGAGGGCATTGCATCAATTGTTTATTGATTATTGTCATGAAAATGTCGAGAAGATTGAAGTGAAGACAAGACTGGTTCAGAGTTCTTCGATTATGCCCGGAGGAGTAGATCATAAGTGGCATGCAATAACTTCGTCCTCAAAAGTTCCAGAAATGTGGGGACACCATGGAAAAGATGTTATTAGCATTTTTGATTTTCCGTGTTCTAAAAAATATTTCGTACTAGATCGAGAAGAAGAGAAATTTATACCAAAGGAGAATTTAATACTAGACGGTACAGATAATGCAGGATTTCATCCTTTACATTTATTGTTTTACTTTACGGTTTATTGCGTATATTTTTTAACACTCTTCTTGTACGTACTAATCGTGTATATGAAAAAGTGGAATACCAGGAAACGTTTGAACAAAAAAGATAAATGAGTTTCCAACATATGTATAAAGGGGCTAGGGGTAAATGAAAAAGAAATATAGGCTGCTCGCTTCATTGCTATGCATCTTCATATTAATAGGTACTGATATTACCAGTGCACTAGGCAGCTATTACTTGAATCAAGAATTTACAAAAGATAATTATTCGTTATTGTTCGATGATCTTAAATTAAATCATACGGTAACAAATCAAGAGAACACCTCCGTATCTTCTGCTACTTATGGGGAACAAGAGAGACAAGACAATCAGGAGAGTCAAGAGCAAGAACGAAAACCGCGGGAACCATATTTGGTTGGATTGAAGCAGGGGATCACCTTTGATCAATTTCTTAATACACCTACTACTAAGAAGAGGATGATGCAATCCTCTCCTAATACGACCAAAGTAGAAACACTGCCGGTTGCAAATGCACTTCTGATGCACCTAAATGAAGTGGAGCTAACGCAACTGCAGAACAATCCGAATATCTCGTTTATTGAACCAGATTCAATAGTTGAGGTGGCCTCAACCAGCGTGATCACGAAAGATCATGAATCCTATAAATTTATGCCGGTTGATACTGAAATCACACCGTGGGGTGTTTATTCCATTGGCGCCGACCTTGCGCAATATAATAACTTAATGGGGAAAGGCATTAAAATCGGCGTCATTGATACGGGAATAAGCCCACATAACGACTTGGATATCGTTGACGGGGTTTCATTTGTAGATGGTTCATCTTACATAGATGATAATGGCCATGGCACGCATGTATCCGGCACGATTGCAGCAAAGAAGAATGATGCTGGTGTAATTGGCGTAGCACCTGAGGCGGAACTGTATGCCATTAAAGTGCTGAATAGCAGCGGACGCGGCTCATATAGCCAAGTCATTCAAGGGATTGAATGGGCGATTGAGCATGATATGAACATTATTAACATGAGCTTTGGCGGCATGGAGTACAGCAAGGCTTTGCATGAGGCGGTACAGAAAGCCGTAGATAAAGGAATAATCGTAGTCGCTTCAGCAGGGAATCATGGTGCTGGAACGGAGACAGAACTGTATCCTGCTTTATTTTCTGAGGTAATCTCAGTTGGAGCGGTTACAAAGGCACATAAAAAAGCAAATTACTCGAGCGTAGGCTCACAAATTAATCTGGTTGCTCCGGGATCTGATATCTTGAGTACAACCAAAGATGGGGACTATGGAGTTATGTCAGGCACTTCAATGGCAGCACCGCATGTAACGGGTGCATTGGCAGATATATGGGCCATGGATCGCCAGCTCTCTGTTGAAGAAGTGAAACAGCTCGCTTACGATCATGCTACTCCTCTTGGTGAGAAACATGAGTATGGAGTTGGTTTGCTGAACGTTGCGAAGTCATTAGGTTTAATCGATCAAGCAATACCAGTTGTCAACTCCTTGGAAGAGGATAATTCCGTTCCTGAAGAGCCGATACCTGGTGATGGAGTGAGCATCGCATCGTATGATCATCAAGGCAATAATCAGACCGTTAACCCAGGGGATATGGTTACAGTTTCTTTGAAACTATCGGATCCAAAGACTCTGGTTTATATTGGTGTGTTTGATCCAGCCGGGGATAAAATTATGGGGGATTCTCGCTCGAATGTGCCAGCAGGAACGGCAATCACATTTGTATGGGCAACAAGCCATTTTACCGTGCCCGGAAAATATCGGATCAAGTACGCTTATTCTGGTACCGATATTGTAGACAATTTTTATATTAATGTAGTAGATGCGAGCAGCGGTCTGCGTTCACCCACCAATCTGAGTGTGAGTGCGACCGAAACAAGCATCCAATTGAACTGGGATCGAGTAAGTGGTGCAGATTCGTATGTATTAAAATTGAACGGCACTTTGGTCGATCGGACATCTAATACGCAGTTTCGATTTACGGGTTTGCAGCCGAATATGACGTATCGATTAGAAGTCGCAGCGGTTAATAGTAATGCGACTAGTTCGTTTTCTTCGATTTCTACTAGAACATCAGGTGAAGGAGCCAACGGAGCTCCAGCAGCACCTACAGGACTGAAGGCAACGTCGAGCAGCACTAGTATTACTCTAAACTGGGATAGAGTTGCTAATGCTACTGAGTATATTGTGAAAAAGAATGGTTCTGTTGTAGGAAGAACAGCAGATACAACATATATTCTTAAAGACTTGTCTAACAGCACAGCTTATACCCTTGAAGTAGCAGCATCCAATTCTTATGGTACGAGCTCTTATGCAGTCATTCATAAGACAACAGGTGAAGATATTCCTGCTCCTACGGGAATTAAAATAACGGCAGCGACTAAAGATGCTGTCACCATATCTTGGAACTCTGTTCCTGGTGCAGTAGCATATAGCTTGCGAAAGAACGGTACCTACGAGACGAGTATTACGACAACATCCTACACATTCAAAAACTTGACTCCGAATACGTCCTACACCCTTGAAGTTGCATCTAAGAATAGTTCCGGTCAGCTTGGTGAATACGCATCAATTAAGCATAATACTGCGAATGTTTTGTTACCACCTTCAAATTTGCGAACTACAGCAGCGACACACAATAGCTTGACATTGGCATGGACTTCAGTGAATGGAGCAACCGCCTACAGTCTTAAGAAGAATGGTATCTATGAAACGAGTAAAACTGATACAAGCCATACTTTTAAAGACTTAAAGCCTAACACCCAGTACAAGTTCGAAGTAGCCTCAAAGAAGAACGACGAAGTGAGTGACTATATTAGCATCTTAAAAACAACATTGTATCCGGTTCCAACAGATATCATTGCCACGAATGTGACAGAGACAAGTATGCGGATTGTTTGGAATGGAACGTACGGCGCCCAATACAGCGTCCGCGTTAATGGAGTCTACTGGAGTACAATTAATAGTAACTATTTTACATTAGATAATTTGAATCCAAACACACTATATACAATTGAAGTCGCCAGTAAAAATGGAAGTGGAGAGTTAAGTGATTACATTAAGCTCTCGCAAAAAACGCTTCAAGATCTAGTAAAACCAGTAGTCAAAATGTCACTGGATACAAAAGAGCCCTATATGATTAACGAAGAACTGTCATTTACACTTAGCGCAACTGATAATGTAAAGGTTGCCAAAACGACCATGTACGTGGATTTCAACGGTTCACGTATAAAAGAACAGGTTGTTACTAGTAGCAAATATTCATATACTCCTCGTTCTGTAGGCAGCTATAGGTTTACTTATGAGGCGGTTGATACCAGCGGGAATACCGCAGCGGTTTCAGTAAACGTGACTGTAGACAAGAAGCGGGATGTTGTTGTCTTTGTGCCTGGATTCCTAGGTTCCGAAATTGTACGGGGCAATTCAACATTATGGCCGACTTACTTAACATTAGATAGCTTAGACTTAAATGATTATGGCAATCCGAAGGATGGATCTACGTTTGGTTCAATTATCAAATACTATAATGTGCCTAATCCTTTTAATAGTAAGCGGGATGTTGCCGAAGAATTTATAAACAGCCTGAAGGATATGGGCATAGAAGTTGTTGAGGCACCTTACGATTGGAGAAGAGATTTACGCAACGCCTCTTCCGAAATAAGCAAATATGTAGATGAAGCATTCCGATTATCGAAAGGGCAGAGAGTCACGATTGTTACTCATAGTACAGGTGGAATCGTAGCCAGACATTATTTACTTACAAATCCTTTCGCGAAAGAAAAAGTTGAGAATTTTATTAATTTAGCTTCTCCAAATTTAGGTACCGTTCGTTCAATAAAAGGCTTAGTTGCAGGAGATACGCTTGGGGTTTCCACAGGTACTTTTCCATTTGACATTATTAGAGCCAAAGAAATGGTGCAAAATATGCCTGCAGTGTATCAATTACTTCCTGGGAAGAAATTCGTGGACGCATATCAAAATTTATATAGGAATCAATTTGATTTTACTTCGTATTATTTAGATGATTATCGTGAGGGGAACATAGTCAATAATTATAGTGAATTAAAAAAATATATTTCTAAAAATCATAATAAATTTCTCTACGAAGATCCAGAATCCAGTAATTCATTCAGATATAAAATTGAAAACTATGCTCTAGACCCTTCTATCAAGGAATATCGAATCATTGCACATGGATATCAGACAATTACACAATTTAAAAAAGCGAAGTTAGACCCATACTATGGTTACGGTCTTGATTGGAAATATCGTGTTTTATGGGGTGAAGGAGACGATGTCGTTCCTATTCTAAGTGCTAACTTCAATGATATGTATAATTCAACTAATTATTATACAAGAAGCAGACACGTGGGACTGATCACCAAAGAAGATAAAAATGATGATAGCAAGAATAGAGGTTTTTACGATTCATTAAAAATAATACGAAATATAGTTGTAGATAATAGACCACCTTTAGAAAATGAGTTTCCTAGAATAAGTAATGAGCAAATAAAAGCTCATGGAATCTACTTTGAAGCTGCAGGCAGGCTTACAGCGTTCGATGCAAAAGGGAATACTGCAGGTTTTAATAGTGAAGGGAAATTTATTAATGAGATACCAGACTTAGCATACGAGGTCTTGGATAATTCCACATTTTTGTTCGTGCCAAATGGGCTTAAATTAAGCATTAAGTTTGAAGGCTCTGATACAGATAACTTGAATATGGGGTTTACTTCTTATGAAGGTGACATCCCAGGTAATTCTAACATCATTGAAGATGTAAAAATGAAAAAGAATTCTAAAGTCTCTTTTAACTTTGTTGGTGGACAAGATAATGCAGGTCAAACAGATATTTTGTATGATTTCAATAACAATGGATCTACAGAAATTTTGCACCCATCGAAAGAGATTACAGCTGCTGAATACTTCGATACAGCGGCACCTGTAACAACACATACTCTAAGTGGAACGATAAAAAACGATAATTGGTATGTTACGCCTGTGACGATGACCCTTCATCCTACCGATGATGGAGGAAGTGGTGTGAGCAAGACGATATACCAAATTAATGATGGACCTGAGATGGAATATACGGCACCGGTAGAAATTAAGCAAAATGGTGTTCTAGAAATTAAGTACTATTCGATAGATAAAGCTGAAAATAAGGAAGAGAAGAAATCATTCACGCTCAAAATTGATATGGAAGCTCCAACTGTTCCAGAGAATGTGAGAGCAACACATACGAGTATAAACAGCATTGGAATAGAGTGGAATACATCCAAGGATAACCTAGGTTATGTGAAATATCAGATATTTAACTACGATAAATTCATTGGGGAAACTGAGGAAAATAAATTTATTATTGATAATCAACTTCCAAATACGGATTTTTCACTAGTCATTAAGGCTGTAGACAAGGCTGGTAATGAATCTGAAAGTAATAGATTTTATACTTCAACGATTTCGACAGTCCCTATGCTAATTGCAGGTGAAAAGAACAGCGCCTATGTAAAAACGGATAGAACGCTGTGGATGTGGGGAGACAATGAATTTGGTCAAGCGGGTCTAGGGACTACAGGAGGGAAAGCCAGTATGGCTATGAAGATAGCCAACCTGGAGAACGTTATTGGAGTTGCAGTAGGGAGTAATCATACGTTGGTATTGACCCAAGATGGCCGCGTATGGTCGTGGGGATACGGGTACTATGGTCAATTGGGGGACAAGAATCGAACCTATTCAACGTATCCTACTCCAGAGAAAGTACCGAATCTAGACTCGGTTGTTGCTGTAACCGCAATAGGTGATTATAGTATGGCCCTGAAGAAAGATGGGACAGTATGGAGATGGGGAGGCTCATCGTCGGGAGTGGAGCCTCAAAAACTGAATTTTACAGGAATAAGTGCCATGGCTCAGGGAAATCCCAGAAGTGTTGGGATCGTACTAAAAAGCGATGGGACAGTGTGGGATTTACATGGAAAACAAGTACAGGGGCTAGATGGCATCGTGGCAATCTCGCAAGGAGATGGGTTTAGTGTTGCCTTGCGAAATGACGGAACCGTATGGACATGGGGAGGAAATTACTACGGACAATTAGGGGACGGCACGACAACCAATCGGGACAAGCCAGGAATGGTAAAAGGATTGGATGAAGTCGAAGCCATTTCAGTAGGTGAATATCATGTGATAGCCATGAAGAAAGATGGAAGTGTGTGGGCATGGGGGGATAACCGCGAAGGGCAGCTAGGAGATGGAACCAAAACCAATAAACTATCTCCCGTGCAGCTGGCAGGAATTGATGCTGAAGGTATAGCGGCAGGAAATAATTATGGTATGGCTCTGCAAAAAAATGGGATAGTATGGTCGTGGGGGAATAACTCCTTTGCTCAACTAGGGGATGGCACAATAGAAGGAAGAACAGTTCCGGTACAAGTCAAAGAGAACCAGACGTTAAAAGCAATTCTGAGGTATCCAGCAGGGACACAAAATACACCAGATAAATCAAACGTAACGCTGCCATCTATAGGCTGGAATATAGAAGGAGCTTGGTCAGCGCCATTTGGAAACTACCAAGTACAAATACTGGATGAGACAGGAAAGATTCTCGTGGATTCTGGAATACAAAAACGATATGTGGATGTTACGAATACGCAAGGCAGTTGGGTGTTAGCGACTCCTCTAGAAGCAAATAAAATAGTACAGGTACGAGTGAAAGTAAGTGATGGAAGTCTGTGGTCGGAATGGTCTGAACCAGGCTGGATGAAGTATGAGCTTCCTGAAATGCAAGCTACTTTAGTTGCAGGAGAGAAGAACAGCGCATATGTAAAAGCTGACGGAACATTATGGATGTGGGGAGACAATGGATCAGGTCAAGTGGGTCTAGGTACCGAAGGAGGGAAAGCGAGCAAGGCTATGAAGGTAGCCAAACTGGAGAATGTTATAGGAGCAGCAATGGGGAAATCTCATACCCTGGCAGTAACACAAGATGGCCAAGTATGGTCATGGGGATATGGGTACTTTGGTCAATTGGGGGATAAAAATCGAACCTTTTCCACGTACCCTACTCCAGAGAAAGTACCAAATCTGAATTCGGTTGTGGCTGTAGCTGCAGTAGATAATTTTAGTATGGCTCTAAAGAAAGATGGGACGATATGGAGATGGGGAGGCTCATCGTCAGGGGTGGAGCCACAAAAACTGAGTCTTACCGGAATAAGCGCAATTGCTCAAGGAAGCTCCAGTAGTGTGGGTATAGCACTAAGAAGTGATGGAACTGTGTGGGATTTACATGGAAAACAAGTACAGGGGCTAGATGGAGTCGTGGCAATCTCTCAAGGAAATGGATTTAGTGCGGCCTTGCGAAAAGATGGAACCGTAAGGACATGGGGAGGAAATTACTACGGTCAATTAGGGGATGGTACAACAACAAATCGAGAGACGCCGGTAATGGTAAAAGGATTGGATGAAGTCGAAGCCATTTCAGTAGGTGAATACCATGTGATAGCCATGAAGAAAGATGGAAGTGTGTGGGCATGGGGGGATAACCGCGAAGGGCAGCTAGGAGATGGAACCAAAATCAATAAGCAGTCTCCTGTACAGTTGGCAGGTATTGATGCTGCAGGTATAGCGGCAGGAAATAATTATGGTATGGCTCTGCAAAAAAATGGGACAGTATGGTCGTGGGGGAATAACTCCTTTGCTCAACTAGGGGATGGCACAATAGAAGGAAGAACAGTTCCGGTACAAGTCAAAGAGAACCAGACGT